>CALEZT010000001.1 GCA_937927975.1 uncultured Phycisphaerales bacterium
TTCCCCCTCTATAACTCCCCCTCTCCTGGCCCCCTTTCTGATGCTTTTTTCCAGCCATTGCGGCTGTCGAAGAACGGTCCGGTGCGCCCCGCTCCATAGTCCCTGCCCTGCAGAAGGCATTCTACGATCTCCTGTCCTCGGGTGACTTCCTGCCCAATAGCCCCACGCTGATGAACGCAGGCCGGATGGGAGGAATGCTCAGTGCGTGTTTCGTGCTGCCGGTGCCCGACAGTATCGACGGGATCTTCGAGGCGATCAGGCAGACGGCCCAAGTCCAGAAGGCCGGTGGTGGGACGGGTTTTGCCTTCGATTCGCTCCGCCCGACCGGCGACCTCGTCGCCTCCAGCGGCGGCACCACGTCCGGGCCCCTGAGCTTCATGGCCGTATTCGCTTCGGCTACCAGGGCCATCCAACAAGGGGCGTTTCGGCGCGGGGCCAACATGGGCATGATGTCCGTGCACCATCCGGATATCCTCGCCTTCATTACCGCCAAAGACGACTCGACGGCCTTTGAGAATTTCAATCTCTCCGTCAAGGTCACAGACCGGTTCATGGCCGACCTGAAGGACAACCCCAATCGGCCCCACATCGTGCAGAATCCCCGTAATGGCAACCGGTACGTTATCTCCAAGACCGTGCTGCCACACGCCCACACACTTGCCGACCTGTTGCCGGCCGACCATGCGAACGGCGCCTGCTGGACGGTCATGGACATCTGGAACCTGATCGTCACACACAGCCACCACACGGGCGAGCCGGGGATCTGTTTTATCGACGCCGTTAATCGCAACAACCCCCTGCCCGATTGCGGACGCATCGAGGCCATCAATCCCTGCGGCGAGCAGCCGCTGCTGCCCAACGAGTCCTGCAACCTCGGCTCGATCAACCTGGCGCGCTTCGTCACATCCGACGGTCGGGACCTGGACTGGCAGCGCCTCGGCAAGGTCATTCGTCGCGCTGTACGGTTCCTGGACAATGTCATCGATGCCAACACCTACCCAACGGCCGAGATTCGCCAAACGACCCTTGACCACCGCAAGATCGGCCTGGGCGTTATGGGCTTCGCCGACACGCTCATTCTGCGGGGCATCCGTTACGACAGTCCCGAGGCTGAGACGCTGGCCCAGACGATAGCAGGATTCCTGACCGAGACCGCCCATGCTGCCAGCGCGCATCTGGCCAGACTCTAAGGTCCCTTCCCCCGTTGGCCGGCCAGCCGCTGGGGCAAGCCGCCCGCGCAGCCCATGCGAAACGCCGCCTGTACCGCCGTGGCCCCGACCGGCAGCATCAGCATCATCGCCGGCTGCAGTTCGGGCATCGAACCGGTCTACAGCCTGGCGACAACACACCGAGCCCTGGACGGCCAGGAATTCTTCGAAATGCACCCGCTGCTCGAACGCATGGGCCAGGAACAAGGCTGGCTGACAAATGCTGTCCGGCAAGCACTCGCACGCGGCGACCCGACTGCCACACTTCAGGCATCGGCCGTCCTCGTCGAATGCAGGCCCGCACACAAGCTGCACGGCAAGCCAACGTTCCAGGGCAACCGCCACCTTGTGATGGCCGCCTAGATCCAGTGTATCGTTTACGTGGATCTCATTGGCGTCACGAACGAGTTGAAGATCCTCGCGGCCCAGGGTTTCACATCGATCGAGCTTCGCAAGGATCTGCTCATGTCTTCGGATCAGCCCGCGATTCAACTGCTTGTTCTGCGGATCGAGATCGCTGTCCGGAGCCAAGGCGGCCCGCATCCCTTCGTTGTCGTCTTCAAGGACGAACCGGATCGTCCCCTTGATATATTCATTCATTCTCATCACCTCGGCCTTGCATCGCCTCCCGTGTACAGTCGCGAATGATACTCCAGTCAATGTGGCCGTTAAGTAACCCCTTCTCGGCCAGAGCCGCCCATTGGTCGAATTCAGCTTGATCCTGCGGCCTTCTGCCCATCGAACCCTCAAAGTCGTCCTCAGATAATTCGATCGTGATGCGGTGGTCCTTGATCCGTGTCGCAGGTTCTGTAGTTACAACGTTGCGTTCCGCTCTGATCTCGCCAAACCGATCACCGTTATCGTCGCACCCGTACGGACAGCCGAAGTCCAAGTCGAGTGGATGCCGCTCCACTGGGTCGATGTAGAACAGCCGGTGGCACTTCCTGCACCGGTACTCTTCCAGCGTTATCTGATTCATCTTCACACCTCCGAGCCCAAAGCGGCTCTCTGCAACGGCAGAGCCGCTTTGACGACATTCTGGGGCGCCTGTTCCCTCAGGCTCTCTGCCAGGGTCCTTGGTCCAAGTCCTGGCCTGGCTCCGACTCTGCCTTACGCGGTGCGGCGTATTCTCGCTGGAGGGAATGATGTCGGCACGATGAATACCGTTGCAGAAAGTGGCCTTGGCACTGGGGGTGCTCTGCACTACAATGGTGACCTCAATCAAAAGAGCTAAGGAATCTGCCATGTTGAAGAACCTATTCATCTTGTTAGTAGCCGCAGGTATTTCCGCCATCTGCCCAGGATGTGTTTCTACTGTGAGCAAGGATAGGCCAGGACCTGTCTTGGCCCGTGGCGCTGAAACCGTATACGACATCGTGGTCTATGGCGGGACCTCTGCCGGAATCGTTGCCGCCCTCCAGGCTCGCAAGATGGGCAAATCGGTTCTACTGATCGAGCCGTCTGACCGATTGGGTGGTTTGACCAGTGGTGGGCTGGGACAGACCGATATCGGCAACAAGGCCGCCATCGGCGGTCTGGCTCGCCAGTTCTACCAGGCCGTCCGAAAGCACTACAGCCATCCGGCGGCATGGACGTGGCAGCAACGCGAGGACTACAAGGACGGTGGCCAGACCCGGACGAAAGCAGATGAGGACGCCATGTGGACTTTCGAACCCAGTGTGGCCCTGAAGATCTTCGAAACATGGGTCAGAGATTATCAGGTTGAAGTCATCTATGGCGAGCGGCTGGACCGCCGATCCGGCGTGGCGATGACCCGCTCGATTCCTTGGCGGATTCTCTCCATTCGTATGGAGTCCGGCCGCACGTTTGCTGCCAGGATGTTTATCGACGCCACGTATGAAGGCGATCTGATGGCGGCGGCGAATGTCAGCTATACGGTCGGCCGTGAAGCCAATTCGGTGCATGGTGAGACGCTCAACGGAGTACAGACCCACAACGCCGTATACCACCAGTTTGTCGCAGGAGTCGATCCGTACGTGGAGAAAGGCAATCCCGCCAGTGGTCTTCTGCCGTTCCTCGATCCCGACGGACCGGGCGCAGAGGGCGC
Organism: uncultured Phycisphaerales bacterium; assembly: GCA_937927975.1. Taxonomy (GTDB): domain Bacteria; phylum Planctomycetota; class Phycisphaerae; order Sedimentisphaerales; family Anaerobacaceae; genus PLanc-01. Next base: position 3,277 of record CALEZT010000001.1, read on the forward strand.
CGGGGACCAGCGTGTACAGGCCTACTGCTTTCGGATGTGTCTGACGGATCACCCGGACAACCGGATACCATTCCAAAAACCCGCCGGCTATGACCCGCTATGGTACGAGTTGCTGTTGCGGAACTTCGAAGCGGGCGAATCGGGCATGCCCTGGATCAATTCCGCCATGCCCAATCGAAAGACCGATACGAATAACCGGACAGCGTTTTCGACCGATTTCATCGGACAGAATTACGAGTATCCCGAGGCCACTTACAGGGAGCGCGAGCAGATTGTCGAACGCCATCGCCTTTACCAGCAGGGATTGATGTGGACCCTGGCCAATCACCCCCGGGTCCCTGAGCACATCCGCGATGAGGTGGCACGCTGGGGAATGTGCAAAGACGAGTTCACCGACGGCGACGGCTGGCAGGACCAGCTTTATGTCCGCGAAGCACGGCGGATGGTCAGCGACTACGTCATGACCCAGCACCACTGCCAGGGTCGCCACAAGGCCGAAGATTCGGTCGGTTTGGCTGCCTACGGAATGGATTCCCACAACGTTCAGCGGCATGTGGATGCCAATGGCCACGTGCGCAACGAAGGCGACGTTCAGGTCGGCGGCTTCTCACCCTATCCGATCAGCTATCGATCGATCGTTTCCAGGGCCGACCAATGTGCAAACCTGCTGGTGCCTGTATGCCTCTCCGCTTCCCACATCGCCTATGGCTCCATTCGCATGGAACCGGTCTTCATGGTACTGGGTCAATCGGCCGCCACAGCAGCCGCCCACGCCATTGACGAAGACGTCCCTGTGCATCATGTAGACGGTGAGAAGCTTCGTCGGCGTCTTCTCTCCGACGGCCAGGTCCTTGAGTCAGCAGGAACAAGACAGTCAGGTCAGTCACACTCAGGTTGGACCAGGCCCTTAGAAACCAGGGCTGACGTGCTCGCCAAGCAATTCTGAATCTCACCATCCCATATCAATCACTCAGGCTCTTACCACTTCTGAGACTCTTCGTGGCTGCCATGGGCGCGTCGCCTCGCCGGTCTTCTTGAACACCACGCAGTATTCATACGCGAACGCCCGACTCGGGCTTCGCCGCGATTGCTGCAGAGGTGGAGAAGCACCCGGCGAGGTTCCCGACGATGGCGATGAATTGCGAATTTTCGCCGTTAGCGAAACCGCATTTACAGCTTTCGCGTCGAAGACCGAAAGATCGAAATGGGCGGTTTTGGGTGGTGAAAATTCCTGATTGGAGGACCCACAGAGGGGCCTTCAATCTCCCTCGCAGCGAAGCTGCGACAACGCAGAACCCATGGAACGAGTCGGCACCGGCAATCGCTCTCTCTCGTACCAGTCACAACTCTGACGTGTAGAAGAGATGGCCGCCACACCGGCAATCGGAGCTGCCGAAGTCCGGGACCGACAACTCATACAGGCTGGCGAGTCCGGCGGCCAGTTCGCATTCGCCCACGCACCCATCCGGGACGAGCATGGACCCCAGCATCGGGGCATGGACGGACAGGTAATCGATGTGCCAGCGGAGCGGTTTGTCGGTTCGACCGTGGCGTTCAACCCGCACATCGAGATTCCTCTTGGCACTGCCGGCGTAGAGGTACAGGCCAGGGGTGAACCAGAAGCAGCCGAGTTGCCCCACGCGAATGCGTCGCCTCTCCGTCAGATGGAAGACCGCGATGTACGTACCACCCTGCATCATATCAGCATCGAAGGTACCACACCACGGGCCTGTGGACAACCGACTGCACTGCCCACTGAACTCGCTGCAGCAATCTGTGCGTGGCCACAGGAATAACCTCCACGAGCAGACGCTTGCCCGCCCCGCCCTCTGCCGATAGACTTGCCTGTGGTTCAGATCAACCAAGTGAGCATTTTCACCCGGTCCGGAGGACCCATCGTGGCGACAACGAAGAAAGACCTCATCGACCGCGTTGCTGAGAATACCGGAAGCACACACGTCCTCATGAAGGCCGTGGTCCAGCAGTTCTTCGATGAGGTCATCCATGAGCTTGCCCAGGGCAACCGCATCGAGCTTCGGGACTTCGGCGTTTTCGAGACAAAGGCCACTCCGGCCCGGATGGCCCAGAATCCCAGGACACTGAAGAAGGTCCAAGTGCCGGCCAAGCGAAGGGTGGTGTTCAAGATGGGACGGATGATGAAGGACAGGATGAACGGGCACACTGCGAAAGGATAGCGGACAAATGGGCATGAATCGCAAAGCCGTGCGAGGAAGAGGCTCACGACAAGTGATCAGTAAACGCACAGAATCGCCATACGTCGGCACCTGGCGCATCACCGAGATGGAGGGCTGGGATCCTGCCTACATCGATCTTACGGGACCGGGATACGTCGCCATCGGCCGTAAGGACACGGGGTTCATGCAGTATGGGGCCGTGGAGGCAGATTTGGACTATCGCATTGAGGAGATCGGCAACACACAGAGGCTTGCGTTCAGCTTCCAAGGCTTTGATGAAGGAGATCCGATCTCCGGCAGAGGTTGGGCGGTTGTCGATGGCGATAAGATGACAGGTCGGATTCACATTCATCGTGGTGACGAGGCTCCATTTCAAGCCGTCAAGACCAACCAGACAAACGTTCGGCCGGCCTCTGCGCCGAAGGTGATCCGCCTGCCGAGGCGAACCTCCCCCGCAGGCCATGGCTTGGAGGCACGCGTGTACTCGGCAGAGGTCCTTTTCCAACAGCCGTCCCCTTCTCTTGCGAGGTTTTCCCGGGATCTGGACGTCGCTCCGGAGCTTGTGCCTGAGATTGAGGAGGACTCCTGGGGCACGCGAGACAGCCTGGAGATCTGCTTTCAGCCAATCAACCGCCGAAAGCTCACCCTGCACATCCAGCGTGCCCATTTCAAGCGAAAGGAAACCTACGTGCGGGACCTCCAACGCTTCCTCAAAGACATGGAGTCTCTCCCGTACGTCCAGCAGGTTCAGATCAAGATGCAATGAGGTCGAACAACCACGATGGCCGACCGGATCACCGACGATGAGCTGAGGGACTATCTGGCGATCATCAGCAAGCCTGATCTGATCGCCTGGCTCATGGACCGCTGCCGGGGGGACGAGAAGCTACGGGCCGCACTCCTGGATCTGGCTACACCCAAGGAAAACACGGAAGCTCTGGTCAGCGAGATCCGAGATCGGATTCATCAAGCCTGGCAACTGGCCAAGCACCGCGACGGCTGGAAAATGGCTCTGCCCATCTCGCGCGAGTTGGACCAAGTGCTCACCTCGATCCAGAGCCTCATTGAGAAAGAGCGCCCGCGGGAAGCAGAAACACTCCTGGTCGAGTTCCTCACGAGGGCCGAGCACGGCGCCGGGCAGGTCGACGATTCCTATGGTCATCTCGACTCCACATGCCAGGAAGCCATAACACTCTGGGGCCAAGCTTGGGCCCAAGTCGAGCCTCGCAACACTGGGCAGCTCGCCCAACTCGTCTATGAGCGCATCCACGGTGACGTTGCCAGCATCAAAGGTGAGATGATCTTGAAGTTCGCCAAGGCCCTCGGCGCAGAAGGACTGCGAACCCTGCAATTGCGACTCAAGGGTGATCTTGAAGCCTTACCGCAGCCCGATCCCAAAAGGCTGAACCGGCAGGCTTACGAGCGCACACGTATCACACAATGGCTCAAGGAGATTGCCGATGCTCTCGGAGACGTCGATGAATACATCGCCCTCGTTGAATTGGAGCAGCAAAGTCACATTGAGGCTGTACCTGTCGCTCGCCGGCTATTTGCAGCCGGACGCTCAGAGGAAGCCCTGGTCTACCTTGAGAAGTGTACTTCACGATTCGCTTCCAGCGAGTCCTGCGATTGCCAGAGACTGAAGAGCCAGATCCTGGTCGCCCTGGGCCGAAAAGAGGAAGCCAGAGAGATGCTCTGGCAGGAGTTTGCCGACTATCCAAGCATGTTCAGATTTGAACCCATCCCGGAGCCGACGCCGGACGAGGACAAGGCGCAGGCTCACCAAAGAGCCGCGGCATTGGCCGAGAGCCATCGCACGCCGGAGCGTTGCTGGACCGGCTGACGCACCACGTGCATATCCTGGAGATTGTGGCGGACAGTTACCGGCTCAGGTCCAGCCTGGAGAAGGGCAAGGACAAACCGGCATAAGCTGAATTAGCTAAGACTTGATCTGACACTTTGACGATAACAGAGGAGAAGCGACG
>CALEZT010000002.1 GCA_937927975.1 uncultured Phycisphaerales bacterium
GACGGCAGTATGAGGGCGAGCCGGACGGTGATGCGAAGGAGACATCCAAGCAGAGGAACGGCAAGGCCACAACCAGACCGGGTGGGCGACCCGCCTCCGGACTGAATGTGCGGGGCCCGGCCTTCGAGGGCGCCGATGTGCCGGACAACACTTTTCAGGACGGCAAAGTGGCCGAGCTCGCCGTCTCCACTTTGCGCGACCTCAGTAAAAGGCCGGAGCCATTCTTCCTGGCCGTCGGTTTCATCAAGCCGCACCTGCCGTTCGTGTCACCGAAGAAGTACTGGGATCTCTACGACCCGGCCAAGATCGCGCTTGCTTCGAACAAGTTCCGGCCGAAAGACGCGCCCGACTACGCGATCCTCCCCGGCGGCGAGTTGCGCAATTACCATGGCATCCCCCAGGGTTCGGTCCCCGACGACCTGGCCCGCCAACTCAAGCACGGCTACTACGCCGCCGTCAGCTATATGGACGCGCAGGTGGGCAAGGTGCTTGACGAGCTGGATCGTCTCGATCTCCGCAGGAACACCATCGTCATCCTCTGGGGCGACCACGGCTGGAAGCTGGGCGAGCACGATGCCTGGTGCAAGCACAGCAACTGCGAGAACGACACCAACGCCCCGCTCGTGATCTCTGTGCCTCGCATGAAGAACGCAGGCGTGCAGACCGCCGCCTTGGTCGAGTTCGTCGATATCTACCCCACGCTGGCCGAACTCGCGGGCCTGCCGCTGCCCGCTCACCTGGAAGGCACAAGCTTCAAGCCGTTGCTGGATGATCCGAATCGTCCATGGAAGACGGCGGCTTTCAGCCAATATCCTCGCAATGCCGGACGGTCGGGCGGCGGGGCCCTGATGGGGTACGCCATGCGGACCGATCGCTACCGCTTCGTCGTCTGGGTAGGGCGCAACGATCATTCCAAGATCGATGCCATCGAACTCTACGATCATCAAACCGACCCACAGGAGAACGCCAATATCGCCAGGCTGCCGGCCAATGCCTCCCTGGTGGAGCGTCTGATGGACCAGTGGCGCCGCGGCTGGCAGGGGGCCAAGCCGGTCACGAATGGGTGATCTTCCCGCAGGCAGAAATCCCCAGGGGAGGATTTGTCTGGGCGGCACAGCCGTGTCGGCGATGTGCGTAGGGGGCATCCGTCGGATGCAGCAACGATACGACGTTCCAAAGGCGGCATTATCCGGTTAGTTGGCTTGGCCGGCGGCAGTGAGATCGAGTGTCGCCACCGCGGCCAGCGTTGCCTGCACGGTCATGGCCGCATTCTCCATGTCGCAGCTTTCCGGAATATCGCCCTCGGCGTGATAGTTGGGATCGCCATAGGGCCACGATCCGATGTTGATGACTGCCGCGGGGTAGCCAGCCAGGACAAACGAGCCATCGTCGTCGCCGGGTCCCGATCTCTCTGCGGTCCGATGTTCCAGGCCGATCGCGTACCGGGCGTTCACCTCGCCCATCAGATCGGCCAAACGCTTGCCTTCGGGTTTTGTGTAAGCAGTCACGTTGGTCTTTTTCCCGGCCGCGGTCTCCTCGGCTGTCTTGGCCCCGATGCCGTCGAGGTTGAAGACGGCGACGATGTCGTCGCCGCGGGCCTTGGCCTTCTGGGCAGCGGTCTTACTGGTCCACGGCGTGTGTTCCTCATTGCAGAAGAGAAAGCGGATGGTGCTCTCGGAGGGGTATTCTGCGAGGACGCGCGCCATCTCCAACACACCGGCGGTCCCGATAGCATTGTCGTTGGCCCCCGGTGAATCGACCCAGCTTTGCGAGTCCTTGTGGGCGAGCACGAGGATGATCTGATCCGGCCGCGAGCGGCCCTTCTTCTCGGCGTAAAGGTTGTATGCCGTGTACCACGGGTCCTCGGGTTTGGGAGGAGAGTACTGTGCGTGTTTGGGTTTGCTTGTGTCCCGGCGAAACGCCTGCACCTGGACGGGCTCTCGCTCGACATGATACCCCCACGCCTCCAATTTGTCGGCGAGGTAATCGTCGGCCTCGTGGAGGCTGTTCTTCTCATGGCCTGGCAGGGTCAGGTTCAGCTTGCGATAGGGCAGCGGATCCTTGGCGAGATAGAAGACGTGTTTGGAGATTCGCTCGCGATCGACGGCCTGGATGAGACGACGGATATCTGCCTCTGCCCCGTAGGCAGTCTCGCGTCCATCGCGGGTAACCCGGAGAGCCTGGAGGTGGCGGGCTTCGAGATCGGCGTTGACCTGCGTCATGGCCTGGACCAGGGTGTCCCAGGAGCGGTCCTCGATGGTGACCAGCCCGTAGTTGGAGTTCTCGCCGTCGAAGCGACCCTCCTTCGGCTGATCGGTGTGTTCGAACCAGTGGAAGCCGACCATGAAAGGCAGATCGATCAAGCCGTGCACATAGCCGGTGAATCCCTCGGCCCGGTCCGCCTGCGTGGCGACGGCCCGCCCGGCGCCTTTGGTGTTCGGCAGGCCGGAGTCCTCCGCCTTGAAGCTGAACTCGGTCAGCATCATCGGCCGGCCCGTCAGACGGTGGATGTTGCGGAGAGCCTCCACGGGGGCGGTTTGTCCGTAGTTGTTGAAGCTGACCAAGTCGACGGAATCCCGCAGGCCCCGTAGGACCGGCTCGGGCGCCTGTCCCGCGAACCGACAACCCAGGATGAGGTGGTGCGGGTCGGCCTTGCGGATAGCGCTCTTGCAGGTGGCGAAGTAACGTCGCGCCACGACCTCCTGCCAGGCCGCCTGATCCTCGCGGACCTTTTCTCCCGCACTCTGTTCCCGGCCGGTCAGGTCCTCCCATTGCACGACGTTTGTGCCCCAGGCGCGGTTGAGTGAGGCGACGTCGCCGTAGCGCTGTTGAAGGAACTCCAGCACGGCTATCCTGCCCGCGGAGTTCGACGGGAAACGCAGATACTCCTCCAGCAGGCTCGCCTTGCTTCTCCAGTCCGCTCCCCAACGCAGCTCGTTATCGGTGAAGTAGCCGACTAGCCACGGGTCGTCGGCATGCGGCCCGCACAGTTGCCGGCAAGCCGCCTCCATCTTCTCTTCGAAGTCCTGGGAGAAGAAATCGCCGACGGCGCCTTTGAGCCAGTCGGCGCCCGCCCGCGTGGCGAGATTGAGGTTCACGGTGTACGGCATGGCTTGGGTAAAGGTGCTCGGACTGGACCACGAGCCGAGCGTATTGAAGCCCCAACCGCGCAACCGCTTGACGACCGAGGCGGCCCAGGCCTGTTCCGAGCCGTACTTCTCCTGCACGGCACGCTCGTAAGGGGAGTAGCCAAGTGTAGGGGCATTGTCCGCCCGGAAGCTCACGTTGTTGACGCCCTTGGAGAGGAAGGCATGGCCTTGTGGCGTTGCCAGCCACCAGATGCCGTCTCGTTCACGGACTGCGAAGAAGCCGGTGGCTTCGAACGAGAGGTTCTTCCAGCCCCCATAAGGGTCTCGGTCGGTCGAGTCGGCCGGTCCCTGTGCGAAGGAGACAGGAAACGCCAGGCAGTTCAAGATCAGATAGGCTAACGCAATGATCCTCATTGTCTGATATCCTCCTTTTGCATCGCTCCAAACCACGTGTCCACCTTCTGATTCACCCCCGCCGGCTCCCGCAACTCACGGTCTTCTACGCCTGACTCGCCGGCTCACCGCGAAGCACCTGTGATTTCGTCGTTCTGCGGAATCGCATGTAGCAGTCGTTCAGGTAGTCTCGGGCGGTAGCCAGATTCGCCGCCATCACCTCGGTCCCCGGATGTCCGTGCATGAAGGGATTGACATGCCCGTTGTATCGCACGTTGGCCAGGGCATGGACCCACGGCGTCATGTCCGTCGAGCCAACGCCCGGAAGCTGCTTCAGGTCGGCTTGCTGCTGCCAGGCATAGAAGAAGAACAACTGCGATCCACAAATGCGAACGGCATCCTCGACGGAGGCTTTGCCTGCCTGGATGTGATAGGGGGCCAGGGCAATCCCCAATCGCGGCGAGGTATTGGCCTCGACAAAGGCCTTGAGGGAATCGAGCGAATCCAGAAGGGCATTGCCGTGGTTCTCGATGGCCAGGTAGGAGTTGTGCCTCTCCGCCAAGTCGATCAAGGGCTTGAGATCTTCCAAGAACTGGCGCATCCGGGCCTTGCGCTCCTGGGGTTGACAGGGGGGGGCACTGCCCTGAATGGCAATGCCGCCGCCTGTCTTGCCCAGTAGCTCGGCGTAGCGAGCATAGCCACCTTGGTACACGGAGAAGCCGCACAGTCTCAGCTTATGCTGTGCCAACACCTCCCGCAATCCGCCGGGCCCAAGCCGGGACGCGACATCATCCAGATGTGGACAGCCCTCGTGGGCCGACCAGATGTCAATGGCCTCAAAGCCCAGACCAGCGATCCGCTCACAGGCCTTCTCGATGGACAGTTCCGAGAAACAAATCGAGGAAGCGCTCAGTCGCATCTTCCAGGGAGGCACATCGGCCGGGTCCGCAGGACGATCGGCGGCAACCGCATCCGTTTTGCGTAGAGCAACCGCGGTTCCCATTAGCTTCAGGAAGCCCCGTCGACCGATCCGGTGGCCCATAGAGTGTTCCTCCTGTTCCTTGCTTGTACCCCCCATGATATAGGGGGAGCTTCCACTCGAGGTCAACAAGCGCATCATGAGTCCCCGAGCAATCTCATACCGGCAGGTGCCCGGGCCGTGTACATCTCCACACATGATATTCGAGTCAGTACTCCTTCGTAATCCCTGGTTGCGGCGGCGCATACAGACCGTCAGGACCCGCATGAATGGGGGCGGGCGTTTCGAAGGTCATGCGGTCGATATCCGCCACGAACTGGAACTGCGAATTCATCGCCTGGTCCCAGGTGATGAGCTGGCCGGAGTGTGTGGCCATGCGGCCCATCAGCGCGGCTACATCCGCCTCTCCGGCCCGGCGGGCTTCGTTGTGCGGCTTGTCCTGACGAATCGCATCCAGCAATCGCTGCCACTCGACCACGTACGGGTTGGGATCACGGCCGGCAAACTCCCAGAGCAGATTGTCCTGCGTCATCTTGTGGCCTTTGTAGATCTGCGGCCTGGGCTCACCCAGGGTGGCCATCAGCACGGCCGAACCCTTGGAGCCGTGAGCGTAGTCGGAATACGTCTCCCAGCAGTTGTGCATGTGCCGCGAGAAGGTGAACAGTTTCGTGCCGTCGGCGAAGGTGTACTCCACAGTGTAGTGGTCGAACTGGCTGCCCGCCTGTTCGAAGCACCGGCCGCCCATGCCTTGGGCCGAGACGGGCCAAGCGCCTTTCGTCCAGCAAGCCACGTCGATGTTGTGGCAGTGCCAGTCGATGTAGAACCCAGACGAGACCCAGGTGAAGCTGTTCGGGTATCGAAGTTGAAAGACGAGTTCATTCGTGTCCTTGGGCAACGGCGGGCATTGAACCGGCCCGTGCACTCGGTAGATCCGCAATGTGTGCACGTCGCCGATGGCCCCGTCGTGGATGCGTTGGATCGTCTCCTGTCGGGCTCTGGAGTGACGCCACATGAAACCGACGCCGACCTTCAGCCCCTTCTGTTCGGATAGTTCTGCGGCCTTGAGCCAACGTCGAACGGCCGGGGCATCGGCGGCAAACGACTTTTCCGCAAAGACATTGACCCCCTTGCTGACCGCATACTCGAAGTGCATCGGGCGAAAGGCGGCATGCGTGGTCAGCAGCGCCACATCCCCTGGATTCAAGCAATCGATGGCCTTTTTGTACGCATCGAATCCGACGAACTGGCGTTCCGGCGGGACGTCAACCTTATCGGCATGCGTCTCCTTGAGATTCTTGAGGCTGCTCTGTGTGCGATCCTGGAAGAGGTCCGCCACGGCATAGAGTCTTACCGGTCCACCGGTCGTCGCAAAGGCATCGGCAACGGCCCCCGTTCCCCGGCCTCCGCAACCGACGAGGGCCAGCTTGATCGCTGCCCCCTCGGCGGCATACATGCGAGGAACGATTCCCGCCAGAAGGGCCGAGGAAGTGGCCATCCGGCCGGACAGTCTCAGGAATTCTCTCCGAGAGGTTGAATTGGCACCGTTCGAGGCATTCATAGTCGACTCCTTTGACAGCAATCCGGAACCAGTCGAATGGTAGCATAATCGTGACGTTCCGGCAAGCCAGTACGAAAAGACCTCCTGAGGGCTTCGGGGGCATCCGTGGCAACTGGCGAGCCCCGTGAGTTGGTTGCCCGCGGAAGGGGGCGTCCGCGTCCTGCGGGCGAAACCAAGTCACAGACGGATATCGGATGATCTGCCGGCGTCCTTCGTGCATAGAAGCGGCAAGAAAGAGGTATGTGAAAAACACAGGGGGAGGTAGAATGCCACTGTGGGTGTAGGGCCGACCGTGTTCGCTGATCGATGCAATGAACGGATGCGGTACGGCTGGGCGTCGCCGGACCAAAGTGCGTGGGAAGAGCGTATTGTGAAAGGAGGCTGAAGATGAGTACCTATGGAACTCCCTCGAACATCCCGTCTCAAGGAGTCAGCCGGAGGGACTTTCTGACTGCCGGCTGTCTTGCTGCCTCTGCCGTAGGAGTCGGCGGTCTGGCCGCTCCGCTGTCCGGTGGGCAAGCCCCTGGACCTGAGGGGATTCCGGACATCGATCCGGGGTACATCGGGCCGCAGTTCTTCGATGAGCGGGAACAACAGGCGTTGCGGGAGGTTCTGGAATCCGGATCGCCGTTCCGTTACTGGGGACCGGGTACACCCAACAAGGTACTGCGATTTGAGGAGGCGTTTGCCAAGTACATGGGCGTTCGCTTCGCGTTAGGGGTGACCTCGGGCACGGCGGCTCTCGACTGTGCGGTGGCGGGCCTTGGCATCGGGCCTGGCGATGAAGTGATCGTGCCGGCCTACACCTGGTGGTCGGATTATACGTGCGTGGTCCACGCCGGGGCGTTGCCGGTATTCGCAGATATCGATCGGACTTTCAATCTCGATCCGAAGGATTTCGAGAGGAAGATCACCCCGCGCACGAAGGCGGTGATCGCGGTCCACCTGCTCGGCGGGCCTTGCGATCTGGACCCGATCCTGGAGATCGCCCGCAAACACAAGATCGCGGTTCTGGAGGATGCCGCCCAGTGCGTCGGCGGCTCGTATCGGGGACGGAAACTCGGCTCTCTCGGCGACGTGGGCATCTACAGTTTTCAGATCAATAAGATGATCACTTCGGGCGAGGGCGGGGCGGTGGTGACGAGCGATCCGGCGATCTATGAGCGGGCCGTGCGGTTCCACGACATGGGCGCCATCCGTCAGCCGTTTTCCGGTCGCATCGGATCGAGCCAGTTAAAGACCTTTGCCGGTGAGAACTTCCGGATGAATGAGTTCACCGGCGCGGTGCTCGGCGCGCAGTTGACGAAGCTGGACTCCATGATCGCGCCGTTGCGAGACCACGCGGCGGCCGTCTACGAGGGCATCAAGGGCATCGACGGCATCCGCCTGCGGCAGCGGCCCGATCCGGCGGGCGATATCGGCTATTGTGTCGGCTTCGAGATGAAAGACAAGGCAACTCGCGACCGCTGCATTCAGGAGCTTCGTGGGCGGAAGGTCCCGGCGTCCACCCTGACCGGTTCGGTCCTGCTGCCCGTCGAGGAATCCGTCATCAACAAGCGGGCCCGGCACCCGAATTGGCCCTCGTTCAACAGTCCGGAAGGCAAGAGCATTCAGTATGGCCCGGAGACTTGCCAACAGACCCTGGGCATTTTCGACCGATTCGTTCAGGTCCGCATGGGAGCCAAGTACACCGAGAAGATCAACGCCCACATCATCGACGCGATCCGCCGGGTCCACGACGCTGTCGCGTGATGACCCCCTTGAGAAGGGTTGAGGGCAATGGGTAGGTATAGTCGGAAACGATGTCACTCGAATAAGGAAGATGCCATGCGAGATATGATGCGAGCCGTTGTGATCGCCACGATTGGCCTTCTGAGCGTTGGTTGCACAACACAACAAGGCCCTCAGGCAAGCTCTTCGCTGATTGGCGAGGATCTCGACGGGTGGGACTGCTATTTGGCGGATCGAGAGGCCAAGGTGCAGGATGTGTGGCGTATCCAGGACGGCGTGCTCATTTGCACCGGTCGGCCCTTGGGATATCTGTACACGAAGAGCGATTACGGCGACTTCGTGCTCAGACTCGAGTGGCGATGGCCCTCCGGGAAGGAGCCGGGCAAGGGAGGAGTGCTGATCCGCATGACCGGCGAGCATGGCATCTGGCCCAGGAGCCTGGAAGCGCAACTCAACGCGGACAACGCCGGGGATTTCTGGGGTCTCGCAGGATACGCACTGTCGGGCCCTGCGGAGAGAATGCAGTCCTCCGACCACAAGGAGTTTGGCAGACTGACCAATCTGAAGAAGCTAAAGGCCCTTGAAAAGCCGCCGGGCGAGTGGAATACATACGAGATCATTGCCATCCGCGATACGGTCGCCTTGGTCATCAACGGCGAGGAGGTCAACCGGGCCACAGGATGTGATCTCAATCCTGGCAGAATATGTCTGACCTCTGAAGGCAGCGAGATACACTTCCGAAACCTGGTAATCACGCCGGCAAAGACTTTCTGACGCCAGTCGATCTCCCCAAGGAGGGAGATCGCTTCAATGCTCACTCGGTCTCGTCTCTGACAATGCCGTCAATGGGCGGCAGGCAGGCGCTCTCTGGCCAGGGAAAGGCCCCCAGCCGACCGCAAGTTGGGCCCCAGCGGGTACTACGTGCACACCATAGGCTCAAGTCCACTCCCCAGGGTTATGGGGGTATGGTGAGTGGAATGCAACGGAGTCCTGCTCGCGTTTGAAGATCGATCCTGTGCCCTGTGCCATCTCTTCGAGCTTCCGTGCGTCGGCCTCCGTGGCAGGACGATAGGAAAGCCCGGCTTCGATCGCTTTGTCCTGCAAATCGAGGAACGACGGCGGAAAACCGGCCACCATCCCGGGCAATGAAAGCGTCCAGCGAAAGGCCAGGTCGATTTCCTCCTGCTCCTCCAGGGAACGATACCACCACTTTCTTGTGCGTTCTGCCCCTTCGGGCCAGGCCCCGGAATGCATGGTCTTGATCGAAAGGACCGCCGTGCCCTTTTCCTTCGCCAGCGCCAGAACCTCTTTGCCGAAGCCGGTCGTGTAATACTCCGCGAAGCTGATGGGGAACATCACCGTGTCGAAGTCGAAACCGCGCAACGCCTGGAGCGCCGCCTTGGTCGTGTGGGCGGAAAAGCCGATGCCGCGGATCTTCCCTTCCTCCTTGGCCTTGAGGATGGTCTCCATCGCGCCGCCGGGACCCAGGGCACGAGTCACCTCTTCGGGTCTGACGAGGTGATGTAACTGGTACAGGTCGAAGTAGTCTGTCTTGAGCCGCGTGAGCGACCGCTCCAGTTCCTGCCGGCAACCGTCCTTATCGCGCGCCTTGGTCTTGCAGGTGAGCACGTAGTCGCTGCGTTTGAGGCCTTGCAGCGCGACGCCCAGCCGGATTTCGCAACTGCCGTCTCTGCCATAGGCGGGCGCCACGTCGTAGTAATTCACTCCTCGGTCGAAGGCCCTGTGGACGCCGGCGGTGCATTCCTCCTGTTCGTAATGCGTCAACGCCAGGCCGGCAAAGGCCACCACGGACACCTCCGGACCGCTTCGGCCCAACCTGCGTTTGGGCATCACGCCGCGGGCCGCACCGGCGGCCGCTTCCGCTTCACTGACCAGCAGGGGGGCGACGCCCATCGCCACGCTCCCTGTCACTCCGCCAACGGCTTTTAGAAACGATCTGCGTTTCATGTCCTTACCCCCGATTCCCACTTCAATCGTGTGGCCCGTGTCTTCCTACGGCACAGGTCTATGATACCTGGATCCTGCCTCCGATTTCAATAGCCCTTGCACTCGCCTGCTCGCGTTCTCAAGGGGAATGGGTCGTTCTCCTGGCGAACCGGGTGTACATCTGGTTCTTCTGCCAATTGAACCCCCTAGCTGCGGCCGGGGATTCCGGGTCAAAAGGCTTGTATTTCCCCCGCTCCGCGCTCAAAATATGGGTGTCTGGGATCTGACACGGTGGGGAGTCGGCATGAGTGATGTGACACGCATCTTGAATGCCATCGAACGGGGGGACGCGAAGGCTACGGACGAACTGCTCCCTTTGGTCTACGAAGAACTACGTATCCTGGCGGCGCAGAAGCTCTCACACGAATCCCCCGGCCAGACACTCCAGGCGACTGCCTTGGTACACGAGGCCTACCTGCGGCTGGTTGGAAGCGAACCGCAGACCTGGGAGAACCATGGGCATTTCTTCGCGGCCGCCGCGGAGGCCATGCGGCGGATTCTTGTGGAAAACGCCCGGCGAAAGGGGCGCCAAAAACGTGGAGGCGAACACAAGCGAATCGAGCTTCACGAGGTCTGCCTGGCTTCGGACGCATCTCCTGACGGCCTGATCGCATTGGATGAAGCCTTGTCAAGGCTTGCCGCAAAAGACCCCGAAGGGGCCCGGTTGATTGAGCTGATGTCTTTTGGCGGACTGACCCTTGAGCAGTCGGCCGAAGTTCTCGGAGTGTCGTCTCGTATGGCCTACCGGCACTGGGCGTTCGCTCGAGCGTGGCTGTATGCCACACTGGCGGAAGGATAGGGCGAGCATCCTCGCTGGCCGGGGATTGTCGTGCGGACGCACACGACCTGCACGGGCAATTTCTTTCGGAAGAATCTCATTTCCCATGTCAATTTCTTGCCCGGATGTCGCATGAGATGGGTGAAGAAGGAGTGGTCCCGATGGAGTCACCATCCGACAGTAGGACGGCCGAGCTGAAATCCGTTTTCCTCGGTGCCCTGGAGATCGGCGACGCCGAGCAACGGATAGCCTACCTGGGCGAAGCATGCGGCGACAACGTGGATCTGCGCAACCAAGTCGAGTTGCTGCTCAAGGCCCATGAACGCGCAGGCGGGTTCCTCAAACCGGTCGCTTTCGATCCAGAGGCCGGATTGGACCAGTCCCCGTTGACCGAAGCTCCCGGCTCCATGATCGGTCGCTATAAGCTCCTGGAGAAGATCGGGGAGGGGGGGATGGCCGTGGTCTATATGGCCGAACAGGAGCATCCGATCCGGCGGAAAGTGGCTCTCAAGATCATCAAGCTGGGGATGGATACCCGGCAGGTGATTGCTCGTTTTGAGGCTGAGAGGCAGGCTTTGGCAATGATGGACCATCCCAGTATTGCCAAGGTCCTGGACGCCGGGGCGACGGAAACTGGAAGACCCTACTTTGTCATGGAGCTGGTCCAGGGCGTCTCAATTACCGAGTACTGCGATGGGAATAGTCTGAGCACGAAGGACCGATTGGCTTTGTTTGTTCAGGTATGCAACGCGGTCCAGCATGCCCACCAGAAGGGGATTATCC
Source organism: uncultured Phycisphaerales bacterium (assembly GCA_937927975.1). Classification (GTDB taxonomy): domain Bacteria; phylum Planctomycetota; class Phycisphaerae; order Sedimentisphaerales; family Anaerobacaceae; genus PLanc-01. Next base: position 11,319 of record CALEZT010000002.1, read on the forward strand.
ACCGCGATATCAAGCCCTCCAATGTCATGGTCACGCACCATGACGGCAAACCCGCGCCCAAAGTGATCGATTTCGGCATTGCCAAGGCGACCAACCAGCGTTTGACCGAGAAGACGCTCTTCACCCGCTATGCCCACCTCATCGGCACCCCCGCCTATATGAGTCCGGAGCAGGCGGAATTGAGCGATCTGGACATCGATACCCGAACCGACATCTACTCGCTGGGGGTCCTGCTCTATGAACTGCTCACCGGCACCACGCCCTTCAGTGAGGAGGAACTCCGCAAAGCCGGCTACGTCGAGATGCAGCGGGTCATCCGGGAGCAGGAGCCGGTCAAACCCTCGACACGTATCCGGACCGCTCACGTAGCCCAGCCGCCCTCGGCTGGAGGAACTGGGGTCACCCCCGAGGGCGGGGGTGCCACAGGTGTGCCCCACACACCCTATCAGCAAGTCCGAGGCGATCTGGACTGGATCGTGATGAAGACCCTCGAAAAGGACCGTTCCCGGCGGTACGACACCGCCGGCGGCCTGGCCGAGGACATCCGCCGGCATCTGGAGCATGAGCCGGTCCTGGCGCGAGGTCCCGGCGTGGCGTATCGCGTGGAAAGATTTCTCCGCAGACATCGCTCCCAGGTCTTTGCTTCTGTCGCGCTGGTGGCTATCACCGTCGGGGCGGTCGTGATCCTGTCCATGTGGAATCGCGACCGGGCGCACCTGGCGGAGGCAGAAGGCTTCAAGCACCGGAATATCCTGTCCCAAGCCCGTGAGCAGTACGCCAAGGCAGAGCGAGAAGCGGCCCTGGCGACGATCAATCCGATCCGCGACAGCAAACACGTCGGCCCGGAGGCTCGGCTTCTTCAAGCGACCATCCTCGTGGACAATCGCCAACCGAAAGAGGCGATGGCTGTCCTGGGCAATCTGCTCGATGAGAAGCCTGAGGTTGCCGGCGCCGCCCATTCGCTCCTGGTACGAATCCTCTGGGAGAGTGGCTCGCCGGACGCGCAGAAGCTCGAAGAGATCGAAGAGCACCGCAAGAAGGCCGTGGCGATGCTGCCGGAGACCGCGGAAGCCTACTTCCTGCGGGCCATGACGGTGCTGACCGTCAAAGAGCAACTGGCTTCCCTCGACAAGGCCTTGGAGCTTGATTCGGGCCACTACGAATCTCGACGCCTCCGCGCCTATACATATTACGCCTCCCGCAAGTATGATCGCCTGCGGGATGATGCTTTGGCTATGACCATATTGCGGCCACGTGATCCGCTGGGGTACTCCTTGCGTGCGAAGGCGTGGCGGGAACTGGGGCGCTATCCCGAAGCGATTGCGGACTTTTCCCTGGCGATTGCCCTGACGGTCGGCGACGAGGCACAACGGGTAGATCTGCGAATTCATCAGTCCGAGACCCTGCTGCGGATGGGCGAGTATGAACGCGTGATTGCAGAGGCCCAGACGGGTTTGAAAGATGCGTCGCCCCTGCAATACCACAATTTCGCGGCCCTGACCGCTCTGGGCGAATACGACGCGGCCACTGCCCTATTCCGTGAGATCATCGCCCCCGGCCACGAGGCCCGTCAGAAACACCGTGACTGGTGTGCGAAGTACGTCTTTGATACGTTGGAATCTGGACGGTCGTGGCATCCGCCGGAGCAAGAGCCTTTTGGTGCTGCTTTCCTACCCATGGTGGAAGCGGAGGAAACGTATCGCAGCCTCGTAGCCAAGGGCGCCCATCGCCTGACGACAGACGGGTTCAGCGCCCGCTGGTCGCCGGACGGGAAGAAGCTCGCCTTCAGTCTGGGGGTGCAGGGTTACAGCGGTGTGGCGATCTTGGACCCGACGACAAAGGAGACGGACCTGCTGATCGTGCCTGGCAAGGACCCTCGCTGGTCACCGGACGGCAAGTACATCGCCTTCATTCGAGACCGCCAGAACCTCCGGCTGGAGGACTTGCTGACTCCGGAGCCGGGCAGCCAGCGGCTGCCGGAGACAGATGAAGAACTCTGGATCATGAACGCCGATGGCACAGCACCCCGGCGATTGGGTCAAGGCAGTTGGCCCTCTTGGGCCAGCGACTCTGCAAGCCTTTACTACCTGTCGCGCAAAGACGGCACGCTTTCGCAGATCTCCCTTGCGGATCAGGCAAACGAGCCGAAATCGATCATGAAGTGGTCGTATGTCCTGCCTTCGGTCTCGCCGGACAATCGGTACGTGGCACACTTTGAAAACGGATCGCTGAAGATCACAGAGTTGACTTCCCAACAGGTCGTCGCCGAGTGCAAGGGGCCTGCCATGAGGTGGGGCGTGACCGGCTGGTCGCCCACAGGCAACGAGGTGTGCTTGGGCGGGGGCAACCCGGAGAGAGACAGTACTGGTCTGTGGCTGTACGATCTCCAGAGGAAAGAGTTCCGGAGAGTCCTTGATGGCCAGATCACAGGGACCTGCTGGTCTCCTGAAGCAACGGAGCTAACCTTCTGCCTGGGCACGCCATATCTTGAGGTCTGGGGCCTTCCCCTCGATCCGACTGTCCCGACTGCCGAAATACTGGGCCCCGGTCAGACTCTCGATGAACACGTCCGCGAGATGCTGGCCTTCTACACACGCCGGATCGAGGCCGATCCAAACGATGCCTATGCCTACTCCGGCCGGGCGCAATACTACGATTGTATTGGCGACAAGAAGAGTGCGCGTGCCGACATGAGGCAGTGGTCCGCCATCCTCTGTGGGGGTTCGCCTCAGGACGTTTTGTCCAAGATGCGAGGTAAGTTCCCCCGTGTCATCAATCTGCCATTCGATTGCGAAATCGTCTTTTCTGCAGAAAGACCTGTGAATTCGATTCCAATGATGTCTGTTGCCTTCGGGCAGAAGGGAAGGTACGAAATGAAACTGTTCGAGATTCCGATGTTCATAGTATTGTTGCTTGGGTTTGGTGTGTTGACAGATCTTGATACGTCAGTTGTCCATGCAGATTTTACGTTCGGTGAGCCAGTGAGGATCGAGTCGGGTATCCCTGTCCTCGGCGGTGCGTTCTGTCAAGTCCAATGTCTTTCCTACGATGGACTGGAGATGTACCTTATGTCGGATCAAACAGTTGGGGCCTATGGGGATCTAGATCTCTGGATGTGCAAGCGCGAATCCAAAGACGAGGACTGGACTCCGCCAGTGAATCTCGGAGCGACCGTCAACAGCGCGTCAGAAGACTCCTGGCCGTCCATCTCTGCGGATGGACTTACCCTCTATTTTAACTCAAACCGCCCCGGAGGAGTCGGCGGTTATGACATATACGTGGCGAAACGCGCCAGCACTGATGATTCCTGGGGCCAGGCCGTGAATCTTGGCCCATGGATAAACAGCGTACGCACTGATGGCGTACCCTGGATATCAGCAAATGGCCAGGAGCTCTACTTTGCATCGGTTCGATCCGGAGGATATGGTCGCACTGACGTCTATGTGGCAAGACGGGCTACAGCGAGCGATCCGTGGGGTGAGCCGGTGAATCTCGGTCCTGTGGTGAACAGTCCGTATGACGAGACCTACATCAGTCTCTCACCGGATGGACTGCTGCTTCTTTTCTCGGACGATCCCCAGGAGACCGTCCATCGTCCAGGTGGATATGGCGGCGGTGACATGTGGATGACAAGGCGGGAGAGTCTTTCCAAACCGTGGCAGACACCGGTCAATCTTGGGGCCCATGTCAACGGGCTGTCATGGGATTGGCAGCCACGTATTTCGCCCGAGGGCGATACCCTTTACTTTGCTGCAGACCGCGCCGGCGTGTGGGATTGCTGGCTGGCGTCGATTGTCCCCGTTGTGGATTTCAACGCAGACAACAAAGTCGATGCCGCGGATATGGCTGTCCTAAACGACAACTGGGGGCAGAGCGAGCCTTTGTGTGATATCGCACCGTTCGCCTGGGGAGACGGCATCGTGGATGAGAAAGACCTGATGGTCCTGATGGAACGGCTGGTGACTCCTGCTCCGAACACCACGGAGGTCCCGTGCGACGTGGTCCTGAGTTGGGTATCGCCAGAGTTCGTCGATAGCCACGATGTGTACTTTGGGACTTCATTTGAAGACGTCAACAACGCCACACGAGACGATCCCTGCGGCGTGCTGGTCAGCGAAGGGCAGATGGAGACCACCTACGATCCCGAAGGGCTTCTGGAATTCGGTCAGACCTATTACTGGCGTGTTGATTCGATTGACGTTGTGATCGGGTCTCTGGTGCCCGTGATCTACCGCGGACCGGTCCTGAAGTTCACAGCCGAAGCCTTTGTGTATCCGATCACAACGAACATCATCACCACGGCATCCAGCTCGCAGCCCGGCATGGGACCGGGGAACACCGTGAACGGCTCGGGATTGGACAAGAACGATGGGCATTCGACGGATGGAAACGCCATGTGGCTCAGCACGAACGCCAAGCCGCACTGGATTCAGTTTGAGTTCGACAAGGTCTACGCGCTGCATGAGCTGTGGGTCTGGAACTCCAACCAGTTGGTCGAGCCGATCCTGGGTTTCGGCGCCAAGACCGTCAAAATCGAGTACTCCGTCGACGGCGCGACCTGGACGATGCTGGAAGAAGTCCCGGAATTCGCCAGGGCGCCGGGTGAACCCACCTACAAGCCAAACACGACGATCAGCCTCGGCGGGGTCTCGGCCAAGTACGTTAAGCTGAGCATCGAGGCCAACTGGGGCCCCGTAGCACAGACCGGCCTGGCGGAGGTGCGGTTCTTCTACATCCCCGACCGACCCTGGGCAACGACGCCATGAACTGAGTGGAGGCAAATGACGCCTTGTCATTGGCCTCCGGCCTGATCGACGACGTGCGGATCTACAGCCGGGTCGTGAGGCCGTAGGGCGTTGGGAAGGAGAAGTTGGAAGTGTGAAGTGTCAAGTTTGAAGTTAGGAGGGTGAAGATGTGATGTGCGTCCTCTCTTGCTTGACACTTCAAACTTGAAACTTGGATCTTCTTGATCCCCCGTACAAACCGGCGACACACACACTTCGGAACGGGCCGGCGGCAACGGAACCGCCGGCCCGGCCTGTCTTTGGGATGAGAGGGGCGCCTCCTGTGTGGGCGGTCTGAGACTTGAATTCCGATGTCGTTTCGGGCAGTATAGACTCATTAGAGGTCCGATACAGTGGGGATACTGCCATGGGTAAGGACGGCGCCGCCACATGCAAAGGGTCGGGTGAGCAGATTCGCAGGTGCGACAACGGCGGGAGACCGCCTATGACGAACCACAAATGCGACTTTACTTTGTTGCGATACGCGTCGCTGGATTCGCCCCTCTTGCTCCGTTATCGCAAGGGGTTACAGCGAGTCTTCGCTATTCTGTTTTCATGCTGATCGGGAGGATCTGAGATGATTCGTACCAGGAGACCGTTCGTAGCATTCTGCGTCCTTGTTTTCAGCATCCTTTCGCTGCGACCTGCCTATCCGGCTCAGCGCGCGATCGTTCCCGACCATGTTCCCCCCGGCCTCATGAGAGACATTTATCTGATTGCGACGCCCCGCCTTGCTCGAATACCCGACCTTCACGGCCTCTGGGACCCTTCCTTTCCGCTGGCCTATAAGACGGTGTGGCAGGATTCCGGCGAAACGATCATGTGCTACGGCGAGACGAGGGCGCAGTGGCCCTTTGAATATCCCCAATACACGGCCAAAGGACGGCCGCCCGATCAGCAGTGGCATCAGGACAGGATGCTCAAAGGCTTTTATCGACGCGGGCAGATCAACCTCACCGTCCGAAGGAGCGAGTCGAGATCGTCCTGGGCGAATGACTGGCAGAATCGTGCGGAATCTCACAACCGGACACAAGCCGATCAAACGACTACCATCTATTCCATGGGACCGGCTCCGGAGATCCGCGCTGAGGTGCTTCCGGGACCGAGATCGACCTGTGAGTTCAAACGCAAGGCGTACTTCGGTGGCCGATTTGAGGCGGAATTCACGATCCATCGAGACAACTACCGCCTGGAACAGTTCGCTACGGCCGGTCGGGCGGGAGGCCAGTACAGACTGCTGCAGCGAGTGGTGGGCAGAGATCATGTCACCAATATCAGGGCCCAGGCCAGAGATACCAAGTCTCCTATTGAGATTTTCATCAACGCGACGAGCGGGGATGCCAAACCGGTCCATGAAGCGCTTGTGGACGAGATCGTCTCGGTCCTTCTGGAGGCCGTTCTGGAGGCTTCCGGAACCCCTGTCCCCCGCGAAGAAGTCGTCGTGTCGGAACGAGTCCCCATCGCGGAGGAGAAGCCGACCGCACCCAAGATCGAGCCAGCTCCGGAGGCCAAACGCCCGACCGCGACCATTCTTGCGCTGGATGCCTTGGACGGCAATCCCACGTTGCATGGCGAGACGGGGGCGAGCATTCGCCCATCGGTACTGATTCGGTCGAACTTGGCCCGCGGTGGTACGATCGCTGATGGTGTCAGTGCCCTGATCTTGCGGGCCGAAGTCAGCAAAGACGCGCCCGTCGTGTTTGTGCTTCAAGACGATAGCCGGGGCACGTTGGAGCCCCTATTTGAGAGCCGCACGCTTTTGCTCCAGGACAAGCATTACGCCTTTGCGCGGTATGTGCCTCCCGACTCTTTGACGAAGCCCGGCACAACGCTACCGCCTTCGACCGTTCATCCGCCGAAACAACGCGTGGGCGGTGAACAGGGTCCGGAATGTGAAGACCTTGTCGTACTGGCGGCACCCTACGTTCGGGACGCAACCGGCAGCGGGATGCAGGCGAATGCAGCCGGCGCGCAGCGCCTGTCGCTCAAGCTGGCGCAACCGCCCGTGGTGCTGGTTCATGGACTCTTTTCCGACCCGGTGTACTGCTGGATGGGCAGGTTGGGCGAGGGCCGGAGCCTATCGGTGATGCTGGAGATGGCTGGCTTTGTCCCGTTCCTCGTGAACTATGCCCGGTCCAACGGCCTGTACTTGGAAGGAGAATCGTGGCTGAACGGCAGTGCCCGCGCCAGCGACTTCACCTCGAACTGGAACGTGGTCTGGGAGAGTCCCGACCGTGACGAGACGGTGGAGAACGAGGCGCGCTGGCTGCGTGGTGAGACGGGTGGGTGGCTCGGGTTGGACGCAGCGCCGATCCTGTCGGCCTGGCAACAGCCGGCGAACCTGAGGATTGGGGGCATCCGGGCGGCGCTCGATTACTATCGCAAGGAATTGAACCTGGCAGCTACGCAGGCGGACGTCGTCGGTCACAGCATGGGCGGCCTGCTGGCCAGGGTGTATGCCTCGGAGTCCTACAATCCCCGGTATCGCCGACCCGAGAATTTCGGTCGCGGCGACATCCGTCGCCTGGTGACGCTCAACACGCCGCATTTCGGCAGCGAACTGACGGAATTGCCGGCGGCGCTCGGGTCCGGCCGCATCGGCGACGAGTCCCTGGCGGCCTGGACGCGACGACGCGTGGCCGCAGTGCTGTTCCGGGGGTTGTTCGCCAACCCGGAAGCCGGCGCCATCCGCGACCTGATGCCGGGCAGCGATGCCTTGAGACGGATCGGGCCCACCGTGATACCGTCGTTTACGATTGCCACGAGCGTGACGGCTGGCCAGCTTGCCGCGGATCGCCATGATGCCGCCCAGACGTATCTGACGGCCTACTCGGGCCTCGGCATGTTCTTCTTCTACAATCCCGGGCTGTTAACTGCCGCGGTCGAGCGGCGCGCCCGCGAATGGGCGGAAGCCGGCGAATGGAAACGAGAGACGGCCAGGAACGTGGATAGAACCGGACCGGCTGAGAAGCCGGCACGTTTCGACAACCCGGAGGGTATCCGCGAATTCCGCTACCGCCTGCAGTCGGGAATCGACGAAAACGTTTACCACTGGAACCGCTACCGCGAGGCGGAATTCCGTGAATCGCTGCGGCGCCAGATTGACGGCACAGAACTGGTTCGCTTCGGTATCTATGATCGAAACGAGGCTGTCAGTTCCGCTTGGGACGATTTCCTGGCTCTGGCCAGCCGCTTTCTTGTCGGCGGCAACGTGTGGAAGGCCAGCAGCGCCGAGATCGAACCGGATATCCCGCATGAGGTGGTGGATGCGATTCGCACTCTCGTGTTCAACGGTGACGCGGAGAACGATGCGGCGGTGCGGGTGGTCAGTCAGGTCGGCGGCTTGCCCCCGGCGGCCACCAAGGTGTTTCCCGGAGTTCTCCACAGCTTCTCCCCTTGGAACCTGGAAGTGCAACGCGAGGTGGTTCGTCTGTTGCGCTGGGAACCCCACCGTTTCCATGCGGAGGGATTCCCCGCGGCGGGGCAGCCCATGCCGCGTTGGCTGCCGACCACTGCGTTCAGCGAATCCCGGCTCGGCGGGGCACTGGCTGTTGCCTGGTCGGGCATGGTTCCGGCTCACGCCCAGCAGTTCGCGGCAGTGGCCGACCGGCGGCACATCGTGATTCTGGCTCGCCCGGTGAACCAGGACGCGACCCCTTTGATTGCCGCCGGGGCGGCCACCAAGGGTATGGCCATCAAGGGCAAGTCATCCAATTGGGGCCCGCAGTGCGGCCTGATCCCCGTCGATCAACGCTTCAGCAAAACCTGGCGCACCAAGAGCGGTGCGGCTCGGGACGCGGACATCGTTAAATACAACGAGCTCAACCGAAAGACCTTGCAGGAACTGACGTATCCGGAGGACCCGGAGTTCCCCGACTTGAAGGGCCGTCCGTTCGCCACGACCCGGGATCTCGTCGTGACCGTTGCGGGCCGGTCGTATGATATCCTGATCGATCCGGACCAGGCCGATGCGGAGCAGGCCGTGGTGTTGCACGCGGACGGCAGGCTGTACGACTGGCGCACCGGCAAGGACGGGGAGTTTGATCGGAACGTCGCGCCCTCGCGTGAGATCGGCGGGGAAGCCGCACAGAGGATTCTCGTGGGCAAGAAGCCTATGGCCGTACTGGCGGATGGGTTGAGCGATCTGGATCCCAAGCCCTACCTGACCGCTGACTATGACATGCTGGCGATCGGCTTCTATGATCCGAGCAGTTCGAACTCCGTGCCTCAAGACGTGAGCAATGCGGAATTCCATGAGCTGCGCGGTTTCATTTCTCGCCGGCAGATGCATATTCTGCGAATGCTGAACCAGGCGGTCCGCGACAATGCCGGTTACCAGGCTGGCAACGTCTGCCACCACGGACCGGAGGTGCAGTATCCCGACTCGCCCTATGTGGATTACCCGGTCCTGGTGTTCGACCCCGGTTCCCCGGCCGACGGCGATGCGGAAACATTCATCATCCGCCAGGGCCCCTTCGGCTTCCGCGATATTCACTTGAAGCGATATTTCAATGAGAAGATCCGGGAGGGATTCAATCTCTGGCCGAACCCGGTCAGCAAAGGCTGGCAGTGGGAATACTATCGGGACTACAGCCCGGATCGTGGCTACGATCCTCGCGACGCCCCGGGTTTGAAGAAGTACGTGGCCGAACAGCCGCGTCCGACGCGTGGCATCGCCGTATTGAGAGCCTCGTCTTCTTCCCCTCCGGCCGGGGTTGCGTCCCCGCCCTGAACGGAACCGGCCACGGATCGCTTGTCCAGGGAACGCACACCCTGTCCGACGACGCCGAGTGGATTGCCCATCCATACGGCCGGCAATGGCCGATGCACCACGAGAGAAAGCGTGAAAACAGATGGGCGCTACGGGGGGACATTGGTATGATGATGAGTATGGCCCAACGGCGCAGCCGGGCGAGGTCAAAATGGGAAATGTCGGTTCAAGAAGAAGTACGGAGGTCGCGAATGTCGCCATGCCGTTCTTCGTCCGTCGCCCTGATCGTCCTTGTCGCGTTCGTCCTGATTGCCTTTTCGTCCCCGGCCTGGGCTTGGAAGGTCGACACCCACGTCTACGCGGCCAACCTGGCCATCGAGGAGGCGCTGAGCACCCTGACATTCCAGCAGGTCGCTGTCACCGACCCCATGCTCAAAGACAGGGTCAAGGGTGAGTTGAGGCGCATCTTCGGCAACGACTACGACCGACGGAGCCGCATCGATTACCTGGACAACGCTTTTATCTCCTGGATCTACTGTCCGCCGCAGGACCGCCTCGTTCGCGTCCGCCCGGTCATGGCGGTTCAGGTCCCGCCCTTCGGGTGGCTGAGGGTCAGCGAGGACATGGCTCGCGCCCTCTTCTACTTCCCCGGCCTGTTCCGGGCCGGTGCCGTCGGCCCCGACCTCTTCCCGGACCTGATCACCGGGCAGGCGGTTACGATTGGGACCACCCCGATTTCCGTGGCTGCCTCCTCTGGGACGATCCGACGGTGCGCCAGAAGATTTTCCACCGCATCTTCCGGGTGACGCGGCCGGGCACAGGGCCGGCCCAGGCGCTTTCGGTGTCGCCGCAGAGGTTCGAGGTCTCCCTTCCTGAGTCGCAGTTTCGGCCGCGGTTCGTCTGGGGCACTGCCGCCGGCATCTCCGGGCTCACAACGACCGGGCAGACGCAAAGCCCTCCTCCGCCACCACCGGCCTCCACGGAAGGGGCGGAGGCCGCTTCTCCAAAGGGAGCGGTTGCCGGGGCGAAGACCGTGGGCATCACCGAATTGCCTGAAATGACGTTCCCGGACTACGGAGTTGTCCTGAGGCCGCGGCCCTTCGGACAGAAGCTCCAGACGCCCGATGGAGTTCATGTCCATGCGGCCGTGTTGGCCTTCTCCGAGGCGTTTCCGCCGCCGCCCGTCGTCCTGCGTTTTGTCGCCGATGCCGACAAGTACGTGAGCGACGGGACGATGAAGGACACCGCTTCAGCGGCCAGGCTCACGGGCCGCTTCGTCGAGGATACGGGCGCACGCGGCGAGATCCTCCTGACGCTCGGCAGGGAGAACAGGACGTTCAGCGGCCAGTGGCGCCGCACCGACATCGCGGACGACTATTGGCACGGTTGTGAGGGCTGGCGGCCCCTCGCGGAAGAAGGCGCGCCGGCGATCGCGGCCGCCACGCGTGGGGACATATCAGTCTGGTCGGGATCGTGGGACACCTCGTTCGGCGATATGGTTCTCCTTGCCGAGTCCGGCGGACTTGTCAAAGGCGCCTACGACGGCGTCTTCGGCCGCATCGAGGCGAGGGTCGAGGGCGACAAGCTCGTCGGCCGCTTCTACGAGGACAACGGCAACTGGGGCGAGTTCGTTTTCGTCCTGGAACCCAGCAAGAGCGTGTTCAAGGGTCGGTGGCGGCGCCTGAACGTCGAAGGGGACGACTGGCACGAGGGCGAGGGGACGAAAGTCGGGAAGTAGTGGCCAGGTGGTCCGTCTTGGGCGTCGAGTTCAACGGTGAGGAATTCGGAGTCCTTGCGCCTGTCAAGGGGTGAGGTGGGCGTCATTCGCCAACAACCTGTTTTGAGGAATCCCCGTCAGGTCGAGGGCTTGATTGCCGATGGCCAGGGTGCCATCGGGTTCAGTCGGTCTTGAGTAGGAAGTCATGGGCATCAGGATCTTGCTGACTTCGGCCCACAGGCTCGCAACCAGTTGATGAGTTGGGCCACGAGGTTCAATAGTTTCTCTTCGCTGAGGGGGCCTCCCCCTGGGGCAGGCTCTGCACCGCGGCCAAGGCGTCAAACCTGTCGTCGAAGATCTCAAAGAAACCGTCCAACCCCGTGACCGAGAAGATCCCTCTTGTCGTGGGGCCGACACAGCACAGCAAAAGACGCTGGCCGCAGTCTTCCAGCAGTTTCTTCAGACGCAGGAGCACAGCCAGCGATGCAGAGGTCATGATCGTCACGTTGCTCAAATCGATCACGACATCGCAATTGCCCCGCTCGCGAACATGACGAATCCCATGATTGAGTTCTTCCCGTATTAGATTTCCTGGAACCAGAGGGCAAAGGCCTTGTCCGCGTCGGTCATGCCCGGCGCGACGGCGGAGGAGACGATTTCCTCGACGCTTCGGAAGTTGTTGCGGCCATTGGAGAGCCACGGGTTGACGACGTCGGCGTCGCCCACGTTTTCCATTCGCACCGAGCGGTTGGACTCCCAGGTTTGGAGCAAAGCTCCTTCCCTTGCAATCCCGCAGCCCATGGGCAAGCGGCAATTACGGCCATCCATCGTGCCGCCCTGGAACACGGTGTACTTGTGCGTCGTCCCCACCCCATCAGCGATCTCTTCGACGTGCGACTTGGCCACGTCGGTCGGGTGTGTGTTAGTCGACCATGGGTGCAGCGCCTCGCTGGAAGCGGCCGGCGCGGTTCGGCGAGAGGTCGGGTTTGCCGCGACGATCATGGCTGCTATCTCGGTCCTCGCCTTTTCGTAGGCCACCGGGTCCTTGTCCCACTGGAACCAGGACTCGGTCAGCCGGCGCACGATCCTGTCCGCTTCCGTGGGCCTGCCCAGGCGGTCCAGCATCACGAGGTACAGCTGACGGCACCAGAAAAGGCTGTGGGACGCCGATACTTTCGACCCTGCCGATGTGGGGGGCAGGCTCGCGGGGTGGGTCTTCCTGAAGTTGGGACCCAGGACTGCCGATACAAGGGTGAAGCCCCGATCAAGCCCTTTCACTATCCGGAGAAGTCCCCCCCCAGCTACTCCGGACTTTCTCTTCTTCGGGGGACAGCACGATCGACACTGGAGCGAGCGAAGGTTCCACAGCCGCTTCCGGTGTCGCTTTCCCTGCGGAACGCCTGGTTGCTGCCCTGCCCTGTTGGAGAGTGCGGCAGCAAGGTGACTTGACAACGCTCACCATACATGTGCAGTTCAGATACTGGCGTCCTCGTATCCTTATGACCACCGTGGCGTTCTCGCTGGAGCCCTCGCGAACGCCCAGCACGTGCTTATA
>CALEZT010000003.1 GCA_937927975.1 uncultured Phycisphaerales bacterium
AATCGAAGATACTGATCCGCACGAACTATTTCATGCAGCCCTGCCGAAAGGACACGATAGTTCGAACTGCGAGTCGCTATCGCGGCTCTTGTCGCTCACGTGCCGTTTCGGTCCGGGGGCTCGACCCCGAGCAGGTGTCGCACGAAGAAGTCCTGCATTCGTCGCTGGCCGTATGCGCCGCCCATGCCGTGACCGCCGCCGGGCACGACGAGCAGGTCGAAGTCCTTGTCCGCCTTGATCAGGGCGTCGACGAACCGCATCGTCGATTCCGGCGGGACGTTGTTGTCCATCTCGCCGACGATCAGGAACAGCTTGCCCTTGAGTCGGTGGGCGTTGTCGATGTTCGAGCACTCGGAATACCACGGCCCGACCGGGTAACCCATCCACTGTTCGTTCCACGAGGCCTTGTCCATGCGGTTGTCGTGACAGCCGCAGGAGGCGACGGCGGCCTTGTATAGTTCGGGATGGAACAGCACAGCGGCGGCGGCGTTCTGTCCGCCGGCGGAATTGCCATACACGCCCACGCGACGGATGTCGTACCAGGGGTACTTCTTCGCGGCCGCCTGATGCCACAGGATGCGATCGGGGAAGCCTGCGTCCTTCAAGTTGTGCCAGCAGATGTCGTGAAACGCCTTGGAGCGGTTGGCGGTGCCCATGCCGTCCATCTGCACGACGACAAAGCCCAGATCCGTCAGCGAGGTATAGCGAGACATGGGACTGAAGCTCTTGGGCACATAGGAACTCTGCGGTCCGGCGTAGAGATTCTCGATCACCGGGTACTTCTTGGACGGGTCGAAGTCCTTGGGCCGGCAGAGAATGCCCCAGATGTCGGTTGTTCCGTCGCGGCCCTTGGCGACGAACACCTCGGGCGGGGTCCATCCCTTGGCAATCAGCTCACTGATGTCAGCCTTTTCCAGGGAGCAGACCAGCTTGCCGTCGAAGACGCGGCGCAACTCGTGCACGGGAGGCATGTCCACGCGGCTGTAGGTGTCGATCAGATAGCGGCGATCCGGCGAGTATTGGATCGAATGGTTGCCGTTGCCTTCGGTCAGAGCGACGAGGCCGGCGCCATCGAAGTTGATTCGATAGTAGTGGAGGAAGTACGGGTCCTCGCCTGCGTTGCGTCCAGAGGCGTTGAACCAGATCTGGCGAGCGTCCTCGTCAATCCGGTCGATGCCGCGAACGACCCACTGGCCTTTGGTGATCTGATTGCGGATCTCGCCTTTCTCAGTGTCGATGAGATACAGGTGCCGCCAGCCGTCCCGCTCGGAGGCGTAGAGGATCTCGTCGGTCTTGTCCAGCCAGGTGACCAGCGAGAGCCCGAGGTTCTCCGTGTGGGCGGTCCAGATGAAGGTCTCGGTTTTCTCGTCGATGAGATTGCGGGCCTGGCCTGTGTGCGAGTCGACCTCGATCACGCGGAACCGCTGGTGGCCGCGATCGATCTTTTCGTAGGCGAAGTGCCGCTGATCCTTCATCCATCGCAGTCTGGGCGTTTGCCAGTCGAGTTCGAGCCTGTCCACCTCGGGCTTGATCTGCTTGCGGCCCTCGACGTCGAGCAGGTTCAGCTCATAGGTCGAGAACTTGTCCCCTGGCAGGGAGTAGGGCCGCTTGGAGAACTTGGCCCGTCCGCCGCCGGCGGGGGACGACTCGATAAGGTAGACTTCCTTCCCGTCGCCCGGCTCGATCCGAAACGCCACAAGAGTCTTGGAATCGGGGGCCCAGGAGAGCCGGTCATAGGCGTTGCCTTCGAGGCCATCGGTGGTGAGCCGGACCTCTTCGCCTCCTTCCTTGGGCCGGATGAAGACATTGTGGTCCTTGATGAAGGCGGTCCACTTGCCGTCGGGCGAGTCGGGCGAGGGGACTCGTCCCTGACCCGGTCCCCGGCGTCGGCCGAATGCCTCGGCGCCTCGGTCCCGGTCGGCGGAGGGCGACGCCATCGCTTCGTCTGATTTCGTGCAGGCGTACGACGCGAGGTCGCAATCCCAGGTGGTTTGCTCGACTGCGAATCGGATGATCTTGCCGTTATCGGCAAACTCGATCGTGTCGAAGGGCAGTTGATCCGCCTTGTACTCGCTGTTGGCGGCCTTCGACAGGGCGGCCGCGAGCCTGGCGTGATCGAATGCAGGTTGCCTGGTTCCTCGTTCCGCGTCGACCAGAATGAACTCCTTCGTCCCGCCGGCCAGATCGTTGCGGTACCAGAACCGTTGGTTGTCTGCAAACCAATGCGGCGTGATCTGGCCTTTGTAGTAGCCCTCCACGCGACGGGACGCCCCATAGCGGCCCTGCGGCGAGTCCTGCGATGCCCCGAACGCGGTCGATCCAACGAGGATCGCCAGAGCCAAGGTCGCGCCGATCGATTTGACGAATACAGTCCTGTTCATTGTCGTCCTCAAAACAAGATCATTCCGGTTCCGCCTTGAAGTCCGAACGCTCGCCTACTGTCTATAGGGCCGGTACCGCCAATCGACCTTTGTTTCGTAGGCCATCGTCTCGTTGACGAGGGCGAACAAGTCGGGGTCGTAGGACTTGAGCTTCTCCCGCGTGTCGATCGGATGGGCAGCGTCGTTCGGGGCGTCGTCGTGTCCCAGGGCGTCGAAGTATGCCAGGACGCCCGCAGTCCAGTAGGCACTACGATCCGCGACGGCCGAGGCGCCTTGCCATTTGCCTGCGGCGGTCGACTTGTCGAAGAGTTCCTTGAGCCTGGCGTCGAAACGCTCGTCCAGTCGTTGGACGCGAAGCTCGTACTGCTGCCAGACGCCGCGGGGGCGGTTTTCGAAAGCCGGATCGATCGGCCTGGTGCCTGTCACGCGGCAGATCGCATCTGCGAAGACGCGGACCACTTGAGAGTCGCCCACGTACATGTCGCGAGGATTCGCCAGGACGTTCTCTTCGCCCACGACCAGCAGCTTCATCTCGGGAGTGTAGGTGAGATACCGGGACAACGCGTCGATGGCCTTCGGGTCGCTGAGCGTCCTGTACTCGGGCAGATCGCTGATCCGCTCGTCGCGTCCCAGCACGACCAGCTTCACGCCGTCGGCGATGAAGGCTTTGAGGATGTCGTGCCGGTAGGCGAACATCCGGCGGATGGTCTCGTTGGCGTGCAAGAGGGCTTCGTTGCTGGCTTGTCGCCCCACGACAACGAACTCGCGGGCCCAGGTGAACTTGGTGTAGTACGGATCGATCTTGAATCGCTCCGGCGGGCGCGTCACGTTCGGCAAGTTCTGCAGCCATTTGTATCGCCAGTCCTGCTCGGGGCTCAGATTGAACGCCGTCCGGCACAGTTCGTAGCCGACCGGGTCATAGGCTTTGAGTTGCTCGCGGTGGCCGATCGGTCCATGATTCCAGTTGTTGACGCGGTTGCAGTCGAAGTAGGCCTGAGCGATCTCGCACCAGTATTCCGCGGAATTGGAGCCTGCGTAGGTGTTGAAGTAGAGCCCGTTCTTGAGGGCGTTCTGGTAGGCCGCGTTCTTGCGTTCCCGCCAGGTCGGATCGATCCGGCTCAGCGTGCTGTCGATCGTGTGGCAGAACTCATGGACCGCGATGCTCTCGTCGTCGTAGCGGTCGATGGGCAGGCTCAGGAGGTTCTCCTCGCCGAAGCTGGTGGGCAGGTCGCCGGTGCCGCGGACCCGCTCGTTCTGGAAGTCGGGGTTCGGGCTCCTGCGGTACTCGGGCATGTCGGTATAGACCTGGTCTTTGCCGATGATGATCAGGTACATGCCCCGCTCGGCCATTGCCTGGAGGACGTCGGGTCGGCCCGCGAGCATATGGGTGACAATCTCGTAGGTCCGCTGGAGGGCCAGGTCTGCGACCTCCGCCGACGCCGCGACCGGAAGACCCTTGACGTCGATGTACTTCTTGTAGAACTGTCGGGCGGCCTCGCGGTCGCTCTCGCGAACCATGTTGAAGAACGACTCCGGCGGGGCGCTCACGGCCGGGGTGTCTGCCTTCATATTCGGTTGGGCTGTGGTCAGGCCGGCCGCGAGGAAAACGAGCAGAGCGATCATTGCGGTCTGTTTCATCGATTGGGTCTCCTGTGCCCTGTGTTGAATCGGATTCCGACGCGAATCTCTGGTTATGCTAGGACGATGCTTTCGGTGGGGTTATTTCACGATCCGTCCGCCTCCGCGAACGCGGTGTCGAGGATGTGCCGGCAGTTGATGACTTTTTCCACGAGATCCAAGGGCAAATAGTAGTAATGATTCGATGCCTCGTACCCGATGCGAGAATCTCGCAGGGTCAACGCGAAAAGGCGACTGGCCGTCCGAATTTCGTCCTGCAAGGTATTTCGGGCGGTTTCGATGTACGCTTTGCGCTGGCCTTGCTGGAGCGAGCCCGAGAGCAGTCCGTCGCGGCCCATGATGAAGCGAATCTGGTTGGCCACGCTGCGGAAATGCAGGCCTGCCGCCTCCGCAAGCGTGTGGTCGATTTGCAGGTTTGCACGTTGGACCGCGGTTGCCGCTTTGTTCTGCGCGTGGTCAAGGATCGCGAGACCTTCCTGCCAGCCGGCAGCGATCTTCTCAAATTGCGTCCTCAGGACCTCGGCGGGATAGATCGCCCGCCATTGGTTCAGGTCATCGTAGGGGAAGCCGACCATTGTCGCGGCGTAGCCGGTCGGCCTGGCGTACAGGAGGTTGCTTGGGCCGCACTGCATCGGGCCGGTATAAACGAACCCGCCGTGGAAGGGGTATTCCGCGAAAGCCTCGCTGAACTTCGACCATGCGGACAGCACGTCTTGGGCTGCGTCGACGCCGTAGCGAGATCGGGCGACGGTCGTCAACGCCTGCTCGATTGTGGGTGCGGGCTCCGATTCGAATTGCCTCACGAGTTCCAGGTTGGGTGATGGGTACCCGCCGACGCTCCAACTGAGCATCAGGCCGTCGATGTCGGTTTCGGACAGGTTGCGGCAGTGCTGTGCGACGAGGTTCATCACAGGCAGATAGGGGACTGCCGAGAGTTCCCACGAGCAGTTGACCTGGACCTTGGCGAGGGTCTTGAGGCCGCGTTTCTTGGCCAGGCTCCAGTGCTTCTGCGCTCGCGGGCCGGGACCGACCGAGGAGAGCGAGTACTCGCCCACGCCGCTACTGACGCCGCCGCGAACGATGGGCTTGCCCCACTCGCTGACGCACATCAGGTACACGTCTTCGGGAAGTGCCTCGATGATCTGCGAGGCCCAGTCGGGCTTGCCCCAGCCGGCGTCGGTGCCGTCGGGCCAGCCCCAGTCCCAGACGATGACCTTGGCGGTAGGGTTGCCCGCCCGCACGCCTGCGGCGATCGTGCGGTTGACCTCGGCGATCACCTCGGGCCCCGATCGCTTCGAGCAGCGAGGACAACCCGCCGCGGTATGGCTGTGGCTGTAGCAGTTGGTGAAATTCTCCGAGGCGGTGATGGTGAAGACGCCGCCCAGATCGGGCACTTGCTTGAAGACGTAGGTCAGGGAGTCCGCGAGCCACTGGCGGACCTCGGGCGTCGAGGTACACAGGGCGAAGTAGCTGCCCTCCTGAACGCCTCGAAGATGCTCGCGGCCCTGGAAGAATGAAGCCGCCATCGCCCGCGGCTCGTTCATGTACAGATAGATGTCGATGCCGTAGCTCCTGGCTCGCTCGACGAGGCGTCGCAAAGTGGCGATTCGCCGTTCGCAACTTGCCCGTTCCTCGGGGAAGAAGCCGTTGGGGGCAAGCTGGCGCAGCACCACGTGCAGCCAGACGCCATTGACACCGAGATCGGAGAGTTGCTTGAGCAGTCCGTCGGGATACGGGTCCAGTTCCGGGTTCAGCAGCGGGTCGCCGAAGACGCCGCAATAGGAATAGAGGAAACGGATCTTCTTGTCGCCTGCGGACGAGACGCGGGGGCTCGGTTCGGGGTTCGCAGCCGACAGGCTTCGGAGGAACTCGAATCGTGGCGTCCAGGGCTTGGCGAACTCCCCTGCGAAGCTCGACGCGACGACCGTCTTGATCTGCTCGCACCGCCTGGCCGCGGCTTCATTCGGCTCGGCGTAGCGCAGCGTCGGGCACGATGGCTTAAACGAACCCAATTTGATCCACAGGAAATCGTCCTCCCGCAGGGCGAAGGCGAGCTTGTCGGCATCCCAGCCCAGCAGTTCTAGGAGTTGCTCGTAGGGCAGGAGGTGCCAGTTCCGCCGGATGAGGGTGATGTATCCTCGCTCCTGATACTCAGCAGGAGGCGTTCGATGAGGCGGCAGACCCATGGACAGGCCTACGTCGCGGACCTTCTGGGGTGTCGTGTCGAGCACCTTAGCCATCCGCTCCAGCGAGACCATCTCCCAGTTCCGCCAGACGAAGGCGTGCAGGCGGTCGGGAAAGTGGTCGCATGCGACGGGCGGTCTCGGATCGGTCGGCGGCAGCGAGTCCGCTCCTGCCGAATGGACACCGATCACAGCCAACAGCACGATCCGGGCTACGACCAAGCTGTGTGTGCGTTTCATGCGTCCTCCTTCCAGGACAGACTAAGGAACATCCCGTTCCTCGGGATCGCTATTGGCTTCGTTTTGTGCTTTGGCCTGAGCCTGCTTCTTCACGTCTTCGATCTGCCCTTTGAGCTTTTCGACGTCCTTTTGCAGTTCGTCGACGGTTCTTCGCAGCTCGATGACTTCCTCGGGCACGAGACGCTTCTTCTCTCGGAGCCTGTCCATCGCCTCTCGGGCCCGGCGTTGGATCGGATCGTGAGGCTTGTCGCCGCAGAACGCCTGGACGACGGGGATCGCCTTCGGGTCTCCGAGGGTCCCCAGGGCGGACAGCGCCCCTCTGCGGATGGCGGCCCTGCGACGGTTCACGCAGCCCGTGAGGAATTCCCGAACCTCCGTCCGGTCGTCCTGCTCGCAAGCGATGCGGGCCAGCACATCCAGTCCCCTGGCGAAGTCCCGCGATTGAAACTGAGCCTCCCGATCTCGCAGCGTCCCGGTCAACTCGGGGATGAACGCGGGATCGTTCAGCATGGAAACCGCGTCGATCGCGGCCATGGCCAGTTCGTTGCGATACGAGGTCGATTGAAGGTAGCGAGAAATCATCGTGCGGGTCTGGGGTGAATGATAGCGGCCCAGGCTTCGGATCGCGGCCATGAGAATCTCCGGGTTCTTCTCCCTGCCCAAGACCTCCTCCAGGCAGGGCAGGACCTCGGGACGATAGAAGCCCCCGACGGCCTGGACCACGCGAAGCCGCACCCGCGCGTCGCTCTGCTCCAGAGAGTCGATCAGGGCATTGAATGCCTCGTCCGTGTGAATCTCCTGCAGGGCCCCGGCGGCGTCCACGCGGACGCCGAAGAACGGATCGTTGTTGACCGCGTCCTTGAGCTTCGCGACAGTCCTCTTATCCTTCTGTTCTCGCAACGCGCGGATCGCCAGGAGCCTGCCGACCACGTCGGAGGGGTTCTCAAGCTGAGCGTAGAGCATACCTCGCGGCACGTCGAACTTGACATCGGCCAGCAGGGTCAACTCGGGATCGAATCGCACGATGTCCGGCTCGGCATGCAAAGCGAAGTAGAAATCGTGCTGGGCCGAGTCGATGACGATCTCTCGGTCGAAGGACTGGCGATTCAGCCGGAACCGGACCTTCGTCGGCAGGAGGAAAGGGCCTCGGCTGTGCGTCTGCTTGACGGTGATCTTGGCGAGTTTCTCCTGCTGGAGCCATTCGTAGGCGACTTCGAGCTTGGGGCAGCCGCCGTGATAGAGCCACTGATCGAAGAACCGGTCGAACGACCGCCCCGAGAGTTCCTCGATGACGCGTCGCAGGTCCTCCGTCACGACCGTGCCCAGGGCGTGTCGTTCGAGATAGGTCCGCATGACGCGCTGGAACAGGGCGTCTCCCAACTGGCAGCGGAGCATGTGGACGATCCAGCCGCCTTTGGCGTAGGCGCGGTAGTCGAACTGTTCGCCGGGGTCCTTGTAGCGCCGGTGCACCACGGGGCGTTCGTCCGCGTTCGACGTGATCCCGCGGGCCGAGTCGAGGAGCTTGTGCAGCATGGCGTCGCGGCCGTTGCAGTGGCCGTCGTAGAGGTTCTCGTAGTAGACCGCGAAACCCTCGTTGAGCCAGATGTGGCTCCAGTCCTTGCACGTGACCAGGTCGCCCATCCACTGATGCACCAACTCGTGCGCGACCAGGTCCTGGCTGGATCGGATGTTCTCCGTTTCACGCGTGAAGAGCGTGCCGTCGGTCAGGATCGTCAGGGACGTGTTTTCCATGCCTCCGGCGACGAAATCCGTCACCGTCACCTGGTCGTAGCGGTCCCAGGGGTAGGGCACGCCGAGCTCCTGCTCGAAGAACTCGATCATCTCGGCGGTGCCGGCGAAGGAGTTCGCCGCCTGTGCGATCTGAGAAGAAACCGTGTAGAACGCCAGGGGGATGTCGCGATACCGCGACTCGACCTTCTCGAACCGGCCGGCCGCGAGGGCCACGAGATAATTGACGTGCGGCTTGTCCTGGAGCCAGCGAACGGCCTTGAGACCGGTCTGCGGGTCGATCTCCTGCGACACGAGCCGGCCGTTGGACAGTGCGGTCATCTCCGGCGGCACCCGGCAGATGACCTCGGAGGTGAACCGCTCGTTGGGATAGTCGAAGCTTGGGTACCAGTAGGGGGCCTCATGGCATTCGCCCTGCGTGAAGAGGTGCATGTCGCCCTCGGGATAGCCCAGGGAGGGCGTGCGGAAGTACAAGCCCTGCTGGGGTTCAGCGTCGTAACGGATCGCGACGGTCGTCGCGTCGCCCGGCAGGACCGGCGGCATGAAGGCGATCTTGATGGATTGGTCGGTCACGGTGAAGCCCGCGATCGGCGACGGCGATTCCACCGACGTGACATTCAGATCGATTGCGTCGAGCTTGAGCTCCAACAGCGGCCTGACGAGGGGCGTGAAGGCGATGACCGTCGTGCCCTGGATGGTGCAGGCGTTGAAGTCTGGCGTGACGTCGATCGTCACATGCGTGATGTCGACGTGGCGGTCCGGGGCGTACTGAGGAGCCGTCTCCTCGGCTTGCGCCAGGCCGATCCAAATCACCAGGACCAACAGCCATCCCCATCGCCGCTGCAATCGTTGTCTCGTCGTCATGTCGTCCGCCTTACTAGACTCTTTCTATGTGAGTTCACTTCAGCGGGGATCATGGTATCTGACCCTGGACTCCAAGGCAAGGGCGGGTGTCCAGTCCGCTCGTCGTGCACGCGGGGATTGCCCCGTCTCCTGGAGAACAGTACAATGCCGCCCAAAGGCCCGGCTCGTGCCGGACCGTGAGACCAGCGGCCCGAACAGGGTGGAGATGTCCGGATGTTGAGAGAGCGCTTACGTGCGTGGCGTCAAACCGTGATAAGCGTGGTGGTCATGACATGCGTCCTGGGGTGCGGAGCGGCAGTCTCCGGCCAGGCGACTCATCGTTTCGCCATCGGCGACGAGGACTTCCTTCTGGACGGCCAGCGTCTTCAGATCCGTTGCGGCGAGATCCATTCTGCCCGCGTGCCCCGCGAGTACTGGGAGCACCGGCTCAAACTCTGCAAGGCGATGGGGCTCAACACCGTGTGTGCGTACCTGTTCTGGAACTACCACGAGTGGGAGCAGGGGCGCTACGACTGGTCGGGACAGGCGGATGCTGCGGAGTTCTGCCGGCTGGCGCAGCAGGAAGGGCTCTGGGTGATCCTGAGGCCGGGTCCCTATGCCTGCGCCGAATGGGAGGGTGGCGGTCTTCCCTGGTGGCTGCTCAAAAACCCGAACATCCAGATGCGAAGCCGCGATCCCGATTTCATCGCAGCCGCACGGGCCTGGCTCAAGGAGGTCGGTCGCGTGCTGGGGCCGATGCAGGTCACTCACGGCGGCCCTATCCTGATGGTACAGGTCGAGAATGAGTACGGTTTCTATGGCGATGACGCCGAGTACATGGGCGAGATCCGTCACGCGTTGCTGGACGCCGGCTTCGATGTCCCGCTGTTCGCGTGCAATCCGCCGTACGCCCTTCGCAAGGGGCTTCGCGCGGACCTCTTCAACGTGGTCAATTTCGGGAAAGACCCTGCCGAGGGGTTCAAGGCCTTGCGCCAGATCCAACCCAAGGGCCCGCTCATGTGCGGCGAGTTCTATCCCGGCTGGTTCGACACCTGGGGTTTCCCTCACCACTTGGGCAACACGCCGCAGTACCTGGCGGACCTGGACTACATGCTCAAGAACAACGCGTCGTTCAGCATCTACATGGCTCACGGCGGCACGACGTTTGGCCTGTGGTCGGGAGCGGATCGGCCCTTCAAGCCCGACACTTCGAGCTACGACTACGACGCCCCGATCCGCGAGGCCGGCTGGATCGGCGAGAAGTTCCAGCTCACGCGGGATCTGATGGCCAAGTACCTGCTGCCCGGCGAAACGATCCCCGAGCCGCCGGCGGCCAACCCCGTGACGACGATCGCCCGCTTCGAATTGGGCGAGTCGGCAGGGATCTTCGACAACCTGCCTTCTCCGATTGAGGACAGGAGTCCCCGCAATATGGAGGCCTACGACCAGGGACGAGGCTGCATCCTGTACCGCACGACCCTCGTGGCAGGGCCCGCGGCGCAGCTCAGCGCGAAGGAGGCCCGCGACTTTGCCTGGGTTTTCCTGGACGGCAAGCTCGTCGGAACCATGGACCGTCGCAGTCGTCAGTACCACGTGCAGATTCCCGAGCGTCAAGAGGTCGCTCAACTCGACATTCTGATCGAAGCCATGGGACACGTGAACTTCGGGCCCGAGGTGCACGATCGCAAAGGATTGTACACGCCGGTGATCCTCAAGGCTGTGGACGCTGCGGCTGTGGAGCCTGGTCCCTGGCAGGTCTACCGCCTGCCTCTGGACGACGCAATGCTCACGAGTCTGCGATGGAAGCCGAGCAAGGCCGCTGGCCCGGCGTTCTGGCGGGGGAGTTTCGAGGTCGCCAAGGCCGCGGACACCTTCCTCGACGTCCGCACCTGGGGCAAAGGCGTGCTCTGGGTCAACGGTCGGTGCATGGGGCGGTTCTGGAACATCGGACCGACGCAGACGATGTACGTGCCAGGGCCTTGGCTCAAGGCCGGCCGCAATGAGGTGATCGTGCTGGACCTGCTCGGGCCGAAGGAGCCGATCCTGGCCGGGCTGGAGAAACCGATCCTGGATCAGCTCCGACCGGAGCTCGATTTCGTGAAGAAGGTCCAGCAGTCCATTCTGACGATCGAGGGTGTGAAGCCCGTCCACAGCGGGAGCTTCGCCGCCGGGGCCGCTGCCCAGGACGTGCGATTCGCCAGGCCGGTGCAGGGACGCCAGTTCTGCCTGGAGACGTTGAACGCCATCGATGGCAAGCCTTACGCCGCGGTCGCGGAGCTCGATCTTCTGGACGCCGACGGCACGCCGATCCCGCACACGATCTGGACCATCGCCTACGTGGACAGCGAGGAGCGGATCAGCGAGGACGGCTCGGCTCTCAACGCCATCAACGGCCAGACAGCCGATTTCTGGCACACCGAATGGAGTCAGGCCCAGCCCGGCCATCCACACCACCTGGTGATCGACCTGGGCCAGACGGTGACGATCAGCGGCCTGCGATACACGCCGCGAGCGGGCAACAGTACCGTCGGCGGCAGGATCCAGGATTATCGGATCTATGTGGGCGAGTCGCTGGCCAAGCCGCGACAGTAGCAGGCCTTCCGATTCTACAGCCGACCGCCATGCTCCTTCCTCTGAGGGCGGTTGATTCGGCATATCACAGCACAGTGATATGGTTTCGCGCTGGGGGGTGTTGTTTCCGCTGAGGTGGTTGGGCACGCCCAACGTCCGAGTAGATTGAGCGGCTGCTAAAGAGTATAATGAGACGAACCGATGGAATAACGACAGGGAGGGCGTCGGTGGAACCCAGGGATGCGGGTCGATGCGTATGGGGAACGGCTCGGATCGGGTCTGCGATTCCGCGCGATGGGAGGTTCGAAGATGACATCCTCGACGGTGATGCGTGAGGCAAAGAGGCGGGGTCTGCACGGTTCGGTTCTGGCGGTTTCGGTTCTGGTTCTGGCGGGGGCTTCGCAGGCTCTTGGCGGCTATACCTATCAGACCCGTTCGACGGCGCATTCGCCCAACGCAGCTCGGCAGCGGCACGTCGCATCCCTGCTCGGGGATGGACGCGTGGGCCTGTTCGCCGGATTCGGGCGGACCGACGTCGAGCTGTTCGATCCTGCGACGGAGACGTTCGTCACCAGCAGGGCCACGCGGTGGTTTGGCGATGTCGTCGGCGTCACGCTGTCCGATGGCAACGTCCTGCTCGTCGACGGAGAGCATGACTGCCTCTTCGATTACCTGACGGAACAGTACGTCCCCGCTGTCAATGGGTACACGGGCGGATTCATCCGATTCCCGGTTCTCGTGCCGCTGCCGGACGGGAAGGTCTTCATCTGCGCCGGCTCGGATATCGACACCAATCCCGTGGCCGCCTGCGGGCTGTTCGATCCGCGGACGCGCCGGTTCGGAGGCCTGGGCGACCTGGCCTCGGCCCGCGTCGCTCACAGCGCGGTGCTGGTCAACGAGTATCAGGCGCTGGTCTGTGGCGGGTACAACTATGCCAATCGGGCATCCGAGCCGGTGACGCTGGATTCGCTGGAGCTGTTCGACACCCGTGCGGGCCGCTCCGGGCGGATTCGCACGTCGCTGCTGCACCCGCGGTACTCCCATTGCAGCGTGCTGCTGCCGGACGGGCGGGTCCTGATCCTGGGCGGCACGTTCTACCCTGCGGACGTGTGGATGCGAAGCACAGAGATCTTCGATCCGCACACCTCGACGATCAGCGAGGGCCCGGCGCTGGGCCTGGGACGCAGCGGGGCGCTGACCGCGGCGCTGCCCAGCGGACGCATCGCGATCTTCGGCGGCAACTACGATTCGCGGGCGATCGAAATCTACAGCCCGGAGAGCGGGACGTTCGAGCTGGCCCCGATGTTGATGGTCGCTCCGCGATGGAGGGATTTCACCGCGACGAGTCTGGAGTCGGGGGCGGTGCTCCTGGTCGGCGGACGCGTGAACGGCAGCGACGAGACGCTTCGCAGCGCGGAGGTCTTCGAAGAGGTCCAGACCCAGGCGGCCTCCGCCCCCGCGATGACGCTGGACTCGATCCGCTCGCTGCTGGCCGACCGCGACCCGTCGGTCGTGACCCAGACCGTCGAATGGCTGGTGGGCCTGGGCCCGCAGGTCAAGGCGATCCTCGAAACGCTGACCCTGGAGGCCTCCGATGCCGCTCGACAGGCACAAAACGCTTTGGACAGGATCAACGTGCGCAACTATCCGGCGGCATGGTGCGTGGAGGTCTGGGACGCCTCGGGCCGCCTGGACACCGTCTGGCTGGACAACTTCGACAGCCCGAGCCAGCACAACGCCGCAAACCCCGACCCACACGTTCGGTCCATCCAGCGAGTGACGGAGGGTCTGGACTTCACGCACGTGGTCGTGCGGTTCCCGACGTACGCGTCCTACGAGGCCCGCGTGAAGCTGTTCAACCTGGTCGGCTGGACGCGGATTCCCAAGGTGGTCCTGGGCGAGAGTCTCACCGAACAGGAAGTCGCCCGGGTGGTCGGCCTCGCGACGAAGTGATCTGACAGGGACATCCATACGTTCGTCAGCGGGCTGATGAGTCTTGACCCATTGACCCCGTTATCCGAGACTCGTTCACGACACCCGACGGGTCACGAAGAACTCGTAGGCGTAGTAGTCTGAGTGCTTCCGGTGCATCTCGGGTTCCCGCGAGAGCTGATCAAGCACCGCGATCGCTTCGTCGTCGTCCTTGTGTGCGCGGCGCAGCTCTTCGATGCGAGTCTCCATCGGCGTGTAGAAGTCCTCCCACCATGCCTCGTCCGGCAAAGCGAAATGCTCGCTCATTGCTGTGGTTCCGCGGAGGCAAAAGGTTTCAACCCGAGGAACACCTCGTGACCGGTGTCGCTGTACGAACTGTGCTCGAAGGGGACCGCGAGGGGCTCGAAGCCGGCCGCCGCGATCAGCTCGAGCCACACGGCTCTCGGGAACAGGCCCATAACGTGACGGTCGTGAACGACCTCGACGGCTCCGTTCACGTCTCTCAGCAGATACGCCATATCGGTCACGTACATGTCGGTCCTTGAGTCAGGAATCCACCGCCATTCGAGGTATCGCAGGGCTCGCCCATTCCCATCGCTGCCACCGGTCTCGGCGCCCGGCTGAAAAGTCTCCGAGACGAAATCGGGCTGGAACAGCGCGATCCCGCCGGGAGCGGTGTGCGTGAAGGCCGTGGCGATGGCGCTGACCAGATCGGATCGTGAGACCATGTAGCTGACCGCGTCGTGCAGCAGAACACAATCAAAGACCCGCCCGAGGCGGATCGACCGCATATCCCCCAGAATGTGCTCGCAGTTCGGATTGAGGCGACGGCTCAGGCCGATCATGGCCGGTGCGAGGTCGATGAGCGTACAGGCCAGCGTCTCCTTGAGGTGGGCGGCATTGTGGCCGCCGCCGCTGCCGAGATCCAGCAGGGTCCGGGGCCGCTGACGGCAATAAGTCTCAAACGCACGCCGGTAGAAGCCAGCCTCTTCGGCGTAGTCGCCCACCGGCGTCAACAGCGGATACCAATCCGCCAGGTCGCAGTAGAGCCTGATGGGCTGACTGGCAGTCACTTCCTGTTGCATGAACCTATGCAATCCTCCAGGTCTTCAGTCGCGGCACAATTGCCCACCACGCTTGGCTCTCGCGGGAACCATCAGGCACTTCGTCGCGGCCGGTTCCCTGCGGGCGATTGTTGCGAAAGGCTTCGAGAGAGGCAAGAAAAAGACACGGAATTCTGCACTTTATTCTCTGGCGGAGGATATAATAGGCAGAGGAAGAGGAGGCTCGCTATTTGAGTCTGTGCTGGCGTAGGCACTGTCGAAGCCATTACGATCCTTGCGTTGGGAGGATGCAATCATGGCTGTGGCGCTGGTGCTGGTGTCAGTTTGGGTCTTGTCGGGCGTGCTGGCCTACTTCGCCACCGAAGCGGCGGCCCTCCACTGCGACCGTCGGGCCTGGGACCGGGGGATGCGGGAATTCGCGTTGATCTCCAGCATCCTGCTCGGACCCTTGTACCTGCTGATCTCCGCGGAGTTGCTTCTGTTCTCGCTGATCGGCGAGGGCCTCTCGCGCGACAAAGTGCGGCACTATAAGGACTCATAATCTTCCGAGTCCGGCGGCAGCTCGCACACTCGACTCCAGACCCGTCTGGGGCCTGGAGAAGAGGGAGTCTATGGCCCGTTTGGCCGGTCATCTCGCGAACCGGTGTTCCTTCCACCTCTTACAGGCGACTCTTTCTATTTTCCGATGTTCCCTGGGAATATGGGGGGCTGGGGGAAA
Organism: uncultured Phycisphaerales bacterium; assembly: GCA_937927975.1. GTDB lineage: Bacteria > Planctomycetota > Phycisphaerae > Sedimentisphaerales > Anaerobacaceae > PLanc-01. Next base: position 15,320 of record CALEZT010000003.1, read on the forward strand.
TGGGTTTTTTGTTGACAGGGGGGCTAATTGACTTTAGTATAAATGCGTTGGAGCCGAATACTTACGACGGCTTGTTGTTTGTAACCGTCACGAAAGGGATGGGCTGCCCGACTGCAATCGCCGCGAGGTAGGGGTCTTACGAACCGCTTGTTCACGCCGTGTGCAGTCGGGCAAAGTCCCGAAATGGGCAACGGGAAGGATTTTGGAGACGTCTTGATGTTGAGCGGACGAACCCTCGCGTGCATTCTGGTTATCGGATGTTTCTTCGTTGGGACCGGTTTTGCGCAGAATTTGACCGCGTCTCCGGTCGCCGGCCTTCAGCAGCCCTCCCGGAGTCTGGCCGACAACTGGAACGATTTCCTGCACTACACCAAGATCGGTCGGCTTGATCTGGCCAAGGCCTACGCCAGGGCGGTGCTCCAGAGCAACCCCGACCCGGCCGAGCTGTTCAAGCTCGTCGAAGAGAACCAGCAAGGCTACCAGGTGGCCATGAAGGCCGCCGAGACCGCCCATGACGACGAGCTGGCCAAGCTGACCCAGGAAGTCTTGGCGGTGGTCGACGAGGGTCGGTTCCTCCGGCGGACCGAGCCCACGCTGATCGTCCAGGAGATCCAGCGGCTCAGCACGACGATCCGAGGCAAGATGACGGCCACGCGACGGCTCCAGGACGCAGGCGAGTACGCGGTGCCCTTCATGCTGGACGCGATGACCGAAGCGATCCGCAATCCCGCCTACGAGGTCAAACTGGCCGACCTGATCGAGGTTCTGCCGAAGATCGGACGGCCCGCCATTCGCCCTCTGACTGCGGCCCTCCAGACCAACAACAACCAGCTCAAGGCCGAGATCGTTCGGGCACTGGGCCGGATCGGATATCCGCAGTCGCTGCCGTATCTGAAGCTCGTCGTCGAGACCTCGCAGGCATTGGACCTGAGGAACCTCGCGGCCGAGAGCATTCGCCAGATCGACCCGCGGGCCGCCGGCGGCGTCGCCTCCGCGATGTTCTACCAACTGGGCGAGCGGTACTACTACCATGACGAGTCTCTGGCTCCGCCGACGGATGTGAGCTTCGCGAATATCTGGTTCTGGGACGGCCAGACCGGCCGGCTGATTCGTACGCCGGTGGATCAGGCCTACTTCCATGAGCTGATGACGATGCGGTGCTGCGAATGGTCGCTACGGGCCGACGACCAGTTCGGCCTGGCGATCGGACTGTGGTTGGCGGCCTTCTTCAAGGCCGAGTCCACCGGGATCTCGATGCCCGAGTATTTCGGCGAGAATCACGCGACCGCTCTGGTCTACGCGACGACGGCCGGTCCTGAGTATCTCCATCAGGCTCTGGCTCGCGCGGTCAACGACCGTAATGCCGCCGTGGCGCTGGGCGCCGTCGAGGCCCTGGCGACCACCGCCGGCGAGAAGTCTTTGATGTACACGCTGGGACCGTCCCAGCCGCTCTTGCAGGCCCTGTCGTTCCAGGATCGCGCGGTTCGCTACAGCGCCGCGATCGCCATCGGTAACGCCGGACCGCGGGATCAGTTCGTGGAGAGCCGGATCGTCGTGCAGAATCTTGCGGAGGCCCTGGGCCGCAACGATCGGCAGGGCGCGTCCCTCGGGCAATGGTCCGAGGAACTGGCCGAAAGCTACGCCTTGCGGTCGGTCCAGGCGATGTACAAGCTCGCCATCAGCCGAAATCCGGTGATCGATCTGTCGCAGGCTCTGCCCGCTCTGATGGCGGCCACGAAGGATTCGCAGCAGCAGATCCAGGTCCTGGCCTGCCAGACCTTGGCGTACGTCAACAGCCCCAACGCCCAGCGGGCCATCGCCGACATGGCGATGAACGCCGCCCAGGAGATGCCTGTGCAGATCGCGGCGTTCGAGGCCCTGGCCGGCTCCGCCAAGCTCCATGGCAACCTCTTGCCCGACGCGAGCGTCGCGGCGATGTACGCTCTCATTCAGTCCACGGAGACGGATGCCAGTATTCGAGCCGCGGCGGCGGCGGCGTTCGGCGCCTTGAACCTGCCCAGCCAGAAGGTCAAGAATCTGATCCTCGACCAGGCCAGGAGTTGATTCGCTCGGAGACGGCTATTCGCCGGAAGTCGGCAACGGGCATCGCCACAGTAGTATCCTGTGCCGACGGTCGTCTTCACGGGAGGCCATCGTCTCAACCTTGTCGGGCGGGATGCCGCCGATCCCGAAGTCGTGCGAAACGATCCTCGCCCCCGGTCCCAGTCGGCTCAACTGCGGGATCAATTGGGCGTTGATCTCGCTGCCCATGTAGATCGCAACGACGCTCACGCCCTCCAGATCCACCGACAAGACGTTCCTCTGCTCGACTGCGACCAGGTGCGATACCTTGTGGCGCCTGGCGTTCTCCCTGGCCTCCGCGACACGCAGCGGGTCCAGGTCGTATCCTATCGCACGGCACCCGTAGCGTTTGGCTGCGGTGACGAGGATGCGTCCATCCCCGCAGCCGAGGTCGCAGACCACGTCGTCCGGGGTCACGCGCGCCATCTTGAGCATTCGATCCACCACGTCCTGCGGGGTCCGGACGAACTCGACGAAGACCAGCGCCGGCAGGTCCTCCAATTCGTCTTTCTGCGCATGCACGGCGACACCCCCCGGTTCTCGCGTCAGCACAGCGACTGATTCGGTTGCGGTCGAACCGCAGCCGGCGGCCAGCACGCTCATGGCCACGAAGAGCACGGCAGCCCTTTGCAGATTCGATCGGACGGACCGCATTGTCGCGAGGATCTTCATCGCGGGGCATTGTACTCGATCGCGGGATGCGCGTCGTCCCGATTTCCCGTCGCGTCCGGTCTTGCAGGTTCGTTTGTCGGCGGTATGATAACGGGCTTGCGGGCGGGCGTCCGCCCCTGGGTTGCCAAGGAGAATAGGAGGACTATGGAATGGCCGTGGACAAAAAGCAGATTTCGGCGTGTCTGGACGAGTGCAGGCATCATCTGACCACGGAACTGCTGCCGTTCTGGATGAATCGAGCCAAGGACGACCAATACGGCGGCTTCATCACCCATTTCGACAAGGACGGCAAGGACTCCGGCACCGACGAGAAGTCGATGCTGGGCCAGATGCGGTTCATCTATTCGATGTCCGCGGCGCACCGGGCCGGCTACGGCGGGGGCAAGTGCGCCGAGTTCGCCAGGCACGGCGTAGACTTCGTCCTGAACAGGCTCTGGGACGAGAAGTACGGCGGCTTCTACTGGATGGCCAACCGCAAGGGCGAGATCGTCGTGGACAAGAAGATCCTCTACGGTCTGAGCTTCGCCATGTACGGTCTGACGGAGTACACCATGGCCACCGGCGACCCGCGCGGTCAGGAGTATGCGGAGAAAGTCTTCGACCTCGTGAAGAAGTACACGACCGAGACGAGCTACGGCGGGTACTGGGAGATGTTCGAGCGGGACTGGACTCTCTGCGGTCCCGGCCCCAAGGGCGGCGACCGCAAGACGCTCGACGTCCACATGCACCTGATGGAAGCCTTCACGAACCTGTACGAGTGCACGAAGCAGGAAATCCACAGACGTACGCTGGTGGAAGACATCGACATTCTGCTCAAGAAGATTCTGCACAAACGGTACGCGACGGGTATCCCGCAGTTCTGGGTAGACTGGAAGGTCGCGCCGCAGATCAAGTTCGACGTCGTGTGGGGCTGGGACCGGTTCGCTGAAGGCGGAGCCAAACCCAATGCCCAGGATAACACCTCCGCCGGGCACAATGTCGAGTTTGCCTGGCTGCTGGCGCACGCCACGGACGTACTGGGCGCCGGCTGGGACGACTACAAGAAGGTGGTCAAGAAGGCGATGGACCACGGCATGAAGAACGGCATCGACCCCGAGTACGGCGGCGTCTACACCGAAGGGCCCCACGCCGGCGGCGTCCACGACACCGAGAAGGAATTCTGGCAGCAGGCGGAAGTCATGATCGGCATGTTGGAAGGCTGCCTGCGGTTCGGGCCGAAGACCTACTGGCCGGCCTACTACAACGTCCACCGATTCGTCTTCGACAAGATGATCAACCACGCGCTCGGCGAATGGTGGCCGCTGTTGAACCGCGAAGGCCAGCCCGTTCGATGGAATCACATGAGCCATTCGTGGAAAGTCAATTATCACACGATCCGCTGCCTGATCGAGTCGATCAAACGACTCGAACGGTTGCTGGGTTGATTGCGGAGAGCACTGCCGATAATGGAATACGAGGGTAGATTCAAGGCGTTTGATGCGGGACGGGTGAAGACGTACCCGCTGGCGACGCGAAGCAACAAGGTCAAGCTGGGCGATCTGGTCTTGCCCAAGCATATGAGCGGTGCGGCGTTCGACATTCCGCCGGAAGTCCTGCGAAACGTTCAGATGCTGGCCGAGGCGATCGTCGCTGCCCGGCGGGACGGAAGGCCTGTGATCCTGTTCACCGGTGCGCACCTGATCAAGAACGGCTTGGGCCCGCTGCTGGTGGACCTCGTCGAGCGGGGTTGCCTGACGCTCGTCGCCGGCAACGGCGCGACGACAATTCACGATTTCGAGTTGGCCTTGATCGGCGAGACGAGCGAGAACGTCCCTGCCGCCCTGGACAAGGGCCTGTTCGGCATGGCCTATGAGTTCGGCTACATCAACGCGGCGCTGTCCGTCGGCAACCGGCACAAGCTCGGTTACGGCGAGACGCTCGGGCGGATGATCTGCGACGAGTCTTTTCGCAAGCAGGTGCTGTCGCTGGTGGCCAAGCCCGCCTCGCCGACGCAGTTCACCAATCCCGAGGTCAGCCTCCTGGCGGCCTGCTACCGCAAGGGCGTCCCGTTCACGGTGCACGTCGGCGTTGGCGTCGACGTGATCGATCAGCATCCGAGCTTCGACGGTCAGGCCAAGGGCGGCTGCTCCGGCCGGGATTTTCTGCTCTACACGAACGAGATCTGCAAGCTCACGAAAGGCGGCGTTGTCCTCAATATCGGCAGCGCGGTTACCGGCCCCGAGGTCCTGCTCAAAGCGGTCTCGATGGCCGCGAACGTGGGCAGCGTCCCGCAGGGCATTCTCACCGCCGATTTCGACCTGCGCGAGCACAAGGTCGGGCACATGACTGACGAAGCGGCTCAAGGCTACTATTTCCGCGATCAGAAGAGCGTGGTCACCCGCATCCCCGAGGCCTTCGGCGGTCGGGGGCTCTACATCCAGGGCGACCAGAAGCAGACGGTTCCGCTCTTGTACAAATACCTCAGCGAGGCGCGATAAGACGCATGGACCCACAGCGTATCAAAGAGATTCTGGGCAAGATCGGACAGACCCGCATCGCGGTTTATGGTGACTTCTGCATCGACGCGTACTGGATGCTGGATCCCAGGGGGTCCGAGGTCTCCGAGGAGACGGGGCTCCAGGCGAGAGCGGTCCGCCAGCACTATTACTCACTGGGCGGCGCCTCGAACGTCGTGGCGAACCTCGCGGCGCTGAAGCCCAAGTCGATTCAGGTTGTCGGCGCGATCGGCGATGACATCTTCGGTCGAGAGCTTCGAAGGCAGTTCGAAGAGCTTGGCGTCGACACGGCGCGTCTCGTCGTTCAGAAGGAGAATTACGACACCGTCGCGTTCGGCAAGCCGTACCTCGACGAGCGGGAGGAACCCCGCGTCGATTTCGGATTCTTCAACAAGCGAAGCACGGCAACCGACGCCGCGCTGCTCGACGGCATCGGCGACGTGCTCCGGAACGTCGATGCGATGATCGTCAACCAGCAGGTGCCCGGCAGCATCACGAACGAGTCGTTCATCGATGGAGCCAACAAGCTCTTCGCCGAGTGCCCGAACAAGCCCATTCTGCTCGATTCGCGTCATTTCGGCGACCGGTTCAAACACATCATCCGCAAGATCAACGACCGCGAAGCGGCCCGGCTCAACGGCGTGGAGGTCGCTCGTGACGAGAATCCTTCGCTCGACGATGTCAAGCGGTACGCGCAGAGTCTATTCGGCTGGTTCAACAAGCCGGTCTTCCTGACCCGCGGCGCGCGAGGCATGCTCGCGGTCGACGGCTCGGGCGTGCACCCGATTCCGGGCATTCAACTGCTCAAGAAACTCGACCCGGTCGGCGCGGGGGACACGGTGACGAGCGCACTGGCTTTGTGTCTTGGCGCCGGCGTGCCGGCGGCCGAAGCGGCCGAGTTCGCCAACTTTGCAGCCGCGGTCACGGTCCAGAAACTCTTCCAGACCGGCACCGCCAACGGCGAAGAGATCCTCGCGGTGGCCAAGGACCCCGACTTCATCTATGAGCCGGAGTTGGCCGAGAGCCCGCGGAAGGCGAAGTACCTGCCTGAGACGGAGATCGAGATCACAGGACACTGGCCCGCGGCGCCATCCCGCGCCATTCGCCACGCGGTCTTCGACAACGACGGCACGATCAGCACGCTGCGCCAGGGGTGGGAGGGGATCATGGCTCCGGTCATGATCAAGGCCATCCTGGGCGATCGATATGCGACCGCGGACGAGTCGCTCTACCGCGAGGTTCGCGAGCGAGTCCTGGATTTCATCGACAAATCCACCGGCATCCAGACCATCGTGCAGATGGAAGGCCTGGTCGGTCTGGTCCGCGAGTTCGGCATCGTGCCGGCGGACGAGGTCCTCGACCGTTTCGGCTACAAGCGGATCTACAACGACGCGCTGATGGAGATGGTGAACGAGCGACTGGCCAAGCTCAAACGCGGCCAGCTTGACGTGACCGATTTTACGATCAAAGGGGCGGTCGAATTTCTCCAGACGTTGCGAGATCGTGGGGTGACGCTCTACCTGGCCAGCGGCACGGACCATGCGGACGTGGTCGCGGAGGCCGAGGCCCTCGGTCATGCGAAGCTCTTCAACGGCGGCATCTACGGCGCCGTCGGCGACATCGACAGTTGTTCCAAGAAGATGGTGCTCGATCGGATTCTGAAGGAGAACAACCTGCAGGGCCCGGAACTGGCCGTCTTCGGCGACGGCCCGGTCGAGCTGCGAGAGTCCCGCAAGCGGGGCGGCCTGGCGATCGGCATCGCATCCGACGAGGTCCGGCGCTATGGGCTGAACCTCGAGAAACGCGCCCGCCTGATCAAGGCCGGCGCGCACGTTCTTGTGCCCGACTTCTCTCAGCGGGCGGAATTGCTCGGACTGCTCTTGCCGAAGGCGTGAGCGGCTTTCGAACGGATGGGCCCCGAGGCGGAGGTTGGACCGCCGTAAGGGATTTCCTGATTGTTAACGGGACATCGCGTCCCCAAAGTTCTTGAAACTATGGCGTCACGGAAGAAACCGAAACGATTGTTGCTCAGGCAAATGATGATGCGTCGCGTTCTGCTGGCGTTGCTGCCCTGCGTGGCAGGTGCGGTGTACTACTTCGGCTGGCGGAGCCTGGCGATGATTCTCTGGTCGGGCGCGGTCGGGTTCTCCGTCGAGTATGCGTTCACCCGCCTGCGGGGCGAGCCCGTCACGGAATCGGTCTTCGTCACGACGACGATTCTCGCTCTGATCATGCCGCCGACGGTCCCCTGGCACGTCCTGACGGTCGGCGCCGTCTTCGCAATCATGTTCACGAAGGAGATCTTCGGTGGTTTCGGACGGAATTTCTTCAACCCGGCCATGGCGGGTCGGTGCTTCGTCTACGTCTGCTTCCCGGTGGCGATGACCGCGGTCTGGTCGCCCGCGGCCGAAGGGACGTGGGGGGCGCTGGATCGGTGGACCACGGCTGTGCCGCGAGAGAGCGAGGGGGCTCCCTCTGTCGTTTCTCCGTCGTCGCCCCGCGCGGTCACTGGGGCCACTCCCCTGGCGTATCTGAAATCGGGGCGGATGGTCCTGACCTCAGATGGCGATGCCCAGGCACAGATCCCATTCGACATTCCGGAGGACCAGACGGTTCGTGTGGACCGGAATTCGTTCTGGAAACGGCTCTTCTTCGGACGGGTCAGCGGGACGACGGGCGTCACCAGCATTCTGCTGGTTCTGATCGGCGGTCTGTATCTGTTCTTCTCCAGGACCGCCAGTCGAACGATCATCGTCACGATCGTTTTGACGTATGCTCTGCTGACCCAGATCCTCTACTGGGCGGGGGTGCCGCCGGTCCCGTCCGCGGTGACCGCACTGCTGGGCGGCGGCTGGCTGTTCGGCGCGTTCTTCATGGCGACCGATCCGGTCAGCGCCCCCAAGACGGAACTGGGTCGGGGGATCTATGCAGCCATCATCGGCGCGTGCAGCGTGGTGATTCGGAACTTCTCGATCTTCAACGGAGGTCTGATGTTCTCCATCCTGATCGGCAACATGTTCGCGCCGATCATCGATTACGGCGTCAAGGCCCTCGCTGCGTCGGCTGCCCGCAGACGGCAGGGAAAGGAGCCCATCGCCTGATGCGTCAGACCGGCGCCTATCCCGTCGTCTACATGTTCATCGTCACCGCGGCCTTCAGCTCGGTCGTAATCGGATTGTCGGCGTTGACGCGCGAGCGGGTCCAGGCCAACGCCAGGCAGGCCCTGGAAGCGGCGGTGCTCCAGGTTTTGCCCGTCGAGGATGGCCAGACGCAACCTCTGCGCGGGGCCCAGATCCACCAGCGGTTTACCGAGCGGGTCCGCCCGCCGGACGCCTCCACCGGCGGCGCATACACCCTGCAACAGGACGGGCGGATCGTCGCCTACGCGGTGCCTTTTCAAGGGCAGGGGTTCTGGGCGCCCATTCGCGGCATCATCGGCGTCGCGGCCGACAGGAAGACCGTGATCGGGATTGCGTTCTACGAGCAGAGCGAAACGCCGGGCCTGGGGGCGGAGATCGTC
>CALEZT010000004.1 GCA_937927975.1 uncultured Phycisphaerales bacterium
GGGGGCCGGCTGGGCTGACGGGGGAAGGACCGATCTTTCGTTGACGAGGGGCGGCCGGTATCGGATAATCACGCATATCAGGCGTCCGTCGGAATGCTGTCAGCAAGGGTGCGATCCATCATGCAAGAAACGACATCCATCACACGAAAGAGTCTCTTTCTTCTGTTGTTGTCCGCCAGTGCCTTGCAGGCTGCGATCCGGCCCAATTTTCTATTCATCTACACAGACGATCAGCGGTACGACGCCATGTCCGTCGTCCAGAAGGAACAGGGTGAGCGAGGGCGGTTCCCGTGGTTCCAGACGCCGCACATGGATCGCCTGGCGGCCGAGGGCGTGCGGTTCCGCAATGCCTTTGTCGTGTGCTCGCTCTGCGCACCCAGCCGGGCGGTCAACCTCACGGGACGCTACAACCACGTCAATGGGATCGCCTCCAACTTCCGCCCGTTTCCTGTGGACAACGTCACGCACGCCTCACTGCTTCGCGCCGCCGGCTATACGACCGCTTATGTGGGCAAGTGGCACATGGACAGTCAGCGGGAACGTCCCGGCTTCGATCACCACTATTCCTATACCGGCCACGCCCGATATTGGGACCCGACCTTCATCGTGGACGGTAAGGACACGCCGACCAAGGGCTGGATCGACGATATCTCCACGGATTATGCGATTGAGTTCCTCACGAGCCAAAAGGGCCGCGACAAGCCGTGGTCGATGGTGGTCGGATTCAAGTCGCCGCACGGACCGTTCGAACCGCCGGAGCGCGCAAAGGACCGCTTTGAAGGCGAGGAGGCCCGCGTAACGCCGAACTTGAGTATCTCCGCACCCTACATGGGCCTGGCAGCCTCCCGGCGAGCCATCGATCCGGCGGCCAAGACCGTGCCGGCGAGCCTCAACTATTTTCGCTGCATCAGTGCGGCCGACGACTGTCTTGGCCGGCTGCTCGATGCCCTGGATGACCTGGACCTGGCAAAGAATACGGTCGTCATCTACACGAGCGACAACGGTTTCTACCTCGGTGAGCATGGTCTGGGCGACAAGCGCAGCGCCTATGATGAGAGCCTGCGCGTTCCGTTGCTCGTTCGCTATCCGGCGCTCGGCGCCAAGGCGCGCGGCCGGGTGGTCGACGAAATGGTTCTGAACCTCGATCTGGCGCAGTCGCTGCTGGATTTCGCCGGCGTGTCCGCTCCGAAGCAGATGCAGGGTCTAAGCTGGCGCCTGCTGTTGACGGGCGAGGCGACCGGCTGGCGGCAGTCCTGGTTCTATGAGTACTTTGCCGAGAATCAGAAGAACTCGCGCGTGCCGGACATCACCGCCGTGCGGACCGCCGACGCCAAGCTCATCAAGTACCCCGGCCGCGACGAGTGGACCGAGTTGTTCGAACTGTCCGCCGACCCCTATGAGACCCGCAATCTCTATGGGGAACCAGCCCATGCCTCCCTGCGGGCGAAGCTCGAAGCCGAGCACGACCGGCTCGCGTTGGAACTGGGTTACCGCGTCCCCGAGTACGTGGACCGGCCCGCCTGGTGGGGCAAGCCTGGTGGGCCGGACTGGAAGCCGGACCCGACTCCAGGGCTTCGGCTGCACTTTGATTTCGCGAAGCTGGAGGGAGAGTATGTCCCCGACCTCAGCGGCCACGGCAATCCAGGTCGGGTCTCTAACGCCAGGCTTGCCCAAGGACGCGATGGCAGACAGGTTCTTCGCCTCCAGGGCAACGGTTGGGTCGAAGTGCCCAAGTCGGAGTCTCTCGATCCGAGCGAGCGTGCCTGGACGGTCGAGGTTGTTTTCAAGGCGGAGAAACCCGACGGCATCATTCTGGCCCGGGGCGGAAAAACGCAGGGCTATGCTCTGTGGCTGGATCGGGGGCGACCCCGGTTCACGGTCGTCGTTGAGGACAAGGCGACCACCGTGGAGGCCGACGTCGTGGTGAGCGACTGGACCACCGTTGTGGGCACGATCACGATCGATCGCAAGGCCACGCTTCGGGTGAACGGCTCTCTCGTCGCAAGCACGCCTCTGCCGGGGTTCATCGGGCATGATCCGAGCGACGTCATGCAGGTCGGCGCCGACCTGGGCAGTCCGGTGGTCGAGCCCACGGTCTCGAAGTTCACCGGTTGGATTGAGCGGGTACGGCTCCACAGTGGCGAACACAAACCGCAGAAGCCGTGAGGATCTGACACTTTCTGAATAGGGGAGATTGCGTATGAGCAACGTGCGGC
>CALEZT010000005.1 GCA_937927975.1 uncultured Phycisphaerales bacterium
CTCCTGCGACTGATCGGCGAAGGCAACATGGGCCGCGTCATCCAGGCCCAGGACATCAACCTCCATCGGATCGTCGCGCTGAAGATCCTGTGCAAACGTCTGCCCGGCGTGAACAACAAAGGCCACGTCGAGCAGTTCCTGCGCGAGGCCCGGGCGGCCGCCCAGATCGAACATCCCAACGTGGTGCAGGTGTACGAGATCAACCAGCACGAGGGCTGGTGGTACATCGCCATGGAACTGCTCGATGCGGGCAATCTCAAGCAGGTGGTCAAGGCCGCCGGACCGTTGTCGATCCCCCGCGCGTGCAGCCTGATCGCAGACGCCGCAGCGGGGTTGGCCGCGGCGCACCAGCTTGGGATCGTGCATCGCGACGTGAAGCCCGCCAACCTCATGCTGACCCGTCAGGGACGCTGCAAACTCACGGATTTCGGACTCGTCCGCCTGGACGACCCCAACGACCCCTTCGACTTCACGCGTAAGGCGGTGGGGTCGCCCGCGTTCATGGCTCCGGAAGTGATCCTCAACCGCCGTCAGACGCCTGCGATCGACGTCTACAGTCTCGGAGGCACGCTCTTCTTCGCCCTGACCGGAAAGATGCCCTACGCGGCGCAGAACCTCAAGGAACTCCTTCACAAGCACCTGCACGATCCTGTCCCCGATATCCGAACCCTGCTGCCCGCGTGTCCCGCCAGCCTGGCGGCTCTGCTGACCAGGACCCTCGCCAAGGACCCCGCGGACCGCCCGTCGGCGGCCGATGTCGCTGCCGCCCTTCGGGCCGAGGCGATCGCCGCCCAGCCGGAGGATTCGGGAGTCCTGAGCTTGACCGGGACAGGCTCTCTTCAGGCCCTGCTGGCTTCCCGAACGCAGTTCTCGCTGACGTCGCGAATCTCGAAAACAGTTTGCAGCGTTGTGTGGAAGAGGCGGTGTGTCGCGTTCGCTGTGGCAGCGGTCCTGGTCTTTGTCGCAGGGGTTCTGTGGCTGGCTCCGCATGTCGTCGGCATGTGGCGAGGGGCCCGCAGGACTCCCCATGCCGCGGATCTGGCCCGGCTGTTCCCCAATGCCGCGGAAACCTATGGCGTGTTGCCGCCCGGCGCTGTGCCCCGACACGTCCCGCCGGATGCGAAGGCTCCGCCGGCCTTCAGTTGGGTCCACAAGGTCCAGCCCGGAAAATACAAGTTCGTGGGCGCCAGGACCGGACTGCGATTCTACGCTGCGGATTCCCCTGAAGCGATCCTCATCCCCCTGGAGAGCCTCGTCGGATACGAGACCCGCGAGGCCGCCCGCGCAGAGGGCAGAGTCCCCGCCGACGCGGAAGCCGTCCCGCCGACAAACAAGCGACAGGACCAATAGCGACAATCACATAACCGGAGTATATCTATCTGTCTACTGTTAAATCGAGCAACATTCCAAACAAGAATTCATTTTGCGGCGTGCTTCCTATGGGCTAGAATGGTTTTGATGCTGCGTCCGATGTCGATCGCAATGTGAGAGTCCTTTCTGAAGGAGATACGTCGATGAAGAAACGACATATTCTTGCCGGCATCCTGTTGTGTGCACTTCTCGGTATTGGTCTTGCCGGCATTACCATCGCCAACAGCGCAGTGGACGGCGATGAGCCAGCCATGATGGTCTCCCCCAGCGTCATCGTGCTTGCCAAGGTCTCGACCCTCACGGTCCATACCAACATCCCGCTGTTGGCAGTTAATCGCGAAACGATTGCCCTGGATGGTGTCGCGCCAACCAGCGTCTTTGCGGATAGTCTCGGCCACCTCGTAGCCAAATTTGCGATAGCGGACCTTGACCTGAAGCGCGGCTTAGTAACCCTAACCCTGACTGGTCTTACGACGGAGGGGTCGTTCTCTGCCGCAGACGAGGTCGTAGTGAAATAATCGTCGCGACATGCCTTGGCACTTGAGGAGGGAGTCATGCCCGCGCATTCGGCGCGGGCGCAAGCGTAGCAGCTTCGTGCCGTGATCCGCCGGAAGGTCGCTCATGGGGGACAGGCTCCCTGAAATGCCCAGCTCTGACTTTCAGTTGGTCTCGGGGGCGTCGAACAAATCGATAGCGGCAGGGTGTGCCGTGCAGACCATTCTCCCCAAATCTTCCTTCGGGTTGCTCTTGGGGCCCCGGCCCCAAACCCCGGGCATTTGACGCATTACGCCAATGGCATGGTAATGGAAAAATCCCGCTGGACAGAATGCGCGGCGGATTCCAACCCCTACGCATCTGCCCGCCAAAGCCGGTCTCAATGCTTGAGCCTCTGGCCGCTCGTCCCGACACAGCCGCTTCACGCTTCACGAGTCCCGCTCCACGAATTCTCCCCCTTGCCGTGGGCCTCCCGTTCTGCTACACTCTCCCCCAGCGTGACGCCGAGGATGAACGAGTTGGAGCCTGACATGAAGTGCCCGAGCGTGGAGAGGCGAAATGAGTGTGGTGGGTGCAGGATGTGGAGAATCGAGCGTAAACAGCGAACGCAGGGATGTGAGCATGGCCGACCGTACCCAATAGTCGGAGGCCGGGCCATTTTGCCATCTGGGAGAGTGAGTGGATGTCCCGTAAACTGAGATCGCTTGTTGTGCATTTGCTTTTGCCGGCTGTGGTCGCTTCTCTCGCGGCGGCCCCGTTTGCCTGGAATATGAAGCATCGCCCTGCACGACTGTTCCGTGAAGTTGTTCTGGACCCGATTCCAGCATCAGTTCAGCACATAAAGGCGAATCATGCCCGCTGGTTCAGCAAGCACACGTATGTTTTCCGGTTCGATGTTGATCTTGAGGATCTTGCTCTGATCCTACGCTCAGGTCCGTTTGAAGAGATATCCTGTGTGAAGTATGATCGAGGAATGCTCTGCTACGGGGAAACAGAAGATGTGACCAGCAGCGTCTGGTTGTATGAAGTGCCCAGGGGCGAGCGCGAGCCATCCTGGTTCAATCTGGAACCATGGGGGAGATTCCGCGCGTACATTCTCGAAAGAGAGGTATCGGATTTCTACCGCGTGCGATTGCTTCTATACCATGAAGGACGAGGTCAAGCGTTCTTTCTTGAACACGAAATACGTGGCCGGGAGCCGACTGGGAAGGAATATCGCAGCAAGAGAAGAGGGACGCATTAACGAGCGACGGGGCAAACGGGGTCGTCCATGTTAATGATCTGTGCCTGGAGCAGAACAGCCATGAATGCAGGAAGAACAGCGTCTGTACCATGGGAGCTTCTTGTTCTCGTGGCAGTCATGTTGAGTTGCGGGTGCAGCAAGTCCGAGAACGCGCCTACCGGCACGATAGAACATGATCCCAATAAGGCACTGGAATGCTTCCTTGCCACATGGCGGGGGCCTGATGTCGAGACAGAGCAGCGAACACGTCTTGCCTTGTCCAAATGGCAGAATGGCGTCATCGACCCTGAACCTATCCTCCTGTCCGTTTCTGCAAGGAAATCGTCGAAAACACATTCTGTTACTCTGTCGCTTATAGCTTACGATGAGGACAAGGACCTGCTCGGAATCGTGGTGGAGGAAGAACGCTCCGATGCGAATGGAGCACCGCTGTCGGAGTATTACCCTGTGTACGCTCATCTCCGACAAATGGACACGGCGGATACGCGGAGCATCGGAATCCAGCTCCGTGGGAAGGGTGATCGCAAGGATGAGGCGCGATGGGAAGAATATGTCCGCAGCAAGGAGATCGAAGAGACGGCGCTCAAGCGCAACGCTCGACACTACATGGATACCATGCCTCCAGTGTATATCACAGTACCAGAGCCGAACGGGGTCGCGGCGTGGATACGTCTGTACGATGGAGACGGAAACCAATCCGCTCGTGTCAGGATAATACGATAACAAAGAACGACCCGTCGAAGATAGCGCCTTGCGGCGTCACTACGAACGGACTTGCCTGCTCCAGGGCGCAGGCGGCATTCCTGTGCCGGAGGTTCTCCCAGAGATCATCGAATCGGGACGCACATCGCTGCATTGCTTTTTCCGGTTGGAGGCTGTAAAACGGTGCTTGATGTGCGTGCCCAAAATCGGGCTGTCCGGTCCTGTCGAGAGAATGGAGATGTCGAGTATGAACGCGAAGTGGTTGGTCCTTCCTGTGGCGATGATCCTTGCGACGTCCCTGTGCGGGCTTTGTGCCGAGGCGAACGATTGGGAGAACCCCGAGGTCGTCGGCCGCAACAAGGAGCCCGGACATGCCACGCTGATGGTCTATCCCGACGTCCAGACGGCGCTGGGCTGCGACCCTGCGGCTTCGCCGTACTTCCAGTCGCTCAACGGCAACTGGAAGTTCAACTGCGTGAGCAAACCCGCGGACCGGCCGGTGGACTTCTACAAGCCGGACTTCGACGTGAGCCAATGGGCCGAGATCCCGGTGCCCTCGAACTGGGAAATGCACGGCTACGACAAGCCGATCTACCTGAACATGCGCTATCCGCACCCGACGAACCCGCCGTACATCGCGCACGACTACAACCCGGTGGGCTCGTATCGTCGCCAGTTCACGATCCCCGATTCCTGGGACGGCCGCCAGGTCTTCCTGCACTTCGACGGCGTCATCAGCGCGTTCTACCTCTGGATCAACGGCCAGAGGGTCGGCTACAGCGAAGACAGCATGACGCCCGCGGAGTTCAACGTCACGCCGTACCTGCGTAAGGGCCAGAACACCCTGGCGGCGGAGGTCTATCGCTGGTGCGACGGCAGCTACCTCGAAGACCAGGACATGTTCCGCATGAGCGGCATCTACCGCAACGTGTACCTCTTCGCGGCCCCTGAAGTGCACATCCGCGACTTCCACGTGCGGGCCACGCTGGACGAGCAGTACAAAGACGGCGTCCTGCAGATCCGCCCGAAGCTGGCCACCTACGGTAAGGCCGAGACCAAAGGCTGGACCGTCCAGGCCCAGCTCTACGACGGCAAACAGGCCGTGCTCTCGCAGCCCCTGAGCATCGAGGCCGATCGAATTCTCAAGGAGAGCTATCCGCAGAGGGACAACGTCCGGTTCGGGCTCCTGCGAACCACCGTGCCCAACGTCAAGCCATGGTCGGACGAGGCGCCGAACCTCTATACGCTCGTCCTGACGCTCAATGATGCCCAGGGCAAGGTCGTCGAGGCCGAGAGCTGTCGCGTGGGCTTCCGCACGGTCGAGATCAAGGACGGTCAGTTCTTCGTCAACGGCCGGTCGATCAAGTTCTTCGGCGTCAACCGCCACGAGCACGACCCCGACACCGGCAAAGCGGTCTCCGTCGAGCGGATGATCGAGGACATCAAGCTGATGAAGGCCAACAACATCAACGCGGTTCGGACCTCGCACTATCCGAACGACCCGAAGTGGTACGAGCTGTGCGACCAGTACGGGATCTACGTGATGGACGAGGCCAACGTCGAGACCCACGGCGTCGGCGGCCTGCTCGCGAACATTCCCGCCTGGCACACGTCGTTCGTGGATCGCGCGATCCGCATGGTCGAGCGGGACAAGAACCACGCGTCGGTGGTGATCTGGTCGCTCGGCAACGAGTCAGGCTGCGGCCCGAACCACGCCGCCATGGCCGGCTGGATTCATGACTACGACCCGACCCGACCCGTCCACTATGAAGGCGCCGCCGGCAACCCCGACTATCCCTACGTCGATATGATCAGCCGGATGTATGAACGGATTCCGGGCATCATCCGCCTGGCGACCAACAACGACACGCGCCCCATGATCCTGTGCGAGTACGCCCACGCGATGGGCAACAGCGTCGGCAATCTGCCCGAGTACTGGCAGGCCATCCGCTCGCACAAGCGGCTCATTGGAGCATACATCTGGGACTGGGTCGATCAGGGCATCCGCAAGAAGTCGCCCGACGGCGCGAGCTACTGGGGTTACGGCGGCGACTTCGGCGACAATCCCAACGACGGGAACTTCTGCTGCAACGGCCTGGTCCAGCCGGACCGCAAGCCCAACCCTTCGCTGGCGGAGGTCAAGAAGGTCTATCAGAGGATTCACGTCACGCCCGCCGATCTTTCCTCGCGGACGGTCTCGATCGAGAACGAGTACGACTTCCGCAGCCTGGACTTCGTCGACGGCGCGTGGGAGCTTCGCTGCGACGACCGCGTGATCCAGCAGGGCAAGCTGCCCAAGCTGACGCTCGGACCCCGACAGACGCAGAAGATCGAGATCCCGTTCGACAAGCCCAGCGTTCAGCCCGGCGCCGAGTACTGGCTGAAAGTCGCATTCACGCTCGCTGACGACGCCCCCTGGGCCCCGAAGGGCCACGTGGTCGCGTGGGACCAGATTCAGGTTCCTGTCGACGTGCCGCCCGCGACGGTCGTCGCAATCGACCGGATGCCCCAGGCGTCGCTGCGCGACCAGGGCAACGTCTACACCGTCAGCAGCGGCGACTTCGCCGTGACGATCGGCAAGGCCAGCGGCGCGATCGAGTCGCTCAAGTTCAAAGGCGTGGAACTCGTCGCGAGCCCCCTGGTCCCGAACTTCTGGCGGCCCCCGATCGACAACGACAACGGCAATCAGATGCCTCGCCGGCTCGGCGTGTGGAAGAACGCCGGACCCGAGCGGACGGTCGAATCGATCACCGCCGAGCAGGTGAACCCGCAGCTCGTCCGCATCACCGCCCAGGCGAAGCTCCCGGTCGGCGACGGCGCGAAGTACACCACAGTCTACGACGTCTACGGCAGCGGCGACATCGTCGTCGAAGCGAGCATGGAACCGACTGGCCGTCCGCCCGAGCTGCCTCGTTTCGGCATGCAGATGGCGCTGCCCGGCGCGTACTCCACGATGACCTGGCTCGGTCGCGGACCTCATGAGAACTACTGGGACCGAAACAGCGGCGCCGCCGTTGGCCTGTACTCGGGCTCGGTCGAGGAACTGCTCCACGTCTACACCCGTCCGCAGGAGAGCAGCAACCGGACCGACGTCCGGTGGCTGACCTTGACCGACAACAACGGCGCAGGCTTGATGGCGGTAGGCATGCCGCTCCTGAGCGTCAGCGCCTGGCCCTTCAGCATGGCGGACCTGGAAAAGGCCACGCACATTCACAACCTGCCCCGCCGGGACTTCGTGACGCTGAATCTGGACTACCGTCAGATGGGCGTCGGCGGCGACGACAGTTGGGGCGCCCGTCCGCATCCGGAATACACTCTGCCGGCCAAGCCCTACAGCTACCGCTTCCGCCTGAAGCCCTACACGAAGGACATGGGCAACGCCAACACGCTGGCCCGCCAGAATTGGGGCGGTCAGGCCTCCGCCGGCAGCGGAGCCCGTGTGTCGCTCTTCGACGGCAAGACCTTGAGCGGCTGGACCGTCATCAACTGCGAGGCGACCGTCGATAATGGGGACATCCTCATCGTCGCCGGCAACGGCCTGCTCCAGACCGAGAAGAAGTATCGCGATTTCGTCCTGGAGTTCGACTGGAAGCCGCTCAAGGAGACCAAGTGGGACAGCGGCGTGTACTTCCGTTACACCACCGTGCCGCAGGGCCGGCCGTGGCCCGCCCGCTACCAAGCCAACCTCCTGCAAGGCCAGGAGGGCAACGTCAGTGACCTGCCCGGCGCCCAGAGCAAGGGCCTGATCAAGCCCGGCCAGTGGAACCAGTTCAAGCTGACGGTGCAGGGCACGAAGGCCTCGCTGGTGATCAACGGCGCGCCCGCTTGGCAGGCCGACGGCCTGGCCGACCCCGAGGGCTACATCGCCCTGCAGGCGGAAGTCCCCGGCGGCGGCCAGCATCGCTTCCGAAACCTCTATCTGACCGAGCTGAAGTAAGCTGGGCGCCTACTGGCCAGGCAGATACGACACATAACCAGCAGGGAATCAACTCCGAAGACCATTGACAAGCATCGGCTTGCGATGGTCTTCTCATATCTGTGGACCGGAAAGGAACCATTCGTGGGGTGTTCGGTTCATCCCTGATGGTTCTCTGTGATTGCACGAGGCTCCGAATCCGATATAATGATGGAGAACAGGCAACGATACAAGGAGACGACCGTGGTGCGTGTATCCGAGCAACTGATCGAGGAAATGGTTCGGACAATTGTGGACGAGGTGGGGCCGCGCCGCGTCTATCTCTTCGGCTCGTACGCTCGTGGCGATCAGACTGCCGACTCCGACGTTGATCTGCTCATTGTCGAGGACGAGGCCTTCGGGCCCGACCGCAATCGGTGGTCCGAGTTGAAGCGCATCCGCAGGGCTCTCCGGCCGTTCCGTGTCCCTAAGGATATCCTGGTCTACAGCCAGGACGAGTTCGAAACCTGGGAGAAATCCGTGAATCACATCGTCGCCCGCGCCGCCGGGGAAGGAAGACTGGTCTATGAGAGATCCTAAGCAGGCCAGGGACCTTCTCACCATGGCGGAGAGGGACTGCCGTGCCCTGTGCGGCATGGAAGCCGACATCAACCGGAGAGATTGTATCGACCAGATCGCCCGCCTGCTGCAGCACGTCCGACAGGTCATCGGATAGAACGAAAGCAGTAGCCGCCGGGAGGTGTCTGTGAACGACAGACGTGGCCCCCCCGGCCCCCAGGAGATGGAGATAATGTCATGAAACCAATCCGAACTACCGCCGCTCCGGCGGCGATCGGGCCCTATAGCCAGGCAGTTGCACAAGGGCAGTTGCTCTTCACGTCGGGCCAGATCCCCATCGACCCGGCCACCGGCGAGCTTCGCAACAGCGACATCGCCACCGCCGCAAGGCAGGTGCTGACGAATCTCCGCGCGGTGCTCGTTGCAGGCGGGGCGGATCTGACCACCGTCGTCAAGACCACCGTGTTCCTCAAGGACATGCGGGACTTCCAGGCCTTCAACGCGGTCTATGGCGAGTTCTTCAAAGAGCCCTTCCCGGCCCGAAGCTGCATTCAGGTCGCGGGTCTGCCCAAGGACTCGCTGGTCGAGATCGAAGCGATCGCCGTGCGGAAGGAATGACGGGAGGCAGTGACTCGTGGCCTGTGACCCGTGACCCGAACTGCGGCTTTGCGCCTGCCCTCTTCATTGAGTCGGCCGGCATCGGTCCATGCGGGCCGCGAAGTCTCGCAGGAAGTCCTCGCGCCACCGGCTCACGGTCTTGGCGCCGATGTGGGGACCCTCCGCGACCTGGGGCGAGGGATCGTCCGTCCACCAGTAGGGCAGCCGGGACGAGGGTCGCTGCGCCGCGTCGGGCGCAGGTCGCACGGACGTCAGTTCGCCGGTCTTTCCATCGAGCGTCGCCATGTTGCTGCGAATCGTGTAGCTGTATGTCTTGGCGTCCTTCGGCGAGAATCGAAACCGCATTGTGCCGTCTGCGTGGATGTGCCCGACCGACGACTGGTTCTCGATCACCATGGTCGCCTCGGGCCTCTCTCGCATGTGCTCGCTCACCGGCAAGGCCAACTCCAGGACGCCAAACTGTTCGATCCGGTCCTCCTGGCTCGTGAGGCGGTCGAACACAACGTGCGGCCGCGCCCAGGCCCGAACGAATTGTCCGCCCCAGCCGGGTTGCGACGGGTCCTCGGGCGTTCCGTGCAACAGGTACCCGACCGAAGGCGAGTCGCCCATCTTGATCGTGCCGCCGAGCTGTGTCGCAAAGAAATCGCCCAAGGCCCCGTGACCCGCGATATGCTTCGTGACAAATGCCTTGTTGCCCCATTCGCCTTGTTGATTGCCGCCGACGAACCAGCCGCGATAGGTCGCGTTGACCTCGATGATCCAAAGTGTCGGATGATGGGTGGCGACGTACTGATGGGCTTCTACGCTCCATTTCTTGTTGGGCCCGCCGATGAAGTAGACGCGCAGCTTGGGCAGGATGTCCGGGGCGTCGTGCAGCGCCTGGGCCAGATCGTCGATCCCGCCCCACACCAGCACCCAGAGCGGCCGCGAATCCTCCCGCCGGGCGCAGCGAACGATCCACTCGGACCCCTCCGTCGGAGCCCCAAACCCATCATATCCCGCTCCGTCAATAGCTCCCTGCTTCGCAATCGCCCGCAGCGAATCGGGAGCAGGGTACCTGTCGGAATGCGTCTTGAGTTGCGGATAGTCGCGTTCGTACAGATCGACGACCTGCAGGATATGCTCCTTGCGTCCAGGACCATAAGGCGACGAGATCAGCCCCTCGATCTCGAAGCAATCCGCATAGACCAGCAGATGCACCATCGACTGAAAATCATCGGGATCGGTCCCGCCGATATCCGTGGACACAATCACCCGCCGCCGCGGCTCGACCGCCGTGCCGTCTGCGACCTGCCCATCACACCACGCCACGCAACCACCGAGTCCCAGCAGCACCGCACACAACATTGTATTCATTTTCATCGTCGCTTTCTTCATGCCGACTTTCTGCCGAAGCCCAATTCGAGACCGAGCGTTGAAGACCAAAGATACAGGCCCAAAGCGGGCCTGCGAGGGACGTTTTACCGCTTTGGGCCAGCAGCATGATAAACAAGAGCGGCACATTCGCCAAGGCGTGCCCGGCACGCCCTTCATGCTGCTGGCCAAAAGCGCAAAATGCCCGGCCGAAGGCCGGTTCAATCAGTCCGCCTCCTCTCCTTCCTCAAGACCGAGACAAGTAAGGCGTCCCCGGGATTCCAAATTCCAGATAACATTTCAACGGACGATCGGCCACTGGAACGTGGAGGCGATCGCGACGCGTTTGCCGGTCGCGGAGGATTCGCGGGCCGCCGTGATGATCTCCAGCACGTGCAAGGCATGTTCCGGCGTCACCAGCAGTTCCTTGCCGGTCACGAGGCACTCGGCCGCCAGGGCCGCGCCAAGCTGCCAGATGTACCCCTGCGTGTCTTTGACGTGGCGCTCCAGTTTCGGCGCGTCCTTCGTGGCCAGGTCCACGCCCAGCGGCGCCCAGTCGTAGCCGACCAGGCCCATGAAGCCTTCCGAGCCGACGATGCTGATGGTGTGCCGCGTCTCCTGGCTGCCGTCGTGGCCGTGCGGGTTGAAGTAGTTGAAACCCGACTGCACGTGGGAGATGACGCCGTTGCCGTGGTCCATCAGGACCATGGCGTTGTCCTCCTCGGTGACCTTGATGCGGCCCTTGTCGCTCACGGTCCGCTCCGGCGTGACGACGCTCACCATCGCGCTGACGTGCCGGGCGGGACCGAGCAGACCCGTCAGCGACGTGAGATTGTATACCGCCAGATCCGGCATCGAGCCGCCGCCTTTCTCGTAGAAGAAGGCCGACCAGTCAGGCCCCTCGTGCCCATAGTCTGCGTGGGCGGCAGCCACCCGCCCGAGCCTGCCTGCGGCCAGTTGCCTGGCCATGAACGCAAACTGCGGGCTTTGCACGGTGATCGGCGCGCCCCAGAGGCGAAGGTTCTTCTGTCGGGCCAGACGCAGCAACTCCTGTCCGGCCGCCAGGGAATTGGCGATCGGTTTCTCGCTCCAGACGTGCCGGCCCGCCTCCAGCGCCCGACGGTTGATGCCCTCGTGCTCCTGCATGTCCGTGAGGTCCACCAGGAAGTCGAACGGCGCACCGGCCAGCATCTCGTCGATATGAGGATAATGGTGAGCGACCTTGAACCGCTGGGCCTGTCTGCTGGCCCGATCGGGCTTGATATCGCACACGCTGACCAATTCGACGAATGGCGATTTCGCCAGCACCGGCAGATACGAGTTGGACACGCTGCCGCAGCCGATCACGCCGGTGCGGACGCGCCCGCCCGACCCCCCGCGCGAAACCGCTCCAGCGGTCCCAACCACCAGTCCTGCCCCGGACAGAAACGCAGCTTTCGTAAACTCACGCCGATTCACGATGGGGTTCGAATGGCTCATAAATCGTCCTTCGTTATCCGATGTCCTCTTGATCCCTGGATCCAGAATCTCCCTTGGCAACCGGGAGTCTCCAGAAACCCAGTATACGTCAACCGATGCCTCAATTCAAAATCGAAAGAGGTGTCGCGGGAATTCCACGACGGCGCAAGAGCGCGACGACAAGAGAAGAGGTGGCTCATCCGGTTCTTGCGTACTTTCCCGTGCGATGGAAGCCCTGCCCCACGCCCCCCTGGCATCTTTCGCCTTGGGCCAATGACATGAAGATAGTGGCCCGTGGCCCGTGCCCCGAACCACGAGTCACGGATCACGCGCGCCAAGCACGCCCCTTCATGCTGCTGGCCAAAAGCGATAAATGCCCGGCCGAAGGCGGAGACATCGCCGGACTGACAGGCGGAAAGAAGTTCGGTTCGGGGAGAGTATTCTTGCGCTTGACAGGAACCCTATATGGATGACCCTGGGCCCTCGTTTTCTATATGGACGACCCCCTTCCCCCCGTTCTTCCCCGCTCAGTCTCTCCGTCTCTGTTGTAGCATCCGGTCAATACGTTCAGCATAGCCAGGCCACTTGTATTCACCATCGTAGTACCACAACCCATCCATAAGCTCGCGGTCCCCAAGTGGAAACCCAACAAAAGGCGGCAAGTACTTGTCCGGATATACGTTCACGCCAAAGCTGTCCATCCCTCCATGCATTTCGATCATCACATAGCCGTCCTCCACTATACGAACGACCCTTGGATTGAGGTCAATGACAGCCCGTGGCAGCGCGAGCCCGTTTGGAAAACTCCTGCGTCCGCGGACAGCGTGGTCGCCAAACCTTAGCTTTCCGGCAGCCACCTGCGACAGAATCTCCCTCCCTGCATCCCGCAAGTCTTGATAGCTTGTCTTGCACAATAGTCGTGATCTGGCACGCTGTGACTGAATCACATCATACGCGGGACATTGGGAGAAGAACAACATGCCTATGCCGATCAACAGGACCCCGACCATCGGTCTCTTGATCCAACTCCTCGTCACTGTGCTCATGCCAACCTCCAGCCTTCCACCGATGGAGTAGAGGGACAGTCCCCATTAACCCCTGATGCAATTGCACGAGCATTGTAGAGTTCGCCACTGCACAGCACGCGGTACTCAAAGCCAACCGTGTCGTTCGCCGCTGCTGCATCAGAGGTACCTCTTAGAAAGTCGAGGACGAACATGAACTGGGTCACTCCAGAAAACGTGTCGCACTTCATCAAGATGCTCATCAAAGATTGTCCTGTCATTGTGACGGAGGCGGGCGGGGGCTGCAAGGGAAAAGTGAAAGGGGGAGGGCCCATGGGGGTGCGTGACCGTAGTTGCGCGGCCCCGCGGCGAGCCGGGCGCCGGGGCTCAGATGGTTGCCTGGGACGTCCAGGGAAAGGGACGGACCGATCCGGATTCCGGCCTTCGGCCGGAGATTTTCCGCTTTGGGCCAATAGCATGGAGGATGTGCCGAGCACATCCGAACGAAACTCGGGGGCATATGTGTCATGCTGCTGGCCCAACGCGGCAAATCTCCTTCGCACGACCGCCTCGGGCGTGCTCTCCTGGAGTCTGCGCGGGTTTCGTGACGCCGACGTGCTGCACTTCCTGTTCACGGCCCAAATCGGTTTTCATTCCGCCGTGCAAAGGGGGTTGTTTGAGACCTTGCAGCTACGGTCATGTACCCGTCACCAGTCACCAGGGAGGCGTGACCGTTCTTGAGGTTCCCTGTCGCAGGGATCTTCCGTTGCGTCTCAGAGGTGCGTCTTTCGCTTTGGGGATGCCAGCAGAGGGGGGGGGGGCGAACGCATCGTCGAAGCACGCAAGCATCGTCCGCCTGCGCGCGTCAGGGAACTTGGCACATCCGAGCTCTCGCGAAGGGGGGGGGCCAGCGAGTCCCGGAGCGTCCCATTGCGTCCGTCCGCCAGGGCGAATCATGCGTCGGCAACGGGCGGTCCCCCTGGTTCTCCGGCGTGCCCTTCGGCAGCAACCAGGGACGCGGTCAGAGCGTCTTCTGCATCCAGACGGCGTCGAAGGGCGTGCCTCGCTTGATGCAGACGTCGCGGAAGCGGCCGACCTCGACGAAGCCGTGCTTGAGGTGGAAGGCCAGGCTCCCGCGGTTCAGCGACGCGATCGCGGCCAGGATCGTGCGGATGCCCAGATCCCTGGCGCGGGCTTCGAGATCGGCCAGCATCCTGGCGCCGATGCCTTGGCCGGTCGAGTCGGGCGCGACGAAGTACGTGATCTCGGCCACGTGCGCCGAGGTGGGCCAGGGGCTGTGCCGGCGGAGCATCGCGAAGCCCACCAATCGGCCTTCGGAGTTCCGCGCAGCGACGGTCGGCCAGCCGGCGGCGGATTCCAGGAGACGGTCGAAGAACGCATACGGAACGGGGTTCTCGGGAAACGCCGCGAAGCTGTGCACGGCGTAATGGTTGAACAGGTCCACGACGGCTTGTCCGTCGGCGGCTGTGATGGGCGAGAGCTGAATGTCCATTCTCTGTCAGTCTCCTTGATCGTACAGCCGGCGGCGCGGACCGGTCCGGAGTTGTTCGCAGGTGGGGTCCCCACCCAAGCCGCCCGGCTTGGATTCCGTTTCTTAGGGGAGTATACCCGCGGGGCTGGGAGCTTTCAAGACCCGGACACCTGCGGAGAGCATTCCAGCAGCTTGCTTGCTGAGGCATCCTGACCTGTGCGGCCGGGTGCCGGCCGAACGCGCCTATCCTCGGGCGGACGGTCTCTCAGTAGTCTTTGAAGCCCCTCATCCATTCGGGCCAGGCCTCCGGCGTAACGCCGCCGGGCGCGGTCCATCTGTTGGACGTGTTGAACGTCCGGCTCCATTTGAGGGTCCACAGCTCCTTCAGTCCGACCTTGCGGGCGCTCAGATCGGCCCAGAGATAGTTCACATATCCCATGTGGCGGTTCATGCAGATGAGGGTCCACTCATTGAGGCCGGAGACGTCCCCTTCCATCGCCGGCGGGTCTGTATTGGCGTTGGGGTACACGTCCACATACGCGCAATCGAAGAACAGCGGCACGTTGGCAGGGTTCTTGATCCGGTTGCGGTTCCTCCAATACTCCGCGGCATTGCGGTCGCAGATCCACTCGTTCTCGCCGTAGCTGCCGATATCGATGGTTTCTTTCTGTTTGAGGTTGGTCCAGCCCTGCCGGTCCCAGGACCAGGCCCGACTGGCGAACTCGCCGGCCACGACCATGGGACGAGTGGCCGCCGGACAAACGGTCAACGCCCCCCGATCCTGGTAGTAGGGCATCAACAGAACGAGCCAGTCGTTGGCCGCGTCGCCGCCGGCGGTTCCGCCCGTGTTGAATTTGCCGTGGTTGTCCTCGGTGTACATGTGCCAGATGATGCTCCACTGCTTGAGGTTGGACAGGCAGGCGACGGTCCGGGCCTGTTTGCGGGCCCGGTGCAGGCCGGGCATCAGGACGGCCATCAGGATGGCGATGATGGCCACAACCACGAGTAGTTCGATCAAGGTGAAGGCACGCCTTGCCGTTTTCATGTTCCACCTCGTCTCAAAAGCGCCGCGGCGAAAATCAAGGGCTGCACGCAGTATACCCCCGCGGCGCTTCGTTGTCCATGACGTCTTCCACGCATCAGAGGTCTCGCGGCCCTGCGTGCCAGAAGATGGCTCTTGCCTCGTGGCTTTTTCATCTCGACCAGGCTTGGGACGGCTCGGCAGTCTTGACCAATCCGACGGCGCCGTCGCCGATGGCGACCAGGCCGTAAGGCGTGCTCAGGAATTTCAGGACCGGCTGGCCGTCCAGAAGATCGTTGGCCAGGATCGTCGCCTCCGCGAAGGGTTTGCCCCGATGGATGACCGCGATCTGCGTGTTGCCCAGGAGCGTCCAGAGGTCGTCGCCGTGAATGGCGCTGGACGTCAAGTCGATGCCGCCGCGCTCGCGCGATCCGAAAGGAACCGCAGGCATGGAGTCCTCGGGAAGGAAAAGGTCGTTTCGGCAGTCGAGCCAGCGGCCGTTTCCTGCGACCTGTCGGCTCAAGGGCCGCCATCTGAATCCGAAAAGGTAGGTCGCTTCTCGGGATTCCGCGTCGATGCGAACCAGGGATGATCCGCCACGGCACCAGCAATTTCCGCCCGCACCGTCAAGATGATCCTGGATGCCCTGTTCAGCCCCGCATGCGCCCAGGTAGGTCAGATTGCGGGTCGTCGTGTCGAGACGCCAAAGGCCCATCCACGGGATCATGTCCCGAAAGAACCTGGCGAAATTGATGAAGTACAGATCGTGGGTCGAGGTCGCCACCAGGTGCATCAGCGCGTACGGCCGACCGGCCTTGAAGGGTTCTTCGCCTTTGAGCGTGCTGCACAGAATGTTCTCCCATTGACCCGTGCGCGGATCGTAAAGCCCCAGGCCACTTTCGGCGTCGGGTCGTCCATAGGCGATCCATAGACGCCCTCGATCGCCTGCCATGCCGGTGATCGAAAGCGAAGGCAGGCCGTGCTCTTGGGTCAGGATCTTGGGTGTGAACGCAGCGTCCTGCCTGTTCCATACGTCGTTCGACAACACGACGATGCCGCGGTCTTTCACCGCAACCCAGGTCGCTTCGTCAGTGGCGGCCAGGCCCGCCAGGTTGGTCCAAGTGATCGAAACCCCAGCCTGTACGCGGCATGCGGGGGTTCGCCCGGTCAGGTCGACACGGGCCAAGGTCGGCTGCCCTCGCACCGTCGCGATGGCGACGTAGAGCGTTTCGCCGAGGATCTGCGCGTACACGCGGTAGGGGCCGCTCAACGGCTGCGCGGACGGGCCTGTCTTCGTAAGCAGCAGGGCGACATGAACCTCAGAAGATGACTTGGCCGGTTCAGACAATTCGTACTGCGATTCGAGATCGACACGGCTGCTGCGCACCCGGCCCAACGCACGGTGGACCGGCGGCTTGTCCGCACCGGTCTCCAAAACGGTTTCGATCCGGATCAGCAAATTGTGGAATCGTCGCGCCGCGTCGATCGGAATCCTGTCGGAGTCGAGTGGAATGCACTTGTCGCCAGCATCCCACCAAGCCAGGGCCTCGACGTTCCCATCTTGGATCAGTGGTTCGAATACGCGCTCCCATGTCGTGACAAGGGCAGGCATGTCGTGTTGCAGGGGACGCCAAGCGATGTCCTTCAGGGGCTCGCAGACTCGGCGTTTCGCGAGCTCGCCGAGGGGGCTGTTCACGCAGTGCAGCTCCTCCGTCAGCACCTTCACCGCCTTCCACCAGGATTCGATGGAAGCTTGAGCCGAGCGGAGGTCGTAGCTCGCGGTCTCGGCGCGCGCGACGCAGGCGGAGAACCGAACGATCGGGTCTGCGTGCTGGGCCAATGCATCGACGTATGAGTTCCACAACTGTTTGATGTGTGTTTCGCGCCCCAAGAAGTGGCTGTCGCGAAGGGCCCAGTCGGACAGTCCCTGACTGCCTGTGAGCAGGCACCTTTCACACGCGTTGCTCCGCACGTCGGACGACGAGATCATGCCTCCCTGGGCCGGCGGAAGGATCAATTCGTCATAGACCCTGCGAACCTCAGCCATCGCCTCCTGAGGATCGTCGGAGCTGATCCAGGGCAGAGCGGCGCGCCCGTCGAGGTCCCCGATCCGGAATTGCTTCTCGGGCGGCTTCGATTTCATCGCCTGTTCCGCAACCTCGCACCAGATCCGTCGATTCTCGTGATTCATCGCGCGGACTTCGGGCGACGACACCGAGGCCCGGTGGGCGAAATACGACCATTGTCCCGAGCGAATCCAGGCGGGCCTGTTCCGCTCGTCGAGGAAGTTCCCGGCCGAAAGCGAGCCGTTCTCCCAGTCGCGTCGAACGGAGCGGACCAGCAGGGACACCAGTTCCGCCAACTGCTCGTCGGTGTAGTGCGTGAGCTTCGTGGGACGGACGACATAGCTGGCGAACGCGTATCCGCGCAGCTCCCATTCGTTCTCGAACAGGGCCGCGACGTAGGCGGTCGTCTCGGGCTGCAATGCGTAGGCGGTTTCGAGCGGGGCGAAGGCGTTCTCCTGTCGCGAGTGGGCGCGGAGCAGCATGCCCTGGCGAAAGAACTCCTGTGCCTCTTTCTGCGGCTCCCACCGCGACGACGAAGACGTCGCGACAGCGGCCTTAAGCAGCTCGCCGGCCGCGGTATCGACCGCCCGAGCGGGCGCGTTGGGATCGACTGGTGCGACGACGCTCCCCTCGCCCCCGGCCCGTCGCCATCGCAACGCCATCTCCAGCCGGCCGTCCGACCGCTGAAGACGCCCATCGATCAGGATGCCCGAGTCCCAGAATGCGCTGTCCTCGCCTTCGGTGAGTTGCTTCTCCTTCAACAGCAGGCCCAGGTCCTCGCGTTCCAGGACCACGACGCTCGGCTCCCGGCCCAGTCGCGCCGACAGCAGCTTCGGCAGCGTCCTGGCCAGCATCTCATACCTCTCGTCCAGCTCGACGCGGTGGATGTCGACGATGCCGACCGGGACCGCGTCCCCATCCAGCCGGGCGATCTTGTCCATCGCGTCCTGCACTCTCTGCGCGATCCTCGCAGCCACGGCCTCCGCCTGCGTCGCCTCCAGGGCCTCGTAGCCTTCCCAGAGCCGCAGGCCGTGTGCGGTCTCCGCCACCCGCACACGGACCAGCCGGCCCTGGGTCTGCCGTGACTGCTGCGCCCCATCTTCCAGCGAGAGCAGCACCATCGCGTCGGCCCGCAGCAGCCGGCCGGTCGCGGCCACCGCCTGGCGGTCGACGAGCCCCGCCGCTGTGAGGCGATGCTCCAGCAGCACTCTGTCCAACTCGCGGCGTTCCACCAGTCGGAGCCGATCCCCCTCGGACAACCGGGCTTCCAGAAGCGAGCTCATCGGGTCCAGGCCGGGACCTGCGATCAGCGCGACGGTCGGAGCGGGCGAGTCCTTCGATTCCTCCAGAGCGATGGATGCGGACTGCGCGGCCGTATTGGGCAGCGAGACCAGTATGATGATGAAGAGATTGATGGCGACGCGTGAACGCATGGTTGCTCCCCCAATCACCGGCGACGATAGATGGATCGAGTTGGTCTCTTCAGAGAGTCCGGGTCTTCAAAGGCCGCGCCGAACTTCACGCGGAAGCTCCGATCTCCCGACGTCACGATCAGCCCATAGTGGTTCGTATGCCAGAATCCGCGGTCGTACCAGGATCCCGGGAGGGGCTCGGTCTTCATTTCGAAGAAGCCGTCCGACAGACTCCTGGCGCTGACCCATTTCTCCCCGACGATATGGATGAAACCGTTCATGAAGATCACAGAGCCCTCGCCGGGAAGCCCTGACGCGATGTTCGCCTTGTCGGAGGCGTCGGGCCGCAGACACCACAGTGTGTAGGAGCCCTCGTAACCGCTGCTTCCTACCCAGTACAGGGCCCCTTCATGGCTGGTGACGCTCCGGTAGCGGAAGCCCCTGCCGAGGGCGACCGGCAGCAGGATCACCGAGCGTTCCACCGGGTCGGCCAGCAGGGGATAGAGCTTGCTTCCAGTCGCGGTCTGGCAGCTCCTTTCGATGACGACAAGCGGATCGCTGCCTTCTTTGGAACTGCTCATGGTCCTCATGGAAAGAGGGATGAAGGCCAGACGCGGGTCTCCCACGACAGCGATGTCCCCCGAGTGCCGGATCACGTTTCGCCTGGCTTCGTGGAAGATGTCCACCTCTTGGGTCCGGCCGTTGCGGAAGGAGACCAGAGCGCACCAGCCGCGTCCCTGGAGACCGCCTGCCACGCAGACCTTGCCCGGGCCGACGGGGGCGCAGACAGCCCTGGTCTCGAACGGCGGCAATCCTTCATCCTCTCCGATCTTCGCGATCTGTCCGGTCGTTGGATCGACGACCATGAGGCACGAATCGTCGCCGTGCCTGACCGGCGTCCAGACGAAGGCGCCGTCGTAGCAGGGTTCCATGACTGTGCAGACCGCGTTCGCGAAACGGTGGATGCATCGGATCCGGCCGTGCTCAATGAGATGAAACGCCCGGTTCGTCCAGAGGAAATCGACGCCTTGCGCACACGCCAGAAAGCCGCCGATGCCCCACAAGGTCTCGCCCGCCTCTCCGGACGACCGGGAAACCAGAGTCAGAGGCTCGAAGGCAATGTCCGGTTCTTCCTCGGTCTTCTCGGCAAAGCCCGTCAAGGGCCTTGGCCGGGGCTGGGCGGGTCGGCTCGCGATGATCCTCTGGTTTTCGTGATACTGGCGCCGCTGCTTCACCGCGGCCCGGACCTCGGGATCGTCGATCTCGTCGAGCCTGTTGAGGAATTCTGCGTAGGCCGGATCGGTCAGGTCGACGGAACTCTCGTAGGGCAGGAGACGCTCGACCACGTGACGGGTACGGGGGATGTCCTTGATGAGCCGAATCGCCGCGAGCCGGTCGGCGTAGTTCTCCTCGGGCGTCTCGTCGATCTTGCCATAACTGCGGAAGGGATAGTAGCTCAGGAGGTCCGCCGCGGGCTGGTCGAGCTGTCCCTGTCCTGCCTTGGCGTTCATCACTCGCAGGATCATGGCCCGCTTCTCTTTGTTGATCTCGGAAACCAGCTTCGCCAGCACAGGGGAGAGCTGACGGGAATCTTCGACATCCCTGGCGCAGGCCCAGTAGTCCGACAGGAAGTTCATCGTGTTGCCGTTATTGATCTGGCTGGATCGGAGATAGTACTCCAGGTGATCGAGAGCCGACCTGCACGTGTTCAGGCACATCATCTCATTGCGGGAGTTCTGACGCGCCAGTTGGGTGATGACATAGACGATCTTTCGGTGCACCTCCGGCTGGTCGTACTTCACCAGCAGGCTCGCCTCCAGAAGGGAGAGGGCTTCTCCCCATGAGACCGTCTCCAGGAACTCGTCCGCCCGGCGGGCGAGGATTTCGGCCTCCTGTCCGCGGGAGGGGGAAGCGACGCCCGGTCCCAGAACCTGCTCGGCGAATTCCTCGACGTAACTTCGTACGGTGTCGCCGAAGCTCTCGGGGGACAGTCCTTCCTCCCGGACGGTGCGCAGAATGTCGTCTCCGTAGCGGAGGCGGAGGGTCATGGACATCGTCCGGTTCTTCTTGCCGCCCTCGTTGCGGTATTCGCCCAGGATGTAGTACGGCAGCCTTCGCCGGATCTCCATTTCCGAACCGGCCAGTCTCAGCTCGTGCGAAATGGCCTCCGCCTCCTGGAGTTCCACGACGACCACGCCGGGGTTCTGTGTCAGGATTTGTTCGACGAATCTGGCGAGGGCCCACTGCAGGTCGTCATGTTCGTGCAGCAGATCCTGGGTCCGAAACGGGGGCACCGCGAAGACCCGGAGGATGTCCTGGCGACGCATTGCGATTGCCTGGCCGATCCACTCGTGGATCTTCGCTGCGTCGCTTGCAGGGTCCGCCGTGGCCTGCAGACGATGGGTGAAAAGGCGTAGACCCTGACGCGTTTCCGCGATAGTGATTTGGTTGAAGGCGGTCCTGTCGTGCAGGGCTCGCTGGAACTGGAACAGGATCAGGAGGTCCGCTCGGAGCAATTCGCCCAGTTGCCGCCTATCGCGCACTCCGGAGGGGCCCAGGAGCAGTTGCAGCTTCCGTTCCTTGAGGACTTCATCGATCTTCGCCCGTTCCACGAGGCGCACCTGCGGATCCTGCGACAGTGCGACCTCCAGGAAGGACTTCATCGCGGACAGCTCGGAGGTCTCGTCCGAGCAGGGTACGACCGCGCAGGTGACCGGTTCCTCGCTCCGTGCGAGCCCACACAGTGTTGCGACGACGATCGCACCCGCGATGGCACATTTCCGCATACTGCTTTTTCTCCCCTCTGGACACGCCGCTCAGGGCTTCTCTTCTGATTGTTTCGCTTCGGCCGGCCGGTTTGTCTCGGCGGCGATCTCGCGGATCAGCGTGATCGCCAGCTCGCGGCCTGCGGATTGCAGCGCCGTCTTGGCGGCGATTGTTTCGGACAGGTCCACCGCGCGTCGCGTCGTGCGTTTGATCGCGACGATCCGACTGGAATCGCGCCGCGTCGCCTGCAGCTCCAACCGGGCGGCGCAACTGACGAGCCCGCCGATCCGGGCCGCGAAGTCGCTGACGCCTTCGCCCGTGATCATGATGTCGCAGCCGGCCAGCGTGACGTTCTTCGTCCATTTCTCCAGCGTGTCCTTGTCCGCTTCGAGGACTTCGAACCCCGCCTCTTTGAAGACCTTCTTGACCTCCGTGGCCGCCGCGGGGTCGGGCGACCTCGTTCGCATGTGCGACTCCGACACGATCACCGCCACTGTGGGCAGCGTCTTGCCCGCCAGTTCGAGACGAAGGGTTTCGATGGGCGATTCGAGCTTCTCATTGCGGGGCAGCAACTGGGGGACCCATTGTCCCAGTCCCTCCACCAGCTTCTCGACGAGCTGATCGACGATCGGAGACAGATCGCTTTCGAGCTTGCCCTTGGCGATGACCCCTTTGACCTGGCTGGTCTCGGTCCCGACGACCTTGGCGACCAGGTACAGATCGCGGTCCACCGCGAAGGCCCGCCCGAAGACGAGGATTCTCGCTCCGATCATTCTGCCGACCTGGGTCGATCGGCCGGCTTCCGCGAGGCCCGAGAGGCTCAACTGGAGTTCTGCAATCGCTTCGTTCACGTGTTTGCGTTCCACCAGCGTGAACTGATCGTAGACGCTCAGGCGGGCGGTGAGAATGTCCGCCAACTGCCGGCCGAACTCGGGATTGCCGGGCGCCGTGCTCTCGAAGTTGAAGATGGCGACCGGCACGCTCGCAAGAGTCTGGACGGTCTCGGCGGTTGCCGCGTCGTTGGGATCGGCTGCCGCCGGCGCCGCCAGGGCCGGCAGAGCCATCAGCGTCGCAACGATCGTGGTTCGAGAGATACGCAGGGACATCATGGTCTGGTCCTTTCATTGTAGCCCGCCTGGCAGGCGAACCGAATCAGATTGTGGAACAGCGTCATCTGCCGCGGATCTTCGCTGTCCGTGGCGGGAAGCTGGCAGCAGAGGATTCGATGATTTCCCTCGTGAATGACGCACAAGTACGACGACACTCTGCCTTCGCTCGCCGCCGCGTCGCTGAGGAATGAGACGATGGTCCTGCCGGGCCGCTGCGCGACGTGTACGGGCCGGGCGCCGTTCAGCAATCCCAGGACATCGCGGGAGCAAAGGCCGTCCAGTAGAACGCCGGAACGCTCACGGACCACCACGCCGGGATCATTCTGGTCCTGTGCGATCGAAATATTCAGCGAGTCCGCCCACTGCTCCTGTCGGAACAGGACCACCACTGCGTTCGAGTCCGTCGTCTCGACGCGGTCCAGGATCATTTGGATGGCGGGAGGATCGAGCCTCTCGCCCATCACGACCACGCGGGGCGTGCTGAAATCGCGTACGGCCTGGAACGCCGCGTCCGAGACCGGGGCGCGAGATTCGGACAACAGCGTCTGCACGATGCCCGATGGGTCCAGTGCCCACAGCCCCTGACAGACCGGTGCTTCTTCGCGCGGTCGGCGGGGGGGCCACAGGCGAGTCGGCCTCTCGACCGCTTCGAGAAACTCCTCGCCCAGGAACAGCTCGGCCCTGCATCGGATCTCCGTGACGGCGCGAACCTCAGGAAACGTCAGCTCGCAGGAAGCTCGCTGACCCCCGGCGAGCGTCATCATTCGTTCGTGGATCGTCTGGCCGGCTGCGGAGGCTGTGATCCTGACGCGATAGGGCCCCTCAAGCCGCGCCGCCTGGGTCAAAGACAGATCGATTTGCACGTCGCCGGGCGTGCAGATCGCCTCGCACGGCATCTTCATCTCCAGCAGCGCGTCGCCCGCCGGGGCGGGCGGGGCGGCCCCGAGCAGAGAGAGTACGGCGGTGCAGGCGATCAGAACCATCCTCATAATTCGATCCTTGCTCCAGACGGTGGGATCGGCCGGGCCGTCGCGCCCAGGCTGAAACTGTTCGCTCCCAGCCGCAATTGGGCAAATGACGAGAAAGCGTTTTGGCCGACTTGGGTGACGCGACCTTCGCGGGTCTGGCCGTCGAGGCGGGCCACGAAGTCGATGTCCACTCGCCCGTCCTGGCCGAGGACCGGCACCAGACGCAGTTCAAGGGTCGAGCCGGCCGCGGTTTGCAGAGTGCAGACCACCTCCTGGCTGGGAAAAACGACGAGATCCGCATAGCGGCGTCCGTCCTCGCGACCGGTCTCCTCCACCGCCAGACGCAGGACGACCAGGCCCTCCTCGCGATGCCCCGGTTCCTGTGGCAAAGTCAGCCCCATCTGGCTGGCGCCGGCCGAGTCGATCATCAGCCAGGGTTGCTGGTCCGAGAATAGACCCCGCACCTGGGCGAACGCCTGCACGAGTCGGTCCGTCTGGGCCTGCGTGAGCAGGGCCAGTCCGTTCGTCGCGCCGACCGCGTCAGGCGAATCTCCCGAGCGGCGGGGGGCCTCCCAGCAGAGGAGCAGTCCGATCGAGACCATCAGGCAGGCCGCCATCGCCAGGGCCATACGTCGCCAGAACACGACCTGCCGGCGTTCGAAATGGGCCTGGCCGCCACGGTCGGAAACCGCTGCGCCGATCCGCTCTCGCAGGGCGGACCAGGAGCCCGGCGGCTGCGTGTTCGCGTAGACCTCTTGCAGGATCTCGTCGAGGTCCCCATGCTTGTCGTGCTTGTCGTTTGGTCTTGCCATAGTGACACCCGCTCAATCAATGAACTTGCGAAGATCCGCCCTGAGGAAGTCCCGGGCGGCCTCCACGCAGCGGCATATCGTCGCCGGCGAGCAGTTGAGAATCCGAGCGACGTCCTTCTGGGGACGTTCCTCCATCAGCACCAGGATCGCGGCCAGCCTCATCTTCTCCGGCATCCTCTGCAGGGCCGCGCGCACGGCCTGGGCCCGTTCGTTTCTTCCCGCGTCGTCGCAGAAAGCGGTCGTGCCGGCTCGGTCGGCTTCCTGCCCGATGTCGCGACTTCCCTTGTGGAGCCATCGTCTGCCAAGAACGGCGTGCCGGATCCGCCTGCGAAGCAGGTTCGACGCGATCACCAGAACCCATCCTTCGAAGCGTTCTCGGTCTCTCAGGTTGTCGATCCTCTCCAGGGCGATCAGGAACGTCTGCTGGCAGATGTCCCCGGCGTCCTGGTGATTGCCGGCGTAGTGGTACGCCAGGCGGTACACGCTCTGGTAGTGCCGGTCCACCAGCGCAGCGAACGCCTGCCGATCCCCCGTCTGATGTTTCCGTGTTGCCGATGGTTCCGTCACTGCCGCCTCGATGGCCCCGGTCCTGTCGCGACGCCGCTTGCTCCGACTGTGAGAAAGAGTCTCTCGTCCCAAGAGAATTTCACAGAAAGCGTCGCCCGTCCACACTTTTCTTGGCACGGAGGAACGGCGTGCAATGGCGCCTGGGGCATGCCATTCCAGAACCAGAGCAACCGAGAGGTTGAATTGAGCGATGCCTTCCCGTGGTTCACGGTCTGTACATGGATCGGTCACAGCCGGGAAGTAGCGAGGGAGCATTACATGAGCGTCCCGCCCGAACATATCGCCCGTGCCATCGCCGGGGACAGCGGTCTTGCTGGGGGAGAAGAAAGCGCACAAAAAGCGGCACAGCAGGTGCAGGCAGAGCCTTGCAGGACATCGCAAGACCAAGGGGGAGAGGACGGCGAAACCGCGTTTTTCGGCCAAAAACAAAGGCTTGCGGCTCCATGCGAATACATAGAGCCGCAAGCCATACCCCCAAGGGGAGTCGAACCCCTGTCTCCAGGATGAGAACCTGATATCCTAGGCCACTAGAC
>CALEZT010000006.1 GCA_937927975.1 uncultured Phycisphaerales bacterium
CCCGCCGATGAGTACGGCGCATCTACCGGCACACTCCCCGCCAGCACGACCAGCGCCTGCTCTCCGGCGGACAATGCCGTGCTGCCCTGGATGGTCACAAGCACCTGCCCTTCCGTACTGAGGTCATAGCTGATCGACCAGTCCGCCGGCAGCCCAGTTCCCAGAGAAACCGCGGTGATTGTCAGCAGAGCCGGATCGTACTCCAGCACAAACTCAACGGCCCGCACACCGGACCCATCACTGATCTTGATCGGAATCCCCGAACCCGTGGCCGGCACATCCACCGCCTGGCCTGGACCACGGGCGAAGTCCGGCACAGACACCCATCGGGAGGTCGAGGACGCCACAGTCAGCGTCGTCACGTAATCGCCGCCATCGAACCCGTCCTGATCCCCATCCAGCAGGTGGCCCTCTGTCTCCTTGAAGCCATTGGCCGCACTGCGGAAGGTCAGCGTATAGGTATCTGCCTCCAGGGGGCCGCCCGTCTTGATGAACGTTACGCTCAGGCCGTCGTCGCTCACGATGAGAGATCCGGCGACCGAGCCCACCGTCTCGCCGATCACAGTCACATCCCCCGGACCATAGCCTGCCGTGGCCGTGTCGTAGAGATTCAGCACCGATGAATTCA
Source organism: uncultured Phycisphaerales bacterium (assembly GCA_937927975.1). Taxonomy (GTDB): domain Bacteria; phylum Planctomycetota; class Phycisphaerae; order Sedimentisphaerales; family Anaerobacaceae; genus PLanc-01. The sequence goes on from CALEZT010000006.1 coordinate 629, forward strand.
GCGGGCGGTTGAAACGAGCCACAAAGCCCCAGGAGAAAGCCTCCATGTGGGTCAGTCGCAGCAAGGGCGTACCGACGATGGTTTGGGCTTCGGGAATGCCCGGATCGTCCTCCACATGGCCGACGTTGTCGGTGGCGACGCTGCGGAAGGCATACGTGTGGCCGAGCACGCCCGCGAACTCCGCGGAGGTTTCTATCGTGTTATCGAGCCAGATCTGCCAAGGGCCGCCATCCTCGCTGACGTAGATGTCGTAGCTGCGGATGCCGGAGCCACCGGCATCATCTTCGCCGGACCAGGAGACCACGAAGTACTCTGTAACGTCAGCGGGCAAAAGATCGACCTGGCTGGTCGGCTTGCCGGCGTCGATGGTGATCAGGGCTTCTTTGTCCGGATCGGTTCCCGCCGATGGATCGTGCGGGTCGATCTGGTTGGTGGCGATCGTCTCGGCGCCGTCGAAGGTGATGTAGGCGATGTTGCGGATCTCGGTGCCGGTCGGCAGCCCGGGCATCGGCTCAATGGAGAAGGAGACGTGCCCCATACCCCGGCCGGTCTGGTCCTCGGGCGGCAGGAAGCCGGTCAGCACGTCCGGCGGCAGACCCGTGGCCGGATCAATCGAGTAGAACGCGGCGTACACGCTGCCCGACTCCAGGTTGATGCCGGCCTCGATCTGCACCTCGAACGTCTGTTCGTTATATGAGAAGGGGATGGTGGTTTCGAAATACTGCGACCCGGCCGGGATCGACAGCAGGACGTCTCCGAAGCCGATCTCCGCGAGGCTGAAGGTCGAGAGATCCAGGTTGGAATCAAGCGGGTCGGAGACAAGAACGATCTGCGCAGGGGCGGTAGCCGATGCATCGTTTTCGAAGTCGATGCGGTAGTCGAGGTTCCCGTCCGAGCGAATGAAGCTCTGTGTCCCATATCCCGCGGGGCCAAGCTTCTGGTTTGGATCATTGGCGTTGGCTCCTCCGGCGTCGCCATCGGTGTTGGGGCCGGTCTCAGTCTTGGGGGGCGTGACTGGCTTCTTTGAAAGAGCGCAATTACCAGCGGGCTGATTCTCCGGTCTCTTCGTCAACTCAAACATCTTCTTAGGGTTCATGATCCACTTCCACATGTAACCCCAATTCTCTTTCAGACCTCGCCAGTCTTTGTGCCAGATGGCCCACACGCAGGCCCGTCCGTGTGCATCCACTTCCACAAGCATCGCGCCGGTGGGATTGTTCGCATTGATATGCAGGTAGTTCAGGACCCTGATCTGCACGCTGTGGTATTGCTCGGCCCACTTGACTGCATCGCTTATCGTGCTAGGATCAGCCGGCAGATGTATCCCTCCGTTCTGATCCACTTTGGCAATGCCAGAGGGCATGTCGTTGCAGTCCCAGCCTAGCGGGTCTACAAACGAGACTGGGTTGTTCAGGCAGTACGTGTTCAGATTCACACCACCGACTATGCCGATAGGATCTGGCTGAATGAACCGCCCAATGTCGGCGTTATAGTACCTGGCCCGCATGAAGTCCAAGCCGTTACCTTCGTCCATTACCCCCCATTCGGCGACGAACTCGAATAGATTGGCAATGGTCTCAGTCTGCTTAATGGATGATCCGAACGGCTCGTAGGCGTAGTTGTTCAGAATGGTGCCGGAGGCATCGACCAGGCCGACGGTGTTGCCGACCGCGTCAAAAGTGTACCAACTTGATGAGCCGGGTACTGTTTGAGAGATCAAGCCAAAGCCGTGGTCGTAGCAGGCGATCAGGGTGCTGGTTGCGTCGTACTGGCCGACCACGTTACCCAGGCCGACTGGGTCGATCATGTAGTGGGTGATAGTCCCGTTGTGGCTGCTTGCGGTGCGTTGACTGAAGGCATCGTAAGCATAGGTCCAGGCGTCCGCTCCCTGTTGCACGGCGATCAGGCGGTTCTCATCATCGTAGCTGTAGGTCGTTGTACCAGCCGACGACTGTTCGCGGGTCAAATTGCCATCGGCATCGAAAGTGTAGGTCGTTTCCCCCGTCGCGGATGAGACGGTCCGCGTGTACTGGTTCATGTTGTTCATGGTATAGACAGTCATCACACCGTTCTCGACAGTCTGCACCCGGTTGCCCATGGCGTCGTAGACGTAGAGTAGGTCCTGGGCGGGGACAGTCGAACCGGCTGCGGGGGCGAACACCGCATTTGTGAGCTGGCCGATGTCGTCGTACTCGTAGGTCCACAGGCCGTCGAGCGTGTCCATGCTTGTACGCCGGCCGAGATTGTCGTAGGTATAGTCGAAGCGGGACAGGACCGTGCCGTCGGACTTGCAGTTGACCAAGTGCAGGAGTTGGCCGGCCGCATCGTAGTCGTAGGTAGTGTAGACGCCGTTGCCGAGCGTCTTACGCTCGATTCGGCCTACAGCATCGTATTCGTAGAGTACGACCCGCGTGGCCGCTTCGTCGGTGATGGTCGATAGACGACCGGCGGTGTCATAGCCGTACGTGAGGCTGTGTCCGAGCTGGTCCAGGCTCGAGGCCCGGCGGCCGGCGGCATCATACGTAAACTGGAGCCATTGCCCGCCGGGGTAATCGATGCGCGTAAGGTAGTCATCGGCATCGTACGAGAAGCTCGTCGTGCCTGTCGCATCGATCGCCTGGGTCAGGTTCCCGCGGGCATCGTAGATGTAGTCCACAAAGGAACCGTCGTCATACGTCTTACGGGTGATCTGGCCGTCGGCGTTGTAAGTGAAGCCGATGGGTATGCCGCGGCGGTTGGTCCAGGTCGTGGCCTGGCCGAACTCGTCATAGGCCCAGAGTTCCCGCGTGCTGTCAGCATAAGTGATGCTGACCAAGTTGCCTTTGGCGTCGTAGCCGTAGCGGGTCAGGTTGCCGTTCGCGTCGGTCAGCGTGGCCAAACGGCTGAAATCGGCCGTGTACGTGAAGCCGGTGGCATGGCCCATGGCGTCGCGGTACCGGGTCAGGTTGCCCTTGCTGTCGTACTCGAACAGGTACGAGTGGCCGGCGGGATCGGTTACACTCCGGAGATTCCGCTCGTTATCCAATTTCAGCAGGACCGAGTTGCCCAGGGCGTTGGTGCCTTTGAGGATCGCGCCCCAGTCATCGAAGAAGAACTGCGACGGGTTGCCAAGGGCATCGGTGGCCGTGACGAGCCCGGTGTCATTGTAGGCAAAGACGACCATCTCCTCACCACCGTCGAGCGAAGTGCTGGCCACGCGGCCGTGAGCGTCATAGGTGTAGTAGCGGTGCGTTCCGCCGGGATAGGCGATCTGACTCAGGGCGTGCTCGCGGGTGATGCCCTGGCCGGTGATGTACGAGTAGCTCGTGACCCCGCCGTCGTACTCCTCGACGCTCAGCAGGTGCTCGTTGGCGGCATCGTAGGTGTAGACGGTCTGGCGGCCATCGGCGTCGGTGACGCTGGCGATTCGCCCGGCGGGGTTATAGGTCAGCGTGATGCTCTGGCCGGAGGAATGGGTCAGGGCTGTGAGCCGGCCGCCGGCGTAGGCGCAGGTGATGCGGTTGCCGTTGGTGTCCTGGACAAAATCGAGACGACCATCGGAACGGAAAGTGTACAGGGTGCCATCCGCCTCGCGCAGGCAGAACGCTCCGCCACCTAGTGCATATAGCGTCCCGTTGTCACCCGGCGCGGAAAAATACTGTCCCGCATACCGGCTGGGCGATTCCGAGATCACAACCAAGCCTGCGCTGACAGTCATTGCGCCTGTAGACTTGGCCGGGTTTATTCGGCTGTCGGGCTTGAAGATACGCGGCGTGCCCGTCATATCGGTGATTTCGATGGTACCGTCGGACTCGCGGGCGAGGGAAAGTTGCCAGTTATGGGCCCAGCCCCGGCCCAGCGGGCCGAGCTGGTAGCGGCGGGAGATCGGCTGGGCGTAGGCGCGGGAGAATACCAAGTCCATTCCCGGAGCGGTCGCGGCGGCATCCGTACCGGCTGCCAGGTAGCGGATGGGGTTGAGGGCGTCCGCCTGGCGCAGTTCGAAGGACAAGAGACGTGTGATCTCGGTCGTGGAGGCTCCCAGCCGATCGAGAAAGACGGCGTTGTCGTTCAGGGCGGCAAGGTAGCCGCCCCATGTGGTGCCCACCTGCGAGGTGAAGTTGGACCAGACGGCGTTCCACGCATCGGCCTGGACGTAGTCTGGCCGCATCTGGTCCTTCAGGGATGCCCAGTCTGCGACGATGAGGCTGGTTTCCTTCAGCACGCCTACTTGGAATTCGAACCGCCGGTCGCTGAAGTCCCAGGGCTGCTGCATGCCGGCGTAGTAGACCGGGACACGTCCCGACTCACCCGGCTGAAGGACGCCAGGAGTCTCACCTATGGCCACGAATTGCACGCTGTTGGAGAAGCCGGCCGGCATAGCGCTGGTCCAGAACCCGGCGACGAGACGTGACCTGTCCAGCGTGAGGAACGGCCGCTCCTGGCCATCGGGGTCGGCGGACTCGAGCACGAGCAGCGGCGTAGGCATGGCCTCGTTGCCGATGTTGGCGTATTCGACGTAGAAGGTGCCTGTTCCATGATAACCTAACGTCGAAGGCAGCACGAGTCGCGTCTTGAGTTCCGCGGCCCGTGGCGGCAAGACCGTGAAGGCATCGGTCAGGGTATCGGAGATGGCACCGGGCTTCGAGACCTGGACCGAATACACAGCTTGAGGGATTCCGGTCAGATCGAACGTCACGGTGAGGCGGGTATGGGAATTGACCACGATGCTCGCCGCCGAGTAGGTTGTGCTGTCTGATCCGATCAGAGAAACCGCCGTCGCGGCATCGAAACCCGCGCCGGTCACCGTCATCGTGACAGTCGCGCCGGTCGCATACCGGTCGGGCGTTATGCCTGCGATCTGCACGTCCGAGGTGGTCGCCGCCAGTTCGTAGGTGCTGGTCGTGCGGACCGTATTGCCGTAGACGAGGACGTACCACGTGCCGGCGTAGGCCATCGGCACCAGGATCTGCTGGTCGGCGGCAGAGGAAACACTAAAACGGTAGTCGTAGTCACCGCGGGTCGGCGAGGTTCCGAACTTCACATATAGCTCGTTGACGTTGTTGGTAGCCGTGTCATCTAGTGTGATCTTGAGAGGACTGCTCTGTGGGAGAACGACCCGGAACAGCTGCGCCTGCCCGCTGCCGACGAAGCTGCCGGCGTAGGGTGTGCCCAAGGCCAGATCGGTCACAGTCGTCTTGACCAGTTTGAAGGCGTAAAAACCGCCCGGCTGGCCGCCTGTGCCGTGGGCGGTCAGCGTGTACGTGCCGGAGTGAGGCAGCGTAATCAGATCCGAGTCCGCCGCGAGGTCGCTGAAGCCTTTCCAACCCTGCGGCCCGGCGAAATCGAATACGATGCTGCTGTTGGAGCGGTTGACCAGGTCGAACCGCACCTGCGTGTTGGCAGGGGCCGAGAAGCTCCAGCGATCCACCGAATAGGGGTTCTCAATCGTGCCAAGCACCTGCTTATTCAAGACCAGCGTGTAGAGATCCGGGGTGGTATCCCAAACCGTGGCCATGTAGTTACCGACGCTGGCCAGATGGCCGGCGGAGGCTCGGACCTGGACCTTGTAAGTGCCGTCTTCAGGAAGCTGGATCCCGTTCAGCGACACGATCTGGCCGGAGCTTGTGTTGCTGGCCGAGGCCAGGACGGCGCCCGCCGAATTCAGCAACTGCACCTGGGCCCAATACAGATAAGGCGAGAGTGGCGCCGGATTGCCGCCACTGCCAGGATTGATCGCGACGGTCACAAACCGTCCGGCCCGTCCGAAGAACGTCCACTCATCCAGTTCGCCGGCGACCCCGATCGCCCCGGGCGTCGGCGTAGCCAGAGTGATCGGGCCGCTGTCCGGGATCTGGGTCACAGTCCCGCCCACGATCGTGCCCGCGATCTGTGTGGCACGCGTGTAGACATGCAGTCCATTGAGATCCAGGGTCGTTCCGGCCGGTACGACCAGCGAATTGACGTACAGGGCTTCCGGCTCCTCGCCGGCGGCATTGTCCGACAGATCGACCAGTTTCACATATGTGTTGTTGGATAGGGAGATCAGACTATAGACGAAGTTCTTGGTGAATCCCGCCGCGACCTCGCCGACATCGCGGCCCATCACCTCAAGCTGCTGCGGGTTGGCGAACGTTCCGGCGCCGTCGAAGCGCACCTGGCACAGCGGAGCGTACAGATTCGCGTTCGTCGTGTTGCCCAGCAGATTGCCGCTGATCGTAATGAGGCCCCCGGCGTATCCCGCCAGGATGCCGGAACCGGTCACCTCGAATGAACCGTTGAAGTCGAGAGTGCCGCCGTTCTGGGGAGCGAGGATGCCGTGATTCGTGAACGCACTCGTATTGATGGCAACCGATACGCCCGCCGGGCTCAATACTGCTTTATTGATGAACTGACTGCCTTCTCCACTGGTCGTGAGAGAACACCCACTCCCCCACGAAGGCCGCCAGCCCACCGGCAGCACCCATACCGCCCCATTTGCGGCAGTCAGA
>CALEZT010000007.1 GCA_937927975.1 uncultured Phycisphaerales bacterium
ATGCCGGCCGAGTTCCTGAACGCCGATGGCAACGGCGTCACCTCCGCCTTCGTGGAGTACGCGTTGCCTCTGACGGGCGAGCTGCCCAAGACCGAATACCTCGGCGGCTATCCGAAGATCTGAGCGACCATCGCTCCGGCAATTCAGGCCCCGGCCGTGCACGAATCCCGTGCCCGACCGGGGCCTTTTTCGTTCGTAGTGACGTTGTCAAGTGTTGTCTTTTAAGTTTGAAGTGTGAAGTTTGAAGTAAGAGAGCCGGCGCGACCCAGGCGGTCTCTCCGGGTTTTCACGGTATCTCAGCGAAGCGTTTCCACTGGCTGTCGATCTCGGTGGGGGGCTTCATGTCGCTATGAACGTACAGGCCGTAGCGGACGTGGAGCGGCTTGTCCGGCGTGACCTCTCGCGGTGCGTCATAGGTCAGCGAGGCACCCATCCAGCCGTCGTTGCGGACGTGGAAGTAGGAGGGGTGGTTCGGATTGCTCGGATGGTCGAACAGCGTGATGCCCTCGATCACGCCGTTCTCAATGGGGCCGGAATAGTCCACCCAGCGGGCCTGCTTCCAGAGCACCTCCTTCTCATTGACGCCGCCCTCGGAGTTGCGAATCCGCCCGCCGCCGTCGGCGACGCCGATGGTCTTGGCCATCCGCACGCCGAGCAAGCCGAAAGGCGTCTTGCCCAGTGTGACGGGCTTGTCCTTGACCGTGAACGTCGAATCGATCATCAGCAGCCACTCCTTGCCCGCCAGCAGCACAACGCTGATTTTGCGAGTCTCATTCAGCAGGATCTTGCCATCACTATCTACCCACTCATTCTCCGCCGTGACGGACGACCTCTCGCCCTCATCCTCATAGGAGACGATACGCTTGTGTCGCACCACGCCGAGCCGCCGGTCGCTCCAGAAGTCCACGCCCCCGACATCAACGTGCGACATCCACACCGAATTGTGATGGCTGTGTCCCTCGGGGTCATGCGGGTGCCCCATCCGCGTGAGGCTCCGGCCGGAGGGCCCGACCACGGGAAACAGAAACGGCCGCTCCAGTCCCGCACCAAAGTGATACCGCGTGATCTCCACGCCATCCCGCTGAAACGAAGCCTGCTTATAAGCCTGCGGCGCCACCTGCAGCCGCGGCGCCGGCTTGGGCTCCGGCAGGTCTTGAGCCATCGCCACAGCGATCGTGGCTGCCGAAACGAATAGCGCTATCGCAAGCCCCCATTTGTCGTTCAGCCTTGTGAGCATGGCCAATCCTCCCACTCTTCAAGTATCGATCTCAGCGACCAGGAACAGCTTCAATCGGCATCACACTCTATCACAAAACGGGTGCGCCAGCAATCGCGTGCGGTGGTCACGCAGACCGGGTGACGGGAAGATCGCCGTTTCTTGGGAGGGCCGGATGAATGCAGGTCCGAAGCGGACTGCCTGGGTGAGTTTTGTGCTTTGGGGCCTCCAGCATGATGTGCGAGCGAGACGCTCGCTTCAGGGCGTGCGAAGCACCCCTTGTGCTGGTGGCTCCAATGCGGCAAACTCCCGCCGCACAGCGGCGGACTCCGGATCAGTCCGTTCCTTCCTTCTTTCGTTTTTGTCGCGCCACGAGGACTCTGACTTCGTCGATGCTTCGGCATCGGTCTCCCAGATGGAGGACGGCATGGCAGTTGGGGCCCACCGGCCACAAATCACGCTCCGGATCCACGACGTATTCGCCGCCAATGTCCGACAGCGCACGAATGTGATGAACATGAATGTAATCCTTGGCTTCCTGACCGTAGGCTGCCTCAAAACTGAACCCGCAGATGCAGCATTCGGTGCCGTGAGCAGCGATGCTTATCTGGCGTGCGAGGGGATCGCGTTCATAGCGGTTGACCTCAACTCGCCGCACGCTTCCTTCAGTGTGGAGTGCTCCATCCGGAATCTCTTCGGGAAGTCGGAATTCTCCCAAAGATGGTGGCCCCTTTTCCTGGAGCAAGTCTTCTGTTACGACAAAAACCTGATTGGACCTTGGCAACCGATCGGTGGCTTCAATGATCCGGTCCAGCAGTGCGGCTGATTCTGCGGTTAGTTCGCGCACACCTCGTGTCGCTTGGTTGTCCAACTCCGAGTCAGAAATGAAGCATGGAGGTCGCGGGCCGCCCTTTGACTCGAACCGAAGCTGTCTTGTCAGGCCCGGCGAAAGACGACGATGAAGGTGGAGCAACGTGCCCGTCTGTTCAGAGTCGACAACCCACTCTTCCGCATCATAGAGATTGTCGGTACGCAAGAGCCGAACCGCCTCGGGTCTGGAGACGATCCGTTTCACCAGCATCCGGCCTCCGAGGTAAAGATGGCCCTCCCGAAGAGAGATGATGTAGACGATGTCTCCGAGAGATACGCCCCTCTTCCGGAAGCTGTTGCTGCCACATGAGCAAACCGGGCAACCCTCTTGATTGATATCGGGTCGCCAACAATGAAACCGCCAATGACAGGTCCAGAAACGAGCCATACCTTGATCCTCCGCTGCTTAACAGCAATCGTGGTTAGTTGGGGTATTTCTGGCGGATGGTTTCGTCGAGCAGGCGAATCTGCTGGAGGACGAGGCCGTAGTGGCTGCCGGGGGGCTTTTCTTGCATGACTTCGCCTCGCCAGTCTTTCGCGAAGTTGCCCGAGTAGCGCAGCCACGCCGTGTGGCGTTATCTTCTTCGACGAGGGCGCCAGAGGACGAGGCCAGTTGAAGATATGCCCTTGCGGGCACGCTACGAACGCGAGGCCCTTCCACCGGTCATTGCTGGCCTTTGCCGTTGGGGCCGAAGAGGGCTTCGACGAAGTTGGCGGGGTCGAACTCGGCGATGTCCTCGGGCTTCTCGCCTAGACCGACGAACTTCACCGGGATGTCGAGCTTGTCCTTGATCGCGATCACGATGCCGCCGCGGGCGGTGCCGTCGAGCTTGGCCAGGAAGATGCCGGTGACGTCGACCGCTTCGGTGAACAGCTTGGCCTGGGAGATCGCGTTCTGGCCGGTCGTGGAGTCGAGGACCAGAAGGACCTCGTGCGGTCCGCCGGGGATCTTGCGGGTGACCACGTCGCGGATCTTGGTGAGCTGGAGCATGAGGTCCTTGTTGACGTGCAGCCGGCCGGCGGTGTCGAGGATCAGGATGTCCGCGTTGCGGGCCACCGCCGCGTCGCAGGCGTCGAAGGCGACCGCGGCGGGGTCGCTGCCGGCCTGGTGCTTGACGATCTGCACGCCGATCCGTTCGGCCCAGATCGTCAACTGCTCGACCGCGGCGGCGCGGAACGTGTCGCAGGCCGCGACGATGACCTTCTTGCCGTTCTTGTGGAACATGTAGGCGAGCTTGGCGATGCTGGTGGTCTTGCCGGTGCCGTTGACGCCGGCCACGAGGATCACGGTTGGTCCGCCGGCGGCGGTGCGGAGCTGCCTGTCCTGGTGCGGCCAGTAGTTCTTGATCGTCTCCTTCAGGAACGGGATCACCTCTTGGGAGTTCGAGATCTTGCGGGCCTTGTAGGCCTCGCGCAGCTCGGAGATCAGCTTCTCGGTGGTCTCGATCCCGATGTCGTCGCGGATGAGGGTTTCTTCCAGTTCGTTGAGCAGTTCGTCGTCGATCTTGCGTCCGAGACTGAGCACGGTCGTGAGCGACTCGCTGATCTTGGCCCGGGTCTTGCTCAGTCGTTCCTTCAAGTATTCCGTGGTTTTCGAGAAGATGCCCATGGGAGTATCCTGTGCAAAGAGTTTTGACGCCGATCGTACCGGGATTTCGGGAAAATGCAAGGTCCGGGCGGGGAATTCGCAGGGGGAAAGCCTGAAGTGCAAAATCCGAAATCCGAATTTCGAAATTCGAAACAAATCCAAAGCATGAAATCCAAATGACCGAAATGCTGACGCACATCGGATAGTCCGTTTTGAGCTTTGGGTTTTGGTCATTCGTGCTTGTTTCGGATTTCGCGCTTCGAATTTCGGATTTGGGTTGCGTTATCGTTCCCCCTGTATTCTTTTGACAGCCGGCCCGCGTTCTGGTAGATAGTCGCTTCCGGTTTTGCCCCCGTTGGCAGGGCCACGAGGAGTCGTGGGGCGGTTTCGAGAGACAACAAGGGTTGGTGCGGCCTGGAAGGAGAATCGCTTTGTCCGCTCCGGATGTGGAGAACATCTTTGCCGATATCGTCGAACGCGCCAGGGCGCTGGACCCTGCGAACGCCCGCAAGTGGTTCGAGCAGTTGCGCGTCCTGCACTTCGACGGCGGCTCGATCGACATCGGATGTCCCGACGAGGCGAGCTCGCAGTTCCTGGACAGAAACTGCCGATCCGTTTTCACGCGCGCCGCCCAGCAGATCACAGGCCACCTGGTCAGCGTGGATTTTCGCGTCGGCGGAGGCCAGGATCGTCCCGAGTCCATGCCGGCGATTCTGGGTCCTGCGCTGCATCCCGACTACACGTTCGACAATTTCGTCGTCGGTCCGAGCAACCGCCTGGCCCACGCCAGTTGCATCGCGGTCAGCCAGTCGCTGGGAAACACCTACAATCCGCTGTTCTTGTACGGCAATTCCGGCCTGGGCAAGACCCATCTGCTGCACGCGGTCTGCCATGAGGCCCGCAAGCGGTCGCCGGGCATCGTGATCCAGTTGCTCAGTTGCGAAGACTTCGTCAACCGCTTCATCCGCGCCATCGAGCAGGGCAACCTGACGAGTTTCCACAGCCAGTTCCGCACGGTCGGCGCCCTGATCATCGACGACATTCAGTTCCTCCGCGAACGGGAGCAGAGCCAGGAGGAATTCTTCCACACGTTCAACGCCCTCTACAACAACGGCCGGCAGATCATCCTCACCGCGGACAGCCCGCCGACGGAGATCCCTTCGCTGGAGGACCGTCTCATCAGCCGGTTCAACTGGGGCCTGGTCGCGCGGATCGATCCGCCCAGCTACGAGACCCGCATCGCGATCGTGCAGAAAAAGGCGCACCTCCGCGACCTGCCGATCGGCGAGGACATCGCAGAGTACATCGCCCGGCAGGTCCAGGCCAACATCCGCGAACTGGAAGGGGCGCTGACGACGATCTACGCGCTGGCGGTGACGAGCAAAGAGCCTGTGACGCTCGAACTGGCCCAGCGGGCTTTGGAAGGCCAGATCAAACTGGCGGCCCGTCACATCAGCATCACCGACATCATCGAGGTCGTCACGCGACACTTCGACGTGAGACTCACCGATCTCCAGAGCAAGCGGCGCAGCCAGAGCATCACGACGCCCCGACAGATCTGCATGTACCTGGCCAGGACGCTGACCAAGCATAGCCTGGAGGAGATCGGCGGCCACCTGGGCGGCCGGGACCATACGACGGTGATGCACGCGTGCAGCAAGATCGCCGACGAGAAGCAGGCCGACCCCAAGATGGACGCCTTGCTCAACGAGCTGACCAGGCAGATCACCCAGGCCCAGCCCGCGTAGGGTGTGCCGTGCACGCCGACTCATCTATCGCGGCCGGTTCAAGAGCCAGGAGAAGCTGCTGGAGATCGAGTACCGCCTGGCCGACCTGACGGAGAAGCTGGGCGATGCGAAGAGGACAGATCGACCAGACGCTTGAGCAGCGAGCGTACGTCCTGGACTGCGTCGATATTGAACCGGGCTTTGGAGACGCCCGGGCCCACCTTGATGGAATAGGCATTTTCCGGAACCGCCGCGAACATCTCTTCGTCGGTGTAGTCGTCTCCCAGGGCCAGCAGCAGGTCCCAGGGCTCGGTTTCGATCAGCAACTGGGCGGCCCGCGCCTTGCTGATGCCGTAGCGGCGGATCTCCAGGATCTTGTTGCCTTCGAAGATCCCCACGTCGATGTTCTCCGTCAGACTCGCCAGTGCACCGCGAAGCTCCTGCATCCGGACGGCGGCCAGCGCGGGGTCCGCCCGCCGGTAGTGCCAGACGAGAGAGAAGTCCTTCTCTTCCACCAACGAGCCCGGCGTGCGGTCTCGATAGAGTTCCAGGATGGGACGGATCGATTGTTTCCATTCCTCGTTGACCGGTTGGGAGCTTCGCCAGTCTTGTCCCCGCCGTCGGATCCAGCCGCCGTGCTCGGCCACGATCGAAATGTTCATCTGCCCGAGCCAGCGGTCGAGGGTGCCTCGGTCTCGCCCGCTGACGATGGCGACGTGGTTGCCTGGATCGGCGATCAGCGCATCGAGCAGCTCCAGGAGTTCAGGATCAGGACCGGCCTGCCCCGGACGGCTTCGGAAGCCCACGAGCGTGCCGTCATAGTCCAGCAGCAGCAATCGGTTTTCTGCGGTCGCGTACTGGCGACACAAGGCTTCGACGTCCTCCTGGGACAGTTTGTGCGAAGCCATTCGCCGCTGTCGGGTCTTGACTTCAGCCAGCGCGTGAATGAAGTCGCGGGACCAGCGGCTCACGTCATACCGGCGCAGCCGCTCCTGCATGATGCGGTTCCGCTCGATCTGCTCCGATTCGGGCATTTCCAGGGCCTCTTTGATGGCCCGGCCCACCGCCTCCCGGTCGTTGACGTTGACGATCAGGGCTTCGCCCAGCTCGCCTGCGGCGCCGGTCATCTCGCTGAGGATCAACACGCCTCGCCCATCGACCTTGGTCGCCACGAACTCCTTGGCGATCAGGTTCATCCCATCCCGCAAGGGCGTGACCAGACACACGTCGGCGGCGCTGTACAGGGCGGTCAGCGTCTTGAAAGGCATCGAGCGGTACAGATACCACACAGGCATGTACCCGATGGCGCCGTGCTCTCCGTTGACCCGCCCGATCAGTTGTTCCAGCCGCTCGCGGAGCAATTGATAATCCTCGATCCCCGTGCGGGAGGGGACCGCCACGATGATCAGGGTGACTTCGCCCTCATACTGCGGCCAGGTCGAGAGAAACCAGTTGAACGCCTCCAAACGCTCCACGATGCCCTTGGTGTAATCGAGCCGGTCGATGGAGAGTATGATCTTGCGGTTGCCGACCGTGTTGCGGATCGTATCGATCTCGGTCTTCACATCCTCGTCGAGAGCGGCCTGGACGTGCTTGTCGAAATCGACGCCCAGAGGGAAAGCGTCGACTTTCACGATTCGGTCGTGCACCGCCAGCTCGCCCATCGAATGCTCCAGGCCGCAGATTCGCACGACGCTGCTGAGGAAGTGGCGGACGTAATCGTAGGTGTGAAAGCCGATCAGATCGGCGCCGAGCAGGCCCTGGAGGATCTCCTCGCGCCAGGGGAGCACACGGAACAGCTCCGACGACGGCCAGGGGATGTGGAGGAAGTACCCGATGTGCAGATCGGGAGCCCTTTCCCGAAGCATCTGGGGCAGCAGCATCAACTGGAAGTCGTGGACCCATACGGAGTCGCCGGGCTCGACGACTTTCATCAACTCATCGCAGAACAGGCGGTTCACCTGCTGATACGAAGTCCAGAAGTTCTGTGCGAACGTGGTGCGCACGAGGAAATAATGAAACAGAGGCCAGATCGTCTTGTTGCAGAATCCCAGATAGTACTCGTCGACTTGCTTTTGGGAGAGGAATACAGGCACACATCCCATGCCCGCCAGTTCTTCGCGGAGCTGTTCCCTGTCGTTGTCGCCGGCGGATTCCTCGGAGATCCCCGGCCACCCGACCCACACGCGCTGGAGCGCCTCCGGCAGCGAGGCCAGTGCGGCGGCCAGACCGCCCGGGCTGGGAGTCGCCTGGAACCTGCCCTTGCGCTTGGCCACGCTGATCGGCAGGCGATTGGCAGCTATGATCAATCTTCCCATGATTCATACCCCCTCATTCGTTGGGTTCCGGCGGAGAACCGTGCGGTGTCTCGCATCCGAGCTCCGCGGCGCCCGACGCTGCATTATTCGAGATCGCAACCTACTATAGCCCGTTTTTCACGCGAGGGCAAAGCCAAATCGCGAATCCACCGAGGAACGCGTTGCGGGACGATTTGGGATGGTCTGGGCGGGGGTTTTGGGGTAGAATGGTGTGAGGCTATTCGGGCATCGGATGGCCGGTGGAGCAGAATGGAAACACAGTGGAGCATTCCAAGTGAACAGGCCGATACGGAAGGAGCGACTTTTCGCAAGTCGTTGCGGCCGGTCCTGATCGTCTCGGCGCAGAATCTCACGGAGCATGCGACGTTTCTTCGACGGCTGCTCGTGGGCATGGCGGACGAGTCGATCCCTGTGGCTCTGGTCTGCCCGCCGGGGTTCGACACCGAGTCGGTGGCCCCCGCGCCGGCGGCTCTGTTCACCCATCCGCTGCTGCCTCTTCCGCTGATGGAGCACGTGGGGGTCGATCGGTTGACCATGCAGTTGGAGCGGTTCCGACCCAGCGTTCTGCATTGTCTGTGCGAGAGCCGCGCGGGCCTGACGCGCCGGATCGCCCGTCGGCTGGGTCTGCCGTACGTGCTCACGATCAACTCTCTGGCCGCGAAGGTGCGCCGGTTGCCCGTCTCGTCGCATCGCTGTGCCAGGATCGTCGTCCCCGCCGAGACCATCAGCGTCCACGTGGCCAAAGCTCTGCCCCGATTTGCCGACCGGATCGTCCAGGTCAACATGGGCAGCTTCGTGGACACCGACATGATGTGTTTTTCCGACCCGTCGCGGTTGCCGAGCCTGGTGGTGGCGCATCCGCTCCGTCGCGCGTCGGATTTTGCGAATCTCTTCAAGGCGGTCAAGTCGTTGCGGACGGACAATCGCGAGTTCATGATGGTGATCATGGGGGCCGGACCCGCGGAACACGCGCTCCGCAGAATGCTTGTGACCCTCGGTCTGTCGGACGTCGTCACGATCGTGCCGATCCTGAATCCCTGGCGGTCCGTCGTGGCGGCCGGGGATATCTTCGTCCAGCCCAAACCGCTCCGGGGATTCAGCTCCTTCCTGCTGGAAGCGATGGCCGTGGGCACAGCGGTGGCCGCCTGCTGGGGCGGGGTCGACGACTTGATCGTTCCCAACCAGACCGCCCTGACTTTCGAACCCGACAGCGAACCCAGCATCCGACAGACGCTCAAGCAGTTGCTCGACGACCGCGATTGCGCCCGTCGGCTGGCCGCGACCGCCCAGGAACACGTCAGGGCCAGGTATTCCGTCAGCGTGATGGTTTCGGGCATGCTCAAGACCTATGCCCAAGCCCAGCAGTTTCGGTCTCAGCCGTGCGCCTGATTCGGTTTTCGGGGTTTTTCTTGAATCGTTTCGCCGCGATCGACGCCTTATAATAGACGTCCCAGGCTTGGAGTCCGCGTTGAGCGGACCTTCCGCGTGCGACGGGCCTTTGGAGATGACGCGATATGGCCGAAAATGAGGCGATTTTGCTGAGACGATTCGCCCGCAGCGGCGATGCGGAGGCGTTCGCCGAGATCATCCGGCGGTACGCGGGACTGGTCTACGGCGCTGCTTTGCGAGTCCTGACGGACGTCGATCGAGCGTCGGACATCGCCCAGGACACGTTTCTGCAACTGGCCAAGGACGCCGGGAACGTAACGGGCTCTCTGCCCGGCTGGCTGCACCGCGTGGCCACCCACAAGGCCATCGACCAGGTTCGTCGCGACGCCACGCGCAGACGCCGCGAGGCCGAACATGCGGTCCTGCGATCCGACGAGGCAACCGATTGGAGGGAGATCTCGCCTTTCGTGGACGAGGGACTCAATCTGCTCGATCCGAACGTTCGGAGCATCCTGATCGCGCACTTCCTGGAAGGGCAGTCCACGCGGGAAATCGCTCGGACGCAGGGCGTTTCCCAGGCCACCATTTCCCGCCGGATCGAGACGGGCGTTGAGCTGCTTCGCGCGGGCCTTCGCCGGCGCGGGATTCTCGTCGCCGCCGGGACGCTCGCTCTGCTTCTGGGGGAGAACGCGGTCAAGGCGGCGCCGCAGGCATTGATGACGGAACTGGGCAAGATCGCCTTGATCAGCGGGTCTTTGGTGGGCACAACGACAACCGCAGCGACCGTTTCCGGCCTGGGGGCACTGGCCGGCGGCGCGTTGACCGCGGTGAAGAGCAACGTCCTGATCGTGGCGACCGCAGCGGTCGTGGTGATCGGGGTCGGCTCCGTCGCGACGTATCAGCACATCGCCCGACCCGCTCGGCTCCCGATTCCGGCGTCCTGGGAGTCCGCGGGATCGCATGCGATCGAGTCCCGCCCGACCACGGGGCACGATCCGTCAACGCAGCCCGACGCGGCTGGGAACGTCGAAGTCGTTGCGGCCGGCGACCCGAGCGGCAATTCCCCTGCAGCAAGGGGTCCGGTTCTGATCCGCCAGGGTTTGGCAGGCCCCGAAGCGGAAACGGACCCTCGGACCTATACTGGCCCGCGTGGAGAGGTACCGATCGTTGCGAGCCTGGGGAACCCTTCTCCCTTGCAGCGCGTGCCCGGTGGATCTTCGTCCTCTGCGGGCGCGGACCCCTGCGAGACGTCCATTCCCCTGGAGTTCGCGCGGCAAGGGCATCAGAGCCAGTCGGAGCCTGTCGCTGTGGAATCGCCTTATGAAATCGTTCAACGGTTGCGGCGAGAAGCGACCGCCGGAATCTTTGATGGCTACGTCGATCCGAACCTGGCAGGCGATGTGTCGCTGAGTTCGGTTGTGGCCAGGGCCGAATTGAAGCTCGCGTCGCCGTTTCGGGGCAGCCCGGTCGGGACGATGGGATTCCAGCATCAAACCACGGCGACGGTGAAGCCCGCCGGCATCGTGGAGACGCCGCCGGATGCGCCGCGCGAGCCGGTGTACTTCGTGGTCGGAGCGGGCGACCGGGAGATTCAGGGGATTACCTATCGATCGATCCGCTCGCCGGGCGAGGTTATGCTGATCCTGGACACCGACGCCGACGGACTCTGGTCCAATGAGACGACGTACGTGGGCCGCAGGTTGTGGGCGTACCCCATGACGGCCACGTATGAGTTCGGTCCCATCTTCCTACGCCAGGGGGCGACCGAACCGACGGGCGAATCGCTGTACGCCCAGTGCTCGAACGGGCAATGGCTGACGTTCTGGCCGGCGTTCTACCGCGACGGCACGGTCGCCTTGGACGGCAAGACCTACCGAATAGGGCTGGTCGATTCCGATTTCGACGGTCGGTTCAACAAAGCCCTCGGCCCGGTCGCCCTGAACGCTCGGGATGCGGGGTGCGATCTGCTGGCGATCGACTTCAGCGGCGATTCGCAGTTCCTTCACAGGCCGATGGAGACGCCGGAGGTGATGCCCCTGGGCAAATGGGTTCGAATTGCCGGGCGGACCTATGGAATCGAGGTGGCCGAGGACGGCGGCTCGATCGAGTTTCGCCTCGCGGAACCGGTCGAGCCTGCCCAGCGGGACGTGTGTCGCTGACGAGGGCTCTATCAAAGGAGATGACGCGATGAAGAACGTGGATCTGCCTGGATTTCGTGCGTTCATCGCCCTGGCCCTGGTTCTGTCGGCATCCGGGCTGGCGACAGGCCAGACGAGGGAGTCGCCCTATGAGACGATCGTGAGGCTCAAGCGCCAGGCCGCTGCGAAGGAATCTCAATCGACGCCGCCATCGGAGTCGGCTGGGCAGCTTGTGGCCAGGGCCGAATTGAAGCTGGTGCCTCCCTTCCAGTTCTGTCCGGCCACGGCCCTGGGATTCCAGCGGCAGGATACGACGACGGTCAGGCCACCTACGATCCGGGAAACCCCGCCGGGCGCGCCGCGCGAGCCGGTGTACTTCCCCGTTCGCGTGGGGGGCCGGGAGATCCAGGGAATCACCTACCGATCCACGCGTCCGCCGGGAGACGTGAAGCTCATCCTGGACCTCGACGGCGACGGCCTCTGGTCGGACGAGAAGGTCTACATCGGCAGACGGAATCAGCTCTTGACATATTGTGCGTCCTATGAGTTCGGTCCCGTATATCTCAAGCAGGGCCGCAGCGAACCGGGGGGCGATGTATTCTACCCGCAGTGCACCGACGGCAAGTGGCTGACCTTCTATCCCGCGTTCTACCGCGACGGGACGGTCGTCCTGGAGGGCAAGACCCGCCGGGTCACGCTGGTCGATACCGACTTCGACGGCCGATTCAACGAGATGTTCCAGCCGCCAGCCCGGGGCTCGCGAGATCCGAACTCGGATGTGATTTCGATCGATTGCGACCGGCTTGTGGATGTGCCGGGCGGGGGCCGGCGATCCGTCGCGGTGACGATGCCCCTGAGCAAGGTGATCCACCTCGATGGCCGGTATTACGGCGTCGAGGTACCCGAGGATGGCAGTGTGATCGAGTTTCGCAGAGCGGAGCTGGCGTTTGGATCGCTCGACTTCGGCGGCAAGGAGATTGCCGCGGAGTTCTGGTCGGACGCCGGGCCCATGGAGGTGAATGGCGTCCAGCCGACGTGGCGATTGCCCGCCGGCAAGTACTATCTGCGATCTCTGAATCTGACAGAGATCGAGCAAGGCCATCGCTGGGGGTTCAAGCTCACCTCACCCGGAGAACTCGAGGATTTCGAGATCAAGCCCGGGCAGACGACCAAGGTCCGGATCGGCCCGCCATTCCAGGCGCGAGGGGCCATGGGCACGTATTTCCACAATCCGACCGCCACGGTTCGCATGTACCTGGAGGGACGGGCGGGGGAGCGGTACAGCGCCGAGGTCACCAAGAACGGTCGTGCGGTGCCCGAACCGTCCTTCAAGATCCTGAACGCCGCCGGAACCGTGGTGCAGTCCGGCAAGTTCTCCTATGGCTGAGGCCAGGCCGTGTACTCGTGGCGAGTACCCAAAACGGTCGGTTACGGCGGGCAGGGCTACGGCCAGGGGGCTCCTCGCGGGCCCTATCGGATCGAGGTCGAGACGCACATGGATGCGTTCGAAGTCACACAAGACGACGCGTGGCTCACGCTCAACTGACGTGCGAGCCGGACTGCCAAAGGGGACATTCTACTTTTTCGACCTCCGATGGGAAAAGTAGAATGTCCCCTTTTCTCTTACGCCGGATCTAAACCGGTGGCGAGGCTGTAATCCGGGCTTCCGACCGGCGTTTTTTTTCTGAACGGTTTGCCTTTGTGTTCCGACCTATCTACGATGATGGACAGGAACGGAGCAGATCGACAGGAGAAGCATGATGGCTGAGAGCGAAAACGTCCTGTTAGAGCGGTTCGCCGGCGGCGACGCCGAGGCATTTGCCCAGATCGTCGGCCGCTACGCCGGGCTGGTGTACGGAACGTGTTTGCGCGTCCTGGCGGATGCCGATCGGGCGGCCGACGCCACCCAAGAGACGTTCTTCCACCTGACGAAGAACGCGCCGCGGATTCGCGGTTCGCTGGGCGCCTGGCTGCATCGGGTCGCAGTCCGCCAGGCGGTAGACCGCGTTCGCAGCGATTCGGCCCGCAGAAAGCGGGAGAGGGCGTACGCGGTCCAGACTGATGAGGCCCAGACCTGGCACGAGGTCTCGCCCTGCGTGGACGAGGCTCTGGAGCAACTCGATGAGCGGACGCGCGAACTGCTCATTCGCCACTATCTCGAAGGCCGCTCCATGGCGGAACTTGCCGACGAGTCGGGCGTCTCCCGTCCGACCATCTCCCGCCAGATCGATTCAGGACTGGCCAGGATTCGGGCTCATCTGAAGCGTCAGGGCATCCTCGTCACCGCCGCAGGCCTGTCGAGTCTCCTGGCGGAGAATGTGGCGCAGAGCGCTCCGGAGATCGTGCTCCGGCAACTCGGGAAGATGACTCTGCTGGCCACACAGGCCGCTGGAGCCGCCGGTGCCGGCGCATCATCAACAGCCATCCTGACCGGTGGGGTCCTGGCCGCCGCGAACACTAAGTAACTATCTCAAAAGGCTCAGGCGATGGAGACGGCGATACCAGAGCA
>CALEZT010000008.1 GCA_937927975.1 uncultured Phycisphaerales bacterium
AGGCCGGAGTAGCCACCGCTTTTTCAACCTTCAACTACCGATGGGACAAACTCGTCCAGCCTGGGGTCCAGGATAGGTCGTCAAAATCCTCCAGATAGAACCAAGTGAATGGAACCTTAGAGAAGGGGCTATCGGAGGATTGAAGGTAGGCCGTGGGACCATACATTTCACCTGGAGCGGATACTGCAAATAACAGAACCAGGCCCAGAACCGAGATACTTCTGCTTATGCGGCCGACAGTTCGCGTTGCCATTTCAGTCCTCCACGCACAATCGCCTTGCCGGAATGATCAAGCTCGCGAGTGCAACAGAAAGAACCTTCTTCGTTCGCTCCCAGAAACCGACTACTCTGCAAACTCGCAAAAACGTTGCATTCTGCGGCCTTTGACCCAGTCGCTGAATGTGGAGTCTATCCGCTCAGCCAGAGGCTGTCAATAGTAAACATCCGATAAAACCGTAGATTTCACTCCGTTTACTATAGGTATTTCTACGTATTTTTCGTTCATTCTGGCATTCCGGGCAGCCTTTTCTCATTTCTTGCGTGGTAATTCCGGGAATCCCGCGGACGCCTTACTTATCTCCTGCGTCATGCTTGCCGATTGGGGCTCTGTCGTCGCTTCTGTGTACATCTGCTCTGGTAAGCCATGCGTGCCCGAGCGGAGAACGTCAGACGAAGGGAGCGAGAGGAACCGAGACGGCTTGGCAGTGCATGACCGTAGCTGCAAGGTCTCAAACAACCCCTTCGCACGGCTGAATGGAAGCCGGTCTTGGCCATGAACAGGAATCGCAGCGAGGCGGCGTCACGACTCCTCCGGCAGACTCCAGGAGAGCACGCCCGAGGCGGTCGTGCGAAGGAGATTTGCCGCTCTGGGCCAGCAGCATGACAAATGGGCCCCCGAGTTTCGTTCGGATGTGCCCGATACACCCTCCATGCTGCTGGCCCAACGCGTAAAACCTCCGGCCGAAGGCCGGAATCCGGATCGGTCCGTCCCTTTCCCTGGGCGTCCTGGGCAACCGTCTGAGCCCCGGCGCCCGGCTCGCGGCGGCGCGCAACTACGGTCATGCACCCACGGCGTGGGTGTCGGGGCAAATCGCCTTGACAGTCGTGCGACGATAGTCTACAAAGAGGTTGAGTCCGACTTGATGTCAAGGAACTGGATCGATGCGAAATTAGACAAATACACCCGAGCCGTTGTTCAACGAGATTGCCCGAGACCGGGCTCCCCTTCCGGCTTCCCGCTGTGTGATTGCGCGCCGCCGGATAGTTGCGAACGAGGCCATGAGCAGGTTATTTGTCCGATTTCACAACGTCGCATTTACGTATCCCTCAGCAGCAGAACCTCTGTTCTCCGATCTATCCCTGCACCTGCCCTGCGGGTGGTCGGGCTTCGTCGGGGCCAACGGAGCGGGAAAAACCACTCTGCTCCGCCTGGCGGCCGGCCAGTTGAAGCCGGACGCGGGAACGATCGAAGCTCCCCCGCGGGCGGTTTACTGTCCTCAGCGAACCGACGATCCGCCGGAGCGATTGCAGGAGCTTCTGGAATCTCAGACGAAATCCGCCTGGAGCATCCGCGCGCAACTGGGCGTCGAGGCCGACTGGCTCGACCGTTGGACCACGCTCTCGCAGGGCGAACGCAAGCGGGCGCAGATTGCGGTCGCCCTCTGGCTGGAGCCCGATCTGTTGGCGGTGGACGAGCCGACGAATCATCTCGACGCGCAGGCCCGGGACGTTCTGGCCGCCTCCCTGCGGTCCTTCGACGGCGTGGGGCTTCTGGTCAGTCATGATCGTGAATTGCTCGATTCGTTGTGCGGGGCATGCGTGTTCCTCGATCCGCCGGGGGCGACGGTCCGGCCGGGCGGCGTCACGAAGGGAATGGAGGTCGCCGCGATCGAGCGACAAGCCGCAATCAGACAGCACGAACAGGACCGACAGACCTGTCAGAGGATTCGCCGAGAGGCGACCAGAAGACAGGGACTGGCCGCGGGAGCCGATCGGCGGCGTTCGAAACGCGGCCTGGGGGCCAAGGATCATGACGCGAAGGGCAGGAAGAACCTCGCCCGCGTGACAAGCAAGGACGCGGTCGGCGGCAAACTGCGGCGACAATTGACCGGGCGACTGGAACGAGCACAGGACAAGTTGGCAGCCAGCCGGGTCAAAAAGGAGTACGAAACCGGGATCTGGCTGCCCGGCTCGACGTCGAACCGGAACACGCTTCTGGAACTGCCGGCCGGGAACGTCGCATTGGGCGGGCATCGACGCTTGCAGCACCCCGATCTGACCATCCGTCCGACCGACCGCATCGCGCTGACGGGAGCCAACGGCTCGGGCAAGAGCACGCTGATCCGCCGAATCATCGCGGCCTTGGAGATGCCGCCGGACCGGCTGACCTACGTGCCGCAGGAGATCGACGCAGAGGAATCGCGAAACCTGCTGGAGCAGGCCCGCCGCTTGGGCGACAGCCAGCTTGGCCACCTGATGAACATCGTCAGCCGCCTGGGCTCGCGGCCCGAACGGCTCCTGGCCAGCGACGAGCCCAGCCCGGGCGAGACGCGAAAACTCATGCTGGCGCTGGGCATGGTCCGCGTCCCTCACCTGGTCGTCATGGACGAGCCGACCAACCATATGGACCTGCCCTCGGTCGAGGCCCTGGAGGCGGCCCTGGCCGATTGCCCGTGCGCCCTGCTGCTGGTCAGTCACGACGAGCGGCTTCTGCGCCGGCTCACCCGAATCGTCTGGCACATCGCCTTTGATCCGGATCAAGGTCTGATGTCTCTGCGGACCCAGTCGGCATGGAAGTCGAGGTAGAGCTGGTTGCGGCCGCCGTCGTGGGCGGACCAGCCGTCGAAAACGGGCTTTCACTGGACCACAGGGCCGCGTATAATCTGGCTTCGCCCAAATCCCCATGTGACGGGTGGGCGATCGCACAAGGCAAACTAGGCAAATTCGGACCATGAGTTACTTTCGCGACAACGTAGAACGGGCGGCGGGGTATACGCCGGGGTTTCAGCCCAAGGCGACCGACGTCGTCAAGCTCAACACCAACGAGAATCCGTATCCGCCTTCGCCGACGGCGATGAAGGCGCTGGTCGAGATGAGGCCGGAGCAGTTGCGTCGCTATCCGGACCCGATGGCGACATCCTTTTGCGAGGCTGCCGCGGAGGTCCATGGCGTGTCGCCCGACAACATCCTCTGCTGCAACGGCGGCGACGAGTTGCTGGCCATGGCGATCCGCGCCATCTGCGACGAGCGGCGGGCCTTGGCCTACCCGGTCCCGACGTACACGCTGTACCCGGTGCTGGCGAAGCTGCACGACTGTCCGATCCTCGAGGTCCCGTTCGACGCGGAGTTCAATCTGCCCGCCAAGCTCGCGTCCACAGGCGCGGCCTTGACCATCGTCTGCAATCCGAACGCCCCGACCGGCAGTCTCATTCGCGTCGAGGAGCTGGCCTCGCTGGCTTCCGAGCTCAAGGGGGTCCTGCTGATCGACGAGGCCTACGCGGACTTCGCGGCGTGGGACTGCGTCCCGCTGATCAAGGACTTCCCCAATGTGATCATCCTGCGGACCCTGAGCAAAGGCTACTCGCTGGCGGGCCTTCGGTTCGGGTATGCCATCGCCGACAAGGGGCTGATCGACGGGTTGGCCAAGGTCAAAGATTCCTATAATGTCGACGCGGTCGCGATTGCGCTGGCGACCGCCGCGATCCGGGACCGCGCGTACTTCCAGGCGAACGTGGAGAAGATCAAGCAGGACCGCCGGACCCTGACCGAGCAGTTGCGGGCGATCGGCTTTTCAGTGCCCGAGAGCCACTCGAACTTCGTCTTCGCCCAGACGAAGAACGGCTCGGCCGCCCCGATCCACGAGGGACTGTCCCGGCGGAACATCTTCGTGCGGTATTGGAACCAGCCGGGGATTGCCGATAAGCTCAGAATCAGCGTGGGCACGAAAGAGCAGAACGAACGGCTGATCGCCGCCTTGCGGGAGATCGTCGCAGAATAGGATGGCCGACATGAAGAACCGAATCGGACAGCTCCATCGCCAGACCAAAGAGACCGACATTCGCTGCGAGATCAATCTCGACGGGGTCGGCAGCTACGAGATCGACACGGGCGTAGGCTTTCTCGACCACATGCTCACGCACGTGAGCAAGCACGGGCGGATCGACCTGACGATCAAGGCCAAGGGCGACCTGCACATCGACGCCCATCACACGACCGAGGACGTGGGCATCTGCCTGGGCGAATGCCTGCTGTCGGCGCTGGGCGACAAGAAGGGCATCGCCCGCTACGGGCACAGCTCGGTGCCGATGGACGACGCGCTGGCGAACGTCGCACTGGACCTGTCGGGCCGGTCGGCGTTCGTGTACAACGCGACCTACCGCTCGGACAAGATCGGCGACTTCGACGTCGAGCTGATCGAGGAGTTCCTGCGGGCTTTCTCCAACACGGGCAAATTCAATCTGCACGTAAACGTCCCCTACGGCACGAACAGCCACCACGTCGCCGAGGCGATCTTCAAAGGCCTGGGCCAGGCGCTGGGCGCGGCGGTGCGGATCGTCGGGACGGAGATTCCCAGCACGAAGGGGCAGTTGTGATCGAGGAATTCAAACCGCCGGAATACAGAGTCGGCATCGGAACGGACATCCACCGGATCGTCGAGAGCCGCAAGCTCATGCTGGGCGGAGTCTACATCCCCTACCCTCTGGGCCTGCTCGGCCACAGCGACGGCGACGTCGCCCTGCACGCGATCATCGACGCCCTGCTCGGGGCCGCGGGCCTGGGCGACATCGGGACGCTCTTTCCCGACACGGACGTGCAGTGGAAGGACGCGGACAGCAAGGGCTTTCTCTACGAGGTCAAGGCGCAGCTCGAGAAGAAGGGCTGGGAAGTGGTCAACGTGGACCTGACGATCCACACGGAGCAGCCCAAGCTCGGCCCGTTCAAGGGCCAGATCCGTCGGTGCATCGCAGGGCTGCTCGGGATCGATTTCCAGTCGGTGAATGTCAAGGCCAAGACCAACGAAGGCCTCGGCGAAATCGGCGCCGGCGAAGCCATGTCCGCCACGGCGATCGCCATGCTCCGCAAGAAACCCAAACGAACGCTGTAAAACCAACGGAGATTCCCGGTCTGATCCTCTTCCCGTTCGGAGTCCCGGCTTTGGCCGGTCTTATCCTCTCCGGAGGTCTGCCTTCGCACGGTCGGGAGTCCGGACACCTGTGATCGAGCGGCACGACCCACCACAGAAAAGCGGAGAAGAAGACCGGCTGAAGCCGGGACTCCGAACCTTGGACTCTCAGTCTTGCCACAATCCTGCGGATCGGATAGACTCCCGTCATGTCCCCGCCCGACTATCGTTGGCGCCGGCTTACGCCCACGCAGCAGGCCGAGCTGCTCGCGTGGCGCAAGAAGCGTGGGTATCCGTGGCACTCACCACCCCACCGTGCTGGTACCGGCAGCCAACATTTTCATATTACCGCCGCCTGTTTCGAACACCAACCGCACATCGGCTATAGCCCAACGCGTCTGGATGCCTTCACGCGGGGTCTGCTGGCGTTGCTTACAGCCTGCGACATCCAAGTCTTCGCATGGTGCGTGCTGCCAAATCATTACCATGTGCTGGTCGAAACCGCGGACATCCTCGGCCTGTTGCACAAGCTGGGCCGGTTTCATGGTCGCACGTCGTACACCTGGAACGGCGAGGAGAACACACGCGGACGCCAAGTCTTCTTCCAGACCGTCGAGCGTGCGATGCGGTCCGACCGTCACTTCTGGGCGACCCTGAATTACGTGCATCACAATCCGGTCCATCATGGGTACGTGGAACGCTGGACGAATTGGCCGTGGAGCAGCGCGACGGAATTTCTGAACCAGACGGACCCGCAGGAAGCGAAACGCATCTGGCGTGAACACCCGCTCGACGACTACGGTCAGGGTTGGGATGATCCGGATCTGTGAGCGAAGGTTCGGAGCGCCGGCTTGAGTCGGTCGCGTTCGGCGTCCTCGCAATCCGCGCAAGCGTTGACCGGTCTCGATTCTACCAGTAGAATGCGGCCATACATGGCGCTACAGCAGGACCATCGGATGATTGATTATGATGACTTCGACGGACAGACAAACGGCTCTCGAATTCAGACGGCGTGCCGCCGTGCTGGTGCCGATTCGTCAGTTCCGCGTGTTCGGCTCCAGAGCCAGAGGAGACGCTACCGCCGGCTCGGACCTCGATGTCTTCCTTGTCGTGGATCACATGAACCGTGGCCTTCGTGACAAGATATCCGAGATCGCCTGGGAGGTCGGTTTCGAGAACGATGTGGTGCTCTCGACCTTCGTGGTCACTGTCGAGCAGTTGGAGCAGGGTCCCATGGGCGTTAGTCCAATCGTCCTGCAGATCGAGAAAGAGGGGATCCCGTTGTGATCGACAAACGGCTCAAGGAACTTGCTTCGCTGAGAATGCGACAGGCCGAAGGCACGCTCCGTGAGGCCCGGATCCTCCACGCCGAACGCACAGACCGAGGCGCCGTGAACCGGGCCTACTACGCCATGTTCTATGCCGTTCTCGCCATCCTGGCGACCGAGAAGCTCGGCTCCTCCAAACACAGCGGCGCGATCTCCCTGTTCGATCGGGAATTCGTGAAACCCGGTATTCTTCCGAAAGAGATGTCCCGATCGCTTCACATGGCATTTGAACACCGCCAGGAAGCGGACTACGGCGAATTGACCGAACTTGACGAGTCGACAGCGACACAAATGATCGCAGAAGCCAGTACATTCATTCAGAGCGTACGAACGTATATGACAACGAGAGGCTTTCTTTCTGCGGAATGAATGCCGAATTGGTGATGGCTGCTGACGCAGTACTGAGAAGGAACCTATGGCTCTACAGCTTTACAATAGTCTGACGCGACGGACGGAGGAGTTCAAACCGCTGGAAGAGGGGCGGGTCGGCATTTACGTGTGCGGTCCGACCGTGTATGGGCATGCGCATCTGGGACATGCCAAGAGCTATGTCAGCTTCGACGTGCTCGTGCGATACCTGCGGTATCTGGGCTACGCGGTCACCTACGTGCAGAATATCACCGACGTGGGGCACCTGACCGACGACGCCGACGCGGGCGAGGACAAGATCGCCAAGGCCGCCAGCAAGGAGCGAAAGCACCCCATGGCCTTGGCCGAATCCTACACCCGCAGCTTCTTCGAGGACATGGACAAGCTCAATTGCGTCCGGCCGGACATCAGCCCGCGGGCCAGCGGTCATATCGTCGAGCAGATCGAGCTGGTCAAGACCCTCGTCGAGAAGGGCTTCGCCTATGAGGTCAACGGCTCGGTGTACTTCGACGTCGCCCGGTTCAAAGAGTATGGCAAGCTCTCCGGGCGGAGCACGGAGGAGATGCTGGCCGGAGCCCGCGTCGAGGTCTCAACCGAGAAAAGAAACCCCGCGGACTTCGCTGTCTGGAAACGGGCCGAGCCCAACCACATCATGCAGTGGCCCAGTCCCTGGGGCATGGGCTATCCCGGCTGGCACCTCGAATGCTCGGCCATGTCCATGAAGTATCTCGGCGCCACGATCGACATCCACGGCGGCGGATTGGAGAACCAGTTCCCCCACCACGAGTGCGAGATCGCCCAGTCGGAAGCCGCCAACGGCGCGCCCTTCGTCCGCTACTGGATCCACAACAACATGGTCACCGTGGACGGTCAGAAGATGGGCAAGAGCCTGGGCAACTTCATCACCCTCAAGCAAGCGTTTGCCGGCGCCCACGAGCGACTGACCCGCGCCTACGAGCCGCTCGCGGTTCGCCAACTCATCCTGAACAGCCACTATCGCAGCCCGCTGGACTTCTCCGACGCGGCCCTCTTCGCGGCCCATAGCGGAAACCAGAGGATCGGCGAGGCCGTACGCAACCTGCGAAAGAGGCTCACCTCGGCAGCGCAGGGCGACATCGACCTGGAAATCCTCAAGCAACTCGAAGAGGCTCGAACCAAGTTCGAAGCGGCCATGAACGAAGACCTCAACACCGCAGTGGCGTTGTCGGTGCTCTTTGACCTCGTCCGCATCAGCAACACGGCGGTCGCGGACAAGAAGGTCACAATCGAGACGCTCGGCGCGATCAACGACGCGTTCGTCAAGCTCGGCGGCGACGTCCTGGGCGTCGTGGCCGATCAGGGCTGCGAAGCCGGCGGGGTCGACGAAAAGGCGATGGACAAGCTCGTCCAAATCCTCATCAGCCAGCGGGCGGAAGCCCGAAAGGCGAAGGATTTCGCCCGAGCCGACGCGGTTCGCAAGCAGCTCGACGAAGCGGGCATCATCCTCGAAGATGGTCCGCAGGGAACGCAGTGGAAGTGGAAGTGATGGGTATCGACTATCTACTACTTACGATTTACTATCTGAGGGAGGTCGCAGCCTATGGCTGCTTCGATAGCAAATAGTAAATCGTCAATAGTAGATTCACTGCGGATTCTGGGCATCGATCCCGGCCTTCAGGTCTGCGGCTACGCCTGCGTCGAAACCGATGGCGGGCAGGAGGCCGTGATCGAGGCGGGCGTGTTGCGGACCACGCACGGCCTGCCGCTTGCGACTCGGCTGGACGAGATCGCCCTGGACCTGGAAACGCTTCTGGAGCGGTTGACGCCCCACGTCGTGGCGGTGGAGGAGATCTACTCGCACTACGCCCATCCACGAACCGCGATCTTGATGGGCCACGCCCGCGGCGTTATATTGCAGAAGTGCGCCCGGGCGCACATCGAGGTCAAGAGCTTCGCCGCGACGAGGATCAAGAAGTCGCTCACAGGTCACGGCCGGGCCTCGAAGGAACAGATGCAAAGGACGATCCAGACGATCCTGGGCCTGCCGGAGCTGCCGTCGCCGCCGGACGTGGCCGACGCGATGGCGGCGGCACTGTGCTGTGCGAACACCCTCAGCAGAATGGGACTTCAGGGAAAGGATTGATGAAGGATGATAAATCGTTGATGATTCGAGCAGTCCGGTTCTTCGGCTACAATCATCAATAATCAATCATCGATAATCAATAACACAACGTGATCGCGGGAATCGAAGGACAACTTGTTCAGTTGGGCGAGGAGACGGCGCTGGTGAAGGTCGGTGCGGTCACGTACGAGGTCATGCTGCCGGGGTACTGCATCGCCGCCCTGTCGGGGCAGATCGGCGCGACGATCTCGCTGTGCACGATGGAGTACTACGAAGGCAGCCTCGGCGGCGGCAACCTCATCCCCCGCCTGGTCGGCTTCCTGAGCCCGCTGGAACGGGAGTTCTTCGACGAATTCACCAGCGTCAAGGGCCTGGGCATTCGCAAGGGCCTGCGGGCCCTGAGCCTCCCGATCGCGGACGTTGCCGGCGCGGTCGAGTCGGGCGATGAGAAGATGCTCATGACCCTCTCCGGCATCGGCCGCAAGATGGCCCAGTCGATCGTGGCCGAACTCAAGGGCAAGCTCCAGGGCTTCGCCTTCGGGGCCCAATCCGCCCGTGGAACGCCTCAGACCAAGCTCAAACCTTTCCAGACCGAAGCCCTCGAAATCCTCATCGCCTGGGGCGAGAAACGCAACGAGGCGATGGAACTGATCGAGCAGGCCAGCCAGAGACATCCTGAGGTCCAGACGGCTGAGGAACTCGTTCCGGTCGTCTACCGCGTCAAACAGGGCGCCGAAGGCTGAGGCCCGGCCCCCTCCGAATCCCTGCCTGTGCTGCCTATTGACTGGGGTCCGACCTCGCGAGTACCATATGCGGTCGGTGTTGCGGCCGAAGTCCAAAATGGTGTCCCTCGTGATCGGAGACGGCTATGAACCTGACGAAATCAGCGGCGATCCTCTCGGTTGTGCTCGCATCCACTTGCCCTGCAGCGGACTATTTGCCGCTGAAGGAAGGGAATCAGTGGACCTACCAGATGTCCGGCGGCGTGCAGGTGACCACGAAGATCGCGGGATTCGAAAACGTCGGCGCGGTGCGATGCGCGGTGGTCGAGACCACCATGGGCTGGCAGACGAGCCGGGAGTACGTGGCGGTCGATGAACAGGGAGTCAAGTCCTATCTGAGCCAGGGACAGGGACAGGAGATTCGGTACGACCCGCCGGTGGTGCGAATCAAACTGCCCTACCGACCAGGCGACACGTGGCAATCCACGATCAACCAGTTCGGCATGAGCATGACCACGGACTTCCAGTCCGTCGGCGCCGAGCGGGTGCAGACGCCGGCCGGCTCGTATGATTGCGTCAAGGTCCAATCGACGATGACCGTGCCGGGACAGGGGACGATGACCTCGACCATCTGGTATGCCGACGGAGTGGGAGCGGTGCATCAGGTCATGCAGATGGCCGGCCAGGAGGTGACCATCACGCTGGCTTCGACCAACGTCAAGCCCGCCCCGAAACCGCAGATCCAGACCCCGCCGACCGTTCAGACCCCTGCGGAAGCCCGATGCCCCAAGTGCGGGGCCAAGGTGGCCGCCAACGCGAAGTTCTGTCCCGCCTGCGGCGAGAAGCTCGCGCCTCCCGCGCCGCCGGCTGCTCCAACGAATTGTCCGAAGTGCAACGCCAAGCTCCCGCCTGGAGCGAAGTTCTGTCCGGACTGCGGAGAGAAGATCCTCGCCACGACCTTGAGGCTGCCCCCGGTGCAGGGGGGCGATATGCCCAGGTCCAACGAGCCCGCGATGGAGAGGCACCAATCCGCCGACGGCAGGCTCGTGCTCTACAAACCGAAGGACTGGCAGGTGACGGAAGGCGACATGTTCGGCCAGGGCACCTACGCAGCCATCGTGATGGAACCGCAGGAGAACGCGGCGGCGCTGTTCATGACGTTCCCCGTGGGCCAGGAGATCAAGGACTCCGTCGTGCTGGCGGCCAAGTGCATCGCCGCTCTGCGCGAGGAGTATCCGGATCTGGAGGCGACCAACATGAACTCCACGACGGACCGGGGGCGGACCATCGCTACACTGACCTTGACGGACGAGGGAGAGAAAGGCACCGGGCACGGCTACTTCTTCTGCACGGAAAGCATCGGGACCTTCTATCTGCTGCTCGCCAAGACACAAGTATGGGACCAGTTCCGCCCGACGCTGACAACCATCATGGCCAATCTCGCTTACACCCCCCAGGGCGTCGCGACGGTGCAGGACCAGGCCCGTCGGGCGGCTGAGGCGACGCCGATCGCCGACGGAGCCACCCTCTCGCCGGCGGCGCTCATTCGACAGGCGTCCCAGAGACCGGGCAAGCAACTCCCCCTCCGACCCGCGGCTCTGCCCGACCAGTCCATGTCGATCCAGGTCCCTCAGGGCTGGAACCTGGAAGGTCAGAAGGTCCAGTTCATCCTGACGAACAATCCGCAGACCCGAACGCACG
Organism: uncultured Phycisphaerales bacterium; assembly: GCA_937927975.1. Taxonomy (GTDB): domain Bacteria; phylum Planctomycetota; class Phycisphaerae; order Sedimentisphaerales; family Anaerobacaceae; genus PLanc-01. The sequence continues at coordinate 11,344 of CALEZT010000008.1, forward strand.
GCATGGGCGGCGTCTGGCACACGATCATTCCGATGGAAGGCATGCAGATCCCCGGCGCCATCAATGCGCCGTATCAGGCTCCGCCGCAGGCGTTGAGTCTCGTGCTCGGGCTCAACGGGACCAGCCGAGATGTGCAGGTCATCAACCAATGCGGGGCCGAGCAAGTCGTGCCCGAGGCGGCGCAGGTGGTCCAACAATTGCGAGCCAGCGGATACCAGGTCGATTCGCGTCTGCTCCACGTCCGTTTCCTGAACGTCCCGACGGGAACCACGCTCAGAGGGCTCTTCAGCGTCATGTGCTCGACGCAGTCGATGAGTCCCGTCTGGCAGGTGACGGTACAGGGCAGTTGGGCGCCGGAGAACGAGTTCGACGAGTGGCTTCCGCTGTTCATGCGGATCGAGAAGACGATGCAGATCAACCAGCAGTGGATGGGCCAGGAGATGCAGGGCCGCGCAGTCCGCCAACAGCAGCTCAACCGGAACCTGCAACGGTCGATCGCGGAGGCGAATCAGGCCTTCGACGGCTACATGGACAGTCTGCAGAACGCCAGCCGCAGCCGGGATTACACCGCCCATATGTGGAGCCAGACGACGCTGGGCCAGGGCACGTGGGTGGCGGAGAACGAAGGGGCGCGGGTCTACCAAACGGATTCCTGGGGCATCCAAGGCCCTGAAGGCAGGATCGACGACCCTGCGTACAACACGACGAACTTCACCGGCCAGAACCCCTGGACAGGACAAAACATGGAGATGATCAACACCCGTGCGGAGTATGAGCGATACATCGCAAATCGGTGAGAGGTCTGAAGTGTCAAGTTTGAAGTTTCAAGTGCGAGTCCAGATGCCGTCGGAGTCCGCCGCGCCACTTCAGACTTGAACCTTCACACTTCAAACTTCCCGCGACCTTGCAGTTCTTCGAAAAATGGGTAAGCTGATGCCATGGCAATAGGCAGAATCATCAGCGGACAGGCATTGAGCGAGGCCGAGGAGAGCTTCAACGTCTCCTTGCGGCCGAAATCTCTGCACGAGTGCATTGGCCAGAAGAACGTACGGGAAAAGCTCTCGATCGCCATCGCGGCGGCTAAGCATCGAGGAGAGCCCCTCGAGCACATGCTGTTCTACGGCCCGCCGGGCCTGGGGAAAACCACACTGGCGAACGTCGTCGCCAATGAGATGGGGGCCCGAATCCGGTTCAGTTCCGGCCCGGCCCTGGTCAAGGCCGGCGACGTCATGGGCATGCTCAGCAACATCAACACCGGCGACGTACTCTTCATCGACGAGATCCACCGGCTCAGCACGCCGGTCGAGGAGTTCATCTACCCCGCGATGGAGGACTTCCGCGTCGACTACACGGTCGACAGCGGTCTCCACGCCAAGACGATCAACTTCCCGCTCAAGCACTTCACCCTGGTCGGCGCCACGACCCGCGCGGGCCTGCTCAGCGCCCCCCTTCGCAGCCGGTTCGGGATGCTCTATCACATGGACTTCTACTCCGTCGGCGAATTGACGGAGATCCTGGGCCGCTCGGCGCAACTGCTCAAGCTGGTCTGCGAGGAAGGCACGCTGGAACGAATCGCGGCCCGCTCGCGAGGCACGCCGCGAATCGCCAACCGCCTGCTCAAGCGAGTCCGCGACTACGCCCAGGTCAAGGGCACGGGCACGCTCATCGCCAAGATCGTCGACAACGCCCTGAAGATGGAGCAGATCGACGCGCTGGGTCTGGACGAGCTCGACCGGTCGTTCCTCAAGGCCCTGGTCAACGTCTACGACGGCGGCCCGGCCGGCATCGAGGCGATCGCCGCGACGCTGGGCGAGGAACGCGACACCCTGGAGGACGTCGTCGAGCCGTATCTCTTGCAGATCGGCTTCCTGCGCCGGACCAAGCGAGGCCGCGAGATCACGACCAAAGCCTGCGACCACCTGGGCCTCAAGCCCCGCAGAACTCCCCCCAGCCCGGCGGATCAGGCGGAGTTATTTGGCCTTGACCAGCTTCCGACTTCGGAATGATAGTGACGCCCTGGAACCAAGATTTGCTCGCCTGCTCATTGTAGAATTTCGCTGAGGCAGACATGAACCCGGAATCCAGCCCGTTCAGCCCAGGTCAATCCTTCGGCACGGCACCGCCCGCCACAGCGAGGAGGGTCGGGGCGAAGTCCCCTCCGGAGATCAGCGATCCGGTTACGCTGCCGGGGCTGACCACGCCCGACCAGCGAATCAGCAGAGGCCCATTGATACCCTGATCATACAACGAGCCTTTGCCTTGGGGCATCGCCATGCTGTTGTCGCCCCTGGAGACGACGATCGTGTTCCCGGCATGATATCGGCCGCAGAGCATCAAGAGGCAAGTACCAAAGACCCGCCGCACGTTGCTCATACGCAATCTCCCCTATTCAGAAAGTGTCAGATCCTCACG
>CALEZT010000009.1 GCA_937927975.1 uncultured Phycisphaerales bacterium
CCTGGACCTGCTCGGATGGGTACTTCGTTAACAGCAGCAGGACCTGGATGTACCGCAACGTGCCATCCTGCGGGTAACGGTACTCCAGTTCCTTCCGCATCCAGGCGAACGACTCGCCCCAGGGCTGGCCCTTGAAGGGACGGGCGTTGTCCAGGCTCCCCGGCTTGCGTTCCAGGAGCTTCAGATAGTGACGCGGGTCCAGGATGAACTGCCCGGCTGTGTAGCAGCGGGGGTGAACCGCCACCTCCTGATGGTCGCACAGGATGCGGACCCGGTCCACGAAGATCTCGATCATACAGGGATGATACGCCCATTCCACCGGCACCGAGTACCGCACGTTGTCGGCACGGACCAGGGCGTGACTATCCACGAACGTACACCGGCGACAACAGGCCGCGAAGCGTTCCGACTGCAGGGCCAGCAGGCAGGGCTTCTCCTCCGCGAACAGCTCTCCCACCGTCTTACCCCCATGAACTTCCGGACCCGGACGGCCCAGGTCATTCTGGCAGTCGTCGAAGAGCTTGCCGGCCAACTGGGCCAGGCTGTCCACTTCGGGCACGGGCGACAGGTACCTCCGCTCACTGCGTTTGCAGGCGTTTTCCACGTCGCCCTTCTCGTTGCCCTTGGCGACGTTGCAGAACCGCGTCTCAAACAAATACCATGCCCGCAATTCCAGAAACCGCTTCGTGAGACGGCGGTTCTGGCCCTTGCCCACGTAGATCACCGCGCACTTGAGGTTGTCGTAGGCGATCCGTCTCGGCACCCCACCGAAGTACTCGAACGCCCGCACGTGACCATCCAGGAACGACGCCAGATCGGCCTTCTCATACGGATACACAAAGATCGCCTTCGAGTAGCACAGCCGCATGACGAAGAACTGGCACTTCCGCTCGACACCATTGTCCAAGATCCAGCCCTCATGCCAGTCCACCTGGGCCTCTTCCCCTGGCTCAAACTCCAAGGGCATGAAGACCTCCTTCTGCCGATGGGCCGCCTCTTTGACATAGCGTTGCACGGTCCCGTAATGTCCCGTGAAACCATACTCGTCCCGCAACCGTTCATAGATCCGCTGCGCCGTCTGACGCTGTTTGACCGGGGCTTTGGTGTTCTGTTCCAGCCACGCGTCGATGATCCCCTTGACCGGATCGAGCACCGGATGAGCCCGAGGCTCGATCTGCCGATACCCCGGAGGAACCCGATACGCTAACGCCTTCGCGATCGTCTTGCGAGAATGCCCCAGCGCCTTGGCTGTGTCCCGCTGACTGAGGCCCTCGATCAATACCTTACGCCGAATCAATTCATAATGCTCCACCGCCAACATCCCTTCTGACCCCTGGCATCTGGAACCATCTCCAGACACCACATCTCGGTCAAATGCGGTGGTCCCCTTTTCGGCGCTTTTCCCCCTCTATAACTCCCCCTCTCCTGGCCCCCTTTCTGATGCTTTTTTCCATAATCGATGAAGCAAGCCAGTGCGATATAGCTTCTGCCCTCCCATTGTTATTTAGAGCCCGTCGTGTGGCAGTAATCGGCGACCCGATGCAGCTGCGCCATATCAGCACACTCTCAAAACCACAAGACCAGCAGTTGCTGAGCAAACACGGGCTGGTGGATGAGTGCCCAGGATGGGCGTATTCCCATCGCTCGCTATTCGATCTTGCCAGCAGCCTTTGCCGCAGCGAAGATATCGTGGCTCTACGCGACCATCACCGCTCGCACGCCGATATTATAGAGTTCACGAATGAAGTATTCTACGACGGCCGTCTTAGGGTGGCGACCAGCTATGACCGCTTGAAACGCCCCCGCTTAGATGAGCCGGCGGTCCGGTGGGTTCATGTTCAAGGAAGAGCTGTGCGCCCGGGAACAGGCGGAGCCGTCAACGACGAGGAGGCGCGCGGAGTTGTCAGTGAGATCGAACGTTTAGTTCGCCAAGGCTACCGCGGCAGCATTGGTGTGGTCAGCCCATTTAGAGCCCAGGCGAACCGTATCCGAGATCTGGTCAATCAGCACGACGGCTTGAGCACGCGAGTGGCCGAGCTGGACTTCCTGTCAGACACTGTCCATAAGTTCCAGGGAGACGAACGCGATCTGATGATTTTCTCGCCGGTAGTGTCGGCTGGCATAGCGGACAGTGCCCTCGCCTTCCTGAGAAACAACTCGAACTTGTTCAATGTAGCCATCACTCGAGCACGGGCCGCCCTGGTGGTTGTGGGTGACCGTACGGCGGCGATGAACTGTAGCGTAGACTACTTATCGAGGTTCGCTTCTTACGTTGACCGAGTTGGCCGTAGCCACCAACCAGTGGAGACAGAGGAACATGCGGATCGCGGCCCGGCGTACCCCGCTGTGGCGCGGCCGGAACTGGTCTCAGAATGGGAGCGGCTCTTCTACAAAGCTGTCTATGCGGCAGGCATTCGGCCAATCCCGCAGTATCCGGTGGAGAAGTATTTGCTGGACTTCGCAGTTGTGAGTGGCCCCAGGCGATTGAACATCGAGATCGACGGCGAGCGATACCACCGCAACTGGAACGGCGAGCTGTGCCGCAGGGATCAGATCAGGAATCAGCGCCTCATGGAACTTGGCTGGGACGTCATGCGGTTCTGGGTTTACCAGGTGCGAGATGACCTGGATAGTTGTGTGTCGAGAGTCATGGAATGGGTTACGGGGCGATAGGTGCACGGCGATGTATGTAGACGATCTATTGCTGGGCGAGAGCCTGCTGAAAAAGACTGCGGCGGGCAACCTGTTCATGGTCTTCGGCGAGCCGGACGTGGCGATTCGCAAGGTCAAGGGCGCCAAGATCGTGGTCGAGATCAAGGGCGTGGACGTGTGCGGCCCGACGACCGGTGCGATTCGCTCGTCGAGCACGGAGGACATCGCCTGGTGGTTCATCGACACGAACTACCACGCCGAGAGCTTCTTCGTCCACCGCGCCTACTTCACCGGGGCCGAGGAGCCCTACGACAAACTCAAGCGAGCCCTGCGTGCGGAGATCGACGAAGCCGCCTGGAGCGAACTCTACAGCACCACCAGCCGCCCCTTCGATCCGCCCAAAGGCAAGGAAGGCAAGCCCGGCAAGATCGCGGTGAAGGTCATCAACCACTACGGCGACGAAGTGCTGAAAGTATTCAGCGTCAAGTAGCCGAGCTAATGGCCTGCGGTCCTTCTTCCGGCGTGTGAGAATCGCTTTGTGGCCGGTGCGGCGGGACGCCGCGTGGAAGCGTGGGTGCGTAGAAGCGTGGAAGCGTTGGAGGAAGCTGAAAGAGCCCGGACGCTTCTTCCAGAACGCATCCATGCATCCACCATCCCTCATCCTCTGTGGGCTCTGTGCCCTCTGTGGCAGAAATCCTGATCCGTGCTCCGAAATTAGCGTTCATCAGCGTTTATCTGCGGTTGCTTGAAGCCGTGACTTGTGACTCGTGGCCCGTGGCTCGCGAAGATAACGCCTTACGGCGTCACTACGAACCACAACGCGGGGCAGGCGAAGCGAGGAAACTGTGCGAGTTTCGACGGACGTGCGTTAGTCCCTGCGCCGCAAAGGTTGACGGATAACAAAATCTGACGATGTTATTTGCATTTATCTTGACACACTTCTATGACTGTTATACCATAGATACGTAGCCGCATAGCGATGCGGCGGTCCCGGCGATGGGCCGGGACCGAGGATCAGGCCGGGGACGCATCATCATTCGTCCCCCTGTGGAGAGGAGAACGCCATGAGAGCGAAAAAGAAGCGGGTGGAGGCCAGTCAGAACTCGCGCACGCGAAGGCAGGCCGTTTCAGGCCGGGGCAAAGCGAAATGCAGGAAGACCCCTCCGACCGCACTCAAAGCCGCCAGACGCCGCCTCGCCCTGCCGCCGCCGGACAGCGAGATCTGGCCCGAGGAGTATCGCGGCGCGAACTGGAAGCCGATCTATGCGCTGCTGTTCGCGGGCAAGTGCCAGGTCTGCGCCCATTCCTGCCCCCTGCCGCGGTCGCGCCGGCTGCGGGACAAATGGACCGGGCAGACCCGGCTTGTGCAGTGCACGAACCATCCGAACTACCCCGGCGAGATCGTGGAGGTCTTGCCGACCGACACGTGCCGGAACTTCAAGCTCCGCTGGTGGCCCCGGCGTAAGGCCCAAGCGGAGAAGGCCCCCCGCCCGCCGTCGGTCAGCAAGCGCGGGCCCCAGGGCCGGGAGATCCGCCTGGCCAACGGCATGTTCGCCCTCGTCGATGCCTCCGACTGCGAGAGGCTCAGCCAGCACCGCTGGTACGCGACCCGGCGGGGCCGCAACCTCTACGCGGTCACGTGCGTGCGGGGGCGGACCGTCTACATGCACCGCATGATCATGAAGCCGCGTCGGGGCTACATCGTGCACCATCACGACCACAACGGCCTGAACAACCAGCGTTACAACCTGCGGGTGTGCACGCAACGGCAACACCAGGCCAGCCGCGGGCCCGACGGCGGGGCCTCGCGTTTCGTCGGCGTCTACCGGCACCGCGACAAATGGTTCGCGAGGATCCGCTGCCACGGGAAGGCGTACTACCTCGGGACCTTCGACGACGAAGTCGCAGCGGCCAAGGCCCGCGACCGCAAGGCCTACGAACTCCACGGCCCGTTCGCCTACCTCAACTTCCCGGAGGACTACGGGCTCTGAGCGGCCGGCGGGAGCGTGGAAGCGTGCCAGCGTAGAAACGTGGAAGCGTAGATGCGTGAAGCCGCATGGTCGGACAGCACCGGCGTGGATAGGCTGCCCGAATGGCTTACGAGAAACACGGAGAGATCAGTTTGGCCGTGCCACCCAGAAGATCAAGCGTATTCAGCAAGCCGCGTCACGGTTCGGCCGCCGGGGGCAGGCATTCACGCACCGCGCCGCCGAGGAGGTGCGGGAGGGTTTCTTCGAGTTCCATGGGCTCGGTCAGATCGCGGGCGATTTCCGTGAGGAAGCGGCTGGGCTTCATCATGATCAGGCTGCCGCCGCGGTTGCGGTAGACTTGCGGGACGACCAGGTACACCTCGTCGCGGGCGCGCGTGACCGCGACGTGGAAGACGCGTCGTTCCTCTTCGAGGTCCTCGGGGTGATTCATGGCCATGTCGGTCGGGAACCGGCCGTCGGCCAGCCAGGGGATGAAGACGATCGGCCACTCCAGGCCCTTGGCCTGATGGACGGTGCTCAGGATCACGAACTCCTGCTCGACCGGGCCCTCGACGCAGGTTTCGCCCGAGAACTCGCCCGCCAGGCAGACGTCCGCGAGGAAGGACTCGACGTTCTTGTACTGGCCCGCGAAGTTGGCCAGGGCCTTGATGTCCTCGCGGCGCATCGCGGCGTTGTCGTAGTGCGAGACCATGTAGTCGTCGTAGAAGCGCTTGTTCGCCAGGTCGATGATCTCCGCGGGCGAATCGATCTCGCGAGACTCCTTGAGCAGGTTGACGAACTCCTTGAAGAACGGCTGCGCGCTGGTCGGCAGGAGGCTGGCGGTCTCGATGCCAAGGACCTCGTTGAAGGGGTCCGCGGCGCTGCTGATGTGCTGCCAGACGCGTCGCGAGATCGCGCTGCCCACGCGGGGCAGCATCTTGAGCAGCCGCAGCCAGGCCAGCTCGTCGTGCGGGTTCTGCGTGACGCGGAGGTAGCACAGAACGTCCTTCATGTGCGCCTGCTCGAAGAACCGCAGGCCGCCGCGGATGTGGAACGGGATGTTGCGGCGCTGGAATTCGAGCTGGATCTCCAGCGAGTGCCAGTGGCTGCGGTAGAGGACCGCGATGTCGTTGAGCGTGCGGCCCTGGTCCAGGAGGTGCAGCACGTACTCCGCGATGAACCGCGACTGCGTGAAGTGGTCCTGGCAGGCGACGATCGCGGGCTTGAGACCCGGGGAGCGGATCGCCTTGAGGTTCTTCGGCAACCGACGGCTGTTCTGCGCGATGCTGGCGTTGGCCAGCGTCAGGATCTCCGGCACGGACCGGTAGTTCGTCTCGAGCTTGTACTCCCTCGCCTCGGGATAGCGCTGGCGGAACGTGATGATGTTCTCGAAATTCGCCCCGCGGAAGCTGTAGATCGACTGCGAGTCGTCGCCGACGACGGTGAGATTGCGGTGCTTGGAGGCCAGCAGATCGACGATCATGCCCTGGATCGCGTTGGTGTCCTGGTACTCGTCGACGAGGACGTGCAGGAACTGCCCGGCCAGCATTTCGCGGACGTCCGCGTGCTCCATCATCAGCCGTAGCCACGCGCTGAGCAGATCGTCGAAATCCAGAAGCTGTCTGGCCTGCTTTTTCTCCGTGTACAGCACGAGCACCTTCTCGATCCCCTCCTGCTCCTTGATGAACATGGGGAATCGCTTGCTGATGACCGCCTGCAGCGGTTCGAGCGTGTTCTGGAGGAAGCTCGAAATCGCGGCCAGGACGTTCTTCTGCGGAAACCGCCGCTCTTTGGTGTCGACGCCGGCTTCCTCGACGCATGTCGCCAGGAGATCCTTGGCGTCCTCCCGGTCGAGGATCGTGAAGTCGGGCGAAATCCCCAGACGCTTTCCGTGGATTCGCAGGATGCGGTTGGCGATGTGGTGGAAGGTGCCGCCCCAGATGTCCTTGGTCTTCTGCTTGACCAGCAGTTCGGCGCGGTTGAGCATCTCGCGGGCCGCCCGGTTCGTGAAGGTGACCAGCATGATCCGGCCGGGATCGACGCCGTGATGGACCAGCCAGGCCAGCCGATAAGTCAGGGCGCGGGTCTTGCCGCTTCCGGCCCCGGCGACGACGAGCATCGGACCGCCCGGCGCGGTCGCCACCGCCAACTGCTCCGGGTTCAGGTCCGCCCCGAAATCGATATCCCCCGCCGCGGTTCGCGACTGGAGCGTGAATTTTCGTGCCATAGCGCTCAGGCTTACGGAACGTCCGTGCCCTTGATCTCGACCACCTCGAAATTCCTGTCGCCGCGCGGAATACTCACCGTCACCTTGTCCCCCACCACATGCCCGAGGATGGCGCTGCCGATGGGCGACTGGACGGAGATGCTCCCGTTGTCGGAGTCCGCTTCATCGGGCCCCAACAACTGGTAGGTCACCTTCTGATTCCTGTCCAGATCCAGCAAGGTCACAATCGTGCCGAACGCGGCGTGGTCGGTATCCGCTTTCGTACAATCGACGATGTCCGAGCGGCTCATCATGCCTTTCAGTTCCCGGATGCGACCGACGATGAAGCCCTGCTGCTCCCGGCCGCTGATGTATTCGCCGTTTTCCTTCAGGTCCCCCATCTCGCGGGCCTCCGCGACCCGCTGCATCACCGCCGGCAGTTCCGTCTTTTCCAGCCGCTCCAGTTCTTCCTTCAGTCTGCTGTAACCTGTCTGTGAGATCGGTACAGGGTCAATCATCGCGATCTGTCTCCACGTAACCTAATGCCCATTCTTCATCCTATGTCCCATCATGCGTGTGCTCGCACCACCCTGTGAGCGGCGTCCAACGGAAGTTCACACGCGGTAGCGTTGATCATGTCGGCAGACCACCATACCACAACCGCCGGGAAAAGTCATCCCCCATTGAACCACCTATTCCTGAGATCGGACTTTCGACAGCGTGGGCCGCGACCGCATTTCTGCGGGATCTGCACCCAGACTTGGAGCCGGGTCTGCCCCAGGGACTCGATCTTGCGAACCGAGGACGCCTTCTGTAGAATGCAGGGATGAGCCTGGCCACAATGGAGCATTGCCGCCCGCGAAGGATGAGCCATCTTGGCTTCAGGTCGGGAAAGGACTCGGGATAGCGGTGTCGAGTTTCCGCCGCCGGGGAATGACAGGGTCGAGGTCTTATGGAGCGTGAAGCGATCATCATCGGCGCCGGTCCTGCCGGTTTGACCGTGGCCTACGAATTACTTCATCGGACGGATATCAAGCCGATCCTCTTCGAGATGACGAATGACCTGGGCGGAATCTCCAGGACGGTCAACTACAAGGGCAATCGGATCGACATCGGAGGGCATCGGTTCTTTTCGAGGAGCGCCAGGGTCATGGACTGGTGGCTCAAGATCCTCCCCCTGCAGGGTGCCCCGGCCAGGGACGACATCGCGTTGGAACGCGATGTGCCTCTCTCGAAAAGCGAAGACGCCCCGGACCCGGAGAGGACCGACCGCGTAATGTTGACCCGCACCCGGCTGTCGCGGGTCCTCTTCGAGAGAAAGTTCTACGACTACCCCATCTCGCTGAGTCGAGGCACACTGAACAACCTTGGACTCCTGCGAACCGCCCGGATCGGCGTGAGCTATCTGAGGACCAGGGGCGCCCCGATTCGGCGTGAGCAGTCCCTCGAAGATTTTCTCATCAATCGGTTCGGCCGAGAATTGTACGAGACGTTCTTCAAGGACTACACGGAGAAGGTCTGGGGCGTCCCGTGCACGCGAATCAGCCCGGAATGGGGAGCCCAGAGGATCAAGGGCCTCTCGGCCCGCAAGGCCGTGATGGACGCGATCCGAAGCACCCTCGCGAAAGACCGCTCAATCGCCCAGAAGAACACCGAGACCACCCTGATCCGGCGGTTTCTCTATCCCAAACTCGGCCCCGGCCAACTGTGGGAGGAGGTTGCGGGCATTGTCGAAGCCAAGGGAGGACAGATCCATCGCCGCCAACGGGTTGTGGGCCTTCGCGCCGACGGCGGCCGAATCGTCGAGGTCGCGGTCGAGGACGTCGAGACGGGCCGCCGCGTGAGCCGAGGGGTCGATTTCGTCTTCTCGACGATGCCGGTGAAGGAGTTGATCCCGGCGCTGGAGCCGGCGGCGCCGCCGGAGATACGCGAGGTGGCCGAGGGCTTGGTCTATCGCGATTTCGTCACAGTCGGCCTGCTGGCGACGAAACTCAAGGTCCCGACCAATGGGGACCTGACGCGGCCGGCCGGCCAGCGGATACTGGACAACTGGATCTACATCCAGGAACAAGACGTCAAAGTCGGACGATTGCAGATCTTCAACAATTGGAGCCCCTACATGGTCCGAGACGAACGCACGATCTGGCTGGGGCTCGAGTACTTCTGCAATCGGACCGATCCGATCTGGAATCAGGCGGACGACGAGTTCATACGTCTGGCCGTCGCCGAGATGGAGAGGATCGGCATCCTGGACCGCGGGAACGTCCTCGACGCGGTCGTCATCCGGGTGCCCTGCACGTATCCCGCCTACTTCGGGACCTACGATCGATTTGACGAGATCAAGGAGTTTGTCGGCACGTTCGAAAACCTGTTCCTCGTCGGCAGAAACGGGATGCACCGCTACAACAACCAGGACCACTCCATGCTCACGGCCATGACCGCCGTGGAGAACATTCTGGCCGGACGAACAGACAAGACGAACATCTGGGCCGTCAACACCGAGCAGGACTATCATGAAGGCGAGGAATCAACCGGACAAGAATGAGGACTGCGCATGAGCATTTCAACGATCTTCGGCGGCGACAGTCGAGCCGGTGACATCGCGAGCACGTCGGCGACGCATCGCCTCCCTACAGCCGGGATCCTGGCCGTCGCCATTCTGGCCCTGCTTGCCGCCGCGGGCCTGGCCAACCGAGTCCTGCCCGAACCCGACATTGTGGATTTCCGCGGCCTGACCCGCATCTGCCTGCTCATGGAGAGACGCGGCTGGCAGCACTGCGTCAATCACAACTGGGGATTCGCGGTGCCGCTCACGACGTATCTGGCCGCGAAACTCACCGGCGATCTGTTGATCGGCCAACGGATCGTCTCGACCCTCTTTGCCCTGCTGGCGCTGGTCCTGGCCGAACGCGTGATGACCCGCGTTCTTGGCGTTCGAAATCCTCTTGCGAAAGGCCTCGTACTGGTGTGGATGGCTCTGAGCCCCTGGATGCTCGAAGCCCTTGTTTCCGTTCACCTGGACGTCGCGGCTGTCGCGTGCGTCCTGGCGGCGATCCTGCTGCTGAGCAGTTCGCGTCTGGCCGCTCATGCGCTCGGAGGCCTCTCTGCCGCCATGGCTTTGTGGTTTCGGTTCCACTTCCTGATCCCCGCGCTGCTATACGTTCCGCTCGTGGCGGTCTATCGCCGGGGAGACCGTGGCCTGGTGCGAGGAGCCGTCGCAGCGGTCGGAGTCTTGTTGGGCCTTCTGGTCCCCGCTCTGCTGGGCCGCATCGTTATGGGCGCCCCTGGTGTCTCGAACGCCAAGCAGGCCATCATGAGCGACTGCGTCTACGCGATCTCGTACCCCGGCCCGAAACTGGCTGAGTTCCGAGACGTGGTCCCTTACTCCGCCGATTTCCACGACAGACTCGGAAGACTCTCGTGGGGTCGCCTTCTTCGAGGCGTTCCATGGCCCGGCGTCGTCCGGCGGATGATCCGCAACTGCCTATCCCCTCTATTCCTGCTGTTCTTGACCGCGTTGACCGTGCACACGCTGACCCGCCACCCCCACGCGGCAGGCGAGCAACCCGATGCCGAAAGCCGTACAGACAGCCAGCTCGCGAGGAGATGGAACTGCCCGATCGTGCAACTGGGCGCGTTCATCCTCGTATCCCTGCTGCCGTTTCTGTTCCTGCGCGGCCACACGCTGCGTCTGGAGGCCACGTTCCTGCTGCTGGCGTTTCCTCTGTTCGCTGCCCTGCTCTCCGACCGGCAGGACCGGGTATTGCCGGGGCTGCTGCTGGCCCTGTTCCTGCTCTCGATCAGCGCGAACCGACAGGTCCTGGCCGGATACCGTCAGCGCGCCGAGGAGGTGTCGGGCTATGCGAGGGAGATCCAGTCCGTCATTCCCGAGCGCACGCTCCGGGAACATCCCGAGAGGGTGTACAGCGTCGTGGAGTTCTACAATCCGTTCAACCGCTGGCGAACGTGTTCGCCGCTCCTGCCCGGCGGATTCGGCCTGCTTTCGTCGGCGATGTGTGAAGAGTTCGGCGTCATTGATCCCGGCCGAACGCCTGACACCCGCCTGTACGAATCGATCGAGTACGTCATCCTCCCCGGGCAGCCTGGCGGCGGAGGCGGAGGGGCCCGTCTCTATGAAAGGGCCGCCCAGGCCATGCTCACGCCCGACATGGACGCTGTGACGACGGCCAATCTGATCATCGTGCACCGAACCCCGAAGTGATTTCAGTGGGGCCTGACCGCGGCCTCGCGGCGCCGGGTCGGGCGTTCCCTTGCTCCGATGGATCCGGACGGTATAATCACGCCATGACTGACTCGGTTTCCTTCACGACATCCAGACGCTCGTTCTTGGCATCCACTGCCTTCGCAGGCGGCGCGGCGCTGATGATCCGTTCAATGGACGCCCAGGCAGCCGAAACGGATGCGCCGCTGATGGCCTATGTAGGCACGTTCAGTTCACCTCTTCGCGACGTGCTGCCGACGCAGGTGGATCTGCCGCCGGGCAACGGACGCGGCATTCACCTGTTCCAGGTGGACCGCACAACCGGGGGCCTGACGCCTCGCGGCGTCTACGAGTCAGGGACCAGTCCGAGCTGTCTGGCGTTGAACGCCGATGGGACGCGTCTGTACTCCGCCAACGAGACCGACCGCGTGGGAGAAAGCAAGGAAGGCACGGTCAGCGCGTTCGCGATCGACCGGAGCGACGGACGGTTGAGGCTGCTCAACACCGTCCCTTCCGGCGGCGCAGGGCCGACCTACGTGAGCGTACACCCGTCCGGGCGGTTCCTCCTGGTGGCCAACTATTTCGGAGGCTCGGTCGCTGTGCTTCCCATCCTGGCCGACGGCGGCCTCGGCGCCGCCACGGACGTCAAGGTCGATGAAGGGACAATCGGCCCGAGGAAGGCAACGAACGCCCCGCCGGGAAGTTTTGCCTTCAGCGGACACGATCGGACGCACGCCCACATGATCGAGGCCGATCCGTCGGGTCGGTTCGTCCTGCACGTCGATCTGGGTCTCGATCGGATCTTCGTCTGGAAGTTCGACGACCGGAAGGGAACACTCACGCCGAACGACCCGTCCGGGGTCTCGCTGCCGCCGGGCGATGGGCCGCGACATTTCTTTTTCCACCCGAACGGACGCTGGCTCTACTCCATCCAGGAGGAAGCCTCGACCATCGTCCTGTTCGACTATGACGCCAGGACGGGTCTTCTGGCCGCCAGGCAAACCCTCTCCACCCTGCCGCCGGGGTTCGCAGGCAGCAACTTCTGCTCGGAGATCCTCGTCTCCCCCGACGGCCGTTTCCTCTACGCCGGCAACCGCCTGCACGACAGCATCGCGATCTTCTCCATCGCCAACGATGGCCACCTGACCTACGTGGGCGAGGAATGGACCCGCGGCAACTACCCCCGCAGCTTCAACTTCGACCCTTCCGGCCGATTCCTGTATTGCTGCAACCAGCGAGCCGACAACGTGACGGTCTTCCGCGTCGATCGCGACAAGGGCGCTCTAACCTTCACCAACCACTACACCCCCGTCGGCAACCCGTCGATCATCGTTTTCCTCGACTTGGCGAAAACGGGGGATTGACTGGGCACAGAGAATCCGATGTTGCGGTCCGTCGCGGATTCTGCGGCCCCTGTTGCGGGCACCCCTTCATTTGGGCTTCAAGCGGTTTGGGGGCTCTCTCGGCGGCTTGTGTTTTCTGCGGCTCAGGAGTGTTCTTCCTGATTCCACCCCAGAGACAGATGGACTCAGGGGCACGATTTCCCTTGGCCCTCGCGTTCGGTCCCTCTATGATAGCAGCGTCGGGAATCGGTGGTCCGGGACCGATCGGTGTGCGTGTGGGAGTTCAATCGAACACGGAAAGGGGCAGGCAATGGGACGAATCAATCGACGGGACTTCATCAAAACGACCGCGGGGACTCTGGCGATGGGCAGCGTTCTGCATCGGGCATCCGGGTCCGAAACAGCCAAGTCGACGATCAAGCTGGGTCTGATCGGATGCGGATGGTACGGCATGGTGGACGTCAAGGCCGCTTTCAAGGCCGGCGGCGTCGAGGTCGCAGCCGTCTGCGACGTGGACAGCCCGCAACTGGCCGACAGCGCAACGCAGATCGAGAAACTGCAAGGATTTCGACCCAAGACCTTCAAGCTGTATAATGAGTTGCTGGACACCCCGGGCATCAACGCCGTCATCATCGCAACGCCTCCCCAGTGGCACGCACTGCCCTTCCTCGCGGCAGTCGCGAAGGACCTGGACATCTACTGCGAGAAACCGCTCGCCTACGACATCCGCGAAGGGCAGGCCATGGTCGAGGCGGCCCGGAAAAAAAACCTCGTCATCCAGATCGGTTTCCAGCGTCGCCAGAGCCCGGCCATTCAAAGAGTCCGCGAACACATCCAGCAGGGCAATCTCGGTCGGATCGTACAGGTGGACGCCCAGATCGATTACACCGCAGGCATGCGGGACGCCAAGCCGCAAGATCCCCCTGCCTCGCTGGACTGGGATCTCTGGTGCGGCCCGGCCCCCAAGATCCCCTACTCGCCGCAGGTGGGCCACTTCGCCTGGCGGCTCGAGAAAACCACGGGTCATGGACACCTCGTGGACTGGGGGATTCACCTCATCGACGCGACGCGGTACATCCTCGGGGAAACGACGCCCCGCTCGGTGCAGGCCGCCGGCGGGATCTACTACTTCAAGGACCAGATCACCACGCCGGACATCCTGACGGTGCATTTCGATTTCGCAAAGTGCCCGGTCTTCTGGCGACATCGCCTCTGGGGCGCGCGGGAGTACACGCCCGAAACCGCCAACGGCATCTTCTTCTACGGCGAGAACGGAACGATCTTCGTCACCGACAACCGCTGGGTGATCATCCCCAAAGAGAGGAATAAGGAGCGCATCGAGCACAAGGTCGAAGCCGACATGGGCACGGCCCACATGGCGGAGTTCCTCGAAGCGGTCCGCACTCGCCGGCCCGCCGGCTGCACGATCGAGGAGGGCCATCGATCGACA
Source organism: uncultured Phycisphaerales bacterium (assembly GCA_937927975.1). Lineage (GTDB taxonomy): Bacteria > Planctomycetota > Phycisphaerae > Sedimentisphaerales > Anaerobacaceae > PLanc-01. The sequence goes on from CALEZT010000009.1 coordinate 13,844, forward strand.
GCGACGGTCAAGCTCGCGATGATCGCATACGAGGTCGGGGCCAAGATCGCCTGGGATGAGTCCACCGAACAGATCGTCGGCAATCCGACAGCGGCGGCCCTGCTCAAGCGAGCGTATCGCGCTCCGTGGAAGCACCCGCATGTGGACAAGATGTGAGGCAACAGAAGGAAGGAGGTTGTCATGGCGTTGGGACACAAGGCTGCGATTCTTCTGCTGACCGGCCTGCTATGCCTGGCAGCGATCGCGACGGCATCAAGAAACGGACAAAGCATGGACACAGCGAAGGGAAATCGCATTCGGCTGGAGCACGTTGCCTTGAACGTCAAGGACCCGGTCAAAATGGCCCAGTGGTACGTTGACCATCTGGGAATGAAGATCCTGCGCGAGGGCCCGGCCCCGATCAACGCCCGCTTCCTGGCCGACAGCGACGGCAACATGATGCTGGAGTTGTACCACAACCCGCCCGAGGCGGTGCCGGACTATGCCTCGATGGACCCATTGATCCTGCATGTGGCGTTTCTGGTCGACGACGTCGAAGGAATCCGCCAGAAGCTCCTCGCCGCCGGCGCGACAGCCACGGACGAGGTCACCGTCACGCCGGCCGGCGACAAACTCACCATGCTCCGCGATCCGTGGGGCCTGGCCATCCAATTCATCCGCCGGGCCAAGCCCATGCTGCACCACAAGTAGAGAGGTCGAAATGTACTGAGCCGCGTCCGTCTCTACCGCACCTGGCGGGGACGATACCTCGACGCCCATACGCTCGCCTGCCGCGACGGCAGACTCTCCGTGACGATTCCCGAGCTGACCGCGAACCAGGGCCACGCGTCCCACATCGGCAACGACGTCGCGTTCAAGATCGTTCCGAAATGGTTCTCACCATGCGTACATGACGCCCAGCAGAAAGGAGGTCTCGTAACCGTCGTCGACGATTGGGCTGTCCTTGATCTCGCTGTCGAACCATTCGTACTGGACGGCCCCGAGCAGACTCCATCGGCCTGCCAGCTTGCGTCGAACCACCATGCGAAGGTAGGGATCGATCGCGTCGTCGCCTTCGTAAGAGCCGCGAGAAATCGTCTCATCGAAACGGACCTCGTCGTCCTCGACTCCATAATAGTAGTCGATGAGGTTCTTGCTCTTCCACCGAAGACCGACCGACGGAACCAGATCGAACCCGGCCCATTTGAACAAGATGGTGTAGCTGAGATCCAGTTCCTGGCCCTTGTGACGGCCAAGGAGGTCCGTGACGAACGTGACGCCGAAAAGGCCGACATCCGTCAGCCAGGCAAGACCCAGTCCCCCATCGATGGACCAGTCCCTGTCGTCCATTCCTTCGAGTTCGTGGCTGTCGTCTTCCTCGTAACCTTCGAACCGCGGCCGCAGCACGGGGCCGACGGAGAAACCATCCACGTTGTACAGCCAGTAGCCGCCCATGATGCCGCGGAAGTACAATCGTTTCCCTTCATAGGCGAACATCGGTATCGGATACACCCGCGCGTCGGTTCCAACGTACGGCTGCGAGCTGATGATCGCCCCACCTCCGACATAGATCGAAGCCTTGTCCTCCGGTCCGGCCTCCGTCTGCACTTCGCCGCACCAGCCGGTCACGACCCAGAATCCCACCATCACAAAGGCGCCAACCATCCCACGCATCGTCATACCCCAATTTGCCTGCCCATTCTTGTTGCATGACGGCAGTTCCCAATCCCATCGACATTTCTACATGGCCTGCCAACCCATCATCATGCGAACGGAATGATAGCGGCTAATGTGCGAGAACGCCAGAGGGATTCACAGGCCGCGTGGTTCAGCGGAAACCCTTGTAGCTGCCGATGAAAATGGGCAAAGCCTCCCGCGCGAACCACTGCGGGTCCCACTCGCAGTCGTGGATCATGTGCCTGTAGCAGTCCTTCAGGACATAGGCGTCGGCGTGATGCTCTTCACGGTCGTCAACGACGACAACGTGCGTCTGGCGGTCGTAAGGTTCGGCCTCGAAGATATCCAGACGTTTCAGATCGTCCGGACCGATGTCGAAATACACAACGCCATCGACCCAGTCTCCCTCGTGGGATTGGACGATAACGGGATAGACGTCGCCTTGGACCCGTCGGCGAGTGAAACCACGCAGCCGCGCAGACCGCTTGAGATAGTCGCCGCGTACCAGTTGCGACCAGACCTCGTCGAACATCAAAGACCCATAGGTGAACAGGTTCATGCCGATCATCCCGGGACGCGCGTGCAAAGCTGCACGGCACCAGCATCGGATCAATGCAAGACGCATGCCATCTTCGTCCCCGGTCGCAGATACTTCATAACTGCATCAATAACCGAGACTTGCGAGATGGACCCGCACGGATGGTTTCGTGTGGTTTTCTACAAATTCGTGGATTCCACGGAGCAAAAACCACGCAATCGTCATCGCTCCGCTACGTCTTGCGGCAGCGTTTGAGGATCACGACCACCGCTGGGAAGGGATTCGGGCCGAAGCCAGGATCGTCGCGATCCGCGCGACCACTTCAGGGTACCGGCTCGCGACATTATTCCGCTCGCCGGGGTCCTCCGCGAGATTGTACAATTCGATGGGGCCCTGAGGGTCCTTCGCGACGTTCAGCCGGACGCCCTTCCAGTGGCCCATGCGCACCGCCCGTTTCTTTCCCTGCTCGTGAAACTCCCAATAGAGATAGGGGTGTTGTCGCTGTCTTTGAGGTTGTCCCAGAAGCGTCGGCAGGAATGAGATCCCGTCGGTCTCCTTGGGAGTCGGGACGCCCGCCAACTCGCAACAAGTCGGCAGAAGATCCCAGAACGCGCTGACATGGTCGGAACCGGAACCCGCAGCGATCCGTCCGGGCCAGCGGGCGATCAACGGAACGCGTATTCCCCCCTCGTAGAGATCACGCTTAATTCCGCGCAGACCTCCGCTGCTGTCGAAGAACGCGGGATCGGCTCCGCCCTCCTTGTGCGGCCCGTTGTCGCTGGAGAACAGCACCAACGTCTTTTCGTCGAGGCCAAGCGCCTTGAGCCGGTCGAACAGCCGCCCGATGTCGCGATCCATCCGTGTGATCATCGCGGCGTGCCCTTTCTGCGGATTGGGCCAGTCCCGATTCGCATAAGGACCGTAGGAGGGGACCTCCATCCCATCGGGCTTCGATTCGTTGTTGGCATGCGGGATCGTGAGGGCCAGATACAGGAAGAAAGGGCGTCTGCGGTTGCGGTCCAGGAACGCCAGTGCCTCGGACGCGAACAGATCGTGCGAGTACTGGACGCGCTTCGTGGCGACGCCGCCCGCGGCGCCGACCGGCTCGACCTCGTTCGCCAGCGGGACCTTCTCCTCGTTTCGCCAGAGGTAATCGGGGTAGTAGTTGTGAGCGTGCTGCTGGTTGAGGTATCCGAACCAAGAGTCAAAGCCCTTGCGATTCGGTATGCCTGTCGTATCGGGCTCGCCCAGGCCCCACTTGCCGATGAGCCCGGTGGCGTAGCCGGCCTGCTTCATCAGTTCCGCCACGGTGACATCCTGGGGACGCAGGGGAATCCGATCGTTGCCGCGGATGTAGGCGTGCCCTGTGTGCAAACCGGTCATCAGGCAGCACCGCGACGGGGCGCAGACCGTGCTTCCGGCGTAATGATTCGTGAAGATCATTCCCTCTTTGGCCATGCGGTCCAGGTTGGGCGTCTGGATGATCTGCTGTCCATAGCAGCCCAGATCGCCGTATCCCAGATCGTCGGCCAGAATGAAGATGACGTTGGGCCGCTCGGCAACGGTCTCCCGGCGTCGCAGGCTTTGGCAACCCGCAACCAGCGAGAACGCAGCAAGACCCGTCTGCTTCAGAAACCGCCTTCTGGTGTGCATCATAAGCCCGACTCCGATCCAACAATGAGCATGAGATTTTCTCCGCTGTGGCACACTGCCCCAGCTCAGCCTTGATCGCCGCTAACCGGCATCTGCGACGCCGGGATCGTGACGTCCAGGGTCTCGACGTCGCCCAATGTGGACAAGGGCTTGTCGAACCCCTCGGGATTGCCTACCACCAGAATACGGACGTCAGCCGGACGCAGGTGTTTCCGGGCCACCCGCAACACATCCGCCTTGGTCACTTCTTCGACACGGTCGCGAATCTGGAGAAGGAAATCCGCGGGATAATCGTAGTACTCGTAGGTCAACAGACGCGTGACGATCTTGCCCTCAGAGTCGAAGTTGAAGACGAAGGAATTGAGGAAGCTCTCCTTGGCCAGTTTCAATTCCTCGTCGGTGACCTCAGCCTGGCGCATCTTCTCGACCTCGGACAGGATCGACTGGATGGCTTGGACCGTGCTCTCCGATTTCGTCTGGCATCCCAGGCTGAACATCCCGGGGTGGGCGTAATCGGCGCCGTAAGCGCCGAAGACGGAGTAAGCCAGGCCTTGGCGTGAACGGACGTTCTTGAAGAGCCGACCGGTGAAGCCACCGCCGAGGATCTGGTTCATCACGACGAGAGAGAAGTAATCCGGATCGTTCCGCAATCCGCCGATGTGGCCCAGGAAGATATTCGACTGGTTCAAGTCCGCTCGCGGAACCACGCGGACGGTTTGCGCATACTCATAATCCACCTTGGGCATGGGCGGAACCGTCGCGTCGATCTTCGCCCATCCGCCGAAGGCCTTCTCGATCTTCCGGATCATTTCCCGTGTTTCGAAGTCGCCCCAGATCGCCGCCATCATCGCATTGGGTCCGAAGAACCGCTTGTGGAAGGCCACGAGGTCATCGCGTGAGATCGCGTCGATCGTCGCGTACTCCGTATGGCGGGCGTAGACGCTGTCGGGCCCATAGATGAGCTTGGCGAACTCCCGGGAGGCGATTCCGTCGGGTTCGTCGTTGCGGCGGGCGATCGCGCTTCGGTGCTGGATCTTGGCCAGCTCGATCTTGTCCTGCGGGAAGGCCGGGTTCATCAGGATGTCCGCCAGGATGCCCAGCGTCTTGTCGATGTCCTCCTTCAGAACCGAGAGCGACGCTACGCCGTAGTCCAGGCCGATGCCGATCTCCACGGAGGCAGCCATCGCTTCCAGGGCCTCGTCGATCTCGTCGCCGGTCATGGTGGACGTGCCGCCGGTACGCATGACGTCGCCGGTGATGTCGGCCAGGCCGACCTTCTCCGCAGGTTCATAGATCGACCCGGTTCGGATGCGGGCCGACAGATGAATCAAAGGCAACTCGCGATCCTCCAGGAGCAGCAGCCTCATGCCGTTGGGCAGCGTCACCCGCGTCACCTCGGGGACCTTGACCTCCCGCAAAGGAGGATACTTGAGCTTTCTATGATCGGGCGCCTGCTTCGTCGCCGCAGCGGCCGCGCCAGCCGCCAGTGCCAGGACCGCCGCTGCGATCGTCAGGGATGATCGTGTCGTTCTCATCTTCTCCACTCCCGTTCAGGATTCATTCTCGGCGGCGGTCGTCTGGATCAGGCCAACCGTGCGGTTCTTGGTCGTGAAATACGTCTGGGCCACACGCTGGATGTCCTCCGCGGTGACCACGTCGATACGTTCGAGCTGCTTGAAGAGATTCCGCCAGTCGCCGGTCACCACCTCGTAGAACGCCAGTTGCTGCGCGAGCCCTTCGTTGGAATCGAGTTGGCGAATCAGGCCGGCCCGAGCACGGGTCTTGGCCTTGTCCAGTTCCTCCCGACTGACGGGCTCGTTCTTGAGCCGGTCGATCTGAGCGTAGATCGCTTCCAGATTCTCCTGATTGGCGTGGCCTTGCGCCGGCACCGCATAGAACAGGAACAAGCCGGGGTATTTCACGCCTGGCATCCCCTGGAATCCCGAGGCCGCCACCGCAATTCGCTTCTCCTTGACCAGGGTCGCGTAGAGACGGGACGTACGACCCATCCCCATGATGTCGGTGATCGCGTCGAACACTGCGTCGTCGGGGTGATTGATCCCCGGCTTGTGATAGCCGACCACAACGAATGGCTGCGAGGGATCTTCGATAATCACCCTTCGCTCGCCGCCCTGCGGCGGCTCCACGGTCACCACCGGCCTGGGGTCCGGATGACGGGGAATCCGACCGAAGTACTTTCTCGCCAGTTCCTTCACTCGCTCGGGCGACACGTCGCCCACGATGGCGATGGTCATGTTCGCAGGAACGTAGTACTCCTTGAAGAACGCATCCGCCTGCGTGCGGGAGATGGCCTCCAGATCGCTCATGTGGCCGATGACCGGCTCGCCGTACGGATGCGCCTTGTAGGCGGTGGCGAGAAAGTCCTCGATCAGTCGGCCGATGGGCTGCGTCTCGGTGCGAAGCCGGCGTTCCTCCATGACCACGTCCTTCTCCATGTAGAACTCGCGCAGGACCGGGTCGCGGAACCGCTCGGACTCCATGAGCATCCACAGTTCCAGCTTGTTCGAGGGCAGATTCACGAAGTAGACGGTGTAGTCCGCGCTGGTGCCGGCGTTGAGGTTGGTGCCGCCTTCGCGGTTGAGCGTCTCCTCGAATTCATCGTGAACGAGGAACCTCTGGCCCTGCTGCTGGATCTCCTCGAATTGCCGCCGCAGTTTGGCGACGCGGTCCGCGTCGGCGCCGTCGCCCTTGAACAACTCGTTTCGAAGGGCCTGGAATGCCTCGTCGACGCGGGCCAGGACCTTCGCCTCGGCTTTGTAGTCCTTCGTGCCGATGGTCGTCGTGCCCTTGAACGCCATGTGCTCGAAGATGTGGGCCAGACCGGTGATGCCCTTGACCTCGTCCGCAGAACCGACATTCACGTGGGTGAAACACGTGACCACCGGGGCGTCGCGCCGCTCGAGCACGAGGAACTTCAACCCGTTGTCGAGCGTGAACTCCGTGAGTCTCTTCTCGAACTGGGCCAGATCCTGTGCAGTCCCCGCCGGGGCCAGCAGAACCAAGAACAGAACTGCCGCCAGTCCCGCCCGTCGAACCATCCGATCAGCCATATCGTTGCTCCTCGTCTATCAAGCTCCGAACCGTTGTCCTTCAGTTGTACATGAACTGCACCGTCGTGCTGCAATCGATGTCTACCCGCACGCGAACCCAATGTGCGGAAAAGGCGTCGGGAAATTCATGGTGGAGATATTGGCCGCGATCGACGTCGAAGGACCCGTACCGAACCCAACTCCCATCGCCAAGAAAGTCTACCTCGATATCGAACCGCGCGGGTCTTTCCGCGTCGTGCGTGATGTGGACGACCTTCTTGTCGAACCCCGTCATCAGGAAGGGGTCCGACGTCTCGCCCGCCTTGATCGGGGTGTCCCGCCAGGGGCCGCCCCAACCGGTGGGCTTGCCCATCCGCCAGAGGGCGTCGATATTGCCGAACCACAGACCCGATTGCGGCTGGCCCTGGTCGTGGTCGATCTGGTCGGAAGCCATGACGAACAGACCCCGCCAATGACAGAAATCGGGCACCACCCGCAGGTGGGTGCAGATCGGACGGATGCCCCAGATCCTGCCGCCATAGGCGAACGCGGGCAGTTCATAGAACATGCCGTGCGCGTCCATCAGCAGACGCTCGGTCACCGCGTGGCGAATCCGCGTCCACTCGGTGTTCCAGGCGTGGTTCCAGGTGTGGCTGGCCATCGGCAAACGGTACCGCTGCCACTGGCCCTGCACCAGGGCGCGGAGGATGACGCTCGAACGGTCCCAGCCGATCGCATAGAGCGTGTTGCCGCCGTAGGAGCGATCCGCGCCGGCGGCGTGAACCTCGACGAACGGGTTCCGCTCGATGATCGTCCAGGTCTGCCCATCCCATTCTGCCAGACGTCCCGCGTCGCGCTTGCCCAGAAACTCCTTTTCGTCGTAGGTGTTGTTGGCGACGACCACGCGGCCCTGCGCCGTGAACGCGCTTTTGAAATGCTCCTTGGCGCTGACGATCTGGAGTTCCTTGACCAGATCGAACAGCAACGTCGCCTTGAGCGTGTGGACATCCACCTCCCAGAACCGCCCTTCCATACCGAGGAAGTAGACCTTGTTGGCGGGATCAGTCAAGTGCTCGCAGGTCGCGGCCAGGCGGACCCGCTTGAGGTCTTCGATCGTGCGGACGTTGCCGTCGGCGTCGATGGCGTAGGGTCCGATGAACGCTTGCCCGCTCGGCCAGTGCGGCAGGCGGTTGGCGAAGGTCCCGGTGACCGAAGCGGGATGCCGCCGCATAACCATGTCCTCGCCGATCTCGTAGAGACCGAGGCCCTGGCCGTTGATGTGGGCGACGTAGCCGACCGCCCAGAGCTTCTGGGCCCAGGGGATCAGGGCGCCGATCCCCGCCTCGGAGTTGCTGCCAAGCCCTTTGGCCATGACGGTCATCTGCGGAAAGACGCCGTCGATCTGGATGGGAGGGGTCGCCTGTGGCTCGACTTCGGCGTCGATCCGCTCAAGATAGCCTCGAAGGGCCCTGGCCAGGCTGCCCCCGAATGCTCGGGCTCCGTCGGGAGTCACAGGTCGGCCGCCGGCGTTGGCATAGGGCACTTCAAACGTAGCGACCAAGCGGATGCCTTCCAGGTCGCTCGCCCACCGACTACAGCTCTTGTTGGCGCCGACGTTGCTGTCAGTGTTCCATGCTTTTCCGAACGGCAGGTTGTCGGAAGCCCGATAGACCAGCGGCCCGCTCTGAACCGTCTCCAGCAACCGTCCGAATTCCCGCTGCTGACGCCACATGGTTTCGTCGGAGCTGCCCACGATGTAGATCGACTCATTGTGAGGACCGCTCATGTAGGGGCAGTGGAGGTCGAACGCCGCAACGAGCCGACCATTGGACCAGTTCGGCACGAACGTCCGCAGAGCGGCCACCGATGCGTGGACGCTTTGGCCGATGTAGTCGCGGTTGTGGTCTCGCGGGATGCGGTTCTTGCCCTGATCGCCCTGTTCGACGCCGTCTTTGTCCATGAAGGGGATCGCCAGGACCTCGACGTTCCGACGAAACCAGGTGCCGTCCTCGTTGTCGGCCAGGACCGTCGCCAGGATTCCTTCCATCACGTAGCTGGCCATCGTCTCGCAGGCATGATGCCTCGCGGTCAAGAGGACTCTGTGCGGGGCGCGGCCGTCCAGGCGGCCGACGTGCAGACGCTCCACGCTTCGTCCTTGCGAGGTCTTGCAGAGTTCCTGCACCGAAAGCTCTGAACGGTCCCTGTGCGTAGCGAGGAACTCTCTGAGGTTCTGCTCCTGGTAGGGAAATGCGAAGCAGAATCGCACCTCCTGCGTCTCGGCGGGAAAGTCGTATCGGAAGGAACCGTCCTTCACCGCCTCGGCCCCGAGCCAGGACCAGGTGTCGCCGCCGTCGACGCTCACCGCCGGTCCACGGACGCCGATCGGACTCCTGCCGCTGAAGCTGAAGGTCACAGAGCGGTCCTGGGCCCCTCGGACGCGGAAGTTCCAGTAGAACCACCAGCCTTCCGTATCGCGAAGATCGGGACGAATGCGTACCGTGTCGCCCTCGATTCCCTCGACGATGATGTTACCGCCGGGGTAGTTGGCGTCCACGGTGAATGAAGGAATCGCCGGAGCGTTCGGCTCAGACGCGGCCGGAGTTCCCCAGGCTCCCCACACCAACACAGCTACCAGTCCCAACCTCAGCCAGGGAGAATCAAGATCGAACGTGGCTTTCTGCGTCGCAGAAGAGAGACGGGAATGGTCCATTTCGTATCCTTCCAACGGGCGATCGAGTCGACAATCCATTTCTTGCACCTGTGCATCGCGCCGTGGGCACTATATTCCCCAGGCTTGAGACTGTCAATCTCGCTGTGGCTAGGCCGCGCTCGGTGAGGGAGGCTGGTGAAATGACGACTGCAATGGGGGATTTGGACGCAAAGGAGGACTCGGCTGATTCCATGGGGAATCAGCCCAGCGATACAGAGAGGTCAGGCGAGGCCTTCGCCCTGGCGGCTATTCGCCGTCGTCGTCCGGGGCGCCGACGGTCACCTTCTGGAGCATTCGCTGGCAGCTTTCGCAACGGCACACGCCAACCAGGCGAAGATGGGAAGTCCCGGCAAGCCTGCGAGTCTCGATCAGCTTGGCGCCTTTGGCCTCCATCTTGCGGAAGGCCATCTTGGCCTCGCGGTTGTCGTGGTATCCAACCGCGTCGATCACGACGCTGACCTTCTTGTCCCGCTGGAGCAGTCCGAGGGCAGTGGCCTTGACCGCCCCTTCGGCGGTCGCCCCGATCAGGATGAACTCGGTCGCGGCGACCTCGCTCAGCACGCGGTCGATCCGAGGCTCGTCGAACGGATCCACGCATCGCTTGTGGAAGATGACTTGTTGATACCGACGAAGCATGTCGCGCGGCAAGTCAGTGCTGCCGTCGGCCGCGAAACAAATCCGGCTGTTCAGGAGCGTGTAAGGAATCTTCAACTGGCCGTCGGTGCCGTCGAGACAATACCGAGGGTCGCCGTTGTGGCTGTTGTGATTGGCATAAACCTCGCAGGTGGAAACGACGGGGATGTCCCGAGTCCTCGCCCATGCCATGAGCCGCCGGACGTGCGACAGGACCCTCCGATGATTGCGGATGCAAACGACCCCGTCCGCCAGGAAAAAGTCCCTCTGCGTGTTGATGTCGACCAGCACCTGTCTCCGCTTCGCCCTGACCATTTGCAGCATCATCCTAACGAAGTCCTTTCCGGGCTCAGCGACCCCACTCAGTGTGGAATACGCCTATCCCACAAAAAGTGTTCGGGTCCTCGGCCCTCTTCAGCGAGGCCTGGAGCCCTTCACATCCTCACTCATCGTGTGCCGCATCGCCGCACTTTAGTAACGGTCTTTTGGAAAATTGGCGGTGGATGATGTATGATAAACGCACGTCGATTGCTGATTCGCTCAACCAACAACGACAAGCTGAAAATCGAGATTCCAGGATGGTTCGGAGACGATGAGAAAAGAGTTGAACGACTATACGAATGTCGCATTGCACCTGGAAAACTTACAGGGCACGCTGGACTTCGCCCAGGTTTTCGGACGTTGCGGTCCCGTCCACATCGAGGTCGGATCGGGCAAAGGCGCCTTCCTCGTGACGGAAGCCCAGGCCCGGCCGGACGTGCACCTCCTCGGAATCGAATGGGCCAGCAAGTACTATCGATATGTCGTGGATCGAATCGGACGCCGGGGATTGACGAACGTCCGCATGCTTCGGGCCGACGCCCCCGTCTTTCTGCGAGACCACGTGGCGCCCGAATCGGTGGACTGCTTCCACGTCTACTTCCCCGATCCCTGGCCCAAGAAGCGGCATCACAAGCGACGGTTTCTACAGGCTTCGAATCTGGAGATCCTCATCGACCGCCTCAAGCCCGGCGGTCAGCTCCGCATCGCCACGGACCACGCGGACTACTTCCAGCAAATCCAGGAGATAACGAACGCGTCTCTGGACCGGCTCGAACCGATCGAGTTTGAGCGGCCTTCGGGCGCCGAAGAGGGCGAGCTCACCGGCACCAACTACGAACGGAAGTACATCAAGGAGAGCCGGTCAATCCGCACCGTCGCATTCCGCAGGAGAGGATGACCCTCACCGCTGCAGGCGGTTCAGCGCCGTCTGAGCCACGCGGGTGACGTAGTTGTCCGAATCCTGCGTGGCCGCCTGGATCTGAGACAGGACCGGCCGGGCCTTCTCACCAATCTTGTCCAGGGCCACCATCGCGAACATCCGTGTCTTGTCCGAAGGGCTCTTGAGAGCTTCCACCAGAACCGGCAGCGAAGCCCGCTCCTCGCCCCAGTCGCACATCGCATGGGCCGCCGCGACGCGTACAACCACGGACGGATCCTCGAGCATGGTCGTCACCGCAGGCTTGGCCATCGCCAGATCGACCGGGTACTTCGTCCAGGCATGCAACCCAACGACCGCCCAGTACCGAACGGATGGCTTGGGGTCTTTCAGATAGGCCAGGAACGCGGTCGTCGCATTGGGACCCGTGAAGTCCGCTTCCTTGATCTTCATCAGCCGCTGCCGTAAACCGGCAAGATCAGGCTTGTCTTCCCAGTGTTCCGTCTGGGTCGGCACAGGCTTGTTGACGAGCGGATCGCCTGCCTTGAACGCGACGACGCTGCTGTCGTGGAATCCGAGCCGGCAGGCCTTCGCGTAGAGAATCTCCCCCGGCTTGACCGCAACGGACTTGACGTAGAGGTTCCAGCCGACGCTGTCCTTGGGGTTTCCGCCGAGCCGCCAGGCGATGGACGCGCCCTGCGTCGCACAGACGATCGTAACCGCCCCGCCGTCCTCCCGCACGCTCGACAGCCTGGTGAAGACCGGATCGGCCGTCTTCTCGAACGTACCGCCGGGCCGCTTCATCTCATCGAAAATCGGCTCGGGGATCAGGCCGACGTCCTTGCTCTGGCGGCACCAATCCAGGTGGGCTTGTCGCATCCGCTCCAGCACGTCCTTGTACTTCGGGTCGCCTGCGAGATTGGTCACCTCGTGCGGGTCGGCGCTCGTATCATAGAGTTCTTCGACGGGCTTCGTCGGCTCGAAGTACTGCGTCGGCGGCCCTTGGAGCTTCCCTTCGGCGGCGAGCCGGCGCATCTCCTGCATGGTCGGCATCTGATCCATGTAGTTGATGGTCTGCGACCGCGACAGATGCGACATGTAGTTGCGGATGTACCGAAAGCGCTTGTCGCGAACGGTCCGGATCAGATCGTAGGCCTCGTCCATCCGGTCCCTTGCACCGTACACATACTCCCGCGGCTTGGCCTTCTCGTGGCCGAGGAAGGCCTGCCCCTGCAAGTGCTTGGGGATCTCGACGCCCGCCAGGGAGAGCATCGTCGGAGCGAAATCGACAAACGCCGCCAACTCGTCGTTGACGCTACCCGGCTTGAGAGCGTCAGGATTGTCCGGTCTGGCGAGCCTGCGCCATTTCTCCGGGACGCGGACGATCAGCGGGACCCGACTGCCCGAATCGTAGATCCATCGCTTGGCGCGGGGCAACCCCCGTCCGTGGTCGCCCCAGAACCAAACGATCGTATCCTGGGCCAGTCCGTCGGCTTCGAGCTGGTCCAGGACCTCCTTGACCTGCCTGTCCATCAGCGTGATCAGGTCGTAGTACCGGGCCCAATCCGCCCGAACCTTGGGGGTATCCGGATAATAGGGCGGGAGTTCCGCCTTGGCTGGATCGTGCCGCTCGGCAGGCCCCAGGCCTTCCAAACGCTTCAGCAGCGCCGGGCTGCGGTCGCGGATCTGGCTCTCGTGCGTCGTGGTGAAATTGACCACCGCAAAGAACGGGCTTCCCTTGGGACGGTTTCGCCAGTGGGCCTTTCCGCTGCACTCGTCCCATGCGGTCACAGGCGGGGCAAACTGGTAGTCGGTCTTGACGTTGTTCGTGCAGTAATACCCTGCGGCCCTCAGGTATTCCGGGAAGCACTTGACGTAGTGCGGCGGAACGCCCTGGCACCGCATGTGCTGGGTGCCGATCGTCGTGGGATACATGCCGGTGATGATGCCCGACCGCGTCGGGGCGCAGACTCCCGAATGCGAGAACACACGATCGTATCGAACGCCCTGCGCCGCCAGCGCGTCGATGTGCGGCGTCACCGCATACTTGTCGCCATAACATCCCAGGTCGGGACTGATGTCCTCAGTGCTGATCCAGAGGAAGTTCGGACGCGGCCCGTCCTTTTCCTGCCCGAACGCCTCGGCCCCCTGCAACAAGACCCCTGCCACGGAACCGGATGCCGCCAACAAGAACTGACGCCGATCCAACGCACATGTCGCTTCTTCCATCTGTTTGCCCCTTGTCCTTGATCGCCGCACCACAACAGCCCGTTGCCAGTCATTCTGTCGCGTAAACACGCTTGATCGAAATGATCTCCGACAGGAGAACAGTATAGCCTTTCCCGGCCTCCGCTCAAGGGCGATTGTGCCCCTCGTAGCAGACTGCCGGTTGCAGGACCGACAAGCAGGTGATACGATCCCGAGCGGGCTGGATCGCCTCGGTAGAGGAGCGTTTGCCCGCGAGCCGGAATCGTGAAATGGGATGGAGCAACTATGAAATGCACGCGTATCGCCACGATGACAACGCCCCTGAACGCCATTCTGGCAGGTCTGATGCTCAGCGGGTGCGCCCTCGCCCAAACCCCGGCCGCACCCTGGGGTTTGATGTGCGAGTTGATCGCCCAGCCCGAATTGTCTCCGATTGGCGATTCGAAGCCCGAATTCAGTTGGATCGTGGGCTCGATGGGCAGGCAGACCGCATACCAGATCCTCGTCGCGTCGGACCGGACGAACCTCGACAAGAACCAAGGCGACCTTTGGGACAGCGGCAGAGTCGTTTCTTCGCGGTCCACCGCCCTCGAATACGCCGGACGCCCTCTCCCGAGCGAAGCGGTATGCTTCTGGAAGGTGAGAACCTGGCAGGACAGTGTCGAAGCGGGGCCTTTCTCGACCGTGCAGTCGTTTCGCACCGGCAAGCTCGACGGACCCTATGAAACGACGCGATACGCCCTCCTCGAAGCGAAGATCCAGCCCGCCAGAATGGTCCAGAAGGCCGAGGGACACTACTTCGTCGACTTCGCCAAAGCCGCGTTCGGCGCCGTGGAACTGACTCTGACCAGTCCCGAGGCCGGCCGCAAGGTCGAAGTGCATCTGGGGGAGGTTCCCGCGGGCGATGCCATCGACCGCAATCCCGGCGGCTCGCGCCGTCACCGGATGATGACGCTGACGCTGGATCAGGGCACACGGACGTACCGCGTGGCTGTCACGCCGGACAAGCGGAACACGGGTCCCCTAGCCATCAAGATGCCTGCGTCCGTGGGCGAGGTGATGCCCTTTCGGTATTGCGAGATCGTCAACAGTCCCTCTGAGATCGACTCGTCCTCGATCCGCCAGATCGCGGTCCATTATCCGTTCGAGGACGACGCCTCTCGCTTCGTCTGCTCGGACCCGGTGCTCAACGACGTGTGGGAATTGTGCAAGTACAGCATCAAGGCCACCAGCTTCTGCGGCGTGTACGTCGACGGCGACCGCGAGCGAATCCCCTACGAGGGCGACGCCTACATCAATCAACTCTGCCACTACAGCGTGGACCGCGAGTACACAATGGCCCGTTACAGTCACGAATATCTCATCACGCACGCGACCTGGCCGACGGAGTGGATTCTCCATTCGGTGCTCATGGCCTGGGCCGATTACCTGTACACAGGGGACACCGACTCCCTCTCGCATTTCTACGACGACCTCAAGGCCAAGACCCTGCTGGCCCTGGCCCGCGAGGACGGCCTGATCAGCACCCAGACCGGGCTGGTCACCAAGGACGTGCTCGCGTCGATCCATCTCAACGGCAACCTGCGGGACCTCGTGGACTGGCCTCACGGCAACATCCTCGGTCTTCAGGGCGGCTACGGCGAGACCGACGACTTCGAGTTCAAGCCCATCAACACGGTGGTCAACACGTTTCATTACCGGGCGCTCGTCCTGATGAGCCGGATGGCCGACGCGATTGAAAAACAAGACGACGCGGCCCGTTTCGCCCAGGCCGCCGAGAAGGTCCGCCGGTCGTTCAACGACAAGCTGTTCGACAAAACCAAGGGCGTCTACGTCGACGGCGAAGGCAGCACACACAGCGCGCTGCACGCGAACATGTTCCCCCTGGCGTTCGGACTGGTGCCGCCGGAGCGTGTTCGCTCGGTGGCGGAGTTCATCAAGAGCCGGGGGATGGTGTGCAGCGTCTACGGATCGCAATACCTGCTCGAAGCCCTCTACGAAGCCGGCGAAGGCGACTTCGCACTCAAGCTCATGACGGATCGCTCCAGCGACCGGAGTTGGCCGCACATGATCTACAACGTCGGCACGACGATCACACTGGAGGCCTGGGACAACAAGTACAAGCCGAATCAGGACTGGAATCACGCCTGGGGCGCCGCGCCCGCCAACATCATTCCCCGCTGCCTCATGGGCGTCCAACCGATCGCGCCGGGCTTTGCGAAGGTCCGAATCCAACCGCAGTTGGGAGGCCTCAAGGCAGGCAGCCTCGACCTGCCCACCGTCCGCGGCGCGATCCACGTCGACTTCGCGTCAGAGCCCGGAGAGTCGTTCACGTTGAACGTTGAACTGCCGGGCAACACCGAGGCGGTCGTGTGCCTGCCTCTCTGGCCAGGCGACAGACCCCTAGCGTACCACAATGGCAAAGCCATCGCAGCCCGCCAGGAGGGCAACTTCCTGGTGGTCCCGGACGTCCCCGCCGGACGGCATCGGTTCGAATTGCGGCCCTAGAACACCGAAACACAGCGTGCTCAACCGGAGATTCGCTCTCCCGGCGTATCGATCACTTCGCCAGTTCCTGGAACCGGTTGGCGATGGCCAGAGCGGGATCGAGAGGAACATCGACCGGCGAAACGCTCTTGCCGATCTTCACGACCGGCTTGGCCGTCAGGTCCTTGCCTGCGAACTGCGGCAGCCACTGGCTCTGAGCCCGGAGCATCTCGCGGGTCATGTCGCGGGCTTCGCGCAGCGTGCAGACGGTGGAGGTCAGCGGGTCCATCGCGATTGCCTGCATCGCGTGCTCGGGATTGCCCGTCAGGGCCGCCTCGACCGCCAACTGCTGGACGGTGACATTGCTCTGGTTGAGCGCGGCACACTGGATGGGCAGATCGCCGATCCGCACCGGGTGAAGGCCCCTGGAATCGACGAAGATCGGCACCTCGACGCAGCAGCCCTGCGGCAGGTTTGTGATGTACCCGTCGTTGCGGACGTTGCCGTTGAGTCGGAACACATTGCCCGTCTCCGCGGCCTCCAGGATGTACGAACAGTACTCCACGCTGCGATGCTCGATCTTCCGCGATTCGGTCGCCAGGTAGTCCACGCTCTTGTACTTCTCGGCCAGCATGTTGCAGTAGTTGAAGTAGGCGCCCGACGCGCCGCCGAATCCAGGCTGGTCGCAGTACAGATCCAGGGCCCGCTTGCTGCTGCGGAACCACGGCACGTATTCGGACAGGTGCCCCGTGCTCTCGGTCATGAAGTACCCGAAGTGCCGCATGACCTCGCAGCGGACCTTCTCGTTCACGTAGTACTCGGGCTTCTCGCACCGCTGGCGGAGGATCGGGTACAGGTCCCGCCCGTCGCGTTTGTCCCGCAAGGCCAGGAACCACGCCATGTGATTGATCCCGGCGCAGACCTGATCGATCTGGTCCTTCGGCACTTCCACATACCGGCTGATCAGGTCCAGCGTCGTCTGCACGCCATGACAGAGCCCGATGAACTGCACCTTCGCCACCCGGCCCAGCGCCGAGCAATTGGCCCCCATCGGGTTGGCGTAATTCAGCAGGATCGCGTCGGGGCACAACTCGTTCATGTCACGCGACATCTCGGCCAGGGCCGGGATCGTCCGCAGGGCGCGGAACACCCCGCCGGGGCCGAGCGAGTCGGCAATGCACTGGTCGACGCCGTATTTCAGCGGGATCTCGTAATCCATGCGGAAGGCGTCCACGCCACCGATCTGGATCATGTTGATGACGTACTTGGCTCCGTCCAGGGCCTTGCGACGGTCGAGTGTCGCGGTGACCTTGGCCGGCAGCTTGTTCGCCTTGATCACCTCCTTGACGAAGGCCTCCATCTTGTCGAGCTTGGGCTTCGTTCGATTCATCAGGCAGATCTCGACGTCCTGCAAGGCCGGGGTCGCCAGAATGTCCATCGTCAGCGTCTTGCAGAAGATCAGGCTTCCCGCCCCGATCATCGCGATTTTCGGTTTCGCCATTTGTGAGCCTCCCATAGTCAATCATCAATCACTTCAACAGGTTTTCCAGGAGATAAAGCCCGCTCTTGCCGGGGGCGACCACGTCGATGTCGCCGTCGGCGTCGATGTCCACCGCCATGGTGTTGATGCCGAAGCCGACGGTCCCGCCTTCGTGCAGCACGTGCCGCGTCCCTTTCTTCGCCGCGACATCGAAATCGTAATAGTATACGCAGCGGGGATCGTTCCCGCCGGGGTCGTTGCCGTTGTGGGCGTAGTAGCGTTTGCCTGTGACGAGTTCGTCCTGGCCATCGTTGTCCAGATCGGCCATCAGCTTGAAGTGCGGCTGCGACCAGGTATCATCGATCAGGTGCTTTTCCCAAGTGCGCTTGCCATTGACGCTCTTCTGCTCCAGCCAGTACAGGCCGTAGTTGTGGCCCAGACCCCAGATGAGGTCCGAGTCGCCGTCGCCGTCCACGTCGTGCACGAGGATGGGGATGCCAGCGTAGCCCAGTTCGAACTCCGGCCGCCACAGCCATCCGCCGTCGGCGGTCTGCTCCAACCAGCCCTTGGGCGTCACCACGTCGCAGCGACCGTCCTTGTTCACATCGCCTGCGCCCAGGCCGTGCCCGGCCGCCTCCTTCGGAAGCGGATGCTTCTGCCACTTCACGCCCTGCGGAGCCGAAGCGTCCCGCGTGAACCCATACCAGGCGGCCTCGCTCATGATGTTGGGCAGGATGTCGAGTTGGCCGTCGCCGTCGATGTCGTACGCCATTGCGGTCTCCATATTGCCCGGCGTATCGATCTCGAACACCTGCCAGGGTTCGCCCGTCTTGCCGGGGTTGCGAACCCAGTACACCATCTTGTTGTGCCAGGCCGCGCCGGCGGTGTCCACCCACCCGTCGCCGTCCACGTCCATCGGCAGATTGGCGAAATCGTAGAAGTAGTTCCCTTCCTCCTTGATCTCGCGGACGAAATGCTTCTTCCAGTCGGGGGCCTCGTACCAGAACCCGCCCGACAGGATATCGAGCTTGCCGTCGCGGTTGACGTCGAGCACGCCTGCGGCCTCGAATCGCGAGTCTGCGTTGATCACATGGAGCCGCCAGCCATCGCCGACCTTGGGCTCTGCGGTCTTGGCCTCCTTCACGCGGACGATCGCGCCCCAGGGCAGGTTGTTCTGCGTGATCTTGAGCATCAGCGTGTTGACGCCCTGATTGAGCGTCGCGGTGACGCGGTCGGGCTCGGCCAGGATCGGCCGGGCGGTGTTGTTCGAGTGGATAACCTTGCCGTTGAGCCAGGCCTTCACGCCGTCGTCGCTGAAGATCTCCAGCATCACGGGTTTGTTGGCGGCCGATTCGATCCGCGTCCGCAAGTACGCGACCTTCTGCTCGCCGCCGTCGAGTTCCTTGAGCAGATCGGCGTACGCCGGATGCTGCTCGTACCTGGAAACCGGCATCTTTCGCCACGCGACCTGGGCGCTGGGTTTCTCCGGATCGAACGCGATGTCGAACAGTTGCGAGTGGTTCTTGTCCCTCTCCTCGTACGGTCCGGCCACCTCCCAATTCGTCACGTAGCTGCTGACCGCCTTGATCTCGTCGAGCGTCCTTCTCACCCGCTCCTTGGTGGCGTTGGCGACGTTGGCCGCGAGGATGCCTTCGAGGATCGGTTCGACCGCCCTGGCGTTGCCTCCGTAGACCGCCTCGGCGACGGTCACCGTCGAAAGCGCAGCCTCATCGCGAACGTCCTCGTCCCTGACGTGCGACGCCGCCAGTTGCATCGATTCGAGCGTCTTGACATTGGCCAGGGCGCCCAAGACCCGCTTCTTTCCCGCCGCGTTCGGCGAGAGATCCATGGCGGTCTTGTAGTACCGGACCTTCTCATCCGCCGGCATCGAGGCTACCGAGCCCACGAGGTCGATATACGCACCCAACGCGCGGATCTGGCAGTTGGCGTTGCTCTTGTCCGCCGCGATCCGCAGCAGGTCGGGCAGCGGCTCGGCACTTGGCCACCGCCCCAGCCCGCCGATTGCAGCGTATCGAACCTCCATGTCCACGTCTGCCAGCGCCCTGCGCAGGGTGGGCAGGGCCGACGCATCGCCAAGCTGTCCAAGAAGACCGATCATCGTCCCCTTCACCGACACGTCTTGGACCAAATCGAGCTTGGCCAGGACGGCCTTTGAAGCTTCAACTCCTGCGTTCGCCCGTCGAGCAACGCCCAGGATCGTATTCTCCAACGGCTTCTGCTCGCCGCCTTTGGCGTCGATCAGCAGCGCAACCAGAGCCTCAACGTCACCGGCTCCCGCCAAGTCCCGCAGGGCCCGATAGGAAGCCGACCGCACAGACGCATGCTCGCTCCGAGCCGTCAGCAACAAGGCGGCTGTCGCCTCCGTCGCCCGGCGATCAGCCAGCGTCTGGATCAGCTCGATTCGGACCGCAGGATCGGCCTTCTTCACCAGAGCGATCATCTCGGCGTGGACGTTCCTGCCGCGAAGCGATCGGAGAGCGTCTCTGGCCGCCGCCTGCTCGTCGCCCGAAGCCTGGGCCGATCGGTCCGCCAACAGCGCCACATTTGCCCCGTCGTCGAGAACGCCGACGGCTTTGATGGCGGCGATCCGAACCGCTGTCTCCGAGGACACGCACGCGGTCAACACGTCGGGCAAAGAGGCCTTGTCGCCTCGGTCCGCCAGCACGTTGACGACGAGCACCTGAGCATCCGCATTCAGCGATTTCCACTGCTTCAGGCAGGCGTTCACCAGTTCGTCGTCTCTCGTCTCCCGTACGAGTTGGGCGGCCATCATTCGAAGCGACTTGTCCTGGCCGGTCAACGCCGCAACGACGAGTTTCGCCCGTTGACCGTCGTCTGACAGAACCCTGCCCCTCCAGGCCGCGATGTGGACGGCCGAAAGTGGTTCGGATTCCAACACTTTGCGGTAGATCCCCGCCGCGGCCGATTTGTCCCCCTGAGCCAGACGCGTCTCTCCGCATCGCAGGAGCGCATCCAGCACGGCCTTGCGTACGTCCGGATTGGGATTATCGCACGCTGCGGTCAACGCCGCAGCAGCGACGTTGTCGCCGATACAGCCCAGAGCCGAAGCCGTCGTTGCAGCGATCGACTTGTCCGCGTCCGAGAGCAGAGGAATCAGCAGCGACGTCGCGGCGGTGTCGCGTCGTCGGCCGATCGAATCGATCAAGCCCGCTTTGACCGTTCCCGAAGTCCTGCCAAGTGCGCCGTGCAGAGCCGGGCCCACTTCCGGGTACGGCATACCCTCCAACGCGTAGCGAGCAGCATGGCTCAGCCGTTCGTCGCCCAGCACCGAGGCAAGGGCTGCGACCGACTGAACGGTGCCGCAGATCCTCAACTGCTGGCACGCGGCGCACTTCTCGACCGCGCCGGCATTGGACTTGAGAATTGCGATGAATTCCTGCTCCTGGGCGGCCCCGCACGCGCAAGCCGCAAGCGAACATAGGAGTACAACACATAGCATTCGATTGATCACGTTGCTCTTCATGAACCACCTTCTCTTACAGTGGATAATCGATTTTCTCGGCGAGATGTCCTGTCACAGAACCCACGGCGGGCGCGGCGAGTAGGACAGCAGCCGGTTGGCCGTGTCGTCCCCGATGAACTGCAGCCTGGCCGGGTCCCAGCGAAGATCGCGTTTGAGGGCCAGGGAGATGCCGCCGATGAAGATGGCGTTGATCGTGTACGCCGCGGCTTCCGGATTGCAGATCGTAGCCTTGCGCGACCGGACGCAGTCCAGGAAGTTCCCCGAGTGGCTGGTCGCGTAGTAGACCCGCTCGTCATTGGGCAACAAAGGCGCTCGCAGAATGTTGGTCGGGTAGGACGCGATGTTGCTGCGGTCCACCGCGATGCGGCCGTCCGTGCCGACGAAGCAGGCCCCGCCGTCCGGGCCGATCGGCTCGCCGGGATAGGGATCGGAATGAACCACCACGCCATTGCTGTAATGATAATCGATCTTGCCGTTGCGGTACTTCACGTCGATCGGCGCCTTGACGTCGGGGTTCACCGTCCATTGAATGATGTCGTAATGATGCGGGCTCCAGTTCACGTCGCCGACGAACAGGTTGTTGAGCGTGTGTCCCGCTTCCCCGCCGAACGGTCGCCAGGGCAGCGGTCCCAGCCACAGATCCCAATCGAAGCCCTCCGGCACGGGAACCGACTGATTCGAGGTCCAAGCGGTGGGCACGAAGGCACCCGGCTCACGGTACGCGTAGACTTCTTTGAGCTTGCCGATCCGGCCGTTGCGGATCAGTTCGCAGGCCAGACGGAACTTGCCGTCGTATTCCGATCGCTGCTGGGTCCCGGCCTGATAGACCCGACCATACCGGCGGGCGGTCTCGACCACCATCTGCGACTGCTCGACCGTGATGGCGACGGGTTTCTCGCAATAGACGTCCTTTCCCGCTCGCATGGCCAGGATCGACATCGGCGCCGCCCAATGATAGGGCAAAGCCAACAGCACGGCGTCGATATCGGGACGAGCGAGGACCTCGCGGAAGTCGTTGTACGCCTTCACACCATCGTAGCCCGGCTTCTTGAACCGCTCGGCGTAGATTTGATTGCATCGCTCCCGCGCGGGCTCGCGCCGTTCGCGGCGTACGTCGCAGACCGCCATCACCTGCACGTCGTCGCGAGCGACGTATCCTCCCGGCACATAAGTCCAAGCCCCACCCATGAGGTGGCCGCTGCCCTGGCCGCCCAGGCCGATGAATCCCATGTTCACCCGCTCGCTGGGCGGAACGCCGCCCCCGGCCCCGAGGGCCGAGCCGCCAATGACATACGGCAAAGCCAATGTGGAGGCCGCCGCCTTGAGGAACTCCCTTCGCGTCGCTCTCTGATCGACCATACTTCACTCCATCATACTGAATGTGACTGTCCCCCAAGGGGGCATCAACTGCGGTATTCTAGCCTCGGACGGTTCCGAGATAAAGACACTATCCGCGGAACAGGGGCGACGCATGCGCCGCCCCTACCGCGGGTCAAAACCAAGGTGTTTGCTGCACTACTGTCCAAGCGGCCGGCCCAGAGCGATGTCGTCGACATAGACCGTGCCCGTCCCGCCGGGGGTCGGTGCCTTACGATTGCCCACGCCGATGCAGATCGTCTTGACCCGCTTGAGGTTCACGCCAGTCAGATCGCCATACGGAATGACCCAGCGGCGCCAGGTCGGGCGAAGCGTGACAGCTTCATCCGGGTTCACCACGGTCGCGTTGCCGCCGGCGCTGTCTTGGATTCTCACATACATCGGCTCGACCGAGTTGCCCTTGGGCTGCTCCACACCAATCGCAGCGATTTGCCAGGAACCCGTCACAGCACCCGTCGTCGAAAGGTTCGAGAACTCCGCGGCGGTTGCAGCCGAGGCGTTGTGGCTGGTCACCGCCAGGCCGATCAGCACGTCGTTTGCCATGGTGATGTTCACCGGCGTCGTGAACGCGATGTTCGTCCACGTGACACCGTCGGCCGAGTGCTGGGCGGTGAAGGCGTTGCCTGTGCGGGTCAGCTTCAGCCAGACCGAGGCGACCACGACGTTCGTCGATACCTGGCTCATCACGTTTCCGGTCTCGGGACGCTGCTGAAAGGAGACACCATAGTCCGGCGTCAGACACACGAACGCGTGCTTGGAGCCGGGGTGGACGCTTTCGCGGATCATGACGCCTGCTTTGGCCCAGCCGTCCGTGCGAACGAGCGTGTCCACGCGGGCCACGATGGTGCCGTTTCCGCTGAGGTTCTTGTAGACGTAGCGGAACTTGTCTGCGGTGTCCCAGATGTCCGCGCCGATGGCGTTCATGATGATCTGGCCGTCGGCGGTCTGGTGGAAGCCCGCGGCATCGCCGCGAAGGTGAAGGATCAAAGCGTCGGCTCCGTTGGCCGTCCAATCCTGCGGCGTCGCAAACTCCCGTTCGGCCTCCGCGTGGAACGGCGAAGCGGAGTTGTCGTACTGCAAAGGCATCGACTGGCTGCCGCTGTGGACGATGGTTCGTTCGCCGAACGTCCCCTGGGCGGCTTCCGTGTAGCCGACCGTCGAGCCGGTACCGTTGACCCAGCCGTCGAGCCACGTATCATATATCCGGTTGTCGCTGTCATTGTAGCTTTCGAAACCCTCGAAAACCGCATACTCCTGGGTCGTGAAGCTCCACAGGTCGCCTTCGTAGGTTGCCCCTGCGCCGACCTCGTCCACCTTCCAGTAGTAGGTCGTCCCATACTCCAATGAAGCGGGCCCATAAACTCGCAAGGCTTGAATGACAGGCGGGATCGTCCCCGCTGCGACGGCATCGGCGTCAACTCCCAAATAGACCGCGTGCGACTGCGCCTCGCGGCCGGGCCGCCAGATCAGATCGGTCGCCACGCTGACGTTCTTCGCCCCGTCGGCAGGCTGGGGTTCACGGGCCTGCACCGGCACATGGAAGAACCTGACCTCGCTCAGACTGGCTGCCATGGGACTGCCCCAGGTGGCGGTGACGGTCAGTTTGACATGCTTGGCCGAAACGCCCCCGAAATCGACCACGGTCCCGGCTGTGTAAGTCGTCAGTCCCGTCCCCTGGGCAAACGAAGGCACATCGGGCAACTGCGTCCAGGTCTGGCCGTCCGTGGAGTACTCGACCATGACGTTCCTGGCCCCGAAACCCATATAAGTTTCCAGCTGCGAGTTTGCGTTCCACACCCAGAGCGCATCCACCCTGTATTCTCGATCGAACGTGTATTGGATCCACGCGGGCAGACCGACGCTCATCCACATCTGCTTCATGTCGTCGGAGTGCTGGTCGGCCTCGTTGAGTCCGGAGTGGTCAATCGTCTTGCTCGCCGGCGAGGCCGTCTGCTGACTGGATGCCTTAGCAGTCACGCTCGTGATGGGATAGGAGAACGGTTCCACCGTGAAGCTCCAGATGTCGCCCTTGAAGATCGTACCTTCAGGCGTCGCATTCACTTCATCGATCCGCCAGGAATACGTCTGTCCGTATTCGAGACCAACCGGTTCGAACGTGGTCGCCGTCTGTGCCAAGCCGACGAGGACACCCCCCGGGTTGGCCCGGCTCGCGTCGTTCACATCGCCGTAAGTCGCCCCGAAGTACACGTCGCGCGTCGCGGCCGTGTCCACGGGGTCCCAGGCCAGGACCACATCTCGCGGCACATCGGTCGCGCCGTCCTTCGGGCGGGGGTTGCCCGCCTTGTCGCCGCCGAGGCCGGCCATCACTAGACCGATTTCCTCCTGCGACAGAGCCCGATTGTAGATGCAGACTTCGTCCAAATCCCCGAGGAAGACCTCGGTATTGCCGCTAAAGCCCGCGCCGCCGCCGGTGACGCAGCCGATGCCCATGCTGGACGCCGCGCCGGCGGCATTGAAGGAGAACGCGCCGGACGCCACTTGCGCGCCGTTCAGATAGAGCCTGGCGGTGGTCCCGTCGAAGGTGGCTGCTACGTGCGCCCAGATCTGGGCCAGCGGATTGAGCGTGTTGTTCGGTGAAACGATGGCTGCCGTTCCCGTTTCGATTCGGAAGGTGCCGCCGTTTTCAGGCCGGACCTGGAACTGGAACATCGTCGTGTCGGGCCAGGTATTTCTCTTGCCGATCAGACCCTGGTAGGTGCCGCCCCCGCCGGCCCACTTGA
Organism: uncultured Phycisphaerales bacterium; assembly: GCA_937927975.1. Lineage (GTDB taxonomy): Bacteria > Planctomycetota > Phycisphaerae > Sedimentisphaerales > Anaerobacaceae > PLanc-01. Next base: position 39,080 of record CALEZT010000009.1, read on the forward strand.
TCCACATCGCCAGAGACAGTTGGCCCGTCCCCTCGGCCGGGTTCCAGGTCCCCAGCTCGATCCGTGTGTTTGCGGTTCCGTCACAGTGGACTCCGCGGCCCTGGTATCCCGGCGAGATCCACGTGATGCCGTTGTGAAGGGTCCCGTCGTGCCCTTTGCCCGACAGATCGTGAGCGACGGCGCCCGCTCCTTCATCGAGCGGATAGAAACCCACCAGGCCGCCCTTGATATCGGCGTTCGCCACACCCGCGGCTAGGCTGACCCCCAACGCAAGCAATACAGCGGTCGTTCTCATTGTGGTTCCTCCTCAAAGGATTCGAATCGGTACCTCCAACGTTCTTGCGCAGCGCCACACTCGTCGTTGCTGCGATGCGTTCTCATCTGCCCAGCACCGGTTCATACCCCAGTTTGCCCCAGTAGGCCTGCTGCACTCGATGCAGGTCGGGGTTTCCCGGCTGGACCGGGTCGGCGCCGGGCACCATCTTGCCGTAATCGATCGTCCGCTGATCCTGCCATTTCCAGTACTCGCTGTGTCCGTCGGCGAAGGAGAACGAGGTCCCCCCGCCGTGCCGGACGGGAGGTGGGTCCTTGTGTCGATTGTCTCCAGCCAGGATGCCGGCCTGGGCGACCGTGGAACCCCACCACGATTCCCGGTCATACGGTACGCTCCAACTTGCCAGCGTCGCCCAACCTTCGTCGACGAAGACGAGTCTCTCTCCCGGGCGGACAATCTTCATTCGCTTCTTGACGATGAGTTCCGGCTTGGTGGGCCAGCCGTTCATGGCATCGACGATCGCGTAGGTGCGCATCTCGCCCCGCAGCCCGCTGGGGCACTGGTAGAGCTTGGCTGTCTTGCAGAACGGGAACAGGGCCCCTTCCTGGATCGCCTGGATCTGATCCGCCTCAGGGGTTGCGTCCGAATAGCCGGCCCAGTGTACCCAGCCGTCTTCGTTCGCAGGCACGTTGTTCTGCCCGCCTTTGCCCGTGGAGCCGTGAACGATCTTGTCGTCGTTCTCGTCGGCGTAGAGAATCCACGCCACGGTCAGTTGCTTGAGATTGCTCAGACAGGCGGCTCGCTGCCCCTGTTCGCGGGCCCGATGCAGAGCGGGCATCAGGATGGCCATGAGAACCGCGATGACGGCGATGACAACCAGCAGCTCGATCAGCGTAAAACCTCTATCCCGCGTCATGATCTCACCTCTTGGCCTCGATTCGAGACATCCGCGTACATCTCCGTCGACACAGAACGTGTCCGGAAGCACTCCCAGTTCGTCATGGCCATTACGATAGCCGAAATCGCGGGGCCGGCATTGCACAAGTCCACCTTCTTTGTGTATAATTTCACCATCGCTCCTAGGGGCGACGCATGCGTCGTGCTCGCCATTCGACTGGATTGCCTGAATAATCGGGATCGCCGATGTCCGATTCGAACTTCAAAATCCGACTGCTGCAGCGACTGAAAGCCAACTCGAACCTGTTCCGCCTGTTCGATTCGCTCACGGACGTATGCTTCTTCGCAAAGGACCGCAGGGGCCGGTTCATTATGGGCAACCGCGCCTTCCTGGAAAAACTGGGCCTCAACCGCGAGGAAGACTTGATCGGCAAGGACGACTCCGCCTTCTTCCCCGAGCGCCTTATCGAGATCTTCCTGCGCGACGACCAGCGGGTCATGCGGACGGGCGAACCCCTGATCGACCGCGTGGAACTGGTCTCCAACAGCGAGGGCAGCATCGACTGGCACATCACGACGAAGGTGCCGCTGGTGTCCCGGAACAACCACGCGATCGGCATCGCCGGCATTACGCGGGACTTTCGCAGGTCGGGCGAGCGATGGCGGCCGCACCAACAGTTTGCCGCGGTCATCGAGCACATCGATAAGAACTTCAACCAGGCGATCCAGGTCGAGGAGTTGGCCTCGCTGATGTACCTGTCGGTCAACCAGTTCGAACGGAAGTTCAAGCAGGTGTTCCAGGTCTCGCCGGTGAAGTTCCTTACCGGCTATCGCGTGCACCGCGCCTGCTACGACCTGCTCCACACGGACCAAACGATCACCCAGATCGCCATTCGGAACGGTTTTTACGACCATAGTCACTTCATCCGCCATTTCCGCGACGCAATGGGGATGACGCCGAACCAGTACAGGAGAGGGTGAGAAGGTGCGAAACGCGAAGTGGGAAGTTTGAAGTGTGAAGTGCGGCGGCGCCGCTGGAAGCTCGAGACTCGTGGCAAGAGAGGAGAAACCATGAACGCAAGACGGAATCGCGTGAGAAGATGGGCCGAGAATCCGACCTGTCCGGACGGCAACGGCCTGGTTGGCAGCGACAAGCGGAGTCTTCGGAGCTTGCCGATGGCTCGTCCCGAGTCGCGAGAAAGACCATCGACACACTGCGTTTGTCGATGCCACCCCCAAGCGAATTCGGACTGTTCATCGAAGACCCCGGGTTCGAGGGAATCGGCCGGTTCCACGTTCATCTCATACGCTCGAAGAGCGTTGGCGTGCACGCTGTTGTTGTGTCTTTTGATCGGCGGGTCTGCGACTGCCGCCTTTCGGGCGGGCTTTGCCCTGCGGGACGTGACTCCCGATCCGCTGCTGCCCGTCTCCGGCGGCGTCGGCCCATCTCACCCGGTAACGCGAACGATCGGGCGATTGACTGCCCGCGCAATGGTCCTGGAAAACGACGGCACACGAGTGGCGATCTGCAGCGTGGACTTTCTCGGTTTCCCCGGCGTCCTGTGCGATAAGGTCCGTGCCCAGGTCCCGAGCATTCCCGGGACGAACATCCTGATCGGCGCCACGCACACGCACAGCGCGCCCGACTGTTACGGTTTCCCAGATCAGACGGGCAGGACCTCCGCCAACCTGGCGTATCTCGACAGCGTCTGCGCCAAGCTGGCGGACGCGATCAATGAAGCCGTGGAGCGTTTGGAGCCGGCTGGCGTGAAGATCGCAACCGGCCAGGCCCGAGGCAAGATCGCGTACAACTACTATGCCGAGCAGCTCTACGACCCGCGATGCCACGTCGTCCAGCTCGTCACCGCCGCGGGCAAGCCACTCGCGACCCTCGTCAACTACGCCTGTCACCCCGAGGTGATCGGGTCCGACCAGGGCATCCTGTGCACTGATTTCGTCGGGCCTCTGTACGACCGGATCGAGCAGCAAGGCGCCGGGCAAGGGATCTTCCTGAACAGCGCCCAGGGCGGCATGGTCACCGCCGATTGCCGCGGCCCGTACGGCAAGGACATCCAGACCTGGGACGAATGTGTCCGAATCGGCAACCTCCTGGCCGACGAAGCCCTTCGCATCGTTAACAGCGCCGCGGTCCAGGAGAACCCCACGCTCTTCTGCGGTGCGACCGCCATTGAGTTCCCCGTCGAGAACGAGATGCTGCTAACCGTGGTGAAGATGTCGCCCCTGGGATTCCAGTTGAGCGACAAAGGGACCGTGGCGACGCAGGTCAACGTCGTCAACCTGGGCAACGCCCAGATGCTCACCATCCCCGGCGAAGCCCAGCCCAACATCGGCTTCTACCTCAAGCGAAAGATGCAGGGCGAGCACAATCTGCTCCTTGGCCTGACCAACGACGCCTTCGGCTACATGCTCGCCAAGGTCGATTGGAGCAGCTTCGAACGATACAACTACATCACGCGAACCTGCCTGGGTGAAATGACAGGCGAGATCTTCATGGAAAAGGCTTTGGAGTTCGTCGACGCCTGCCCCCGGCCCGCCCGACGGGCGACAGAACAGAGATGACCGTGATGCGCACCCTGTTGAACGACACGGTGGAATTACCAGAGTTGTTGCTGGTCCACCTCGTCTCGCGACGGTTTCCGTTTGCGCGAAGACTTCATGACCTCTGTGATGTGGAAGGCGCCCTGGGGACAAGCGCCCTTCGGGCACTGACCCGTCCAACAGTAGAGACAGAGCTTGTGCCTGGGCAGGCCAATTGCACCGACCATGTCATCCACGGTCTGGTAACGAAGCGTCGTGACGCCCAGGTCTTTGGCGATCCAGTCGACCATTTGGTCGTATTTCTCTGACGCGGGATCGATGTACTGCGATACGTCCGCCAGGTCGTGGCCTTCGAGACTCCGAATCGCCTTGTGCGCCGCCAGTTCGTGGATCGAGCGGGTGGACAGATTGAACATGCAGGGGAACAACAGGGGCGGACACGCCGGCCGGACGTGAATCTCCTTGGCCCCGCAGCTCCAGAGCTTGGCGATCGCGAAGTTCTTCAACTGCGTCCCGCGGACGATGGAGTCCTCGCAGACCACGATGCGGTTGCCGTCGATCACTTCCTTGATCGGGATGAGCTTCATCCTGGCGATCAGGTCGCGTGTCTGCTGCGAGGGCGGTGTGTAGCTCCGGCCGTATCCGGGCGTGTACTTGACCAAGGGCCTGCGGAACGGGATTCCGGACTCCATCGCATAGCCCAGGCCGTGGGAGAGCCCGGAATCAGGAACGCCTGCCACGAGATCGGCCTGGATGTCGCGGTCGCGTCGGGCCAGACAGCGTCCGCACCGTTCGCGGACGATCTCCGCGTTGATGCCTTCATAGCTTGAAGCGGGAAAGCCCGTGTAGATCCAGAGGAAGGTGCAGATCTGTTGCGTTCGGCCCCGGCCGGGCCTTCGCTGCATGATCCCGTCTTCGTTCAGAAGGACGATTTCGCCGGGCTCCATGTACTTGGCTATCTCGAAACCCAGATTGGCAAAGGCGCAGGTCTCTGTGGTGACGGCCCAGCCGCGAGGCCCCTTGCCCGCGATCAGGGGCATGTACCCGAAGCGGTCTCGCGCCGCATAGATCCCGGCCCGATGCAACAGCAGAAGGGAACAAGATCCCTCGATCAGGTCGAAGACCCTTTCGATGCCGTCGACCAGATCCGTCCCCTGCGTGATGAGCTTCGCGATCAGCTCCGTGGTGTTGACGCCGCGGGGGCTGACCTCGCTGAAGGACATCCCCTTCTTGAGCATCTCGTCCGCGAGTGTCTCGGCGTTCTCGACGACGCCGCTGGTGGCCAGGCAGAACGGTCCGAACCGCGAGTTCAGATAGATGGGCTGCTCGTCGAGGGCGCTGACGACGCCGATGCCCTTGTTGCCCTGCATGCGGTGGAGGTCCTGGAAGAACTTCGACTTGAACTGACTCTGGCGGAGGTCGTGAATCTGGCGGGCAAACCCCTCCCCCAGAACCGCCATGCCTCCATATTCGGTGCCGAGGTGGGAGTGGTAATCCGTTCCGTAGAACAGGAGTTCCGCGCAATTGTCTCTCGATACGACGCCGAAGATGCCGCTCATGCTCAGACCCCTTACGCTGTGTCTGTGGTCATACGAGCGCCGGGCCGTCACGCCCTGACGCACCAGGACGACTCCTATCCAGGATACCCCGGTCGAGCCGGGAATTCAAACCTATGCCCCCAGCCATTCGTCGAGGTTGGCTGCGACGAAGTCGTCGTCCGTCAGATGTGGGTACAGGCGGACGATCGCGTCGATTTGCTCGATCTGGCCGGGACTGAGTCGCTCGGTCGGGTCGAGGACGCCGCTGTGCTGAAGCAGACCCTGGCGTTTCAGGACGTGAGAGATGCCGGGGATGCAACCCGCGAAGGCGTTGTCGGCGTCGAAGATCGCCTTGTTGGCGAGGGTCATCTGCGAGGCCAGGGTCAGAAGATCCATCGGGACCGGGCCGCGCGTTCGGCGGATGTCCTTGATCGCAGCCAAATGCTCGACCGCGCGCTTCGTCCAGCAGGCCCACTGGCCCAGCAAGCCGCCGACGGTGTGCAGCGGAACCTCGCCCTCGCGAGTGCGGAAGGTGAACCGCGTCAGCAGATCGACTAGGATGTTGTCGTCGTTGCCGGTGTAGAGGGCGATGCGATCCGCCCGGCCGGACTGGGCCACCGCCTCCAGAACGTCGAGCGTCTGGTAGCGGTTGAATGGCGCGATCTTGATCCCGCGGACGTTCGGAATCTCCACGAACCGGGACCAGAACTCCTTGGGCAGGGTCATTCCGCTGATCGTGCTCTGCAGATAGAAACCCATGATCGGAATCACTTCGGCGACCTGCCTGGCGTGCTCGATCAGGTCATCGACCGATTTGTTACGCAGGGCGGTCAGCGAGAGCAGACCCAGATGGTAGCCCAGATCGGCCGCGAGCTTTGCCTCGCGGACAGCCTGGGCGGTATTGCCCACGATTCCTGCGATCAGAATCGGCGGCTCGATCTTACGCGAGGTCACGGCCTCCTCGGCGGTCGAGACCGCCAGTTCGAGCACAGGCTGGTACAGGTTCACCTTCGCCTCGTGAATCGCGAACTGCGTCGTGTGAACGCCGACGGCCAGCCCCCCTGCCCCCGCAGCCAGATAGTAGCGAGTGAGGGCCTTCTGACGCCGCTCGTCCAGCTTGTTCTCGCCCGTCAATGCCAGCGGGTGGGCAGGGATCACGCAACCTTCCCATAGCTTCTCGAAAATGCTCGGCCCGATCATCGCGAATCCTCTCAAAAGCGGCCGTCACGGACGTTGTACTTCGTGGGCTTGTTCAGCACGGGCTTGCCGGCGGCCACCCATACCACGACGGCCTGAACCATCTCGTCGAGCTTCATCGCAGGCGGGCCGAATTGTGCGACGCATTTCGAGGCGTTCGAGAGCAGAGCGGTCGGCGCTTCCTGCGAAGTGAAGCACGGCTCCTTGCCCAGCAACCGGCCGATCCGCTGCGCCAGGTCGCGGACGCTGAGCGTCTCGGGGCCGGTGACATTCAGGATCGCCGCCGGCGTTTCGGCCAGGCCCAAGGCTCGAACGATGCAGTTGTTCGCATCGCCCTGCCAGATCAGATTGACCGACCCCATGGTCACATCGATCGGTTCGCAGTGGAGTATCTTGATCGTTAGATCGACGAGGATGCCGTATCGGGGCTCGTTGGCGTAATTGAGGCGGATCAGCGTCATGGGCGTTCCGAAACGGCCGGAGAAGTACTGAAAGATCCGCTCGCGGGCCAGGCACGATTGGGCGTATTCCCCGACTGGCGTTGGAACGTCCGACTCGGTCGCCCCGCCGCTTGCCGGATCGACGAACGGGTACACGTTGCCGGTCGAGAGGGCCACGACACGCGAGCGGCAGTACCGCTTGGAGACGAGCGAGGGCACGTAGGCGTTCATTGCCCAGGTCAGCGGCTGATTGCCCGATGCGCCAAACTTCATCCCGGCCAGGAACAGGACATTCTGCGTTTCCGGCAGGCCTGCGTAGACAGACTCGTCGAGCAGGTCGGCCTCGACAATCTCGATACCTTGCTCCGCGATCCGCTCGCGAAGGGCCCTGTCCCCAAAGCGAGAGACCGCATAGACGGCTTTCTGCGGGGCCGCCTTCTTGACCATCATTGCCAGGGTGGGGCCCATCTTGCCGCCGGCCCCGAGAACCGCGACGTCCCCCGGCGTCTCGGCGAGCAGTTGGCGTGTGGCGGGGACCGGCTCGCTGAGCCAGTCCTCCAATCCGCGTTCGTCGAGTTGCGATGCGTCGATCATCATCAGTCTCCCAAACAACGTCCACCGCTTCGTCTACTCCAAGCCGGGGCAAATGTCAAGCGACGAGGCGACATTGACAAAGTCGGCCGACCCTCGCATAATCTTCGCATTGTCGCAGAAACGACCGACAAACGACCCTTCAGGAGGTCCGCAATGGCGCTCACGACCGTCCCGCCGATCCCGGCCATCATCCTACTGCTCGCGTCTGCCTCGTGGTCTGCGGTCGCGACGCCGGACTTCTCGCCCAAACCTCAGGAACGCCAGTTGTCCAAAGCGATGCGATCCGAGATGACCGAACTGCCCTGCGTCACCGTGGGCAGGAGCAACGCCGACTTCACCGGCCAGGACAATCGCATCCTCCAGGCGGCAGTGGACTACGTCGCCCATCTCGGCGGCGGCATCGTTGAAGTCGGCGAAGGCGAGTACCTCATGCGCGACTCCCTGCACCTTCGTTCGAATGTGACCGTACGCGGGGTCAAAGGCAGGACCATCCTGCGAAAAGCCGACAGTTCCCTTTCGGCCCTGGCCCTCGACGGCGACTTCGGCGAGGAACAGATCACCGTGGTCGATCCGAATGGATTTGCAGTCGGTTGCGGCGTGGCGATCTGGGACAAAGGGGCCGGCGGCTTCCACACGACGGTCGCCCGCATCATCGGCCGAAACGGCAACACCTTCGCCATCGACAAGCCCCTGATGGCCGACTGCATGGTGCACAACGAGGGCCAAGCCGCCACGGTCTTCCCGGTCGTCAGTGGCTATGACATCGAAGGCGTGCGGATCGAGAACCTCGTCATCGACGGCAGCAAGGAGGCGAACATCCCGCTCAACGGCTGTCGCGGCGGCGGCATCTTCCTCTATCGGGCTTTCGGCACAATCATCACGGGCTGTCTCGTGCGGAACTACAACGGCGACGGCATCAGCTTCCAGCAGTCCAACGACGTCACCGTTGAAGACTGCGTGTCGGAGGACAACGCGGCCCTGGGCCTTCATCCGGGCAGCGGCTCCCAGCGACCGACGATTCGTCGCTGCGTCGCCCGCCGCAACGGCACGGACGGACTGTTCCTCTGCTGGCGGGTCCGCCACGGCCTCTTCGAGGATAATCTCCTGGAGGAGAATGGGCAGTTCGGCATCTCCATCGGCCACAAGGACTCCGACAACCTGTTCCGCCGCAACACGTCCCGTCAGAACAAGCAGAGCGGCCTGTTCTTCCGGAACGAAACCCTGGGCATGGCCCCCCACCGTAACCGCTTCGAGAGGAACATCATCGAGGACAATGGCGGCCCCGAGATCCGCGTCCGTGGCGAGGTCAACGATCTGACGTTCGTCAGGAATACGATCCGGGACGCGAGGGAAGAATCGTCCGTCGGAATTCTGATCGAGGAGCGAGTCGGACCTGTGCACTTGGAAAATAACACGATCCAGACGAAGCAGCAAATTGACGACAAGCGGACATCGGGCCGCAATTGAGGAGAAGAACATGGGATCGGTCAATCGCAGAACGTTCTTGAAGGGATCGTTGGGCACGGCGGCTATGGTCGCGGCGCTGCCGCCCAGGCAGAGCCGGGCCGCCGGGGAGAAGGTCATCATCGGCCTGATGGGCGCCGGCGGTCGCGGCAGGCAGGTGGCCCAGATGTTCGCCGCTCGCCCCGACGTCGAAATCGCCTGGATTTGCGACCCCGACACCAGGCGTCTGGGGCCTGCGAAGCAGGCTGTCGAAAAGGCCCAGGGCAAAGCCCCACAAACGGCGCAGGACTTTCGCCGGATTATCGACGACAAGAGCGTCGACGCCATGATCAATGCGACGCCTGACCACTGGCACGCGCTAGGCACGATTCTCGCCTGCCAGGCGGGCAAGGACGTCTACGTCGAAAAGCCGCTGGCCCACAACGTCTGGGAGGGCCGCAAGATGATCGAGGCCGCCCGCAAGTACAAGCGGGTCGTCCAGGTCGGCATGCAGACGCGAAGCGCGCCCTATGCCCGCGAGGCGGTCGAGCAGATCCAAAGCGGCAAGCTGGGCGATGTCCACATGATCCGAGTCTTCAACATGATGGAGCACACGCCGCGAAAGCCGGGGACGGTGCAGCCGGTGCCGGAGGGATTCGACTACGATCTCTGGTGCGGACCGGCGCCCAAGCTACCGTACAACCCGAGCCAATGGTGGCTCAATCAGTGGGAGTTCAGTTGCGGCCCAATCGCGGGCGATGCGATCCACCAACTGGACTTCGCGCGCATGCTCTTCGGCGACAAGTCCTATCCCGACGCGATCTCCCACACCGGCGGCGTCAAGGCCCTTCGCGACGGGCGCACGATCCCGGACACGCAGATCGCCCTCTACGAGTATGGCGACTTCACGCTGGTTTTCGAGGCCGCCCTTTGGACCCCCTACATGAAAAAGATCGCCACGAACATCCGCGATGGCGACCTGTTCCCCGATTGGCCATTCTGCGCCACACGGATCGAAGTGCTCGGGACCAGAGGCTTCATGTACCTGGGCCGTCACGGCGGCGGCTGGCAGATCTTCGACGCCGACGGCAAGGCAATCGAGTCCCGCTACGGCCGCCAGGGCGACAGGTGGCACCAGGACAACTTCATCGAGTGCATCCGCACGCGAGCCAAACCCAACGCCGACGTGGAACAAGGCCACTATTCCGCCCTGCTGTGCCACATGGCCAACATCTCAGGCCTCGTCGGCAATCAGAAGCTCCGTCTCGATCCGAAGACCGAGACCTTCGTTGATGCTCCGGACGCCACCAAACGCCTGAAACGGACCTATCGTGAGCCTTGGGTGATCCCCGACGAAATTTAGGCACACAATCCGAAATTCGGATTTCCGCATTTCAGTTTCTCGCTTCGTTCTGTTTCCTGGCCTCTTCCAGGACCGCTGCCAGTTCGACTTTGGCTCCGTTCTGCGTCTTGGACACATCCGCCGCGCTCATGAACGCGAAGATTTCAAGCGTTTCTTCGGCCGAGATCGGGGCTTTGCCCGTCTTGAAGAACTTCAGGATCTCATCGACGAGGTGGCCGTAGCCTTCGTATCCCCCGCTGCGGGCGATTCCCTTGGTGCCGTAGACGAACGCGCCGTAGTCGGCTTTGCCGGCCTTGATGCCGCGGAAGGTGCCGATCCGCCCGTCCTTCCAGACGCCGATGACGACTTCATGCTTGTCGGTCTGAGCACGCTGGACCGTCTGGCAGCCCGGGCCCATGATCGTGAAGAGGATCTCCACGCCGTGAACGCCGTACCAGTAGAGGTCCGGATGGTGCTCCTCCAGACTGCACGGGCTGAATGCGTCGCAGCCCATCACCTCGCCGACGGCTTCGTTATTCCTCATTCCCGCGATCCCCGGCCCGAACCGCAGCGACGAACTCGACCAGCACGGCACATTGGCTTCCTTCGCCAAGCGGAAGATCTCGATCGCGTCGGGCAGATTGCCTGCGACCGGTTTGTCGATGAAGACGGGTTTCCTGGCGGCGATCACTGGCCGGACCTGTGCCAGGTGCGGCCGACCGTCCACGCTCTCCAGCAGGATGCCATCGACCTTCTGCACCAGCTCTTCGATGCTGCCGACGATCTCGACGCCGAACTTCTCCCGCAGTTCCTTGGTGTATCCCTCGACCCGGCCGGCCGAGGACTTGATGTCCGGCGATCCGCCGGGGAAACCGGCGACGACTTTGAAACCGGTGTTCTTCACGGGGTCGTTGATCAGGCTGGTGAAGGCCGGGACGTGGGATGTATCCATTCCGATGATGCCGATCCGAAAGACAGGGCTCTCCCCCGCCCACAGCGGCGCACCGATCAGACAAACGATTGCGGCGATCAATAGACTCGTGCGGAACATCGTATCACCTCCATTCGATTCGACAGAACAGGCCAACGCCCGCGATGGACGCGGCCACCGAACGATGGTAGTATACCCGAGGTTGGCCGCAGGCCGCCAGCGTGTATTGTGCGCCATCTTGCCTATGGAGAAGACGGAGATTCATATGACTGCATCGAGAGGCCTTCAGCGTGGTTCGATCCTCCTGGCTCTGCTCGCGGGCAGCATCGCTCTCTCCGAACAACCACCTGGCGTCGTCATCAACCATATCCCGGCTCAGTCGCAGGTGTACGTCGGGTCGCCGGGGATTGCCGTCCTGCCCAACGGCGACTACCTCGCCAAGCACGACGAATTCGGACCCAAGTCCACCGAGCACGGCGACGCGATCAGTCCCGTCTTTCGTTCCAGCGACCGCGGGCAGTCATGGCGTCGCGTTGCGACCGTCCATGGGATGTACTGGGCCAGCATCTTCGTTCATCAAGGCGACGCCTACCTGATGGGGACCAGCCGGAATCACGGCGTAACGGTGATCCGCCGTTCGCGAGATGGCGGCATCACCTGGACCGAGGCCAAGGACAAACGCACGGGCATTCTGCTCGACGACGCGAAGTACCACTGCGCCCCGGTTCCCATCGTCGTTCACAACGGTCGAATCTGGCGAGCCATGGAAGACGTCATGGGTCCCGGCGGCTGGGGCACGCACTTTCGTTCCTTCATGATGTCCACGTCGGTCGACTCGGATCTGCTCGATGCGAGCAATTGGATCTCGAGTAATCGACTGGGACGCGATCCGGCCTGGCTGGGCGGCCAGTTCCGCGGCTGGCTCGAAGGCAACGCGGTCGTGACGCCCGAGGGCCGCGTCGTCAACATCCTCCGCGTGGACTACCGCCCCGAAGGCGGCAAAGCGGCGATCATCGAAATCAGCGACGACGGCAAGACCGCGACATTCGACCCCAACACCGGCTTCGTCGATTTCCCCGGCGGGGCCAAGAAGTTCACGATCCGCTTCGACCCGATGTCGCGGATGTACTGGACGCTGTCCAATCCCGTCTTGCCTCAGCACAAGGACCCCGACCCAAGTCGGGTCCGCAACGCCCTGGCGCTCATGCGGTCGCCCGATCTGCGGCGTTGGGAGATCCGCTGCATTCTCCTGTACCATCCCGACGTGGACAAGCACGGGTTTCAGTACGTGGACTGGCTATTCGAGAATCATGACATCATCGCTGCCTCGCGGACCGCGTACGGCCAAGGCGAGAACGCCGCCCACCGCCAGCACGACGCCAATTACCTCACATTTCACCGCTTTGCGAACTTCCGGGAGCTAACCATGGACGACTCCGCGCCGGGGGCTATGATGGGCGTTCAGGTGATCGGACGGTGACGTTGGGTCCGCCTGACTTTGCCGCTGTAGATCGATCTCCGAACGCCAGTAGTCACCCATGTTTTAGGAGAACCGTATGGCGACAGTCAGAAGGACCCTCATCATTGCCCTCTTGGCCACGGCGGCCGTCTCGGTCCCGCTGATGGCGGCGGAAGGGAGAACCGCACAACTCACGATCAAGGCCGATCAGCCGGGGGCGACCATCAACCGCAACATCTATGGGCACTTCGCCGAACACCTGGGCCACTGCATCTACGGCGGCCTCTGGGTCGGCGAGGACAGCGACATCCCCAACACGCGGGGCATCCGCAACGACGTCGTGCAGGCCCTCAAGCAGATCAAGGTCCCCAACGTCCGCTGGCCCGGCGGCTGCTTCGCCGACGAGTACCACTGGAAGGACGGCATCGGACCCCGCGAGCAGCGCCCGACCATGGTCAACACGCACTGGGGCGGCGTCACCGAGAACAACCACTTCGGCACGCACGAGTTCTTCGAGCTCTGCGAGCAGTTGGAGTGTGAACCCTACGTCTGCGGCAACCTCGGCAGCGGCACCGTCGAGGAGATGGCCGACTGGGTCGAGTACATGACCTTCGACGGCAAGAGCCCCATGGCCGATCTGCGTCGCAAGAATGGACGCGACAAGCCCTGGAAGCTGACCTATTTCGCGGTCGGCAACGAGAACTGGGGTTGCGGCGGCAGCATGAAGCCCGAGTACTATGCCGACCAGTACCGGCGCTACCAGACCTACGTGAAGAACTTCAGCGGCAACCGCATCTTCAAAGTCGCCTGCGGCCCCAGCGGCGCCGACTACAACTGGACCGAGGTCCTGATGAAGGAACTCGCCGGCGGACGGAGGCCGATGATGCAGGGCCTTGCGCCGCACTACTACTGCGGCACCGGTCGCGCCAGCCGCTCGGCCACCCAGTTCACCGAGATCGACTGGTTCTGGAATCTCCGCGGGGCGCTGCGGATCGAAGAGATTCTCCTCGGTCACATGAAAATCATGGACAAGTACGATCCGCAGAAGCGCGTCGCGGTCATGTTCGACGAGTGGGGCGCCTGGCACGCGGTCGAGCCGGGGACCAATCCGGGCTTCCTCTATCAGCAGAACTCTCTGCGGGACGCGATGGTCGCAGGCCTGACGCTGAACATCTTCAACAACCACTGCGACCGCGTCAAGATGGCCAACATCGCTCAGATGGTCAACGTCTTGCAGGCGATGATCCTGACCGACGGGGCCAAGATGGTCCTGACGCCGACGTACTTCGTGTACTTTCTGTACACGGTGCACCACGACGCGACGCTGCTGCCCACCGAGCTGACCACGCCGCAATACGCATTCGAAGGCCAGGAAGACAAGCTGCCAGCGATGAATGTCTCGGCCTCGCGCGACAAGGCCGGCAAGATCCACGTGTCGCTGGTGAACATCGATCCGCACAACGCGGTCGAAGTCACGGCCCAGCTCTCCGGCGTCAAGGCCAAGAAGATCTGCGGCAAGGTCTTGACGGCGCCCGAGATCAACTCGCACAACACCTTCGACAAACCGACCGTCGTCGAGCCCGCGAGCTTCACCGACGCCAAGGCCACGGACTCCGGGTTCTCCGTCAAGCTGCCGGCCAAATCAATCGTCGTTCTGGAGATCGAAGGGTAGAACTTCTTCCCGATATGCAGGCGGGGAAGCAGGCCCGCGTCATGCAGACGGTATGAAAGGCAATAGCCGGGAGGACACAGATGACGCGTCCTCCCGGCTCTTCGTTTACGCAGATCTGGGGCTCATTCGTGAAGTCAGTTCGGAAGGAAGCCCAGACGAACGTTATCGATGAAGATCACGTCGATGTCGTCGCCCTGCTGGCCCGACTTCGTTCCGGTGCCCAGTCCAACGGTCAACGACTTGACTTTCGTGACGTCCACGCCGGCTGCAGCGACATCCGCCAGCGGAATGTCCCAGGAACGCCAGGAACTCGTTTGAATGACGTAGCCCGGAAGGGTGAAGGTCGCCTCCTGGTCGGCTTCGTCCACCACCTTCACGTACAGGGGCTGCTCCGTATTGCAGCCGTAGTTGTCGGTCGCTTCTTTTTCAGGATCGACATAGTACCCACGGAACATGAGTGACAGCAGGTCGGTTCCCGGAGCCGTCCAGTCCTGCACCGTCGCGAACGTGTACGTGGTGTCCGTCATGTAGGGCTCGAACTGGTTCTGGGCCTCCAAACGCAGGGCTTTGTAGCCCTGTCCGACCGTGGCAGGCTCGAGGAAGGTGTAATCGAAGCCGCCGATGTTGTCGACCCAGGCGGCGGAAATCCCGGCGTTGTCGGCATAGCCCTCGAAATCGTCGATGACGAAGCTCGGCTCTCTGACGAAATCCGAGACCGCGGACACATCGTCCCAGGTGCACTTGAAACCGTCCGGCTCCCCGTCACCTTGCTCGTTCTGGGCAAAGATGCCGCAGAGGCCTTCGGTGAAGACCTTCTCCGCCTTGTTCGCATCTTCCCACGGGTCCTTGGCATCGGTATCGACGAATGAGACCTGAGCCAGCAACGCACCGCCCTTGGACTCATAGAGGCGTCCCGTCACGGTCACCGGACCTGCTCCGACCACCTCCAACTGTGCGTAGAAGCTCCTGGCGCCCAGCACGCTGGGGAGGGCCGCTGCGACGGTCTTATCCATCACGTTCTGGTTCATCTTGACCTTCTCGATGTCAATCACCACATTCGCCGGTCCGTTGCTGTAATCGACGTGCAGGATGTAGCAGTCCGCCACGAAGCCGGGGGCTACGCCGGTGAGTTTGCCGTCCTTGTCGATGAAATAGCTCGCGCGGGCCATCAAGCCATAGTGACAGTACCGGGTGTCGCCCGCCAGGTTCACCGTGGCGCCCACCTGGACGTCCTTGAACTTCTCGCTGCTGCCAAAACCCGCGGAGAAGGCCGAACCGCCCTTGGACACCGCAGTGGTTTCCGTGAACGTGAGGTAGTGGTTGCCCCCTTCTCCGGCCTCGATAGTCTGTTTGAAGGTGCCCGCCACCTGGGGGAAGGACACAAACGTCCACTCCAGACCGAACTGGCCGCCGTCGAAGGAATCCGCCCAGTTGCCGTAGCCGACCGAAGCCAGCGCCGCCACGATCGCCAACACCCGCGTCGCTTTCACTCGTGCGTTCATGGAATCTCCTCTCAAAAAATGACTTGGTTGAACACCCTGCGGGGACACCCCTCCTGCCCCGTTGCTGCGATCCTGAATCGAAAGACTTGCACAGGCCGTCCTCCTGTCTTTGACCGATACACCGCTTCTATTGTATCGGCGAAACAGGCATCAAGGCAACACATTCGGACGTTATTTTTCGATTAAGAACCACCTGTATCCGGCAGCAGGCGCGTTCAGAGCGAAGCGAACCCGCGTGAAACAGAGAATCCCCGGCTTGGCAGTGCGGGAATTGGCGGACCATCCGCCAAAAGACGGCAACGAGGCATGTTCCCACTACTTGCCCGAGAGCCAGGACGGGCCGAACTTCGTGTCCACTCGCAGCGGGACATCGAAATGAATCGCGTCGACCATCTCTTCGGCGACCCATTTGGCATGCTGCTCGACCTGTGCTGCGGGCGTCTCGAACACGAGTTCGTCGTGGACCTGGAGCAACATGCGGAGGGCGAGATTCCCCGTCTCTATCCGACGGTGGACCCGGAGCATGGCGACCTTGATCAGATCGGCCGCGGAACCCTGGATCACCGTGTTGACGGCCAGCCGCTCGGCCTGGGCCCGACGGCCCTGATTGCTGCTTCGGATATCCGAGATCGTCCGCCGCCGGCCGAGAATCGTCTCGGCGTAGCCCGTGCGTCTGGCCTTGGCGATGCACTCGTCGATGAAGGCCCGGATCGAGCCATAGCGGGCGAAATACTGGTCGATGAACTGCTTCGCCTCCACGGTGCTCATCCCGATGTTGCGGGCCAGGCCGAGGGCCCCCTGCCCGTAGATGATGCCGAAATTCACCGTCTTACAGCGGGACCGCTGCTCGCTGGTCACTTGGTCCAGCGGGACGCCGTAAATCTGCGACGCGACGAATCGGTGGATGTCCTGATCGGCCGCGAACGCGTCGCGCAGGGCCTGGTCTTTCGAAAAATGTGCGAGCAGACGCAACTCAATCTGGCTGTAATCGGCGCTGAGGATCACGTCGCCGGGGTTCTGGGGCACGAACGCTCCGCGGATCTTGCGGCCGAGTTCCGTGCGAACCGGGATGTTCTGGAGGTTGGGATTGCTTGAGGACAACCGGCCGGTGGCGGTCACCGTCTGGTTGAAGGAGGTATGAACCCGGCGGGTCCTGGGATGCACGAGGGCGCCGAGGGCGTCCACGTACGTGTTCTTCAGCTTGCCCAGGCTGCGGTACTCCAGCACCATGCCGGGCAGCAGGCTCTGGTCCGAGAGCTGTTCGAGAACCTCCGCATCGGTGCTGCGGGCCGCCTTGCCCAGACGGGGCGCTTGCAGCTTGAGCTTGTCGAACAGGACCTCCGCGAGTTGTTTGGGCGAATCGACGTTGAAGACCATGCCGGCCTCGCGATAGATCTGCTCGGCCACGTGGCTGAGAGCTTGATCCAGCTCGCCCGACATCTGCCGCAAAAGGGCCGTGTTGACTGTGATCCCGGCGTACTCCATGTCCGCCAGCACCTCCACCAGCGGCATCTCGACCTCATGGAAGAGCTTGTTGAGAACGGGTTCGCGCTCCAGGCGGTCCTTGAGGCGCAGGTAGAGCTGATAAGTGATGTCGGCGTCCTCCGCGGAGTACTCCGCCGCGGCGGGCAAGTCCACCAGGTCGAATGTGAGTTGGTTCTTGCCTTTGCCCAGGAGCGAGACGATCGGGATGCACTCGTAATTCAGCAGGTCGAGCGCCAGGTTGTCCATCGAGTGGGACAGACGTTCCGGATCGAGGACATACGAAGCGACCATCGTGTCGAAGTACACGCCATGGACCGGCATCCTGGCGTTTCGCAGAACGAGCATGTCGTACTTGAGATTCTGGCCGATCTTGCGGACGGATTCGTCGGCCAGGACGGGACCCAGTTCCCGCCGGACCATCGCGATATCCAGATGCGGCGACCCCAGCGGCCCTCGGACGGCCAAATAGAACGCCCTGCCAGGTTGCCAGGAGAAACTCAGACCGACCAGTTCCGCCCGCATCGCGTTGACCGACGTGGTCTCGGTGTCCACGGAGATGAGCTTCTGCTCTCGCAACTCGGCGACGAAGGCAGCGAACTTCTCCGCTGTGTCGACGAGCGTGTATTCATGTGCCAACGTGGCGGCCGACGCACGGACGGAGTAGTCCCTCGCTGGCAGTGACGACGAGAACGGAATGGCCGTCGGCGCCACCCGAGTCGGGACATCCGCGACCGTTACAGCCTTGGCCGGCTCGCTGGCTGCGTTCAACTGGTCCAGCAGACGGTTGAACCCCAGCTCGACGTAGACCTTCGCCAGCCGCTCCTTGTCAGGCGTCTTGACCACTAGGTTCGTGTAGTCGAATGCGATGGGCACCTCGCAGTCCAGCGTGATCAGGCGGCGACTGAGGTACGCCTGCTCTTTGGAGCTTCGGAGGTTCTCGCCCCGCTTGCCCTTGATCTCGTCGGCGTGGGCGTAGAGGTTGTCGAGGTCGCCGTATTGGCGAATCAGCTCGCGGGCGGTCTTCTCCCCAATCAGCGGCACGCCGGGAACATTGTCGATCGCGTCGCCCTCCAGAGCCAGGCAATCCATAATCTGGCGAGGCTCGATCCCCATCTCCAGCTTCATCGTCTCGCTGTCGGTGACCTTGCCCGACTTGAGATCGAACGCACGGATGGGCCCGCCCAGCAATTGCAGAATGTCCTTGTCCTTCGAGCAGATCATCACATCGAAGCCGTCGGCCGCAGCCTTGGTGGCCAGGGTGCCGATGATGTCGTCGGCCTCGTAGCCGTCCAGTCGCAGGACCGGGATTCGCATCGCCTCCAGGACTTCCTTGATGCGGTCCACCTGGACCGGCAGATCTTCCGGCATGGGCGGGCGGTTGGCCTTGTACTGAGGATAGACCGCGACCCGAAACGTCGGGGCCTTGCTGTCCATCGCGACCGCGACCATATCGGGCTTGTGCTTCTCGATCAGGCCCAGGAGAGCGGTCGTGAAAATGAACGTCGCCTTGGTCGGCTCGCCGGACGGACTGCTGAGCTGCTGACGCATCGGGGCATAGTACGCCGCATAAATATGGGCGTGGCCATCAATGATATACAGGGTCTTCGGCATATTCCTCACTGTAGGGGCCGTCGCTGCGACTGTCAAGGAAACGTCCAACCTGCCCGAGTGGCCATCTGTTCTCCAACTGCTGTCTCGCCAAGGCACCAGGAACACGCAAGAGAAGGCTGCGCAACAGCGAGGCCCGCGCCGTACATGACGCGGGCCTCGGGGCGGTCTTGTTTCTTGATCCGGCGTGCAGCGGCGACGCAGGCAAGCACGCTGCCGCCGCGGAGGCGGAAGAACGCGCACCTGGCGGATTCGGACAAAGCCCCTCAGATCCAGTTCATATCATCACGCGGGGCCAGTCGCCGCATGAAGAGGCTCTTGTCGGCCTCTTCGTCGTTGGTGATCTTCATCTTCTCGGCGTTCCAGAGCAGCGTCCGACCCGGGTGCACCAGCGCGATGTCGCCGAGCACGATGATCTCTGACAGCGGCCCGGCGTAATCGAACGACGACATCGCTGTGTCCTCGCCTTTGATCGCCCAGGTCCAGTTGTCGAAGTGGTTGCCTGCCTTGCATCGCAGCGCCACCTCCGGCGGCCGCGGCGTCTCCTTCATCGCGGTCTCGGGAATGATCCGGCCGCCCTGGCTGTGGCTGCCCGCCATGATCGAGGCGTGCTCGCCCACCATGACCGAGCCGCTGTCGATCCCGCGACGCTCGGGTTCGAGGTGCTTGGGACGCGGGAACTCGATGTCGTCGCCCAGGTAGTATTTCAACGTCACCGGCGGCATCTTGCCCCGCGCGCCGAACTCGTACGTGATCACGCCCGACCGGGGCAGCGATCCAGGGAAGGCCGGCGTCTTGACGTCCGCCCGAACGCTCAGAGGCACCCGCAGGTCCAAAGCGTAATAGGCGGGGTCGAAGATGTGCGCCGCCATGTCGCCCACCGCACCGCTGAAATGCGTGTACCGTATCCACTCGCGATTCATGTAGCTCTCGCTGAAGGGGATCATCTCGGCGCGGTTGAGATACAGGTCCCAGTCCAGCGTCTTGGGCACGACGGAACCCTGGATCACCGGCTTGTTGACCCAGTAATTCTTGGTCGAATAGCAGATGACCTCCTTGATGGGCCCCACCGACTGGGCCTGTCCCCAGTCTCTCAGCATGGCCGAGCTGCGGCCAGAATGCCCCTGGTTGCCCATCTGCGTGACGACCTTGGGCTGCTTCCTGGCCTCCTCCACCAGCATGCGGACCTCATCGACGGTATGGCACAGCGGCTTTTGGCAGTAAACGTGCTTGCCCCTGCGGATGAAGTACGTAGCGATCGTGTAGTGGTTGTGCTCCGGCGTCGCGATCAGCACCGCGTCGATGTCCTTGCCGATCTTGTCGAACATGACCCGGTAGTCGGTCCAGAGCTTGATCCCGTGCAGCGTGGGCTTGTTGGCGATCTGCTTCTTGTGCCAGGCCTCATCGACGTCGCACAGGGCGATCACGTTGTCCGTGCGGGCCAGGTACTCGGTGTTGCCCGAGCCCTGCATGCCGACGCCGATACAGGCGATATTGAGCTTGCTGTTGGGCGAAGCCCCGGCCTTGAGAATGTTGAAGGGCGCCGCCCCCACGGCTGAAGCCGCCAGAGCGCTCTTGAGGAAGTCGCGACGATTCAAAGACGCCATGATATGCACCTCCACGCAAATGGGGTTCCGAGGCTGCGGGTCGGCCCCGCGGACATTACCTAGCCTAGAGGATACCACAGCGGCAGGCCCGCTGCAACCCTGCCTTCCACAGGATCTCTCATTGGGTCTGGTCAAGACAACGGACGCCGCATCTCGATTCACACGGGATAAACAACTCCCGATGCCAGAACGGAAGTCGCAGAAGGAGGGAAATCGGGGCGAGTGGATTTGAACCACCGACCTCTTGGTCCCGAACCAAGCGCTCTAGCCAAACTGAGCCACGCCCCGGTTGCCAAAACCGTCAGTATACCGTCGGCTTCGGACGACTGCAAGAGTTATAACAGGTTCACTGGGTCAATATCAACACTAATTTTCACAGAAGGTCGAATTGGCCGGTCGGACCGGAGGGTGGCGAAGAGCTTTCGCATCCCGGCGGCGTCGGGCGTCTGGACGATGATCTGAATCCGGTGGAACCGCTCGATCCGACTGATCACCGCCGGCATCGGGCCGCGAATCTTGGCCTCGATGCGATTCCGCTGGACCGCGTCGCCGATCCGCAGTCGCATCGCATTGGCCGCGGCCTCCGCCTTCTCATGCTTCTCATCGCGCAGCATCACAATCGCCAGTCGCCAGAACGGCGGTAGATCGCACGCCTGCCTGTGCTTGATCTCCTCCCGCACGAACCCCTCGAAGTCCTGCGCCATCGCGAACTTCACCGCCGGCTGTTCCGGGAAGTACGTCTGCACGTATACGACACCGCTTTTCTCGGACCTCCCTGCCCGCCCCGCCACCTGCGAAATCAACTGAAGCGTCCGCTCGTTCGCCCGAAAATCCGGGATGTACAGGCACGTGTCCGCGCTGACCACGCCCACCAGCGTCACGTTGGGAAAGTGAAGCCCCTTGGCCAGGATCTGCGTGCCCGCCAGAATGTTGATTCGCCCCTGTCCGAATTCCTCCAGCAATCGATAGTAGTCCTGGCTCCCCATCGAGTCGCTGTCCACCCTCGCCACCTTCGCCTCGGGAAACCGCCTGCCCAGTTCCTCCTCCAACCGCTGCGACCCCACCCCGATCATCGTCATCTTCTTCCCGCACAACGGGCAATCCTGAGGCACCAGCGTCTGCGCCAGGCAATAGTGACAAATCGCATACCCATGGCTCATGTGGCTGCCGCTGGCGGTCGTCACGCTCGGCAGCGGCTTCTTGAGCTTGTGGAACGTCAGCGACGTGTCGCAGTTCCTGCATTGCAGCGTGTGCCGACACGACGAGCAGAACACGAAATTGCTGTACCCCCGCCGGTTCAGGAGCAAGATCGCCTGCTCCTTCCTTTTGAGCACCTCCGCCAGCCGCTCGGCCAGCGGATTGCTCAGCAGCGCCAAGTGATTCTCCTTCACGCTGCTGTCCCGCATGTCCACCAGCTTCATCTCTGGCATCGGCAGATCCATCACCCGCTTGGGCAGCTTCACTAGCGTGAAGCTCTCCCGCAGCCGGCAGTTCTGCAGCGACTCCAGCGAAGGCGTCGCGCTGCCCAGGATGCAATGGGCGCCCGCCAACTGCGCCCGCTTGATCGCCACGTCCCGCCCATGGTAGCGAGGCGCGGTGTCCTGCTTGTAGCTGGGCTCGTGCTCCTCGTCGACCACCACCAGACCCAGGTTCCCCACGGGCGAGAAGATCGCCGACCGCGCCCCGATCACGACGTCCGTCAGACCCGCCTTGACCTTCTGCCACTGCTGGTTCCGCTGCCCTGCGGTCAGCCCCGAGTGCAGCACCGCCACCCGCTCGAAACGGGCCGCGAACCGCTGCACCGTCTGGGCCGTCAACGCAATCTCCGGCAGCAGCACGATCGCCGCCTTGCCCCCCCGAACCACCTCCTCAATCGCACGGATGTAGACCTCGGTCTTGCCGCTGTCGGTTACGCCGTGCAGGAGCGTCACGCCGAACCGCCCGCTCGCGATCTGCCTGGAAATGTGCTCCAACGCAGCTCTCTGATCGTCGTTGAGCACGATCGTCGCCCGCCCGTTGGCGTTCTGCCCCGCCAGCATCTCGGGCATCACAGGCAGTTCAGCAAACACCTTCTTTCGAACGATCCGCACCACCTGCTCGTCCGCCAGCTTCTTGAGCACCGCAGCCCCGCACGAGGCCGCCTCCAGCAGGTTCCCTGCGTCGAGGGCCAAATCCGCCCCCACGGCCCCTCGCTCGCGCAGAATCTCGACGATCTTCTTCTGTTTGGCCCCCTTGAGCGAGGCCAGTCTCTCCTGCCACCCCTCGCCCAGGTAGACGCACCGCCTCTTCTTGATCCCCGCCCCCCGCTTGACCGCCCCCGGCACCATCGCCGCCAGCACCTGTCCCAGGGGGCAGACATAGTACTCGCTGATCCAGAACGCCAGCTCCATCAGTTGCGGCCCGAGCAGAGGCTCCTCATCCACCTTGCGAACGATGCTCTTGAGCTTGCCGCCCTCCTTGCCGCCGACGAACGATTTCTCGCGCGGCACGTCCGCCAGCACGCAGAAACCCGTCTCGATCTTGTTCCGTCTGCCGAACGGCACCTCGACCCGGTGCCCAACGACGATGGGCCAGAGTTCCTCGGGCACGAGATAATCGAACTCCGTGTCTGCTGCGGACTCCATGGCGATGCGGATGATGTGGCCATTCCCTGTGGACCCGTGCGACCCCCGGCCTGCGGCTCCCGGCGTGGCGAGGACATCCTGCCCGCGTTTCGAAAGCATCGAGGTCTCCGGCCTGCCGCCCAGAACCTCCTCCCCGAACAGACTCTTCATTACCTCTTTGCCACTCATGGCTTACCATCCCTTGGCCACCCCTCACAGCGCCTTACGATAGCCGCCCTCGCCGGCATCGTCAAGCCCGACCACCCGCGGCAGCAACAAGAACGCTGGAAGAAGAGAACGCCAGAACCGAACAATGACGCGTATCCCGGGTATCCACCGTCGATGGTCAGGTCACGCGTCACACTGCTGCAGCAAGGAAATGATGGTCACCGATCGACCCCGATATCCTCGAAAGACAGCGGATCTTCGATCGGCTCCAGGTGCGTGATCACGTTGGAACCGGGGAGTGCCAGGCGGATCTCGCTTTCGATATCCTCGACCATGTGGTGCCCCTTGTGCGTGGTCCATTTGCCGGGGACCAAGACGTGGACGGAGACGAACCGCACGCCGGCCGCCTGGCGCGTCCGCAACGCGTGGAATTCGATGCCCTGCTGCTTGTACTTGTCCAGAACGTTCTGCACCTTGTCGCGATCCTCGGGGGACAGCGCCGCGTCCATCAGGCCCGCGACCGAACGCTGCATCAGAAGAACGCCCGTCCGGACGATGTTGACCGCCACGACGATCGCGACGATCGGGTCCAGAATCTGCCATCCGGTCAGCGAAACGAGCCCCACGCCGACGATGACGCCTACGGAAGTCCAGACGTCCGTCATCAGGTGGCGGGCGTCGGCCTCGAGCGTGATCGAGTTGTGAGTCCTGCCGACCTTCAACAGAATCCTCGCGACGACCAGGTTGATCGCCGAGGCGATAGCTGCGACGATCAGACCGATCCCGGTCTGATCGATCGGCCGCGGATATAGGATGCGTCGAACAGCGGCATACCCGATGGCCAGAGCCGCGATCAGGATCAGCCCACCCTCGACGATGCTGGCGAAGTACTCGGCCTTGCTGTGCCCGTATTGATGTTCATCGTCGGCCGGACGGGCCGCGACGATCAGCATGGCCAGAGCCATCGACGCGCCAACCAGATTGACCAGCGACTCCGCCGCGTCCGAAAGCAGACCGACGGAACCCGTCAAGAGGTAAGCGAGACTCTTGAGCCCGATTGTGGCCAGCGCGGCGGCGATCGACAGCCACGCATATCGTGTTAACGACGAACGTTCCATGGTGTGAGCCGGTTTCCCAAACGATCCGATGGTGGAAGATAGCACGCCCGACACGCTGGGGCAAGAGGTCTTTCCCCGGCGGCCCAAGGCGAATCGACACGGGACTTTGCCCAGGTGCAACTAGCCATTTGCTGGGCACGCTCCTGTTTCTTATGCTTTTCGTAACGGGGAAACTCAAACGTTCTTCATTCCCACCTGAACAATCGACATCTACGCGCAGGAGAGAATATGGACGGGATCGGAAGCGTTGGAAGCGGAAATTTCAACTATCACACGACGAATGAGACGACCGATTCGAAGGAGGAATCGACGAACCTGCCCTGGAAACGGGTCGGAATGGAGGACGCGTTGATCTTGTCGAGCCGGCACCTCACCAAAGCCCTGACCGAGGCTGGCTTCGTCGATCTTCACGCCAATGCCCCTGAGAGGATTGAGGCGTTCCTCAGACGGCAGATCTCGCAGGAAGAATCGCCCCAGGCCCGCATGGACCCGGTCAGCGCGGTGCAGTTGGCCACGTACGTGGGCGGACAAATCGCACAGGACATGAGCTGGGCTCTCCAGGTGGCAGGTCAGATCGACCCTGCCCGCGCGGCGGCGCTTCTGAAGTGATCGACGCCAGGAGAAAAGCGGACCGCCTGAAACTACAGCGACTTCTCAACGAGATCGATGATCTCCTGAACCAGTTCGGCATGGCAATGCTCGTCCTCCGCCAGCCGGGTGAAGGCTTTGCGGATCTTGGGCTCGACGAGCTGTGGATCGCCGGCGATCTCCCGATACAAATCCCGCGCCGACAGCTCGTACGACTTCATCGTCGTCAGTTCGCTGACGATCTTGGCCTTCTTGGAGTTACTTGCGTTTGCCATGTTCTCGGATCAGGGCCTGAAGGATCTTGGCGTGCGCCTTGGTGTCTTCGACCAGCGTGGTCAGTCGCAACTTGATCTGTGCGAAGGTCTCGTCGTCGAGGTCGGCCGGCCAGTTTGCGCGGGTCATATAGTCCTCGTACACTCCCCTGCTGATCTGGTCTTCCATATTGAGGGCCGCGGTCAGGAAACCGCCCACGGTCCCCGGCTCACCCGCGTTCGCACATCCGTCACGATGGTTCGCTGAATCACTCATACCGCCAGAATATCGGCGCAGCCGGCCTCTGTCAAGATTGGGATTTGCCTGACTCGTCGGCAGGATTCGGCGGGGACGCCAGTCGTGGACTTCATGGACAACATACGCCGCAGGATGTAGTTGAAATCGCCGCCCGGACGGCGTATCCTATGGCCGAGAATACGGCCCGCCTTTGCGGGCGATGTACCGAATCGATACTCAAGGAGGCATAACGTGACATCATCCATTCGACATGCAGCCATGGTCGTGGCACTCGCCACCCTCATCCTTACCCGTGCCACCCAGGGTTGGACGGTCGCGTCACCCGACGGTCAGACAGCTATCACGGTCGGCCTGATCATTCCGGGCGGCCAATCCCATCTCTATTATGAAGTCGCATGCGGCGGCCGACCCGTCGTGATGTCCAGATCCCCGCTGGGTATCAGGCGCAAGGATCAGGACTTCGTGGTTGGCCTCGAGTTCGTCGCAGCCGGCGACGTGAAGGCTATCGACGAAACCTACACAATGCTCTCCGGCAAGCGCAAGACCTGCCGGAATCTCGCCAACGAGCAGACGCTTGTCTTCCAGAACGCCGGCGGCGCGAAGGTCGAGCTGATCGTGCGAGCGTATAACGACGGCGTCGCCTTCCGCTACCGCTTTCCCGAAGAGAGCAAGGACAGATACACGGTGACAGCCGAATCGACCGGTTTTCGCCTGCCGGCAGGCGGCAAGGTCTGGGCCCATCCGTACGACAAGCCGACGAAGTACACGCCGGCCTACGAGACCTACTATGTCAACGGCGTCGAGGTCGGCACGGCGTCCCCGAGCGAGTCCGGCTGGGCGTTTCCCCTGCTGGCCTGCACGGCCGACCGCAGCCGATGGGTCCTCGTGACAGAAGCCGGCCTGGAGCCCTCCTACTGCGGCACCCGGCTCCGCCAGAACGCCCCCGATGGCCAGTACACCATCCGCTTTCCCGACGAGGGCGAGGGCAACTTCACCGGCCAGGTCGAGCCCTCCTCGACCCTGCCCTGGGCCACGCCCTGGCGGGTCATCATCGTCGGCGATTCGCTCGGCGACGTCGTCGAATCCACCCTCGTCACCGACCTGTGTCCGCCCTCGACGGTCAAGGACACGAGCTGGATCAGGCCGGGACGCGCCTCCTGGAGCTGGCTCTTCGACCACGACAGCCCGCAGGATTGCACCAAGCTCAAGGCCTGGGTCGACCTGGCCGCCGAGATGGGGTGGGAATACTCGCTCGTCGACGCCAACTGGGACCGGATGAAGAACGGCACGATCCACGACCTGATCGCCTACGCCAAAGCCAAAGGCGTGGGCCTCCTGATGTGGTACAACTCCGGCGGCCCGCACAACTACGTGTCCGAGAAGCCCCGCGGGATGATGGATCATCCGGAGATCCGTCGGGAGGAACTCCAGACGCTCAGGAAATGGGGCATCAAGGGCGTCAAGGTCGATTTCTTCCAGAGCGACAAGCAGAACATCATCCAGCTCTATCACGACATCCTGAAGGACGCGGCCGAAGCCCAGATCATGGTCAACTTCCACGGCTGCACCCTGCCTCGCGGCTGGTCGCGGACCTATCCGCACCTGATGACCATGGAGGCCGTCCGCGGCGAGGAGTGCTACAGCTTCGACCGCAAGTTCACCACCGAAGCCCCGGTCCACAACGTGATCATCCCCTTCACGCGGAACGTGGTCGGTCCGATGGACTACACGCCTGTGATGTTCCAGGACAACGTGTACCGCCACCTGACGACGTACAGCCACGAGCTGGCGTTGTCGGTGGTCTTCGAATCCGGCTGGCTGCATTTCGCGGGCGGGCCCAAGGAGTACCTTGAGCTGCCCGAGGCGCCGAAGAACTTCCTCAAAAAGGTCCCCGCCGCCTGGGACGACACGAAGTTCCTCGCAGGCGAGCCCGGCCAGTTCATCGTCCTGGCCCGCAAGAGCGGGGATTCCTGGTATGTCGCCGGCATCAATGGCGTGGATGCATCTCGAAATGTCACCGTGCTGTTCTCGTTCCTGGGCGACGCCCGCTGCGCCATGACCCTGATCACGGACGGCGAAACCCCGCGGACCTTCGAGAGCAAGACAGGAGCCGTCACCGGCCGCAGCGCGATCGAAGTCTCGCTGAAGCCCTACGGCGGCTTCGCTGCGGTCCTGGCGCCGGACAAGTGACACAAGTCGCAGTTCACTTGTCGTCCTGAACGAAGTGCAGCGACGCCGGGTCCTGCTGGTAGAATCGCTTGAGTTGCTCGTACAGCCTGGGGTAGGCCCGACGCAGATCGATGGGCGTCTCGAAGAAGGTCTCCGTGGCCACAGCGAAAAACTCCGCCCGGTCGGTGGCCCCGTACTCGTCGAGCACCTCCGGCCGACGGTGCTGGACCGCCTTCTGGAACCGCTCGTAATCCTGGCCGAGGGCCTTGGACCAGGCGTCGAACGTCGCCTGGTCCCGCAATACCGGCGTGCTGTCGCCCTTGCCGCCGGAACTGTCGAGCTGGTGGGCGAACTCGTGGAAGGCCACGTTCGATCCGTCGCCTGCGTCGATGTCGTCGAGGATGTCGGCCCAGGAAAGGATGACGGTTCCACTGTGCCAGGACTCGCCCAGGCGGACCTCCTCGGTCTCCAGGACCATGTCGCCGACGACTTCGTGCACGTCGGGACTGACGAACGCGTCGGGGTAGACCAGGATGGACGTCAGGCCGGGATAGTAGTCCGTCTGGCGATGCAGCAGCAGGATGCAGGCGTGGGCCGCGATGGTGACGCGAATCTCGTCGGTGATCTCCAGGCCCTGGCAACCTTCGAACCGCTTCTCGCCCAGGAAGATCTGGATGCCCCGCTTCAGTTCCGCCTGGTCCGCCTCGGGCAGCGCAACATAGAGCGGCACGTTCTGTTCCAGGATCGCCAGCCACTCGGCCGGGAAAGGCCGGGACGCCAGTTTTTCTCGTCGTCGTCTCTTAAAGAACATTTCGAGATTTACTATTCACAGTCTACCATTTACGATTGAACGAGTTGCACAAGACAATACGGGGGTTCACGGAGCCCGCGACAACCCAAATAGTAAATCATAAATCGAAAATAGCAAACTCATATGAGCGACTCATTACCGTTTCTGACCACGGGCCTTCCCGGCGTCGGCGGCGTCATCAAGAGCCGGCCGGAAGATTTCTTCGTCGAGGAACTGCCCTCCTACGAGCCGAGCGGCTCGGGCACGCACGTCTATGCCCAAATTGAGAAAAAGGGGCTCGGCACGCGGGAAGCCCTTGACCGGATCGCCCGGGCCTTGAACGTCCAGCGCCGGGATATCGGCACCGCGGGCCTCAAGGACGCCCAGGCGGTGGCCCGCCAGTGGATCTCGATCGAGCACGTCGATCCCACAAGGCTGGAGCAGCTCTCGCTGGCGGAGGTCCGCGTGCTCAAGACCAGCCGACATACGAACAAGCTCAAGCCCGGCCATCTGCGGGGCAACCGCTTCGTCGTTCGGCTTCGCCAACTCGCGATGCCGCCGGAGGAGGCCCTGACCGTCGCAGAGAAGGTCCTGGCGATCCTGACCACTCGCGGCGTGCCCAACTACTTCGGGCCCCAGCGGTTCGGCAACCATCGGAACAACCATCTTCTGGGCCGAGCGCTCGCCCGCAACGACGCGGAAGAGTTCATGGACGAGTTCCTGGGCCGGCCCAATGCCGAGTTCGATTCGCCCGCCGTATTCAAGGCTCGCTCCCTGTACGAGCAGGGCCAATACGAAGAGGCGGTCAAGAACTGGCCGCACCAATTCGCCGACCATCGCAGGGCCCTGCGGGCGATCCTCGCGGGCAAAGGCAAGAAGAAGCGAGGCCTGTTCACGGTGGACAAGCACCTCCAGGGCCTGTTCATCTCGGCCTATCAATCCGACCTCTTCAACCGCGTCCTCGCGAACCGGATGCCGAACATCGACAAGGTCCTCCAGGGCGACATGGCCTACAAGCACGACAATGGCGCGTGTTTCCGAGTTGAGCAGCCGGAGGCGGAGCAGCCGCGCTGCGAGCGCTTCGAGATCAGTCCCACCGGCCCCCTGATCGGCCAGCGCACGACCCGCCTGACCGGTCCGGCGGGCGAAATCGAGAACCCGACCCTCGAAGCGGAATCTCTCGGCGAGAGCGAATCGGGCCACATGAAGCGTCTCGGCGCCCGCGGCGGCCGTCGTTCCCTGCGGTTCCAACCTCGAAACGTGAGCCTCAAGTCCGGCCTGGACGATCTGGGCCCCTACCTCGAGCTTCGCTTCGAACTCGACGCCGGCTGCTACGCCACAACCCTGATCTCCGAGATTACCAAGGACCGCACGGCCGAAACCAGCGAGACCCCAGAAGCGGAGGAGTAGTCGGCGGCACAAGACTCAACACGGACATCGCTTGACGAACGCAGGAAGATCGGCTGGAACTGAAAACACGGATCGATTACGGCGGACCTTATGACATGGAAAGCTCGACTCGATGGACTACTGGAAGCACTATTAGTTTCTCGGAGGACACGATGATGCAGCGAACCTGGATTGGACTACTGATCTTGGGAGTGGTCCAGACCGTGACGTTGGCGCAGGTCGAGCCTTCGGCCCGGGAACTGCCGAAGTGGCGGGGATTCAACCTGCTGGAGATGTTCATGAAGACCAGCTCTCCTGGTCCTTTCCGCGAGAGCGATTTCCGGCTGATCTCCGAGTGGGGATTCAACTTCGTCCGACTGCCGATGGACTATCGCATCTGGATTCAAGGCAACGACTGGAACCGCTTCGACGAAGCCGCACTTCGGTGGGTGGATCAGGCCGTCGTGTACGGGCAGAAATACGGCGTGCACGTGTGCCTCAACTTCCATCGGGCGCCGGGGTACACGGTGGCCAGTCCGCCCGAGCCGACCAGCCTGTGGACCGATCCGGTCACGCAGCAGGTCTGCGCCAGGCACTGGGCCCACTTCGCCCGGAGATACAAGGGCATCCCGAACAGCCAACTGAGCTTCAACCTGCTCAATGAGCCCGCCGACGTCGACCCGAACGTCCACGCCCACGTGGTGAGCCTGCTGGTCGAGGCCATCCGCGCCGAGGACCCCAATCGCCTGATCATTGCCGATGGGATCAACTACGCCGTGGCGCCGAGTTGGAACCTGGCCCCGCTGGGCATCGCCCAGGCGACCCGCGGATACCAGCCCTTCACCCTGACGCATTACAGAGCAAGCTGGGCCTCCGGCTCGGACCAGTGGGCTTTGCCCATGTGGCCCGAACCGCTCGGATTCTCCGGCTATCTGTACGGCCCGGCCAAGCAGAACATGCAGTCCTCCATGGTCCTCGATGCCAGGATATCCGAGCCGTTCACGTTCCGCGTCCGCGTGGGCACGGTCTCGCACTCCTCCAAGCTCCAGGTGCTCGTGGATCGCGGTCGCAGCGCCGCCTGGAGCCAGGACTTCACGCCGGGTCCCGGCGAAGGCCCCTGGAAGCAGGTCGTGTACATGCCGCAATGGGACACGTATCAAAACGTATACGACCAGGAGTTCGCCATTCCCGTCCCTCAGTGCAATCAGCAAATCCGCCTGAGCAACACGGTCGGCGACTGGATGACGATCACCGAGATCGGCATCGATCTGGCGGACGGGCGGACGTTCTCGATGCGCGTGAACTCCCGTTGGGGCGATGTGAACCAGAGCGTGCGATTCGAGCCGGAGGACCCCGTCGGAGCGTTCCAGAGCGACCTGGCCATGGACCGCCAATGGTTGTGGGACCGCTACGTGCAGCCTTGGGTCGCCCTCAAAGAAGCCGGCGTCGGCGTGATGGTGGGGGAATGGGGCTCCTACAACAAGACGCCGCACGACGTGACGCTGCGGTGGATGGAGGACTGCCTGAAGAACTTCGAGCAGGCCGGCCTGGGCTGGGCCCTGTGGAACTTCCGAGGCTCGTTCGGCATCCTGGACAGCGGCCGCTCCGACGTCCAATACGAGGACTTCCAGGGCCACAGGCTCGACCGCCAGATGCTGGCGCTTCTGCAACAGTATTGACCTAAACGATTGCAGCGAGTCTTCCCATCGGGTATTCCACCGTCCGCCGCAAGGCGTCGCGACCTCGCACCAAAGGGGCAGATAGACATCGGCGGCAACAAGGATTGCCGAAAGCAGGAGTTGAGCATGTTCGAAAGGTCAGCCGCACGGTCCCACGAGCCTTCTAAAACCGCGTTTTCGAGGGTCCTCCTGTGGCCCTTGGCAGCGGTCCTCGCGATCACGATCTTCGGTCAGGCGTACGCCAAGACATACCATGTCGCCCCGGCTCCGCTGGCGGGAATCGAAGCCGATAGCCAGACCCGCACGATCCGCGACGCGGTGGCTCGCGCCGAGCCCGGCGATTGCGTGCTCCTGCACGGAGGCGTCTATCGCGAACTCGTGGTGATGGACCAAAGCGGCGAGCCGAATCGTCCAATCACCCTGCGGGCCGCTCAGGGCGAGCACGTCGTCCTCACGGGGGCCGATCCTCTCACCGACTGGACATCCCTGCCCGGCCCCGAGCAGGTGTACAGCACTGTGTGGCCGCACAGATTTGTCACCTGGAACAAATCCAACACGCATCCCGACGACGATTACCACAGGGCGATCGGCCGTTGCGAGCAGGTCTTCATCGACGGCTATCCGCTCCGCCAGGTGCTCGCGAGAGAGCAGCTTGCCCGAGGCGCGTTCTTCGTCGATCTGGACGCCAAGACGCTCTACGTCCAATCCGCGGACAACCGCCAGATCGCCCCCGGCAAGACGGCGGTGGAAGCCTCCAGCCGGGACAGAATCCTGATCGTCAAGGGCAGCTACGCGACCATCGAGGGTCTCCGTTTTCGCTATGCAGCGAACCGTGCGCAGCAAGGCGCCGTCGCATTCTCCGGCGACCACATCCTCGTCGAGAACTGCGTCTTCGAGCACACCAACTCCAGCGGAGCGGAGTTCTCCGGCCAAGACATCACCGTCCGCAACTGCACCTTCCAGCACAACGGCCAACTCGGCTTCGGCGCCAGCCGGGCCCATCGCCTGCACCTGACCGGCTGCACCGTGCGATACAACAACACAAAAGGCTTCGATCGCGGCTGGGAAGCCGGCGGCGACAAGATCTGCCTGACCCGCGGGGCCGTCTTGGAGTACAGCACCTTCGTCGAAAACCGCGGCAACGGCATCTGGTTCGACATCGGCAACGAGGACTGCGTCGTCCGCAACTGCTTGATCGCGAACAACGAAAACGCCGGCGTCTTCTATGAGATCTCCTACGGCCTGCACGCCCACGACAACGTGATCGTCGGCAATGGCTTCGCCAACACGCCGGGCGCCTGGGGTGCAGCGGCCGGCATCAGTCTGTCCAGTTCCCCCGGCTGCCTCATCGAGCGAAATCTCCTCCTCGGCAACAAGGAAGGCTTCAACTTCCGCGAGCAGACCCGCAGCACGCCGCGAATCGACGACAGGAAAGCCGAACCCGTCTGGAACCACGACCAGATCATCCGCAACAATGTCCTGGCCTGGAACCGCGACGCCCAGGTCTGGGGCTGGTTCGACGTCGGCGACGAGCGTCACTGGCCCAAGTCGATGCAGGAGGCGTCGCCCGTCGCTCGTCCCTCGTCGCTCGAAGATCTGAACCTCCGATTCCAGAGCAATCTTTATTGCCCTGCCGCGGGCCAAGGTCTTTTCAACTGGGGAACCGCCTGGAAGAAGCACCGAAGGTACGAGACTCTCGAAGCGGTCCAAGAAGAGCTGTCGCTGGACCAAGACAGCAGGGTCGCCGAGTTCTCAGTTGAGGCCTTCGCGGCGCTCGATCTGTGCGTTCGGGAGGACAGCCCGGCTGTCACCATGGGCTGCTATCCCCAAGGCCCCGTCCCCGGCGTCCGGTTGGGGACTGCCCCCAGTCGGACCCGGTAGACGACGCGGGTGACTGCCCTGCAATACCTTGGCTCCTGGCCGAATGTCCGCCGGTACAGCGGCATCGCGTACCGAAGTCGCCCAGCGGCGTCACGCAGTTAATGTGCCGGCGGCCGCACCGCACGACGCGAATGGACCCTGCAAAACAGAGGCGGGACCAAAGTCTTGCGGACCCGGGTCCCGCCGGAATTCAACATTCTGCCTCAGAGCGTCGAATCACTGCGCTTTGTGCACGGGCAGCCTCCTGCCTGCGAGCCAGGCGATCTCGTTGGCGATTGACGAATACAGGATATCGCATGAAGAAGGGCCTGTGCTGCATTAGCGCGGACCGGACGTTGGCACAATCCGGACAGAAGCAAGACACAACAGCGGCAGAACCCCTGCAAATAAGCGGTTTGGTGAAGTCTGGACATCGTGACATCGAACACAACAACGGCACACCCGAACACCCGCAGAACACAACTTTGCACGGGAAAAGTGCGCCAGGAGTGCAACAGGAGTGCGTGACTTCCGACCCGGACTTGGCCTTCGTTGCCGAGCATTGGCACGACCTGCCTGACGATGCCAGGCGGAACATTCTGCACGTGGTGAAGTCCTACACCCGGACCCCCGACGAGGACCGCCGGCGGGAAGCCTGCCTGGACGCACTACGGAAGGCCCATTCCGACAACCGCGAGGGAGATCGGACCTACGAGCCGATGGGGGGCGAATCGTGAGCCGGGCCGACGCCAGATCCTCACGCGGGCGCCGTGGGAAAGTCGCGACCGACCACCAGCAGCGAGTGCTGGCCGCCGTTCGAGCGTTCTACGAGGCCCAGGACGGCCGGACCCCTGCCCAGGGCCGGACCGGACCGAGATCGGCCAGCAGGCGAGGGCTGGCGCAGCGGAACGAGCCACAGAGCAAACGACCGAACCCGCTTTGCGGACTTGAAGGAACGCAGTACAATTGAATTGAGCATCGGGACGGCGGGCCGTACACCCGCCAAGCGACCTGGACAGCGACAATGGTGCCACCTGCCCGTTGTCCTGTCCGGGCCGGCCCGAGAGAAAGCAGGTGGACCATGAAGAAACAGCAGCAAAGCGAACAGACCTTCACGCCGGTGAAGCACTTCCCGCGACAGCCCTTCGGAAAGCATGAGGCGAAGTACTTCATCGAGGTGAATGTTGGCCGGAACTATGACGGCAACCATGTCCCCTTGAGCGGATGCGAACTGGTAGAGCAGATCGACGCCAGCGGCAAAGACCTACTCCGCCGGCTGGGGCTGGCGCGGATCGACGGCGCGGGACGATTCGAGCCAGACTTTCCCTCGGTGCGAGCACACCTGCGAACGGTCTGTGGATGGAGCGATGCAGACGTGAAGAACGCGACGTGGTTGACGATCCTTGACGCCCTGCGAGAGCGTGAGCGACCCCAGACGGAACAAGGACCGGACTTGACGGACGATGAGCTTCAGGTGTTGGACATTCTCGAAGAGCGGGACACCCTTACAACGAACGAGACTATCGTCAAGACACTGGCACAGAGGGAGATCATTCGATCAGACACGACGATCAAGAATCTCGTCCGCCGACTGCTGGACCGCGGGCTGATCGAACGCCCCCGAGAACGCAAAGGCGTTCGTCTGACCATCGCCGGCAAAGCCTGCCTGCCTGAGCCGTGACCAATGTCCTTACGCGCCCTTGATTGACCCCTAGTTTGCCCCTACCACGAGCGCCATGCTGGTATCGTTCTAGCATGGCAACGCACAAGACACAACTTGTTTCCGCGTACAGATTGGCCCGGGCGCTCAGGCTGGACCCCGACTGGCTCCGCCTCGAAGCAACAGCGGGCCGCCTGCCTCATGTCAACGCAAAGGGCCGACTGCTGTTCAATGCCGACGCGGTCGCGGCTGTGCTGGCTGAGCGGGCCAGCCGCGAGAACCTACGACAGACGGAAGGGGGCGCCTGATGGCCAAGAAGTATCGCAAACTCAGCCCATACATATGGACTGACCCACGTTTTCTCGCGCTTGATCGAGACGGCCGGCTGTTCATGGTCTACCTGTGGACATCCCCGCATTCGACGCCGTGGGGTGCGTACATTCTTCCCAATCTGTACGTGGTTGCGGATCTGGCATACACGACAAGGCAGGTTTGCCGGTGCTGGAAGCAATCGATCGACAGCGGTCTCGCGCTGCGATGCGACCGCACACACGTGGTATGTCTGCCGGGCTGGTTCGACTTCAACACGCCCGAGAATGCGAAATCGGCGGCAGCGTGCGTCAACGGATTGCTCGCGCTTCCGGCGTGTCCTGCGTTGACTGCATACTGCGATGAGACCCCATGGATTCGCGAACGGTTAGCGAACTCGCACCGAACCGCCGCCGAACTGGTCGGACCTGAACAGGAGCAGGAACAGGAGCAGGAACAGGAGCAGGAGCAGGAGCCGGACGCTGCGCGGCCCGCCCGCTTCGTCGTTCCGACGGTGGAGGAGATCGAGGCCTACTGCCAACAGGATGGCTATCAAATCGACGCCCAGGCGTTCCTCGACAACTACCACAGCAAGGGCTGGTTGATCGGCACGACCCCGATGCGAGACTGGAAAGCCGCCGTCCGCAATTGGGCGCGCCGTGAGCAGACCATGCCGCGACAGCGACAAGAAACGACCCACCCCTGCGCCAAGCGTCACGTCGGTGGGTGCAGCGGGTCGGGGGTGCATCGGCACGCGGGAGATCCGGACTGGTGGCTCTGCGATGCGCATGAGACGCAGTCGCGATCAGCACGGGTTGGCCAATGATTGCACGGATTTGATTTTTCCACTTTGACCGAAGGTGTCCGAAAATGTCCGAACGTAGCGAAAGACGAAAACGAGTCGAGGTCCTCTTGGCCGAGCTGATCCCGCTTGCGATTGAAGAGCTTGTTTCGATCCTCACCGACCCCCAGGCCGATCCGTCTGCGAAGCGGTCCGCCCGCCGGCTGGCCCGCAAGCTGATTCGTCAGCGAGGAAATGGTACAAAATGAGACACGCCGAAAAAACATACGACCGTCTGATTTCGGCCCTGCTTGACAGCGAATCGATTTCGCAGGCAGCGGAAAAAGCCAAGGTGTCGCGACAGCATTTACACCGGCTGCTGCGCGACCCCGACTTTGTGAAGGCCCTGCGAGCGGCCCGGAGCACGGCACACGGTCACGCGTTGAGCCGGCTGTGCCAGTTGTCGTCGAAGGCCGTTTCCGTTCTTGAATCGGCCCTGAGCGGTGATGACGTGAGCAAGACCAAATTCCTCAGCGCCCGGACGATCCTGGAGCTTGCCGGCGAAGCCGTGGCCGCCGACGTTGAAGCCCGGCTGGACGAAATCGAGGGGCAGCTTGAGCGAATGACGGAGACCAACGCATGAGACGATTCGCGCGGATCAGCACCCGGCTACAGCAGGCGGCGCAGGCCCTGGACAAGCGTCCGCCATTCGCTGATCCGATGGCCGCAAGCGTGGCGATGTTCGCCTATCAGGAACGCGGAGAATTGCCGCGCGACAAGCGGCAAGCGGAGTTTCTTCGACGATGGGCGGCAACGCTGCAAGCGATGGATTCGTCAATCCCGAAGTGCGAAGGAGGGGACAACCGATGAAGCTCATTCCCAGGCGCTTACGACAACTTCTTGACCGTGCACAGCAGATCACCGACCAGCGCAACGTCAGGGCGGGAGTCAGAATCATCGACGCCGACACCCCCGAAGAATGGGACGCCGCCGTCGAGAAGTTGCTCCGGGAAGACCCGCCGACCCCGCCATTTGGTTACTTGATTGTTCCGAGGCAGCAGACCGAAGCCGAATGGTTGGCCAAGCATGGCCAGCCTGTCACCGGCGAAGAAAACCATCCGGCCGCTTCCGGACCGACAGAGTGACAAACGCCCAGATGGGCAGAAAGGATTCATCATGGACATGACAATTGAACTTCACGTCAAGGACGCGAGCCGTCGAGCCGTCGAGAACATCAAGCAGGAGGTTCTCCAGGTTCTGGCCGGCCAAGGTTTCCGCGTCGCCGAGACCGAGACTCTGAGCCCGGAGAGCGGGGCGCAAGCGGCGCTGTCCACGACCGCCGCCAGCAGCGCGACGGTTCGCGTCTACGAGAGCGAGTGACTCATTTTGACCGAGAAAGGAAAAACATGAATCTATCCGGATTACTTCAGCTTGGCTTCGCGTCGAAAAGCCTGTTGGCCGGCGCCGATGCCCAGCAGCAGGATTGCCGTTGGCTTGCGTCGAAGCAGCAGGACGCTTTCACGGACGACTTGCGAAAGCTGGCCGACGGCTTGGCCAAGATCGACGGTGACGGCAATCTGACCCCCGCCGGCAAGACCGCCCGCCGACGAGAACTCGGAACCGCTTTTCTGGTCGGGATGGAAAGTGAAGGCGGCAAGCGGTTGCTGTCGATGGCCGTCCAAAAGCGCGACCTGGCTCACGCGGCGCTCCGAAAGGCCCAGCAGCCCGCCGGCCAGACGGACATCGACCGCTTGATTGCGTTGATGGAAGTCCAGAACGCCCAGCGGCTCTTGCTGGAGCTGAAGCCCTCGCAGTTGCTGTCCGAGTTGATGAAATCGGTCGAAGGCCGTAACGCGACCGTCTACAAGGCAATCGCTTCGCTTCCCGATTTCATCTTGAGGGACCGTCAAATCACCCCTGAAGTGCTGTCGGCCGCCGAAAAGGAGTGGTTGTCGAAGACCTGCCCAGGCGAAGCAGCGGCCGTTCAGGCGGCGACCGTTGGCCTTCAGGTTGCCGAGCAGGACCGCGAGCAAGTGGCGAAGATCGTTCGGGCCGAGTGCGGAATCGAAGAGCCGAGGAAGATTGAAGTGCGAACGTGAGCCCTCACGGTGAAGGCGCGGGGCCGGTACACGTGCGGCTGGACCGGCCGGCCCCTTGCCGAGAGGAAGACCATGAGAAGATCAGTAGACCGATTCGCCCAGATCCGGCGCCGGCTGGAAGCGATCCACGCGGCGACCTTGACGCCCGCGCGAAAGCGCGAGGCATGGGCGAAGTATCTCGAAGACGGCATACTGCCGGCGGACCCCGCTTTGCGGAACCTTGTCGAGCATCTACGCAACGCCGAAATCGAATTTGACCAGATTCATCAGCCCGCCCCAGTGGCCGGCCAGGAGTAGAGCACAGACATGAACTTCACACCGTTGAATGAATGGTTGTCCACGGCGACGCTGGACAACATCGTAACCGAGCGACACCTTGCGAACCTGCTTGGCAAGCACCCCGTGAGCGTCAAGAGAGCCGTAGGCCGTGGAGAACTCCCCAGGCCCGTTCGGATGTTCGGCGAAAACTGTTGGACGGCGCAGGTTCTGCGCGAGCATCTCGCCAAGCGGCTGGAGCAGGCCCGCCGGGAAGCCGAGCGGACCGAGCGAAGAATTTCTTCACTTGCCTCTTGACATATCGAATTTCACAAAGTAAGGTGTTGGTATGGCAAGGAAGAAGAAATCGAAAATGGGCCGCCCACCGATACAGCCGGCAGACAGACGAAGCGTCCTTGTCACCGTACGCTTCAAGCCGGCACAGTACGAGCAGTTGGCGGGTGACGCACAGGCAGCCGGCCGGACCGTAGCGGAGCACCTGCGGTCCTGCTGGCAGGAGCACAGGAGGTAGACGGCATGGCAGGAGCACGCAAGAAGCCCAGCAAGAAGGGCGGGAACTTCCAAGGCTACTACACTGACCACACCGGCCGGCGGGTGTACTTCACCGGGACGCCGAACCGCACGGAAACGAAGAAGATCGCCCAGCAGCTTGAGGCCAAGCACCGGCAGATTGCCCTTGGCGTCGAGCCCCCGCCGACGGCGCCGGCCAAGCACCGCAAGAGGCCATTCCTGGAGGTCGTGGACGAGTACGTCGGCTGGGGTCGGACGTTCGGCCGCAAGGACGGCAAGGGCTGGTCACCGGATTGGGCGAACCGAACCAACGGTTATCTGCGCAAGTGGGCCGAGACCCTGAGCATCGAGACTCTTGCTGACTTGGATGGCGTTCTGCCGCGCGTCGAGGCGACCCTTCAACAGTTGACCGAACAGGGTTACTCTGGTCGCGGAATCGCGGGCACAGTGAAACCGCTCCGGACCTTCTGTAGCTGGTGCATCGGCCACGGATACCTTCGCGAGAATCCGCTGAAGGGCCTTGCTCGCATCGACGAGACACCGCAAAGCGAACGTCGAGCCCTGACCATTGACGAAATCCAGAAGCTGTTTTCCGTCGCCCCCGACTGGCGACGGCTGGCCTATGCGGTGGCCCTCACGACGGGGTTGCGTCTGGGCGAGCTTCGCAAGTTGGACCGAACCGACCTGGAGACTGAGAACAGCCGACTGCGCCTTCGGTGGCGGCAGACCAAGAGCAGGAAGGCCGCCTACTGCTACTTGCCGTCCGACTTGGTGAAGGCTGTTGCCGCGTTCGCCGATTCCGGCGCCCCAGGCCGGCTCTACCAGAAGACCCACACCCGGCGGGCCTTGCCCGAAACCCCCTTGTTGTTCATTCCGACCCATTTGTTGCGAATCTTCGACCGCGATTTGGCCAGGGTTGGAATACCGAAGCACACCCACGAAGGCCGGCTGGACATCCACGGTCTTCGGGTAGCCGCAATCTCTCTTGGCGCGGAGGCAGGGGCGAGCGTGAAAGAGCTACAGACCTTGGCCCGCCACGCGGACCCGAAGTTGACGTTCGGCGTCTACGCCAAGTCGCGAGACTCTCGCATGGCCGAGCTTGCCGAGCAGATCGGCGGCGCACTTCCGGGCGTGAAAAGTGCAACAGAAGTGCAATCTGGGGGTGAGCCCGACAACTGGGAAGGTCGTAAGTCCTTGCCAGACATGGCGTTATCGTCTGCGGATAATGAAAAGGGCCTGTGCTGCATTAGCACAGGCCCTGGTGTTGATGTTCACCGGATGCAGAAGTCGTCTGCCATCCGTGTGGAGGCCACCTGCTCGTCAGTTTCCGCCGGCGGCATCGAGATACCAGTTGTTGATCCACTCGCTGATCACTTCGCCACGAGGCAGATTGTCCTCGTTGGCGGCTTGGTAGAAGACCCCTATGCGACCGCCGGTGGCGGAATTGCGCACAACAACCGGATCGGCCAGCGTGCCGTCTGCGTTTTGGGCGAGTACCAGTTCAACGGACCAATCGCCTGCAAGCGTATCCAGATGGAACGGGCGGTCGGTTGCAAAGGCTTGCAGAGACGGTGTGAGTTCCTGGCCTTGGGCCGTCACGGTAACGGCAGTATTGTCCCCGCCGGCAACGGTCACACCGGGAATATCCATGATTGTCTGCAGGCCTGCGGAACCATTTGTTCCAGCATTATTGACAACGTAGAATATCCAGTCGCCGGTGTTGATAATGGTATTGCCGGCATCCAGGAATTTCTCGACGATTGAGTCGTCGGCTTGTGTATTGCCGGGCGCATAAATGGTGTCCGGCAACTGCCCGCAGAGAATCAAGAGGTTGGCCACACCATTGTTTGTGTGGGCGCTCAGCCAATCGGCCAGTCCATCCTTGTCGCTGGCGTTGAACACGACGACAGGCGCCTGCGCCTTGTCAACGATCTCCTCCATCTCCCGGTTGGCTGCGGTTTGCGACCACCAGTTTGCCTGGGCGGAAATCGCTATGCCGATGTTCGAGGTGGGCGGTGTGGGGACCGTGGAGGACAGGTGGATGTCGTCGACATACACGGTACCGGAACCGGCGCCTTGCACACCGACGGTCAAGGAGGTGACCTTGCTCAGGCTTGCGCTCGTGGCGGCCAAGACGATGTTCCATTTGTGCCAACCAGCGATTCCGATGTCGGTGGCAGGACCATCATAGGTGACCTTGGTGTTGTTGAGCTTGAGGTACAGAGTTCCGGTGTTGCCTGTCGCCCCGCGGAACCAGAGTGAGAGGCTCTTGATGCCGTGAGCCGTCCAGTTCTGGGCGTCGTCGAACGTCAACTTGGCCTCGGAGAAGGCAAACTTGCTGTTGTCGTACCGCAGCGGCATGGCCTGCGACCCACCGCGGACGATCGTCCTTTCGGCGAACGGCGCCTGGTCGTAGCCGACCTGCGAACCGCTGGCCTGATCGGTCAGACCGTCGATCCAGGTGTGCCAGATCGTGTTCTGCGCGTCGACGTTATCCCCGTAGCTCTCGAAGTCGTCGACGATCACGTATGCTTCGGTCGTGAAGTTCCAGACGTCGCCTGGGTATTCGCTCCCATCACCGATTTCATCGACCTTCCAGAAATACTGGGTTCCGAGGGCCAGGTCGGCCGGCGTGTACCTGTGCTCGGTCACCGTCTGGGCGCCGGCGCCTGCGGCCACCGCAGCGCTATCGGTGCCGATGGCGACCTTGTGCGAGGTCGTTTTTCGTCCGGGTCGCCAGGACAGGTCGGTCGCGACGCTGACGTCCGTGGCGCCGACCGCCGGCTGAGGCCGGAAGGCCTGCACCGGGATGTAGAAGAACCGCACCTCGCTCAGGCTGATCTGCGGCGCGACGCCACCCCAGTTGCTGTTGATCGTCAGCTTGACGAACTTGGCGATGACGCCGCCGAAGCCGACGGTCGTATTGGCCGTATAGGTGGCGGCTCCGG
Source organism: uncultured Phycisphaerales bacterium (assembly GCA_937927975.1). Classification (GTDB taxonomy): domain Bacteria; phylum Planctomycetota; class Phycisphaerae; order Sedimentisphaerales; family Anaerobacaceae; genus PLanc-01. The sequence goes on from CALEZT010000009.1 coordinate 81,085, forward strand.
TACCCTGGGCGAATTCCGGCACGCCTTCCAGGGTCGTCCACGTTGCGCCGTCGACAGAGTATTCGACGGTGACGTCTTTGGCGCCGAAGCCCACGAACGCCTCGACGATCTGGTTGGCGTTCCAGACCCACATCTTGTCGAGAGTGTAGGTCTTGTCGAACTCGTACTGGATCCAGTGGGGCCCGACGGGGCCGCTCATCCACATGTCCGCCAACAGAAGCGAATGCTCGTCGGCGGCGTTGAGACCGGAGCCGTTGATGGTGTTCTGCGGCACGTAGCTCTGCTGGAAACTGGAGGCTGTCGCCGCGATCGGGGTCACCGGATAGGACAACGGCTCGACCGTGAAACTCCAGACCGATCCCTTGAAGATCGTGTTGTCGGGGGCGCCGTTGACCTCGTCGACGCGCCAAAAATAGGTCTGGCCGAATTCGAGACCCGCGGGGGTGAACTCGGTGTCCGTCTGAGCCTGGGCGGCCAAGACGTCCATCGGATTGCTCCGCGAAGCGGCGTTGACGTCTTCGAACGCGGTCCCGAAGTACACGTCGCGGGCGACCGCGGTCTTGCTCGGCTTCCAACTCAGCGCCGCATCGACCGGGACATCCGTGGCCTGGTCCTCGGGAGACGGATTGGCGGCCGTCGTGCCGGCGGCGACGAGCGGCAGATACCAGTTGTTGATCCATTCACTAATCACTTCGCCACGGACATCCGTAAATCGATCGGCCACCTGGAAGAAGGCGCCGACGCGGCCGCCCGTAACGGAATTGCGCAGAATCCCGGGCATGATCTGGGTGCCATCAGGATTCTGAGCAAGAACCAGTTCGACACGCCAGTCCGTGCCGACGAATTGGGCAGGAAACCAGGGGCGATTGCTGGGCGCCGCCGGTAACGACGGAGTATACAACCGGCCGTCAGCGGTGGGAGCGAAGATCGTGGCGAGAGAGTCATCCCCCCACATCCCGGCGGCGGGAACGTCCATCATGTTCTGCAATCCGCCGGCATCGTTGTTGGCCGTGGTTCCCACGTAGAAGATGTAGTCGCCGGTGTTGATGATGGTGTTCCCGTCGTCCAAGAACAGCTCGGCCAACGATCCGTTGGGCTGCGCGTTGCCTGATCGATAGATCGTCTCCGGGAAGTTGCCGCACAGGATCAGAAGGTCCGGGGCGCCGTCGCCGGTATGGGCGATGACCCAACTGGCGAGGGCGTCCAGCGCCGTCACAGGGAACAGTTCAACGGACGCGCCCTTCACGTTGTTCACGATTTCCTGCATTTCCTGGTCCGCCGCCGCCTGTCCCCACCAGCCTGCTTTGGTGGAGATCGCGATGTCGATGGCCATCGTGCTGGTACTGAACGCCAGCAGGATGGCGAGAGACAATATGACCTTCTTCATCTTCATGTCCTCCTTTGCACATGCCAACTTCAGACAGAGGGAACGCTGTCCGACCACAAGTCAGAGTGCGTCGATCCCTCCGCACAATGGGCCCGCTTGGGAGCCCTCGCCCTTCGCCGTACGCCGGCCGCTGGGGGTGCGCAGGCCGACGCTTTCTCGCCCGGTTTGAATGGGGAAGTGCCCTCACACCGATTCATGTCGATGGACTTGCCGGACACCTCCTTTCCGACAGCGTGGACTTTGGGCCGCCTGGAATAGAAAAATTGCCCAAGCTTTATGGAAATGCAGCCACCGTCCCGCAACCACCCTGTGCCCTGACTGCCTCACGCCAGGCTCCTGAATGGACCGGTACTCCTGTTTCCTGCCGCCGGGATAAACCCGTTCTTTCGCGACATCCGGGCCCCCCCGGCGGTCCATGTTACACAGCACTCATGATTATAACAGAGGCCCATCATGGGTACAAGATCGCCGTTCGAAAATTGGCGAAAAAACGGGAAGACACGCAGGAAGCCACTTCGCACTTGGCATACCCCGCCCAGTCATCCCAAGATCGCTCCCATGACGAGAACCGCCTTTCGATCGGTTAGTTGACGCCCGTTCGCTCAGGATTCGTGGGTGTCAGAGACTCCGTCGCAGCAACCTGTGGCTTGGCGAACAGGTAGTAGAGCCGCCCTTCCTGATACGTCTGGCCGGCGAGTTGTCCCGCCTCGTCGCCCTCGCCCATGTAGATGTCGCAGCGGCCTGGGGCGCGGATGGCCCCGCCGGTGTCCTGGTCGAGGACGAAGCCGTCGAAGGTTTGAATGGACATCCGGCCGTCCTGCACCTGCGGCAGTGTCGTCGAGAGGAACGCCAGGCAGCCGCGAGGAAAGATGCTCTTGTCGGTGGCGATCGTCCGCCACGGAATCACCGGCTCGTTGAGGCTGCCTCGCGGCGTGCCCTCGCTGCTCTGGAAGAACACGAAACGCGGATTCGAACGGACGTAGACGTCCACATCCTCGGGATGGGCCTTGAAATACTCGATCATGGTCGCCAGGCTGATGTGATCCGAGGCGATCTTGCCGTCGGCGACGAGCTTGGCCGCGACGCTGACGTAGTCATGACCGTTGTTGGCGGAGTAGCCGACCGTGACGATCCGCCCATCGGACAGTCGGATCTTGGCGGAGCCTTGCACGTGGGCGATGTAGACCTCGAACGGGTCGCTCAACCAGATGAGTTCCTGCCCCTTGAGCATGCCGGAGACCTCGATCTCCGCCCGGCTCGGATAGGGAGCGAGCTTGCCGTCGGCCCAGCGGCGACCGAGCGTTTGGCCGTCGGCGTTCTTGACCAGATCCTGCGGCGCCTTGTACAGCGGATAGCGGAACGCATCGGTCTGCTCATAGGAGCCGTTGAAGATCGGGGTGTAGTACCCGGTGAACAGGACCGTGCCCAGATCGTCGCAGCCGACGGATTCATAGACGTCGTAGTCGACCGCGATCAGGGCGTTGACTTCGTCGGCGCGGGCCCCCGAATCGAGAAGGGTCAGAAACGTCTGGAGACTGGCCACCGCCTGGGCGTGGGTGATCTGCCCATAGGGATAGTACTGCCTGCTCGACGCCTTGGATAAGTAGTTGAGACTGTTGCGGATCGCGGCCTTGAGGGTGTCCAGATCCCGCCAACCGCCTGTGAAATCCGGGTACTTGCTCTTATCTTCGATCTTGCGGAGAGCCAACTGGCCCGGCGGAAGCGGTCGGTCGTACTGCGGCCTGGTCGCCACGCGTTTGGCCTGACAGCCCGTCAGGAGAACCCCCAACGCCAGCACCCCCAGCAACATCATCTTCTTCATCATCGGCCTTTCGATCCATCGAAACGTGGTTCTGCGGCACCCGTGCGGGTCTCCATGCATCGTCCCATATTAAGCAATCGCCCAAGGAAAAAGTAAAGAGCCGTTTGAGTCCGGGACGGGATTTGCCGATGTTCAAACGGAATCCGTTCGATGTCGGGGGCCTGATATGCAGAAAGAAAGACTGTTTGCGCGAATCGGCGAGCTGACCGTCCGCTACGCCACCCTGGAGCACCAGCTCCAGTCGCTGCTGGACCTTCTGCTGGCCCAGGACAACCAGTTGATCGGGCCCTTTCTGATCCACGAGTTGAACCTCGCGGTCCTGCTGCGAAAGATCAAGCACGTCGGACGTTATCGCCTGCAAAACAACGCGCGGCTTCTGGCGGACCTTGAGCAGGCCCTCAAACGCATCGAAGCCATCCGCGACCTGCGGAACCTTCTCATGCACGGCAACTGGCAGATCAACGAAAACTGCCCGACCTGTCCCGTCAAGGTTCGGGACTTCAAAATGAAATTCGAGGGCGGCCAGTGGCAGGAGACCACCGAGACGACGTTCAACGAGAGGAAACTCGACCAGTTGGTCGCCCGGCTCCAAGGCATGAGCAACGACGTCCAACGCGTCATGCAAGGAATCCAGCGACCCTGACCCGCCCTTGCCGCGACAGGAATGGGAACAGGGGCCGCGAACGACATACGGCCCACTGAACCAACCCCGTCCGGAACGATCTACAAGCTTCGATTGCGCCGCAGCCATCCCGCCAGCGGCAGCCCCACTACGCTCAGCAGCAGCGCGGCGGGAGCGGGAATCTGAACCATCACGACGGAATCCGGGACCAGAACGTGACTGAGGATGCTCCCACTCGACGGCGGGTCCAGCGGATCGCTCTCAGGCGTCTTGAACAGGCCGTAATTGTACAGAGCACAGAAGTCTCCGTCGACCACGTAACTTCGGGCGTAGAAGTCGCCCCAGACCGGGGCCCGGTCCGTATCGAAGCTGATCGTCAGGACCTTGGGGTCGATGTCCACCGTGGCCAGTCGAATGCCGTACAGATTCCGAGGCAGATTCGGATTGTCCGCGGGATTGTGAAGGCCGACATCGATGCTCTGGACCCAATGCTCGGGCGAACTCGTCAGGGAGTACAGGTTCGCGATCGTAAACGCGGGACCCGACGATCCGTTCGAGGCTTCGATGATGATGCATTGGATATCCGCCGCCAGCCCCCCTTTGTCCGGGACCCGAAGCGTGTACTCGTAGCGCCACATGCCCGGCGTCGTGATGTTGTCCACCTTCCAGCTCAGACTGGTCTCGGTCGACAACCAGTTGAACCCGGTGACGAACAAGACTCCGTCGCCGCCGCCGCCGGTGGCGGCCAGCTTGCCAACGTAGGACACAGGAGCCGCCTGGAGCGAACCCGCGCAGACCGCTCCCAATACCGAAAGAACCCACAAAATCCTTTTCATGCTCATTCCTCATCTCCTTTGGGTCTCTTCACGTTCGACGGCGTTCCCCAGATTCGGCCTGTCCGTCCTCGCGCGCCGCGATGATCTTCTACGACCGAATCGCTCTGTCCTTCGTTCGTAGAGATCGGCGCGCCGATGCGAGACATCCAGGCGAGCGCACCACAATGCACTCGAACCACTGAAAAGGGAACCTCTCCGCCGTCGTCATGAAGCGGCGACCGATTCCATCAACTCGCCGAAACACAGCCGAAAACGCTTCTCTTCATCACCCTATGATCATTGGCATGACGTCGTTTGCCTCCTTGCTCCCCCCTCCTTTCCTCAATGATCGCGGGCCCGCCGGGGCCCATCAACGAGTTTGTCACCAGGACGCGGCGCGATGGAAACAGGGAAGAAGGTGCTTCGATAGGTGTGGATCGCTTCTGGACTCCATCACTCCCGGTTTGTCGCTTTCCGTAGGCGTCCTCCATTCATCGCCACAGCGGCACTCCATTGCGGCCCGGAATCGTGATGCCTCGCAGTTTCGCAGTTCTGTCCTCGAACTGCGACCCTGCAAACCGAGCCCGACATTGTCCTTGTTTCTATCCTTGTCACCCACACTCTGTCAAGAATAATTCCATGGAAAAAACCGATACGGCTATGCCAATACTCTTTCGGCAGTCCGTGCGAGAGGCGGACGCTTGCTCCCGAGCCGGACAACCTTCATAATGGCGGGCACTTGTGAACGGATCCATCCGCGCCTGTGCAAGGGATGCAGCATGAGCCAACCCAGAGAAGACCGCTTCATCATCAGAATGTATGACTGTCGACCGGACGGGCAGGTGAAGACCAGCTCGCTGATGCAGTACATGCAGGAGGCGGCAGCCTGTCACGCCGAACAGCTCGGCCTGGGCATTCGCCAGCTCGAACGGCGAGGCTGCCTCTGGGTGCTGGTCAATCTGCGAATCGAGGTCAGCGACACGCCGGGATGGGGCGACGAGGTGATCGTCGCCACCTGGCCCAGCGGCTGCACGCGTATGATCGCCTCGCGAGAGTTCATCGGCCGCTCGCTGGAAGGGCTCGATTTCTTCCGGGCCGCCAGCGACTGGATGATCCTCGACCGACAGACGGGCCGGCCGAAAAACCTGGACCGGCTTGACCTGAACCTGCCCCAGCCGGGCCCCAAAGCCCTGGCGACCGCGACGACCCGCCTCCAGCCGGACGACAGCTACACGCACGTCTGTTCTCTGGTCGTCCCTTTCAGCGCGGTGGACTTCAACGGGCACGTGAACAACACCGAGTATGTGCGATGGGCCCTGGACGCAGTCCACCAGCACATCGGGAGCCTGCCGGAGATCCGAACGGCGCAGCTCACGTACCAGGCGGAGGTTTTCGCAGGCGACGAAATCGAGTTGCTGGTCCACTCCGACCCCAGCGGCCCCCTCGGCGTCTGTATCCGCAAGCGCAGGGAGGACGCTGTCGTGACCGCCTTTCTCATGGAGATCCTCGACTAAAGGACGCGCATAGAAAGGGCCCTGCGGATTTCACAGGGCCCTCGTCTTCAACGTCAAACATGGACCGGCGCGTCGCCGCGAGGCCCATCCGGCTTGCGTCGATTCTCAGACAGGCATGACATTCGTGGCCTCGGGGCCTTTGCGGCCCTGGCCGCGATTGTACTCCACGGCCTGCCCTTCGTGCAGCGTCTTGAATCCTTCGCCGGCAATGTTCGAATGATGGATGAACAGCTCTTCGCTGCCATCATCGGGCGTAATGAATCCGAAACCCTTTTTCTCGTTGAACCACTTGACTGTTCCTCGTGCCATACTGCGTTCTCCTGGGACCTCGGCATGGTCCCGTCCAAACTTCTCTCCCCTGTTGCTGCTGCTTGCTCGGAGTTACTTCGGGATGACGTTGGTCGCGCAGGGACCCTTGCGGCCCTGTCCGACGGTGAACTCAACCTTCTGCCCCTCGTTGAGAGTGGCGTACCCTTGAGTCCGAATCTCCGAGTGATGGACGAACAGGTCGTCGCCGCCCTCGTCGGGAGCGATGAACCCGAAGCCCTTGTCCGCGTTGAACCACTTCACTGTACCCTTTGCCACTGGATCTTCTCCTGAGCTCTCACGAGCTCCAAACACATTCCCTCTACTGCATTCAAGGGGTAGACTTCGAGGGAGGAAAGCTTACTCCTTTACAGGCATTCCACTATAGCGACTCATACATCCGCTGGGTACAAAATAAACCGTCAGATGCAGAATTTCGGAGCCTTTTTCGAGAGGGAAATTCCCCGCTTCGGATCGCGCAAGCAGGCGGTGGAGCCGCAAAACGCCGACGGCGATGCCGCTTAGGAACAACGCGAAACCCTGTGGGAGAGGGCCGGTTCGTCGAGTGACGCTACAGTTCGCGGTTTGGCGGGAACTGAGCAGAAATGCGGCCGACGGTCATGAATGGAGCCAGATCGCTGCAAGCAGTTGCATGCCCGCGGAACCAGGTTCACCGCAGTCAGGCCGGGCCGACTCGTCCGTCAACGCATGACCCAGCCCTGGCCCTTGTAGACGACCTCCACGGAGGATCGTAGAGACGGATCGCCGCGAAGGGCGTATTTCAATTCCAACGTCTTGCGGAGAAAGATCGGAACGGGCCTGCCATTGGCGTCCGTCTCGACCGGATGGGGGATCATCGCGGTCTCGTTGCTCAGTCCGCCTACAAACACCTGAAAACCCGCGGCCTGCGGGTCAAAATCCTGCCAGACAATCGCAATGTCCCGCGCGTTGTCCTCCCCTTCGAGAACCCGGTTAGGCACGTTCTGGAGGGACTCCAGGAGCGGATAGCGGCTTGCATGTCGCTGCTGAATCATTTGGAACACCACAGGCGGAACGCCCCGCCCAGCCGGCACCACCTGAAGCGTGTCGGTCATCAGGTCGCAGCGAGGGTAAAACTCGACATCCATTCCCGTACGGTTGGTGACCGTCAGGATGGTATACCAAAAACGCTGTTCGCCTCGCGGTCCCCATGGGAGCACAATCTGCTGCGGCTGCTCGTACCGCACGTCCAGCGTCCAATGTCCCGCCCGCTGCACAATCGCCGGCGTCGGCGCCGAGGCGACGCACAGACCCGCCAGAAACGCCGTAAGCACCGTCCCATAAACGAGATAACTCTTCATCGCAAATCCGCTCTCCAGAGAATCACAGGATACTCGGATACGCCAAGTTCTACTATTTGCCCATTTTACACGAAATCAATCGCTCTGCCAAGAAGATTCTCGCACCAGAACGCCTTCCTCCGAATGTCTGGGAACGGCAAAGGTTTTGCCTCTCCCGGCCCGCTGATGCGAAAATGGCGTGCGTCCCAACCGCCGTCGTGATAGTCTGGTCGTCGGGTCTTTGACTGCGGTTTTCTCAACCATAGGGCACTACAAACCCTTGCGATGGAGTAGGGCTATGACGGCAGTGAATGACGGGAAGACACGACGAATCACGCGACGCGGATTCCTTGGCGCCGGAGCGACGCTGTCTTTCACAATCGTCGGGGCAGGGACCGTCGCTGGAACCCAGGCGAACAGCCGAATCAGAGTCGGCATCATCGGCTTGGGCGGTCGGGGCCGGATGATCGCCGACATGGTCCGCAGACATGGCGGCTACGAAATCGTCGCCTTGGCGGACTATTTCGAGCAGGTCGTCCATGCAGCCGGCGACCAGTTGGGCATATCCAAGGCGAATCGTTTCGCAGGCCTTTCGGGCTACAAAGGAGCCATCGCCGCCGACGTCGAGGCTGTATTTCTGGAAACGCCGCCCTACTGCTTCCCGGAGCACGCCGAGACGGCAGCGGAAGCAAACCGGCACATCTACATCGCCAAACCCCTGGGTTGCGACGTGCCCGGCTGCTTGCGTATTCGCGACGCTGCTCGAAAGACCACCGTGAACAGGAGGGTCTTCCTGTGCGATTTCCAGACCCGGACAGACCCGTTCATCATCGAGGGCATCAGACGCGTACACGACGGAGAAATCGGTTCGGTCGGCATGCTCAGTTCGGAGTACAACGACGAGAGCTTCCGCGACCCGCCCAAGACTGCAACCGTCGAAGACCGCCTCCAGGAACTGATCTGGGTCAACGATGATTCGCTGGGCGGCAGCTACCTGGTCAACGCCGGAATCCACGCGATCGACGTGGCCCTTTGGATCGCTGGACAGATGCCGACGAGCGCCACAGGGGCGTCGCGAATCGCACGGACCGATCCGCATGGCGACTCGCATGACGTCTTCTCGCTGACGTACGAATTCGCCAACGGCCTGATCCTGAATCATCGCGGCGAACACTTGAAGAACCGCTCGGATTTCCGCAGCGACTGCACAGCGCAGGGTTCAGCCGGCTGGCTGGAAACCGGCTACACGACGCGTGCCCGGATTCTCGCTCAAAGCGGCGGCTGGCGTGGCGGCGACGTCGTCAACCTCTATGCAGCCGGCGCCGAGCGAAACATCGACACGTTCCACAAGTCCATCACAGACGGCGTCTGCGACAATCCGACTGTCGAACCGAGCATCCGCGCGACTTTGGCCACGATCCTGGGTAGAGAGGCCGCTCGCCGACGGACGAAGCTGACCCTGGACGAGATCCTGCGGGAGAACCGTCGCCTAAAACCCGATCTGACCGGCCTGAGAGCATAGCAGGGATTCTTGCAGAGATCGCAATTCGCGGATGCAAAAAGGGCCGCGAACCTCATTGTTCACGGCCCCTGGTCCAACCTCCTGTCGGATTCCGTCAAGGTAACCGGCCTCTCCAGGCCGGCCCGCACTAGCGTTTGCGATCCACGCAGCGTCGAACCGTCCCGTCGTGACGAGTAAAAGCATGTGCTCCTGATGACAAACCTATATCCGAAGACCGCGCCCGGTCAATTCGGAAACATACGTAATTTCGCGCCATTTCTGCGGAAGTGACGTCCCCCGTGCCGCAGCCATCGCGACCCGACGAAGACCCCCAGAGGCCATATTTATCCCTGCTGCCATCGTCAGCACTACGTATTTTTTGCGATCGCATAAGTATTTTACCAGTATTTCCTTAACTTTTGGAAGGTTCCAGCGAGAAGGAAGGCATGACGAACCGCGTCCCAAGAACGATGCCGCGTAAACGCGCCGCCTGTCAGGAGGACTATGGAATCGATTGAGACCTCGGGATATGAGATCCGCCAGGCAACCTTGGAGGACATACCAGAATTGATTCGCATGCAGGTGGCCCTGCAGAAAGACATGGACAGCATCCGCGAGAATCTGCTCAGGCCGGGCCAGACGAATGTCGCGGCGCTGCGGGAGTACTACAGCGCCCGCATCCGCGACGAACAGACCCAGATGCTCGTCGCCCTGCCGACCGAATCCTCCCGAGCGGTCGGAATGGGCGCAGGCAAGATCTGGCTGCACGCCGACTACCTTCCGCCGCGATCGGGCGAACTGATCGATCTGTGGATCGATCCCGAGCACCGCAGGAAGAACCTCGCCCGTCGGATCATCGCCCACCTGCTGCGATTCTTCCGGCTCAACAGGGTCGACTTCCTCGTCGTCAGCTACGTGGAAGGCAATGGGATCGGGGAATCCCTCTGGAAACGACTGCAGTTCGAGCCGGTCCTCGTCACCGCCACCGCCGACCGCAAGGACGTCGAAGAGAGACTGCGAATGCCCATCCGACGCGTGGCGCCGCTGGCTTATCACACGACGCTCGCAGGCAGGTCGAGGATCTCCATGACCCCGGCGCCGGTCGTATGAACAACCTCGCGTGACATCCTCAGGGGCGGACGAGACGGACGCCGTTTTTCACCTGCCAGGAGTACTCCGGGCGAAGTTCGACCGGCACAAGCGCGTACTCGACGCCGCGAACGATCTGTTCCAGTTGAGGAGGCTCCAGGCTGACGACGAAGCCCTGGAAATCGCCATTGCCTGAGGAGCAATTGCCGCGCGAGTTCCTGGAGGTGATTGTGATGTCCGCGTGCCCCTCCGCCTTCAACGCAAACTCAAAGCCGGCCTGCTCCCAAAAGGCATCGAGTTGGCGATAGTCCTGGCCCTGTATCCAGTCGCCGATTGAGATCATGAAATGCCCCTTGCCGGAGAACAGATCCCGGCACCACTCGGGGATTCGCTCGTCGCCCTGCCAATACAGGCCGTTGACGTGGGCGGTCTTGATCTCACGGAACTCGACGAAGGGGTACTCGTGCGGCTGGATCGGGACGAATCCGTCGCCGGAGTTGGCCTTGAAGAACGCTACAACGTCCTCGATCATCTCGGGTTTGATCTCATGGCCCGAACCGTTGTACGTGACGCACTGGGCCGGGACGCCCAGTTCACGATAGATCGACTGGCTGACGAGCCATCGCTTGCCCATATCCGCCCCGATCAGGCTGCGGATCAATTTCGCGTGCTCCTCGCAGAACGCGTCGCGGGAAAGGGTCGTGTCATTGCGGTCCAGATAGCCCATGTAGATGTATTGCGAGACCTGCTTGTAGGCCTGCTCGTCGAAATCGGCGCCGGTCAGATCCCTGATGTCGGCGATGCCCACGGGAAACGCCAGCATCGTCCCGCGCCACTGCGCCGCGGGGAACGTCGGTATCCCGTTGACCCCGCCAGCCGCGACGGCGCGGACGACGTCGGGATGCAGGATCGCGAAGCGGTTTGTGAACACGCCGGAAGCCGAGTAGCCATGCATGAAGACCCTGTCGCGAACCCCGACGCCGTTACGCCGCAGCAGAACCCGCGCGTCGCGGATCATCGCGATCAACTGCAGGTCGATCCGCGCCAATGGGCCCGACCGTATCTTGAGCGTGTCTTCATCAAGCGAGTGCGTGTAGGCCCGCCACTGTTCCTTGGGCCGAGGGAACACCGGAACCAGCAGCGGCGTCCGGAGCTTGCGGGCCATCTGATTCGCATAGGAGTCACGGACGAGCCGCTCCGCTCTCTCGTCGTGAACCGCCAGATCGTCGGAGGTCGTGCCGGTGTTGTTCATCTCCACGAGCAAGTGCCTCTCGGCGTCCGCGTCAAGACTCTTGGGGACAAACAGGTAGTATGGGAACTGGAATCCTCTCTCGGGCGAAGGGGCGATCCTGACCACGGAATCGGCGGAACCACTCAGTCGAACGCTGCTGGAATCCACGGCCGGTTTCGGCTGGACCGGGACGCGTGCCCCCAGATCGAGATCCTGTGGCCATTCGGCCACCACGCACGTCTCGATCGCAGCCTTCTCGTGGTAGTCGTTCCTCCAGGCGTAGGTCCACCGGTTTCCGACCTGCAACGGCAAATAGTCCTCGCTCGGGCCGGCGAGCTTGTGGCTCAAAAGCACCGCCTCGGTCACGACGCCGTTGGAGTGCTCATACCGCATGCGAACCAAGCCGATCCCCTTGGCGAACCACAAGTACCGAACGCCATCGGTGAAATCGACGGTCTCTTTGGAATCGCCCTGGGCATCGGAGACGGTCGTCCTGTACTTGCGGACCTCGCGGAACGTGCCCGCCGGGCAGGACATCGGCTCATTGCCGTCAAGCACCGTCCGGACCCGCCCTTTTCTGTCTTCTTGATTTCCGATCCTCTGCGCCCACACTTCCTCCGCCGTGCGGGGAAGAAACAGAATCCTGTCGGTTGGGGCGAAGACGTACGAGAACAGCATATGCATCGGCGCCGGCTCCGGCGAATGCCCGCGGGTGTCGCATCGCGGGGCATAGAGGATTCTGTCCTTCCGCCCGATACGGAATGCCCCTTTCGCCAGTGCTTCGCCCGTCTCGCTGATTGCGGTGCAGTTGAGGTGTACGTCCGCCGGCTGCGCCGTGCATACTACCGCCACGGCCAGTACGATCCCGACCTGTTGGAAGAACCTCCGCTCCATTGGAACCTCCCTTCATGTCCCGCAGTTGCCCTTCGCGACCTCGCCCCTCCTGGGGCCTTGGAACCGCCATTCCATAGTCTCCCAGAGCGTACCCTCAGCGCCGACAGCAATCAAGGCTTTTCCACAGGGTTTGGCAGGGGCCGGGTCCATTCTTAGACTTAAGGTAGCACGAGCGTCGTGCCGCGGAGGCACGCAGCCAAGACAACAGGGAGACCCGTATGAGAACTCTCAAAGTATCCGATGACGTGTACGAGCAGTTGAAGTGCCTGGTGGTGGACCCGTTCGACGATACGCCGGAGATCGTGATCGGCCGGCTCATCGAGATCGTGAACAAGGCCAAGAACCGATGGAGCCCGTTCAACGAGGACGAAGAAGCCCCCGAAGAGCCCCGCGTACGGCGAAGCGAATTCCGCGAGGAAGAATCCGTCGTCGTTCTCTAGGAGTCTGGACGCGGCCCACGGACTCGCCCACACACAACACACCGAGGGCGGTGAACAGGCGTTCGCATTCCAAGGCCTGCCACCGCCTCTTTTCCTGATCGCAGGGCAGACACGTCCGAGAATCTAACCGGGGAAATGTGAATTTCCGCAGGACTCTTCTGCAGAAGCCCCGCTCCCAGCCAAGAAACGATCAGGATTGCGGACGGACAGCTCTGCTACCACACTGCGGCGTAGTCGCAGCGGGCCATGGTGAACCCGTCGTTCCAGCCTTTATTGTACTGGCGGTCCTGCTCGTACCGACCGAGGTTCCTCTTGAACTGGTAAAGAGGATGGCCCATCGTGTGGCATCCGGCGGAGTACCCGTCGACGTAGCCGTCGGCGTATTCCCCGCTGTATCCGGCGGCAACCAGTCCCTTGCGGTCGATGGAACCGCAACCCGCGACGAACGACAAGATTAGCAACGCCACGACGACCTTCTTCATGCCCAGTTCTCCAGACCCGTCTGCTGCAAACCTGCCAGGAAAAGACCTTGAAAGAGTGAAACGCTGACGTCCAGTTGGTAGTAAAACAGTATTTTAACAAATGTCAAGGGCGAAGGCACAAAAAAAGGCGGATATCAGTACTAAAATTGCAGATCAGACACTTGGCTTGGCAAGAGGAAGCCCTGTGAGTGGCTAGGGAATTACCGCCAGGAGCAATCGGACGCCAGCCTCCGGCCAGCATTCGTGGGCCGTTCCGAATGGCCATGACAAGGCCCCTCAGAAACCCGCAATCAAGGCGAGCCAACCGCCTCCAGGATAGCCGCCACGAGCGCATCCGCGCCGGTCACCCCGACGAATCGCTTGACCTCGCTGCCCTCGCGGAACAGGATGAGCGTCGGGACGGCCGTGACGTTGTATCGTTGCATGATACTCCGCGCCTTGTCGACATCCACCTTGGCCACCCGCGCCCGGCCGTCGAGCCGGTCAGCGATCTCTTCGAGGATCGGCCCCTGCGTCCGGCACGCCGGGCACCACGTCGCAAAGAAGTCCACCAGTATCACCCCCTGGGCGATCCCGGCATCGAAGCTCGCCACATCCAGCTCAATCACAGGCAGCCGCACCGACGGCCGCGGTTCCCACCACAACCGTGGATAGTCCTTCCCTTCCTCGATCCACCAGACATCCTCCGTCCCGTTGGCCGTCTCACCCACAAAGTCCCAGCCGGCTTCGAGGAACGTGCTGGTCGTACACATTTCAGCGGTTGTCTTACCGGTTCCTCCGGCACTCACCGGGCACCCCGACCTTTCGATATCCCAGAAGGATGCGATAGCCTCGCCACGTCCTTCCCAACCGATCAAGCCGCCAAGACCTTCGTTCCCCGCCACTTCTCCGCCGGCATAGCACGTCGAAACCGTACCTTCGTTTACTCCCACAAGGCCGCCCACCATGTAGTCCCCGCTCACCTCTCCGGTTGCGTAGCAGCCGATGACGTCGCCATCCTGGTTGCTGCCTACCAGCCCTCCGACTTGCCACGAGCCTTCGTCACCTGTAACCTGCCCCGCGGCGCAGCAGTTCTTGACAACCGCCCTGCGGAGAACCGAATCCCCGGGAGACCACACACCGGAGTTCGCATCAGACAAACGTGTGAAGACCCCGGCATTGACACCGATCAGTCCGCCCATCAACCACCCTCTGCCAAAGACGGCCGCATCGGCACGGCAATGCAGGACATTCCCGTGATTGAGCCCCATCAGGCCACCCACGTCCACATCGCCCCTGACATTGCCCGTCACCCTGCAATGCTCGACGTTGCCATCGCTGTAGCCGATCAGGCCGCCCACATAAGCGGATATGCCATCAGGCGCAGATTCCCCCTCGACGAAGACATCAGTCGCTGTGCAATTCCAAATGGATTCACGGTTCAAACCGGCCAGAGCGCCGAGATATCCGGATCGCTGGCCCCCAGCCGTGACAACGGCGTTCTCCAGGTTCAGGTTGCTCACCCGTCCATCGGCGTGAATCCAGCCAAAGAGCCCCCTCCACCACACGGACAGGCCGTCGGCATCCATGGTCAAGTTACGGATCGTATGCCCGCGTCCGTCGAAGCTGCCACGGAACTCACTGCCGGGAGAGACGCCGATCCGCCGGACCTGGATACCGTTTACGTCCAGATCGGCCGTCAGGACCAGCGCTTTGTCCCACAGGATGCTGGCGTTCCCGACCCGGGTGAATTGGTCAGCCGTGGCGATTTGATGGGGGTCCTCCTGCGTACCGCTCCCGCCCAGCCAGTCGATGACCGGCTCGCCAATGACCTGCCCGGGACTGCCTTCCCAAGCCAGGCGTGGATAATCCCGGCCGCCGTCCAGGACCCAATTGGGATCCTCCGCCCACCCATTGAGCGAATAGGTGTCGGGTTCCATCATTCTGGCAGTAGTGAGGCCGATCCCGCAGCCGCTGATCTCAATGCCGCTGGCCCGGGTATCCCACAAACAGCCTGCAAAGGACCCGCGCACATTACCCTGTACTGCGAATCCGCCGAGGAAATCCCCCTCTTCAGCAAGGATCACCTGGCCCGCGGCATAGCATCGCAGGATGGTGCCCCCGGTGCCCCCCGCGAATCCTCCGACGAACTTCGTGCCACTCACCGTCGCCTGTGCATAGCAGGCGGTGATCGTGCCGTAGGTATCCCCAACAATCCCCCCGACCCAATACCCACCGTGAACTTCGCCTGTGACGTAGCAAGCCCCTATCCGCCCCTCGTTGAAGCCGACCAACCCGCTGATGTGGTTGCCGGAGCCAATGACGTTGACGTCCACCACCGCAAGGTTCCTGACCTCGGCGCCGGACGCCAATCGGCCGAACAGCCCCAGGTAGTCTCCACCCGTGATTGTCATTCGCGAGATCGTATGCCCCCCCCCGTCGAAGAGTCCGGAGAAGGCAGTACCCGACGATCGAACCCACGCAAACTCACGGGTGAACCGGCCGATGACAGCCTCATCGAAGACCTTGCCGCCGGGCAGGTTGGGGTCGAGGTCGATGTCGGCGGTCAGGATGAAGTGCTTGTCGTAGTCGCTGGGGGTCTCGCCCAAGGCGATCAGATCGGCCGCCGTTGCGATCTGGTAGGGGTCCTGGGCTGTGCCGCTGCCGCCGCTGTACTGGGCCGGGGCAATGGAAACGACGGCCAGAACCAGAGCGGCTGCGACACCCCCTCGAAATCCGCGTGCGATAGTCATTCTCTGCCTCCATTTTGTAGTAGCCACGCCGCGAGGCGTCGCTTTCCTGAACACTTCGCCATATCCCGATGCCGCCAGTCTACGATATTCGCAGGGAGACAGGAAGGACGTTTTCTGTTGAGACACAGGCAAGGGGCCCGGACGCATGACCGCAGTGGAACGCCCCAAAGGACGGGAAGGTCTCCCTCTATCATGCTGCTGGCGAAAGCGGTGAATCTCCTTCGCACGACCGTTTCGCGCGTGCCCTCTCCGGGACGGTCCATGCCCTTACGGGCACATCGGTCACCTCTGCTGCCGGGGAGGCGCGTAGGCCGGAGCGTCCGTCAGGTAGATCTCCGTGCGGAAGACGTCGATCAGCGGATCGCTGAGGTGCTGAAGCGAGAAGTGCAGGTTGCCGCGAGCGCCCTGCTGCCGGCAGAGGCGGTGCTGACTGCGAATCAGATCGAGGTTTCGCGTGGTCGCCTGGCCGTCCGTCTCCTGGTAGATCGCCAGGCCTGGGATGATCCGCTGCAATGTCGGATCGATGGTCTTCCACTGGGCGAACTGGCGGGCCAGCTCGGCGTTGTCGGCGGTGTAGGCCATCGGGATCACGAAGTCGATCGTCTTGTCCCGAATCCAGCGGGGCCAGTCCTGGTAGAGCGAATCGGCCGATTCCAGCGAGGCGAAGACCGCCGCGGAGACCTGGGCCTGGGGCTTGAGGCCCTTGGCGCGACGATAGACGTCGCGAACGAGTTCCGTGACGCCGACCTTGCGGAACTCGGCCCACTTGGCCGTCCGCTGCTTCCACTGGGCCAGATCCAGGTGGTGGCGGCCCTTGGGCACCAGGGGACTTCGCCCGGTGGATTCGATCACTTCGACCCGGCGGATGTACCGACCCGTCGAGGCAAAGCCGGCCACCCGCTGCAAGGCCGGGATGGACATGGACTTGGCCGGCCCATCGATGATCAGCAGCTTACCGCCCTTGCGGACGAACGCCTCCAGGCTGCGGGCCACGTCGTCGGGAACGATATAGACCGCAGGAAGGACCACGACGCTCCCGGCCGGCAGACCCGCGATCTTCTCGGCCGGTACGGACGTCGGGCGATAGCCCAGGCGGGTCAGCGAGGCCCGTGTCGACTCAAACGGGCCGTTCCCATACTCGCTCCGCGTCGCGGCGGTTGTCGTGATGTGGATCGGGGCGCGACCGGTGGTCCAGACTCCCAGCGTCAGCTTGACCGACTCGGCCACCGCAGGCGGCATGTCGTTCTCCGCGCGCCAGTTGAGCAGCAGGACCATCCCCTCGTCCAGCTTGTTCATCGCGATGGCGGGCGTGCCGTCGGAGAACTCCGCCAAGACCACGGCGGTAGTCGGTTTGACCAGCGGATTGGCGGTGACGTCGGCTGCCGCGGGCAGCTTCGTGCGGCGTTCCTTTGTCATCGCCTCGAATCCATACCGCCGGGCGAAAGTTTCCTGGCAATAGTCGCAGTAGCACTGCTGGGGACCGTAGCGGATGTAGTCGAACTGGATGCCGTCGAGGTCGTACTTGCGGAGGCACTCGATCATCAGATCGCTCTGGAACCGCCGGACCTCGGGCTTGCTGAAGTCATACCAGAGCCTCCCGGCGCCGCCATCCTGCACAGCCCAGTCCGGATGCTTGTCGAGCACGGCGCGGACCTCCTGCGAGCCATAGAAGCCGTTGACGAACCACGCGTGGACCTGGATGTTCCGCTTGCGACACTGCTCGACCATGTAGGCCAGCGGATCGTAGCCCGCCTGGACGCCTTCGGCCATAGGACACATCGCGCTCTGAAAATAGGCCTGGCCGCCCCAGTACCAGACGAGGATGAAAGCCGCGTTGAACCTTGCCCGCTCGATTCTGGCGACCATCGCGTCGGCCTCGGCGGGCGTCTTGATCTGCGTCCCATGCATCCAGACGCCGCGAAGCTCGGGCCTCGCGGCGCAGGGAATCGTCATGAGAAGGACTGTCAGAAATACTCGCATACCATCCCGGATCAGGGAAACTTCTTCAGGGGGTCGTACCAACGCTTGAGCACGCCTTCCCCGGTGGTTTCCGCTAAGCTCGTGGCGTGACCATCGAGCCAGAGGACGTTCAGGGTGCCCCCGGTTTCGAAATCGCTTCGGCTGCGGATGTTGTGCCGAAAGATGCCGCGATACCAGTTGGCGCGCGAGCCGCCCTGGCGGTAGTGGGTCAGATTGATGCCGTTGGGGCTCGGAAAGAGCATATCCGAATTGCCCGCCGCGTTGCCGTTCTCGATTCGCGGCTCCATGTGGTCATGGGCGACGATGATCTCGGAATGACGCGGGATTCGGACCACGTTTTCCTTGCTCAGCCAGCCGTTGAGACCGAAGGCCGACACGTGGATCAGCTTGGGGTCGCCGCCGTACAGGAGGTCTTTGGCCACCGTCTCGCAGAAGTTGCGGAAGGCGGCGCATCCGAAGATCCTCCGCTCCTTCACATACGGAAGATAGGCGATTCCCCAGTAAGAATTGTTGCTGGAGGGCGTCAACGGATTTCCCGCGGTATCCCACCACAAGTGGCCGTTGCTCCGGCCGTCGGTGTCCCCCGCGCTCGAGTGGGAGTTCGGCATGATGAAGGCCGAATCTTGCAGGTACATCCCGACCGCCAGGCCGATGTTCTTGAGATTCGACCGGCAGGCGGTGTCGCTCGCCTGCTCCTTCACGCGACTCAAGGCAGGCATGAGAATCCCCATCAAGATGGCGATGATCGCGATGACGACGAGCAGTTCGATGAGCGTGAAGGCTTTGCTGCGATATGCCATGATGTTCCTCGTCCTATACAGTGAGGGCGCGTCGACGACGGACAGTAGTTGCCGACCGGCAGTCCACCAGTTCTTCTATTGTACAGAAAGCCGCGACCGCGGGCAAGCCTTGAGGAAAAAATGGGCAATCCCGTCCCGCCGGCCTTACGGATGCGACGTCAGAATCTTGTCCAGGATCGGACGCAGCGACTGGGTCCAGACCGCGTAGCCCTGCGGATTCAGATGCAGTTGGTCGGCCAGGAACAGCTCCGGCCTGGGCTTGCCGTCGCCGCCCAGCAGAGGCGTCGCCAGGTCGGCGAAGAACAGCCGCTCGTCCTGATCGCAGAAATTGCGAATGAGCGTATTGGCTTCGTTCATCCGAGGCCAGAGGGACCATCGCTGGCCGCTGGGCTTGATCGTGACGAAAACGATCCTGGCGGTCGGCTGTGTGGCGTGGACCAGCGTCACAAACCTGCGATAATCCTCCGCGACGCGCTGGGGGGATTTGCCGCCGGCGATGTCGTTGTCGCCGGCGTAGAAGACGATCACCCTGGGTTTGTAGGGCAAGATCACCCGCTCGGCATGGTGGATGACGTCGGGAATGTGCGAGCCGCCGAAACCACGGTTGACGACCGGCAGATCGGGAAACGACTCGCGCGTCCGCCACATGCGGGCGCTGGAACTGCCTGCGAACAGCACCGGCTCGGACGGAGTCGCGTTCTTGCTGTCCCACTCCGCGAAGGACTTGATCTCCCCTGCGAAACGGTTCGGATCGGGGTCCGCGACGCCATCCCTCGCAAAGACACAGGAACCAACCGACAAGAGAACCAGCAACCAGGCTCGTTCCGCGACCATGAAATCCCCTTTCATTCAGAGCTACACTGCCGGCGGCCGACCGAACCGACGGCCCTCCCTATCGTATTGCCAAGAGAAGCGATGGGCAAACATCGTTTGAATTCTCATCGGGACTTGCGAACATAAACGCGTTCGACGGTTGACTTTTTCGCAGATCCCGGTATAATCAAGGATAGATGGTGTGTAAACGATTGATATCTCGGTTTGCGTTGTATTCGGTGCACGGGAATGGCTGTTACGAAAGCCCGCTACATCTCCTTGGCGATGGGACTGCCGCACGGCAGTCGCGCCCGTCGTCTATCTCCGTGCAGCCCAGCCTATAGAAACAAGCATCCGCATCTTCCGCGGAGCGACGATCCGCCTGTGATCTTTGATTCTCCCGCAAGGGTTGCGTGAATCCCTCGTTCCTGGCCTGCGCATTTGAAACGCGTTTCGCGGTTTCGCGTTGAGGCCGGAATGCGTCTGGTTCCGCAGCCGGCGGGCAATCCTCAGTTCTGGCGGTGCGCGCCGATTCTGCACAGGATGGGGTCTACGAAATCGCGACAGATGCAGCAAGAAAAAGGAGATATCCATGAACGAAACCAAGGTGAAGGTCATCGTGGCCCAGGCCATCGCAGCGGCGAACATCGAGCCCTGGAAATACTACCACGTGTGCTGGTGGGAAGGAAAGCTCCAGTGCCTTCACGTCCATCACACGAAGGAACACCATCCGGCCTTCTTCGCCGCCTCGGGGTATGTATTCACGGACGGATTGAGCGTCCACCAATGGAGGATCGTGACCGATCGAGTGGTGGAGTTCTGCCGGACTCGCGGCATCCAGCTTGCCCGCAGTTCGACGCGACGCGGCGCCAGGAAGTCGGCCGGGGCTTTCGGCGAGAAGCTCAAGATCAGTGAGTTCGACTCCATCCGACTTCGCAAGCTGCTGGCCAGCGTCCGACCTCCCGGATCTCCGATCAGTACCGACCTGGAAAAACTCCAACAGTTGCTGGAATCGGCGGAAACGGTGCCTCCGGAGAACGTGCCGGCCGACGTAGTCACAATGAACTCGCAGGTGCGGCTGAAAGACGAAGAGGCAAACACCGAGATGACCCTTTCTCTGGTCTTCCCGGCCGACGCCCTTCGGGACACGGACTTTGACAAGATGAACATTTCCGTCCTGACGCCGATCGGGCTGTCAATCCTGGGCCGGCGGATCGGCGACACCGTGGAAGGACGCATTCGAGTCCACGACGTGCTGTATCAACCCGAGGCCGCAGGGGATTATCATCTGTAGCGCGACCCGGTCGCGACACACGTCCTCCTGCAGAAAGACATCGCTCACGACCCGCCGGAACCACATGCATCCCCCGGCAGTTGCCGGTCTGCGCGTCGCGGACCCGCAACTGACGAGAGGAAATGCCCCGAAATCAAGTCCGTGCGGCGCGCACGGAGAAGGAACTCCCCCATGACGAAAAGGCTTGCCGAGTTCGGTCGACATACCGCCCTCCTGACGCTGGGCAGCGCCCTGTGCGCCCTGGCCGTCAAGGGCATTCTGCTTCCACAGGGATTCCTGTCCCGCGGTTTGACCGGCGCGGCTCTGATCGTGCACTACGCCTATCCGGCTATGCCAGTCGGGACCGCCTATCTGTTGATGAACATTCCGGTGTTCTGCCTGGGCTGGCGTTTCGTCGGCAGGCGGTTCGCGCTCTATTCGCTGTGGGGCATGGTCATCTATTCAGGGATGCTCTACGCGATGACGTTCCGGATCGAGATTGCGGACAAGATGCTCAGCACCGTCGTCGCGGGGGCCCTGTCTGGAGCGGGAGTTGCGATCGTCCTGCGTTCGTACGGCTCCACCGGCGGCGCCGAGATCCTGTCCGTGATCCTCAGAAAGCTGTTCTTGATCCCGCTCGGCATGGGGTCCATGATCCTGAACGCGGCGATCCTGGCCGTCGCGGTCGTGCTGTTTCCGCTGGAGGCGGTGCTATACACCCTGGTTTACGTGGCCCTCAGCTCGCGAATCACCGACGCGGTCTTCCACGGCCTGACGAAACGTCAGGCGGCGATCATCATCTCGGACCGCTGGGAGGAGATCGCTCGCGAATTGACAACCGACCACCGAATCGGAATCACGCGAATCGACGGCTGGGGCGGTTACCAAAGGACCGGCAAGACCATCCTGTATTCGGTCATCAACCGAAAGAACATGTCGCTCTTGAAGAGAGTCGTTCTCGACAAGGACCCGAGCGCCTTCGTCGCGATCATGACCGCCGAAGACGTCACGGGCGTGGAGGTCGGCAATCAGCCTCACTGGTAGATAAGGCATCTCCCGAGGCGTCTTTGCGGTTTTCCCCTACGTCCCTGTCCCGGACCGGTCGGCGTACTGTACTTGGATTTATGTAAGGCCCCCGGGTTGGAGCCGGACTTCTCTGTCACATGACGCGTCTGAGGGACCCGTCCGCAGTGTGACTGCGAAACGTTGCCATTCTTGTCGATAAGGGAGGACAGGACAATGAAAGACAAACGAATGCAGCAGATGTTGTCGATCTTTACAGACACCGGCCTGGCTCTTCTGGGTCGCAGGGCCGGCGACGTGATCGACGGCAGACTGAGGATCGTCGGACTGCCGTATCAGGCGGAGGCAACGGGCAACTTGTACGGTTGACCCGATCGAGTTCGCAAAGGAGTCGGCGTGCGCGATGATCGGCACGTCTTCCCCTGCAAATGGAACGAAAAAAGGGTGTCGATGGCAGTGCGTAGATCGCCTTGCAGCGAGGGAATCCATCGACACCCCTCGTATAGGAGCTTGTCGCGAGCGGTCCAGGCCGCGATCGATGGGCCTCGCCTACAGGCTGCGTTTCTTCAAAGTCACGCTGATTCCGCCGGTATGGTTGAGGATCAGGGTCTCCAGGTCCGGGTTCGTCGTGATCGCTTTGATAAATTCCGGATCGGACTGGCCAGGATTGATGTTGTGACCGATGATCAAACCGCCCGGCCGGACTTTGGGCAGCAGCTTGTTCAGATAGTCGAGATAGCCTTCCTTGTCGGCATCCAGAAACACGATGTCGATCGGCCCTTCGACCTGGGCAACCTTCTCATGGGCGTCGCCCTCGATCAGCGTCACGAGTTCCTCGACGCCGGCCTTCTTGAAGTTCTCCCGGGCCATCGCGGCGCGCCGGGCGTCGATCTCGAATGTGGTCAGCTTGCCGCCGGTGCTCTTGAGCGCCAGGCATTGCCAGATCCCCGAGTACCCGTTGGAGGTGCCGATCTCGACGATGTGCTTGGCGCCGATGCTCTCAGCGAGAATCCGCAAAAGCCTGCCGTCTTCGGCGGGCACGTTCATATTGCCCCCCCGCTGGGTGCGGTCCATCTCGTCGAGCACGGCGAGAATCGTCTTTTCCGTCTGGTCCTTCGCCAAAGGCGGCTGGCTCTGAACACCCTGTCCGCCCCGGGGCCCCATGCCCGGCCCACGTCTGCCGCCCGGCCCCGGCTGGGCCCAGAGCAGACCAGCCGCAATCAAAACCAGAACTCCCACCCCACCGAACCCCATCGTCTTCGACATCGCCGTGTCCTTTCAGAAACCCGCGATCCCGTTGTCTGTGCGGCCTTCCGTGTGACGGCCACCGAGGGCCTTTCCCAATAAGTGCGCTGAAAGGCTGCGTGGTTACAGAATATTCCTCTTCTCGGGAGGTCATTGATTCTGACGGGCAAAATGAGGGCGAGGAGACTGCCTCCGAGTCAGGACAGGTCCCCCATCCGCTGCTACTCGTGCCGCAACGCGACGATCGGATCGACCTTGGCCGCGTGGATCGCAGGGTACAGGCCAAAGAGAATCCCGATGCTGATGCTGATGACCAGCGGCAGGAGAATCCCGTTGACGGTGACCACCGTGGGCATGTCGGAGAAGTGGGTGATCAGTCGGGGGATCAGTACGCCGATGCCCAGGCCGATCAAGCCGCCGAACATGGAGAGCACGCAGGTCTCGATGAGGAACTGGTAGATGATCTGGCGACGCTTGGCGCCGATGGCCCGACGGATGCCGATCTCGCGGGTCCGCTCGGTCACCGAGGCCAGCATGATGTTCATGATGCCGATGCCGCCGACGAGCAGGCTGATCCCGGCGATCGAGCCCAGCACGATGTTGAACGTCCGCTTGGTGGCCTCCGTCTGTTTGAGCAAGGCCAGCGGGACGCTGACGACGAAGTCTTTTTTCTTGTGGAACAGTCCGAGCATCCGCTCGATGCCCGCGGCGGCGGCCTCCACGTGCCGGGAGTCGTCCACCTGAACGATGATCTGATGCAGTTGGACTTGCTCGCGTTCGAAGGACCCGCTGGTCACTCGGGTGAAGATGTCGCCATAGTACCGCCGGGCGACCTCCAGGGAGATATAGACGTCGGCCTCCTGGTCGGGGATCTGGATATTGCCGGCCTGGCCGCTCTCGCTGCGAACGATGCCAACGACCTCGAACTCGTTGCCTCCAATGCGGAGCGTCTGCCCGATCGTGCCCTGTGTCGCCAGCAGCTTGCGGGCACCGAATTCGGTGAGAACCGCCACCGGCGCCTTCTTCTCCTCGTCGGATCGAAGGAGCACGCGACCGGCTTCGACCTCTCGCGGGACCAGTTCGAACCACTCCGCAGTGGTCCCCACGACGCGTAGCTCCATCGCCCGCTCGCGAAGACGGGCCTCCTTGCGGATGATCTTCACTGGCGCGGCCTGTTTGACCTGCTTGATGCTCTCGGCAATCCGGCGGTGATCGTTGTAGGTCAGGCCGTAGATGCTCATCGAGTTGCGGTTTACCGCGGTCTGCTCCTGATCGGCCGGCTTCATCGAGTTGATGATGATGTTGTTGCTGCCGAGCCGGCGGATGTCCGCCATGGCTTTCTCGCTGGCGCCCTCGCCGACCGCAAGCATGGCCACGACGCTGCCGACGCCGAAGACCACGCCCAACATCGTCAGGAACGAGCGGAGCTTGTGCAACAGCAGGTTCTCGACGCCCAGCCAGATGTTCCGTGCAATCTTGGTTTGTCTCATCGCATCATACCCCGCCAGAAATCTCCAAGCCCTCGCCTGTGCAAACGACACCTTTCGAACGATGCGAGCGTCGCCTCTATTCGTGTCTCAACGCAACGATCGGATCGACCTTCGCAGCGTGAAGCGCCGGGTAAAGGCCGAACACGATTCCAATGCTCATGCTGATCACCAGCGGCAGCACGACGCAGTACGCCCTCATCACCGTCGCCATCCCCGAGAAATGCGTGATCAGAAACGGAATCAGCGCCCCGATGCACAGACCGATCAGGCCGCCGAACATCGAGAGCACCACGGTCTCGATCAGGAACTGAAAAACAATCTGACGTCGTTTGGCGCCGATCGCCCGACGGATGCCGATTTCCCGCGTCCGCTCGGTCACCGCGGCCAGCATGATGTTCATGATGCCGATGCCGCCGACGAGCAGGCTGATCCCGGCGATCGAGCCCAGCACGATGTTGAAGGTCCGCTTGGTTGCCTCGGCCTGTTTGAGCAGAGCCAACGGAACGCTCACAGCGTAATCCTTCTTCTTGTGAAACCGTTCGAGCATCCGCTCGATGGCGGCCGCGACCGATTCGGCGTTCTTCGGATCGTCCACCTGCACGATGATCTGGTGCAGTTCCACCTTCTCCCGTTCCTGGGAGCCGGATGTGCGTTTGGTGAAGATGTCGCCGTAGTAGCGTTGGGCCACTTCCAGCGGGATATAGACGTCGATCTCCTGATCGGGAACCTGGACGCTGCCCGACTGCCCGCCCTCGCTCTGGATGATGCCGACGACCTCAAACTCCTTGCCCCCGATACGGAGGGTCTGTCCGACGGAGCCCTGCGTCGCCAGCAGCTTGCGGGCGCCGTACTCGGTCAGAATGGCCACGGGAGCCCGCTTGTCCTGGTCTTCCTGACGAATGACCCGCCCGGCAACGAGGGTCCGAGGCACCAATTGGAACCAGTCCGGCGTCGCCCCCACCACGCGGAGCTCCATGGATCGCTCCCGCAAACGGGACTCTTTGCGCAACAGCTTGGCCGGCGCCACCCGCAGGACGTTGGGGAGACTCTCCGAGATCCGTCGATAGTCCGCGTACGTCAGGCCGTAGATGCTCATGTTCGAGCGCTGCGTGCTCATGGCCTCTTCCTGGGCCGACTTGACCGAGGTGAGGATGATGTTGTCGCTGCCGAGCTTGCGGATCCGTGCCATGGCCTCCTCGCTGGCGCCTTCGCCGACCGCGAGCATGGCCACCACGCTGCCGACGCCGAACACAACGCCCAGCATCGTCAGGAACGAGCGGAGCTTGTGCAGCAGCAGGTTCTCGATGCCCAGCCAGATATTTCTAGCGATTCTCGTCTGTCTCATTTCAGCAGACCCCGCCGGAAGACCTCAGATCGTCCGGCGTCTCTCGGGCGACGCATACGTCGCCCCTACGGGCGTCTCGACGCCGCGATCGGAGCAGTCGTGGCGTGAGCGCCTTCGATTCGATCGATGTTGCCGTCGATCATGTGCAGTCGGCTGTTCGCATAGGTCGCGATGTCCGGCTCGTGCGTCACCATGATGACGGTCTTGCCCGCCTTGTTCAGTTTGGCCAGGAGCTCCATGATCTGCACGCCGGTGACGGAGTCGAGGTTGCCCGTCGGTTCGTCGGCGAAGATCACTTGCGGATCGTTGGCCAGGGCGCGGGCGATGGCCACGCGCTGCATCTGCCCGCCGGAAAGCTCGGTCGGACGATGGTTCAGCCGCTCGCCCAAACCGACTTCTTCGGCCAGTTCCCTGGCCCGCTGCGCGCTGCGGATTGCATCCCACCCCAGGTAATACAGAGGCAGCTCGATGTTCCGCTGCACCGACAGTTGCGGGATCAGATTGAAGCTCTGGAAAATGAAACCCAGATATCGCAGTCGCAACTCGCTGAGCGCATCGTCGTCCAGCTTGCTGACGTCTTTGCCATCGAGGTAGTAGGAGCCCGACGAAAGGCGGTCCAGGCAGCCCAGGACGTTCATCATGGTGCTCTTGCCGGAGCCGCTGGGCCCCATGATCGCCCAGAAATCGCCCCTTGAGAACGTCACGTTGACGCCGTCCAAGGCCCGGACCTCCTCGACGCCCATGATATAGGTCTTCCGGGCGTTTTCGAGGCGGACGATCTCATGCCCATTGTTCGACGCAGCCCGATCGGCCATCATTGCCCCCCCTGCGGCTGACCGCCGGTTTCGCTGCGGCGACCGCCCCCGCCTTCGCCACGGCCGCCAAAACCGGCGCCGCCGTCGGTCCCGCGTCCGCCCATGCCACCGCCCTCGCCGCGGGTACCGCGACGCTGACGCATCTGCTGGCGTTCCTCCTCGGACATGTTCTCGAACCGCTGACGCGTCTGTTCCCGTTGTTCCTGGGTCATGCCGCTCTCGAACTGCTGCCTCATCTTCTGCATCGCCTGCTGCCGTTCCTCGGGCGACATGCCTTCAAACTGCTTGCGGGCCGCTTCCATCTGCTCCTGCGAGGGCATCTGGAAACCCTGGCCGCCCTGCTGTTCAGGCGCCCCGGCGCCGGGGAATCCGGGCTGCCCCGAAGCTCCCGACGGAACCTGCCTGTCCCCATTGCGAACCGCCCGGCTGGCCTCCATCTCGTTGGCGGCCCTGAGCTTCTCGTTGATCCTCTGCGTTGTCGTGTCGTTGGCGTCGCCTCCGCCGGGAATCCGCTCGCCGGGCTCCAGAGTCGCGGCCTTCAACGGAGGCGTCAGGAGCACAACCTCCCCTTCGGCCAGACCGCTGCGAACAATCACCATGCTGTTGTTGTCCAACCCGATCTCGACCTTGCGTTCCTGGGGTGTCCCATCCTTGACCACGTACACCGTGGGCTGGCCGGCGACCCGCAAGACCGCCTGGACGGGGATGTACACGACGTCCGAGTGCTGCTCCACGATGATCTCGGCCTTGCAGCTCATGCCGCTTCGGAGGCCTTCGTCAGTGGTGTCAAGGTTGATATTCGTGGTGTACACCTTCAGATCGGGGTTCATCCACATGCTCTGGGCGTTGGGCAACGGAGCGATCCGTGCCACTGTGCCGAGAAACTTCTTGCCCGGCAACGCATCGACGGTGACCACGGCCGGCAGCCCCGGCCGGACCTTGTCCAGACTCGCCTCGTGGACGTCCACCTCCGCCACGGACGAGGAGGACTTGGGAATGTAGATCAATTCCTGACGCTCGTAGACTTCGACGCCATCGGCCAGCGGCCTGCGGTCGTCCCGACCGAACCCACCGCGGGAACTGGTCGCATAGACCACCATGCCGTCGGCCGGAGAGTAGATCGTGGCCTTGCCGAGTTGGTCGTCGATCTTCTTGAGCTTGTCCCTCTGACGACTCAGTTCCTGCTCTTTGGCCCTCAGATCCGCCTCCGCCTGGACGAGATTCGCACGGGCCTTGGCCTTGGTCCGCTCCAGCTCCATCTCCGCCTGCTTGACGTCGCTCTGGAGTTGTTCGAGCTTCTGCGTGTGGGTGAAATTCTCCAGCACTTCGAGATTGTTGTTCGCCACTTCCAGCCGGACTCGGTTGCGATTCCTCGTCAATTCATCCGCCTGCTTCTCGGTCAGGGAGAGGTATTTCTCCTCGTACAGGGCCAGAGACCATTTCAACGTCTCCTCGGCCCGCTTGAGTTCCTCCTCGGCCAGGGTGATGTCGTTCTTGGCCTGGGCCAATTGATTTCGATACTCCCCGTTCGGGTCGGTGTACTTCTGCAAGTCCAACTGGGCGAACCGCAACTTGAGATCGGCGACGTCGATGTTGCTCTGCCCCTGGCTCTTGGTGATGTCGAAATTCTCCTTGGCGTTGACCCAGGAGGCGTCGGCGTTCTGCAAACGGATCTCCTGATCGATCCGGCTGTCCTTGAGCGTGCTGACGTCCAGCTCGACGAGCACGTCCCCCCGCTGAACGCGCGTGCCTTCGGGAACGATCGAGATGATCGTCGTGCGGCCCTCGACCTCGTTGCGGATGACCTCCTGCTCCTTGGCCTTGATGGCGCCGGACTCCAGGACGCTGATGCTCAGGGGGCCTCGCTTGGCGACGAACGTGGCCATGGCCGCCGCGGGGTCCTGGCTGCCTCGAACGGCCTTGAGCCAAACGACGACGAGAATGGCCGCCGCCACGAGCACCGCGGCGCCGATCAGTTTGAAGGGCTTGCGTGAAGTACCATTAGCTTTGCTGTTGACTGTCATGCTTGATATCCTCAGGCGAAAATTCTTCCCACAATCCACGCTCATTCACTTTGAGAATCCCCAGATCGCGTTGGATCTCCAACTCGGCGATTCGGTAGTTGACCACCGCGGCCGTCAACTGGTTCCTTGCCGACAGCAGCGAGTCCTGGGCGTCCAGCAGGTCACGAATCTGCCTTCTCCCGGCCTCCAGGAACATCGTCGTGCTTCGGACGCGTTTCTCCGCGACAACGACGGACTTGGCCTGAATATTCAGGCTTTCGCGGGATTCCCGCAGATTGCGCAACTCGTCGCGAATCGCCAGCTTGATGTTGTCTTCCAGCGACTGAACGCTCCGTGTGGCCCGTTCCAGACTGATCAGGCTGTTGCGATAAGCGTTTCGCTGGGCCGTCCGCTCGATCGGCAGATCCAACGGCATCGAGGCGTTGTACCGCCCCCCGCTGAACCGCAAATCGCCGTCGTTGTCGGTATCGGTGAAACTGGCGCTGCCGCGCAGAGTCAGGCCCGCCCTGAGGGCGTCGGCGCGGACCACAACCTGCCTCTGGGCGTCATAGACCGAGCCCAGCGAGACAAACATGTCCACTCGCTTCTCCAGAGCCAATCTTACCGCCAACGATTCGTCGATCTCCAGAGGACCGGCCCCTTCCTTGCTGGGCGTCACCAGCATCACCGGCGTATCGGCGGCCGGCGCGGTCCCCTGCGTTGCAGTGGTGGACGCCGTCTTGAGGCTCTCGGTGATCTCGTCGGCCTGCTTGCGCAACTGCTCCAGGTCGCCCTGATCCAGTTCGATGATCGCATCGACCGGCAGGC
This sequence comes from uncultured Phycisphaerales bacterium, assembly GCA_937927975.1. Taxonomy (GTDB): domain Bacteria; phylum Planctomycetota; class Phycisphaerae; order Sedimentisphaerales; family Anaerobacaceae; genus PLanc-01. The sequence continues at coordinate 110,854 of CALEZT010000009.1, forward strand.
CGATCGCGGTCTTGAACGAGTCCAGCGAACTCTTGAGCTGTTCCTGGGCGGAAATCCATCCGTTTCTGGCGCTGAGCTCCCGCTGGAGCGCCTGGTCCACGTCGATCTCGGAAATTCGACCCGCGTCGCCTCGACGACGGGACCACCGAGCGGACTGCACCGCACTCTCGTAGTTGGCACGGGCATTCGCCACGGAATCCACCTGCCGCAGAACCGAGTAGTACTGTCGGGCGATGTTGACCGCGAACGTCTGCTTGTATCGTTCGAACTCCCAGATGCGGTAGACCACCGTGCGCTCCGCCTGGGTCAGATTCTCCGTGATAATGTGCCGTCCGGCCCCGCGCAACAGGGGCATGGAGATGGACGTATCAACACCCAACCCCACCGACGACGACCTGCCCTGCGTCAGCAGATTGCCCAGATCGATCGCAATGGCCGAACTCAAAGCCAGCCCGCTGGCCAACAAGCGACTGACGTCGGCCGACGCGCTGTTGTTGGTGGTTACGACCGTATCGCCCGTGGTGTTCATGGTCGCGGAGCTGTTCGTGCCGGCCCCGAAGATGTTCCGAAAGTCGTTTCGACGCAGATCCAGGTCCAGCGCCGCCTGGAAGACCGTCTCCTTCTGCGACTGGTACGCAGGGCTGTTTCGGGCTCCAATCTGAAGGGCGTCGATCAAGGAGATCTTCAGCGGCCGGTTCGGCTCGATCGCGACGCTCAGGTCATCCGACCTCACATCGTGCGAACGCTCCGGCTCGGGCCAATGCGGAATCGACTGCAGATTGTCCGTTCCCAGGGAAGCCTCGCCCGCGTGGGCCAGACCCTGCGCTTCCATCAAACGCCAACGCAGGATGTCGCTGGGCCGCTCGACATGGAAGGATTCGGTCTTGCCCAAAGCTTCCTGCTGCTTCTTTTCGATGATGTCATAGGCGACCTCGTCCGCTTTCTCCCGGTGTTGGGCGGGACTGCGGCACCCCGTGTAGACCAGGCTGCAGCAGGACAGCGAGACGGCACAAACCAGACAACGGATAGAGCTTCGTTTCATGAATACGTCCAAACCTGAAGATTCCTGCCCACGCACCATACCATCGCGGCGGCCGTCGCGGCGACGGTCCCGCAGCATCTCGCGATTCCGCCCGCCAAGACCTGCGGGCCTCCCCGCGGCACACACCTCGGGGGATACGCTTCGATGCTGAAAGTCTATGTCGCGTCGAACCGCCTTTTCATTACAGACGCCTCTCAAGCCCGACTCATTGCAGCAAACCCGTTTTCTGTGCGCCCTGCCGGACGCACAGAGAGCCAGCCCTTGATAGGTGGTCTCAGAGTATACCTCCGTTACAAAAATTTGGAAGAGCAAACCGGAATCTGTCCGGAGGCAATCCATTCCCCTGCTTGATCCAATAGGAAAGCGTTGCGTGGCAGGAATTCCCCTGCTATCGTGGTTCGCGTTGCGGCGGTTTTCGTTGCACAAATGGCACAACCGCCGGAGCATCCGTCAGCGGCAACCTGGGATAATGAGGCTTTGGAGGCAGATCGATGGACGTGTCCGTGGAACAACCGACAATCTCAACGCCAGGCAGGCTGGTATCGCTCGACGCCCTGCGGGGATTCGACATGTTCTGGATCGTTGGCGGCCACGCCATCGTGTCGGGACTGGGCAAAGGTCTGAATTGCGAATGGTTCGACCGGCACGTCCTGCCGCAGATCCAGCACGTGCCATGGGAAGGCTTCACCGCGTGGGACCTGATCATGCCGCTGTTTCTCTTCATGGTGGGCGCCGCGATGCCTTTCTCCTTCGCCAAGAGGCTATCCCAAGGCCAGAGCAAGGGCATGCTCTTTGCCCATGTTCTCTATCGAGTGGTCGTCCTGTGGATTCTGGGCATGATCGCCCAGGGTCGCCTGTTCGAATACGACCTGGCGCAACTGCGGCTCTACAGCAACACGCTCCAGGCGATCGCCGCGGGGTATCTGATCGCTTCGGTTCTCCTGCTGACCCTGCGGACCCGATGGCAATTCGTCATAACCGCCGGATTGCTCTTGGCTTACTGGGGTCTGCTGGCTTTGGTGCCGGTCCCCGGACACGGCGCGGGCAAGCTGACGCCCGACGGGAATCTGGCCATCTACATCGACAAGCTGATCCTCGGCCGATTCCAGGACGGCACCACCTACACCTGGATCCTCAGCAGCATGACCTTCGCGACCACCGTGATGCTGGGCGCGTTCGCCGGTCAGTTGCTGCGGTCCGATGGAACCAAATGGCAGAAGGTCCTGATCCTCTTCTGCTCGGGGCTGGCCTGCGTGCTGATCGGCTGGGCCTGGAGCTTCGTCTTTCCGATCATCAAGCACATCTGGACCAGTTCGATGGTCCTCTTCGCAGGCGGCTGGAGCCTCCTGCTGCTGTGCCTGTTCTATCTCGTCATCGACGTGCTGCGACTGCGATTCTGGGCATTCTTCTTCGTCGTCATCGGCGCCAACGCCATCGCGGCGTACATGGTAACGCGAGTCTTCGACTTCCGCCACATCAGCGACATCTTCATCCACGGCCTGGCCAAGTGGACCGGCCCCTGGCACGGTTTCGTCCAGGCGGTCGGCGCGTTCGCGGTCCTGTGGCTGATCCTGCTGCTGTTCTATCGCAAGAAGGTGTTCATCAAGATCTGACCTGGTCACCGCGCAAACCGCGGGCGGGCGGTGCCGGGGGAAGGCGTGAGGGCCTGCCAGTTCAACGGATCGTCGCCGAAGGCGCCTGGAGCGATCCGCGACAGAGAGAGCCCCTGGCCGTTCGCCTGGTTTGGCCAGAGATCGACGCCGCCGGGGAAATCCTGGTGCTGCGAACCGTCGCTGTAGCGGATTCGATCCACGACGATCCAGTTTCGCGTGTCCCCGTCGTCGAGATCGCCTGGACGGAGGAGTTGGATCGTTTCGCCGGAGTTGCTCAGCCGTCCCGCTCCCCAAGGCAGAATCGGCGTCGAGGCCGGGACGGTGAATCGGCTCAGGAACACTGCGGAATCCTTCACGAGCAACAGGTAGCCGAAAGGCCCAAGCGTGATCGGCGGATCGACGGGAAACCGCAGATCGATGCCAGGGTTCTCCGGGTCGTCGGTGAACCGCCAAGGCGACCCTCGATTCGAATCGTACAGGACGACATTGACGTCGCTGATGTTGTACAATTCGACGTACTCGACCTCGGTCGTGCCGTCCGAACGGTACATGATCTCGTTGATCACGATCGGTCCCACCTGAGGGCCTGCGTTCGGACGTCCCGGCGTGGCTTCGACCGCCGAGACGAAGCTCGGATAGACTGCTGCGCTCTCGTACCGTTCGAACGTGACGCCGGGCTCGGAGGGACCGAACGTCCCCTGCTCGCTGTAGCCGGTGAGGTTGCCCTGGGAGCCGGAGTGAAGGTAAACGGTTTCGCCTGCGGCGCTGAGGCCGAACGGCTTGCGGCAGCCAGGATCGTAGACGTTGCCGAAGTGCAGGGTTTCGTCGAACACGAGCAGCCCCTCGGGCGGCAGGACCGTACCCGCTGCGATCCGGTACTTTGTGAGGTCGTCGTTGTCGTCGCTGAGGAACCAGCCGCCGAGGTCGATGGGCCGGCTCGTCGTGTTGCGAAACTCGATCCAGTCCGGCCCCACGCCGGAAGAGTTGGCCAGCAATTCATTGATGACGACCGCGCCGGGAGCGGGAATCTCGCCGGCGTCGCTCCGGCCGGGCGAGCCTCCCCATGCGGCGCTGGGTCGCCAGGCGCTGCGGTTGTTCCACAGAGCCACAGGCGTGCCCGCCGGATCGATCACCGTGAGGGAAAAGCCGCCGCCGTCAGTGATGTCGTACCAGTCGTCGCGATACGAAAAGTTGTGGATGACGGCGCCCAGGGCATCCACCAGTTCGATGCGATCGCCGCTATTGTTGAGGCTGCCGGCGTACTGGCCTGCGATGGGAAGCCCCTGCCCATACAGGGCCTCGAAGGCCTCCCGGTTCTTCACGACCACACAGAAGGCCCCCGGCGCCAACTCCATGTCGGAGAACGTCAAGTCGAGGCCTCGGGTGAATCGCACGAGGTTCAGGTTGATGGTCTGGTTCCCGACGTTGGTCAGCTCGACATACTCGGCCTCGGACACGTCGTCGCTCGGATGGTATTGAATCTCACTGATGCGGAGACTCTCCTTCACCGGCCCGACCGCGAAGACCGCGTCGGCCAGCGCGCTCCACGTGCTGCCGCTCTGGGTTCGGGCCTTGACCCGCACGCTGCGGGTCAGCGGGATCGGACCGCTGTAGACCTGCTCGCCGGAGGGGTTCTGATTCGCAGGCGTCCTGCCGACGACAAGCTGGGCGTTGATCAGGAAATCGGAACTCGACACCCCGGCGTTCAACCCCTGGATGGCCAGCATGTTGCCGCCCTGCCGCAGGTGGGACAGATAGGCGGACACGTCGATGGACTCGAACAGAACCGCCTGGTCGTCGCTGTGGCTGGCGCCGGCCACGGAGTTCCAGGCCGGGACGCCGTCGAAGTTCCGTCGGGCGATCTCGACCCCGTTCAAATATGCGATGAACCCGTCGTCGTACTGCACCTTGAGGGTCATCGAGTTGAGGGTTTCCTGGCCTGGCGCGAACTGGAACGGGATGCGGATGTAGCAGGAACCGTTGAGGTTGTACATCCGGCTTCCCACGTCGATGCTGATGTGGCTCTCGTACCCGGTGCTGCGCTCGAAACCGACGCCGCCGGGCTCGCCCGACGACGAAAGCCAGGCGGAGTCGTCGAACGAGCGGACGGATCGCCAGTCGCCCACGTCCGGACCGGTCGGGACCAGGGCTCGCTTGGCGGCGCCGCGAGCGACCAGCGTGGTCTCCGTGGAGGCATGTGACACGTTGGACAACACCGGATCGCTGCCGTCGAGCGTGTAGTAGACCGGCGCCCCCTGCGGCGAGGGCACAATCCTGAGCGAATCCCCTGTGTTGACGTTGCCGCCGTAGAGGGCGGTCCCGCCGACCGTAAAGCTCGGCCCCGCGAAGGTGTACATGCCTTCCCGCACGCAGGCGGCCAGGAAGATGCTCTGCCGGCTGGGGGTCCAGGTGTCGACGATGTAGGTGTTCATGCCGGGAATGACGCTTCGGAGCTCGCTGTGCATCTCGTAGAACCGCCGGTTGACGTTGTCGCGAGTCAGGGCCCCGCCGTTGAAGAAATGCCTGTAGACGCGGTCCGCGAAGAGCAGGCGGAAATCCGGGCTGGCCTTGAGCGCACGATAGAGGTAGGCGTTGGCATTGCTCTGGCTGTTCAACTCGGGGAATCGATCCGCGTTCAACTGGCCCGATTCGAACGTGCCCTCGGCGTCCCAAACGAAGAACTTCCACTGGCCTGCCTCCGAGCGTTCGCAGGCGGCCGCCCAGTTGTTCTGGGGCCAGTCCCAATCGTTCGGCCACAGGCGGACGATCAGATAATCGATGAAGCAGACCACGTCGAGCTTCCTGCGCAGCTCGGCGTAGTTCGTCGGATCGGCCATGTTGCGTGTGCGAGCGAGGTTGATCATGGCGTCCCAGGACTGCGAATCCCCGTCGCGAAGGCCGCTCATCGTGATTACATCCCAAGGCTTGTCGCTGTTGAACCACTCCTGGCAGGATTCCTCTTTGACTCGCTCGGTCGGGTTGTAGTAGCCTTTGTACTCGCCGTTGATGAACAGGTTGGCGAAGGTGCCGATGCAGGCGACCTGCCCCATGTCCCGATGGAGCCTCCGGACCATCTCGTCCTTGATGAAAGGGTTCGTGCGGTCATTGTGGCCGGCCCGCAACGCGATCGTGGCGAACTGCTCGGCTTGCGAGAGGGCGAACAGCGGATACCGGAGCCGCCGTTCGCCATACTCGCCCCGGAAGTACAACCGCAGGCCGATCTTGCCGTAGCCCGACCAGAGCCCATTCTGGCGGACGTACCGGGGACGTGTGTACGGGCTGGCGTGCACCCGAAGGCCGCAATCGACCTGGAACTCTTCCTCGTTCGACGCGATCCACTCGACGGAGACCGGACGCTCCAACTCGCGGTCGAGCATGTTGTTGTAGCTGCCGGTGCCGGTGGAGGTCCAGGTGCCGCTGGCATAGCTGCCGCCGACGACGGCCATGACGCCGTTGGGTTCGTAGAACGTGTTGCCCGCGTCGCCCACCAGCGAGAGAATCGGCAAGGTCTTAAGCTCCGTACGGCTCTCGAAGAGGAAAGTCCTCGTGTAGATCTTCGTGGGCTTGTAGCCGTCCTTGAAAGCCATCGCCCGCACACAAGTCGTCTTGGTGATTCGGATCGGACCGGTGTAGGTCTTGCCCGGCGGGATTCGATAGCCTTGCGTCGCGTCGGGCGACACGCCGTCCAGCGTGTAGACGATCCTGGCGTCGGGCGTGTCCGTCGTGATGGTCAAATCGATGCCGGGAGCACCGCCCAGGCGTGTCACGTCGGGACTGTAGAGTCCCCGCTCATGGCTGAACCGAAGCGGCAAGACCTCCCCCAGGTAGCCTTCATTGTTCTGCTTGCCCGGCGTCGGCTCTCCGAAGAACCTCAGGGTATCTCCGCCGTCCGGATAGCGGCCGTAAGAGATGTCGGTCGTCTGTTCGCCGTAGACAAGCCTGTCGATCACAGTGACCCCGTCGGCGCCGAACAGATAGACCCCGCCCCCCCCGGCGTTCAGGCGAAAGCCCGCGTGGAAGCCGGAGGCGGGTTGGCCGGTCGTCCGCGCGCCTGCCGGAGGCGGGACGACCTGATAGTCGCCTGTCTGGCCGTCCATCCAGATCAGCAGGTAGCCGCCGGGACCGAGCGTGGTCGCCCCTGCGTTGCCCAGGGGGATCTGCCACATTGTGGGGTCCTTGGGGTCGTCGCTCAGGTACATCCCGCCCACGTTGACGATGGCGTCGCCGGCGTTGTACAACTCGACCCAGTCGTCGAAATCCCCTTGCGGGTCCGAGAAAAACGACACATTGGAGGCCATCACCTCGTTGATCACGACCTTCGCGTGTGACAGTCTGCCCATAGACGAGACAATCGCAAGCGTCAGGACCAGAAATGAACAGATCGCGGGACCTCCTCGGGCGCTCCACGGCGTGGGCGTTCGAGACTTGCCATTCGATGCGTGCATGCTCACCCAATTCTCCTGACTGATCTTGTCCTTCCGAGTATACCAAATCCCGGCCTGAGAATCGAGGGAATTGCGTGTGCGAAACCCCCGAAGGCGAACCGGCACGCTTGAACCCCAAGACCCCCTGTGCTATGCTCGTCTATCGATCTACGATGGTTGACGTGTGATTGTTGCCCTGAAAAACCGGTTCCGTCGGTCTCCCAAGTCAGAGTGTCAACCACCGACAATTTCCACCCAAGGCAGGAGCCATCCGTGCGTGATCTGATCGAGCGAATCCGCGACTTCAACCGCAAGCGGGACTGGGAGCAGTTCCATTCGCCCAAGAACCTCGCGATGTGCCTGGCCGCGGAGGTGGGCGAATTGCTCGAACAGTTCCATCGGCACTTGGATTTCGGCCATTTGGGTTCGTTTCGAGTTCCGCGCTTCGGATTTCGAGTTCAGGCCCTGCAAGCCAGATACCGCCGGATCGCCTGGATGCGGATCTCCGCGGTTGGGTGGGTCGAGAAGTACTCGCCCAGGGTCAAGGGTTCCGGGGCCTGGTGCAGACGCCCCAGACGCGACAAGAGCCGGATCGCGCCTTGCGGGTCGTAGCCGGCGGCCGAGGCCAACCGGACGCCCAGCGTGTCGGCGTCCAGCTCGTTGTCCCGCGAATAGGCGGTTTCGAGGAAGCGAACGCCCACGTTCTTCAGCCAGGCGCCGAGCGGGCCCTGGACCGGCGCCGCTCGCGAGGCGGCTGCCATCGCGGAATTGGTCATGATCCGGTCGATGGCGTGGCCCTTGAGCACGTGGCCCATCTCGTGGCCCAGGATGAAGGCGATCTCGTGCTCGTTCCATTCGCACAGGTCGAGGATGGGCCGGCTGACGAAGATGAAACCGCCGGGCAAGGCGAAAGCGTTCGGCTCGCCGCAGAGGAAAGCCTCGAAGTGGAACGTGCGAAGCTTATTCGCAACGCGAGCGGCCAGTCGGCTGCCGGCCTGATCCAGTGCGTCCCGCGTCCGCGGTTCGGCGTCGATCTGAAGCTGCACGCGGGCCTCCTGGGCCAGGTCCAGACCGACTCCATGTTCGAGGCGGATCGTGTCCGCCTCCGAACCAGTCGCGGAGGCCCACATCCATCGGGCCTTGCGCACCTTGGGGGCCACCTTGCGGCCCAGATGATAGAAGAAACTGTCGGACATACACGCAGAGCGGATCTGCCTCCACCCATCTTTTTGTCTTGCGGGCGTTCGAAGGGGCGTATACGGCACACCCCCCGGACGATCCGGCCCACAAGCCGAACCCCAAACACCGATCGCATCAGGCCATACGGCCACAAGCATGATAAGGTGCAGGCAAGGCCCCGTCAATCGCGATGGCCCGCATGTTGACTTGGGATTCCCTTCACAAACCATTGGCTGTCCGCACACGACAAAAAGCCCGGCATGGGCCGGGCTCTTCTGTTCGAGTCGATCTTGCCGCAGGGGCAGGCTGCGAACCTGCCCCTGCGATCGCGCTTATCGCGGCTGATAGGTGATCACCAGCTTGGCCGCATGGGCGGCGCTGCCGTCGTAGGCCCAGATCCTGCGGTCGGTGCCGGAGTAGGACTTGGTCCAGTAGACGACGACCATCGCGCTGTCCGATTTCCATCCGTCCCGATCGACGACTTCCTGGACGAGACCCGCGATGTCGGGACTGTCGTACCAGGTGCTGGCGGTCCAGGGCGCATCGGCGCCCCAAACCCAGGGCACGGACGTCTCCGTCTTCACCAGTTGCGAGATCTTCCTCTCGCTGAAGTCTTCGGCGTTGTTGGCGGCTTCCGCGTAGAGAACGCCGTCCAGGTTGCCGGTCAGGCCGCTGGAAGTGGAACGGATCTTCAACGTCGCGCTCTTGATCAAAGCGCCCTGCGGAATCTTGACGCCCTGGAACCGCATCCCGGCGGCGTACTGCCCGACCAGCAGGACGGACTCGTCCACCGACTGCTGCATGCCCCACTTGACGCAATAGGCGTCGTCCATGCCGTCCGCCACCTGGTACTCGACGGTGATCTCGCGAACGATCGTGACCTTCACCGTCGCGGTGTTGGACTGGCCGCCCAGGGGGGCGACGCCGCCGTCGTGGGCGTAGAACGTGAAGCTGTCGTCGCCGACCCAGTCCGGGTTGGGACGATAGACTACTTTGTCGGCCGGGCTGGTCAGCTTCGCGGGAACCGCGGTGATTGCTGTGCCGCCCACGGATTCCAGATGCCCATGCTGAGGCAGGGACGCGATCGTGTAGCTCAGGGCTCCCGGCGGATTGGGTCGGCCGTCGTCGGTGGCCTTGAGCGTGATGGTCACGGGCGAATTGATGCCTCCGTTGGCCTGCACGTCGCCGGCGACCGGCGGGCCCGCCTGGATCGACTTGAGCGTGAAGGTCCCGGCGCCGGAGACCCGCTTGACCACCAGCAGGGCCTTTGCGTTCGCCGCCGGGGCGTACTGAAGTGTCTCGTCGTCGCCCGCGCCGGCGGCAGTGCTGGACTGCAGGATCACCGGGGCGCCTGTGCTGCCGGGAACCGAACTGTAGAGATACAGATCGAAGTCCGCGCCGGCCGGGACCTCCAGCGACAGATCGATGTCCACGCCGGCCTTGAGTTCCACCGTCCGGGCCCATACCCGCTTGGCCGAGGCGTTGCCGCCCAGATCGGCGGTGGCCGTCGAACCTACGACGTAGGTCTGGCATATCGCCTCCACGGCCGCGTCCGGGTTGATCATGCCGTACCCCTCGTGCTGGTCCTTGCCCGCCGGGAATCCTTCCGGTCCCGCGGCGGCACGGCTGAGCGTCGGGTTGAACTGCTTACCCTCGCGGGTGGTGTTGGTTTCGCTGGCGGTGGCGCACAGGAGCATTTTGACGTACCGCGGGTGGTCGGGAGAACCGAACTTCCAGGCGATGCCCTTCGATTTCATCGCGTCGATGACCAGGGCCGCGCAGCCGGAGACGAAGGGGGTTGAGAAGGAGGTGCCGACCCCGCTGGCGTAGTCGTCGGGCTCTTTGTCCATGCCCAGACCGTCCGACGAGCCGCTTTCCGCGGACAGGAGGCCCGTGTAGGAATAGGAGCCGCCGGGGGCGATCAGATCGGGTTTGAAGTCCTCGCCGACGTTGGTGCGGGGCATGATGAACCCATACGTGGAGTATTCGGTCACGGCGTTCTCATCGTTCGAGGCGCCGACGGTGATGGCCATCGCCGCCCGGGCGGGGTCCGCCATCGTGCGATACAGCTCGAAATCGTCGTTGGCGCCGTTGCCGGCCGCGGCCACCACGATGATGCCGTTGTTGACCATCGTGTTGACCTTGTCGCGAAGAGACGTGCTCTGGGCGGGGATTCCGAGCATCATGAAACCGACGCTGATATTGACGATCTTAACGTTCTTGTCGACGCACTTGAGCACGAAGTCGTCGCATCCCCTGGCCATGTCACTGGAGGTGGCGTCCCCGTCTCGATCGAAGACCTTGACGGCGGCCCACTTGCAGCCCGGGGCCACTCCGCTGAACTTGTTGAGGCCGTCGCCCGGGCCCGGATAAGGCGTCACCGAGGTCACAATCGTGACGTTCTCCACCGGCCTGCGGGTGTCGTAGTCCAGGAGCACCGTGCAGAAGATATCGTTGGCGGAGGCCAGGAACGTGTTGGTCAGCACCGCGGGCGATTGGCTCCTCAGATAGTTGCCGACCTCCCGGGTGGTGCCGGCGCCGTCGGTTCCTCGCGGCCAGCGATACTGATCCAGGATCGACGTCTGGCCGGTCCACCAGGCGGATGATTTCATCGTGACCATGCGGGACGGCAGGCTGATCGGGTCGGTCATGTGGCCCCACGTCGGATAGGAGGCGTTGGCGTACGTGTAGGTGAAACGCAGCTCTTGTTCGCCGGACCCGCCGGCGTCTCCGGTCCCCACGGCGATGCCCGCCACGAGGGTGTCGTGCCCGTCGTAATCGACCGGGGTCGGTTCGGCGTCCACCGTGAAGTCCGTCCAGTAGGCGTTGCGTCCCTTCAGGTCGGCATGGGTGGCGTCGACGCCGCCGCCGAGGAAACCGATCGTCGTGTCGGGACTGCCTCGCAGGCCGTTGGCCACGCCGGCGAACCCCGCCTTCCACACGGGTCGAACCCGTCCGGTCTGGGTGGCGGTGTCCATATAGTACCGGACCTGTTGAACGGCCTCGACCTGGACCAGGGCCGGTCCCATCACCGAGGGCAGCAAGGCAATGGCCTGACGCGAGATACAGCCGTTCCAGCCGAACGAGACGGCCTGGTAGATGTACGTGATCTGTCCGCCCAGGCGGAGGAAATCGTCGATCTGCTGCTGCGTGACAGGCTCATTGAAGATGAGCTCCACCTCGACCATGTCCGTCGAGGCGATGGACAGACCTCCGTCACGACCTGTGCCTTGCTCCAGGTCGTCGCTGATCCGGTTGCCGTCCAGGTCCGTCGGGTAGCTCCCGCTGATGACGGGAGGCACCTGCGGCGCCGGCGGCGGAGTTGGTGTCCCGATCGGACCCGCAGCCCCGGCCAGGGACGTCCAGCCCACGAGGAGGGCCAGCAGGCCGATCCTGACGATCGCGGCCCGTCCTGCGGGGCTGGTCCTGGGGGAACCTTTGGAACGAACGTTCAGACGGGGTCTGTACTGGCGTGATCGTGCGGTCATCTCCCTTCCTTTCAAATCAAATGGACGCACATCATTGGAGTTGGATCTCGCAGGGGATTACCCGCCGCAGGGTGCTCATCGCGGGGTTCAGGGCCAATCTCGCTGCACTACGCACCTGGCTCACCAAAACAATAGTCACATCCAACCTCATGACACATACTACCGTCCGGGTAATGCCAAGTCAAAAAAAAAAAAAAAAACACCTCAAAATGTATGAAAAAAACAAAGGTGTCACACCCGCAGGGCACTGGGGTCGTGGTTCGCGTCCCTGGCGGCCTGGCCAGAGGCTGCCCTCTTCGGTTCGTCGGGACGGATCAGCCTTGGACCGGGATCGGGCCTGGGTTGACGCCGGTGATGCTCGTGGCCCCGCCGGGGCCGACGACGAAGGTGTCCTCGATGCCGACCATGCCGACGCCGGGGATGCCCTTCTTGGGCTCCAGGGCCAGCACCATCCCCTCGGCCAGCGGCTCGTCGAATCCGCCCGCCAGGACCGGCAACTCGTCGATCTGCAAGCCCACGCCGTGACCGAGGAAGCTGGCCCGACGGTTGCCGAAGCCCATGAAGTTCTGCAGGAATTGCGGGTCCAGACCCTCCGTGACGCTCGCATAGATCTCCGACGGGATCGCGCCGGGCCTGGCCAGCGACGCCAGGTGACGCTGAATCTCGACGCACCGAGTGTGGGCCGCGATCGCCTCGTCGGACAGCGATCCGCCGAACGCGTAGACGACGGTCTTGTCCGTGTGATAGCCGTCGACCGCCAGGCCGATGTCCACGAAGACCAGGTCGCCCTTGCGGAGCCTGCGGTCCCGGCTGCCCAAAACCGGGGCGGCCGGCCCGATCCCCACGCACCCGCCAGGCCCATCGAAGTTCGTGGGGTAGATGGAGCTTTCGCCGAAGCCCAACTGCCCCACCGCCATGTCCCAGCCGAACATGCCGAACCGGACGATGCCCTGATGCCCCTCGCGGACGGTCAGCGAGTACAGGTCGCATCCGAGTTGGGCCTCGCTCATGCCCTCGTGGAGCAACCGGGGGACGCCTTCTTCCAGAACACGTCGGTGGATGGCCCCTGCCCTGGCCAGGACGGACAATTCACAAGGACTCTTCACAGCCCTGACGCGGAGGGCCTGGAGGTCCATCGACGCGACGTCTCTGCAGGGGAAATACTTCCGAAACCGCCCGAGCAGGGCCAGGGGAACCACCTCCGCATCGACGTGGAGGGTGTCCCTTGTGCCCGGCGCCAGCGTCGCGGCGTCGCGAAAGCCCTTCATCGGCCGGATGTCGGGAAAGAGCGACTCGTCGCAGGCCCGCTCGAAGCTCCTTCGCACGCAGAGCACGGCCGGCCTGTCGCGAGGAATCAGCAGGACGCCGTCCTGCATCGTTCCGGTGAAGTAGTACTGGTTGACCCGTCCGAAGATCGCCGCCAGTTCCCAGTTGGGGTTCTCGGCGTCCATGCAGGCCCGAAATCGCTGCATCCGCTCGCTCAGCTCTGTGACAGGCAACTTGGTCATAACGCATCCAAAGAGTTCGCTATTCGACGACAAGAGGACTGGCAAGCAGTATAGCCCGGTCCGTCGCGCCGTTCAACAGCGAAACGACACTCGATGGCATTCTTACATCGGAAAAGGGGACATTCTACTTTTTCGCCCCTCACAGAAAGGATCTGCCCGACGCCTCCAGGCCGAAAAAGTAGAATGTCCCCTTTTCCCTCTCCAAGATCGAAGCAGCCAAGGCCCGCGACCGCAAGGCGTGCGAACTGCACGGCGAGTTCGCGCACTTCGACTTCCCCGAGGATTACGGGCTCTCAAACGCCGGAGGCCACGAGGCCGTTCGCATCGCAATCGGATAGGAGCCCGGTCCCGTCCCATTTGCAGGCGACCACGGAGAAGAACGGTTGCCTCTGCCGGCTGCGTGCGATCATGCATACAAAATTGTACCCCGCCCCCTGGTGAGCTACATTTTTGTATCTACCCAGGCACCCTCGCGAATACGCTGTATTTCACATAACCACTTTATCGATAAGGTCTTACAACTACAACACGCACGATTCAATCGTGTGGCACGACGTTTGCCATATAAGGGGGAGTCCGGTTTCGGGAGCCATGGCCCGAATGTGGACTCGTGAAATTGAGAATGCGTCCGTGTGACGACGCTGGGTCGAACGATCGAGTTGGAAAGGGTAGCAACGTGAGAGGCAAACGACTGTGCAGACTGTTGATCATTTTCGCCATCCTGGCGATGTCCGTTCCGGCGTGGGCGACCGAAGCGAGCGAGCCTTCGCCCATCGACGCGGCCAAGGCCGAGATCCAGACGAACCTCAACATCGTCTGGACGCTGGTCGCGGCGTTTCTGGTGTTCTTCATGCAGGCGGGGTTCGCCATGGTGGAGACCGGGTTCACCCGGGCCAAGAACTCCGTCAACATCCTGATGAAGAACCTGTTCGATTTCTCGATCGGCACGCTCGCCTTCTTCTTCGTCGGTTTCGGCCTGATGTTTGGACAGAGCAAGGGCTGGATCGGAACGACGATGTTCGGCCTGAGCGGCGTCGAGCCCGGCAGCGGCGACTGGAACTGGACGTTCCTGATCTTCCAGACGGTGTTCGCGGCCACCGCGGCCACGATCGTCTCGGGCGCGATGGCCGAGCGGACGAAGTTCACGTCGTACCTGGTCTACAGCTTCTTCATCACGCTGTTCATCTACCCGGTCGCGGGGTCCTGGGTGTGGAACAGCCTCGCGGCCCAGGGCGGCAGCGGATGGCTCGAGAAGCTCGGCTTCCATGACTTCGCGGGCTCGACCGTCGTGCACTCGGTCGGCGGATGGCTGGCGCTGGCCGGCGCGATCATTCTCGGTCCGCGTCTGGGCAAGTACGGTCCGGACAAGAAACCCCGCGCGATCCCCGGCCACAACATCCCGCTGGCGTCGCTGGGCGTGTTCATCCTGTGGTTCGGCTGGTTCGGCTTCAACCCCGGCAGCACCACCTCCGGCGTGGGCCTGGCGGGCTACATCGCGGTGACGACGAATCTGGCGGCGGCGGCCGGAGCGGTCACGGCGCTGATCACCTCGTGGATCGTGGTCAAGAAACCCGACGTATCGATGGCCCTCAACGGCGTTCTCGCCGGCCTCGTGGCGATCACGGCGCCCTGCGACGGGGTCTCCCCGATCGGCGCGGTGATCATTGGAGGCTTCGGCGGCGTGCTGGTGGTCCTGAGCGTGCTGTTCCTCGACTACGTGCTGAAGATCGACGACCCGGTCGGCGCGGTCAGCGTGCACTGCGTCTGCGGCATCTGGGGCACGATCTCCTGGGGCCTGTTCAGCACCAGCAGCGGCCTGTTCTACGGGCACGGCTTCAAGCAACTGGGCGTGCAGCTTGTCGGAGCCGGCGCCGTGGCGGCATGGGCGTTCGGGCTCGGGCTGGCCCTGTTCTTCATCCTGAGCAAGACCATCGGACTACGCGTCACCGCGGAGGAAGAACTCAAGGGCCTGGATATCGGCGAACACGGCAACGAGGCGTACTCGGGCTTCCAGGTCTTCACCACCGCGTAAGGGTCGGCAACCGATTGAACCATCGCGGGCCCCAAGGCCCGATTCAGGAGAACAGGCATGAAACTGATCATCGCATACATTCAACCGCACAAGCTCAACGACGTGAAACAAGCGTTGTACAAAGCCGAAGTCTACAAAATGTCCGTGACGAATTCGCTGGGTTGCGGACAGCAGAAGGGATACCACGAGTCGTATCGCGGCGTGCCGATGGAGGTGAACCTGCTTCGCAAGGTGCGTCTGGAGATCGCGGTCAACGAGAACTTCGTGGACCCGACGGTCAAGGCGATCATCGAGGGCGCCCGCACCGGCCAGATCGGAGACGGCAAAATCTTCGTCCTGGATCTTCCCGAGTGCATCCGCATCCGCACGGGAGAACGCGGCAATGCAGCCATAGGATAACGTGATGCGTCGCTACCTGTAGACCATCATTTCTGTGCCCTTCTTCGGGCCAGAAGCCGGGCCCTGTCGCCATCGACAGGGCCCCTTTTCATTCAGCGATCCGCGGCGACCGCGGCGATACGCAGGTCGCGGATCTGGACCGCAGCGTCGAACGCGCCGGGGATCTCCCAGCCGAGATTCATGTTGGCCACTGCGTAGCGATGCGGGTCGGCATCCTTGAGGTAGCCCCGCTTCACCGCCTCCTGCACGCCGCTGCGAATGAACGGCAGCAGGTCCACGTCGAGCGAGAGCCACTGACCTGTCTTCATCGACGTCACGCCCACCGCCCTGCCGTCGACGGTGTAGATGAACTTGCCTGTGGCGTCGTCCTTGCCGACGTCCCTGGCCATATACTCCGGCGGCACGTCGCAGCGGTTGTCGAAGAACGGCACGCCAAACCAGTAGAAGTTGCCGTGGTCGGGCGAGTCCGGGCTGATGTTCTTCACGATGAAGAACATCTGAAACTGGGCGGCGTGAAGGCCTGGATCGTACTGGTCCGCAGGCATCCGGCTCTCGCATCTCAGAAGCCTCAGATCGAGCGAGAAGCGGATCTCGGCCAATTCGTCGAGCGGGCGGATCACGACCGCGTCCTGTTCGATCAGCAGATGCGGCCAGCCTTCGCCGGAGCGTCTGGCCTTGTCACCATACTCAGCGCCGCCCCGCACCTCCAGGATCAAATCCCGATTCGGCGAGTTCGGCCCGCCGACGAGGACCCTCTTGCCTTCGTTTTCGTAGAGCAAGTCCCCGTCGGTCCCCCGCACGCATGGCGTGGAGCCCAAGCTGTACTTCGTGGCCCACTGGCACAGTCGCCAGGCCGGGACGTTGTTCGCGTCCCCCAGGTCCAAAACCGCCTCGACGGCGCGGCCCTTCGAGGAGTCGGCGTAGCTGAGCAGGAAGCCCTGCCGGAACTGCGGATCGGCAAAGAGGTCTTGCGTTGCCGGCTGTCCCGCCCGGATCGGCGCGCAATTCGCGAGAGCCGCCAGAATCACGAGAGTCCGTCCAATAGACGTCACGGCCGAGAATCGGGCGAACCCCGGGTCGATCACTTCTTCTTCTCCGCGGTGAATGTCCCGGTGGCCCCCCTGCCCACCTTGGTCCACCGGCCGTCCACGATCTTCAGAACCCCCTTCTCCTTTGTGAGGGTCCCTTCCCAGTTCTGCACGCCGTACTGCCCATTCCGCGTGAGCTTGATGTGGTTGTCCGTGACGACGACGTCCTCGATCTTGTCACCGTAGGTTCCCTCGACGAGATCGTCCAGCGTGCCAGAGCATTTGTCGCCGTCCCTCTTGAGCACGAACTCCCCGCCATAGGGACCCTGGGACCAGGACCATCGGCCCTCCACATCGGAGGCCGTGTACGAAGCGCCGGCCTTGCCCGACGGCTGCGTCGCGCATCCCGCAAGAAGGGCGACCAGTCCGAATGTCACTACGAGGCCCCAGCGTCTGGACATCACGCGATTTGCACTCATGAATCGTCTCTCCTAATCATGGACCGCCAACCATTATCTCCCAACTCGCACTTTCGCGATTCAGATTGAGGGCCCCGCTGTCTCGGTCGAAGCCGCTCGCCCCGATCGCACACGCGTATTGTAGTACTCCGGCGAAGGGAGTGCAAAGGCAAAAACAAGGTTCTTCACGGAATTGCGGGGACGAACGATCGCGGATTCCGACGCTTCGCGTCGGGAGTCTTCCGCTTTGGGCCACCAGCACAAAGGGGGCGTTGCACGCACCTGGGTCGGCTCCCGTCCCGCAAGCGAACGTCTCGTTCGCGCACCCTAATGAGTTCTGACGAGCAAGATCGGCAATCGAACCGTGTGGCACCCCCGCCCTCGGGGGTGATCCCATCGCTCCCAGCCGGGGGCGGCTGGGCTACATTCCTGTCGGCTGAAGGAACTCCGTACCAAGTGCGCGAAGCCAAAACAGTGGGACACGCTACCGAACTTGTCTGTCAGAACTCATCAGGAGACTTCCGCCAGTTTCACTCCCCTTTTCCGAACTTGCGTTCAATCGCCGAATCGACGTACGTCCTGGCCCATCGCATCCACAGGAGGATGGCAGAATACGCGGCCGCCAGCGCCAACGCCAGACACAGGAAGAACTCAAGGGAGATCTTCAATGACGGGGTCACGCTCATCACAAGCAGAATCAGCGAACCGAGCGTTCCCATACTCGCCGCCACGACTGCCTCCGTTGCCCGTTTCAGACTATCCATTCCGTATCACCTCCGCAGACGGGTTCTCCGATCGCATCATGGCCACGCCAGCCAACGTACTACAGCTTTCGTTGCAGGGACACCGCGGATTGGAACTCGTACGCGCCGGGCTGGACTTCGAGCGTCACATGGCTCGACTGGCTCTCGATGACCTTGACACCTTTGGCGTTCGCCAGTGGCCGGCCGCTTTCGGCGATCGTCTTGGCGTCCGTTGTCGGCAGGATCACCGTGGCCGTCGTGTTCGGCGGGATCGTGACGTTCCACGTCAGCACGCCTGCGTCGTCGATCTTCCAGTTGCTCACGATCCGGCCGTAGAGGCTGTCGTGGTTGGCCTTGACCCACGTCAGAGACGGGTCGTCCACGATGCCCGGCTTGAGGACGAATCGCTGGAAGCCGGGCGAACGCAGATCGCTCCGGATGCCCGCCAGGCCCTCGATGAACCACGTTCCGATGTAGAGGTACGAGCTGTGGCACAGGGAGTTGTCCATGTCCCAGGATTCGTAGATCGCGGTCGCGCCGGTGCGGAGCATGTCGCCCCAGCCGGGATAGGTGGTCTTGTTTGCCATCGTGTAGATGAGGTCCTGACGGTCGAGGGCCAGAAGCGTCTTGAACAGGAAGGCGCCGCCCGTGATGCCGGCGTGGATGTGCCCCTTGCGGCGGATCAGAATCTCCTCTTCGAGACGTCTCTCGATAAACGGGCGGACGTCCTGCGGCGGCAAGTCCACGAGCAGCGCGAGCGCCAGGTAGGCCTGAAAGCCGTTGACATAGCTGTTGACGCCGGGGATGAAGAACTCGCGGTGCACGGCCCTGCGGACCTCATCGGCGCGGTCGGCGTACTTCTTGGCGTCCTCTGCCTTGCCAAGGATCCGCGCGATGTCCGCGGCGGTCTGCAGGTTGAAGATCCAGTAACAGTTGTTGAAGAACAGGGTCTCGCGCGTGTCGCCATTGACGCCTTTGGCGCCGGGCCAGAGCCAGTCGCCGAGGAAGTCCCACTCGCCGCCCCAGCGCTGGAGCATGTCGTTCTTGGCCTTGGTTTCGAGGAAGGCCAGCCACCGCTGGATCGTGGGGAAGTTCTCTTCGAGGATTCGGGTGTCGCCGTAGCGTTCGTAGATCTCCCAGGGCAACGTGACGCAGAAACCGCTCCAGCCGGGACCGCCGCCGCCCCAGTAGGTGGGCGCGGTGTAGGGCAGGTTGCCCGCTTCGACGGTGTCTTTGACCGCGGCTTTCTCCGCGGTGCCCCAGGCTGCGCTGCCGCCCTGGACGTCGCGCCAGTCCTGGCTCCACTTCGTGTAGAAGGCGCCCAGGCTGTAGTTGTTCAGGCCGCACTCGGTGGTCGCGTGGGCGTCGCCGCCGTAGCCCATGCGCTCGCGATGGGCGCAGTCGACGACGTAGCCGCCCAGGCTGAGGTCCTCGAAGGTCCAGAGCGTCGCGTTGCGGATTCGATTGAGCAGCATGTTCGAGCACTCGAACTCAGCGGCGCGAGCGAAGTCCGTCCGGACGAGCTGGCAGCGGATGTCGCTGAGCTGCGGCTTGTACTTGAGCCCTTCGATCGTCACCCACCGTCCGGTGAAGTAGTTGAAGCGGTTCTCGAACGTGCCCTTTCCCTGCGGTCCGATGACGTATCGGCTGAAGATCCGGTGGGTCATGTCGGAGTTCGGGCGTTCGGAGAACTTGAATTCGATCTGGTCGCCGGGCTTGCCGCGAACGTCGGCCTGGAGCCAGCCAGTGACGTTGACGCCCAGATCGACGCGGTACACGCCGGGCCTGGTCTCCTCGACCGCCACCGGCTTGACCTCCTGGATCCTGCGGTTGGGCTCGATCATCTCGGCCGAGACCGCCAGATTCGGCGAGTAGACCGTCGCGGGTTTCCAGCCGGAGTCGTCGAGATTCGCCTCGCACCAGTTGGGGAGTTCCTTGTTCGCATCGTACCGCTCGCCGCCGAAGTGCATGAAATCCCAGACGCCCAGCAGCGTGTTGGGACTCGGGTGCGTGCGCCAGGTGTCGTCGGTGGCGATCGTCACCGCGTCGTCGCCGGGCAGGCGGATATCGGCCTGGGCCAGCACGATCGGCGTCTGAGGCCTGTCGTCGGTCTTGTACGGCGGGAAGATCGACCAGGAGACGCCCAGCCAGAGCCCGATGACATTCCTGCCTCCTCTGAGCTGATCGGCGATTTCGTAGGCGACGTACCGCGCCCGCTTGCGATGATTGGCCACCGCCGGAGCCAGGACCGAATCGCCGATTCGCTTGCCGTTGACGTACACCTCGTGATAGCCCACCGACGCCACGTAGATGGTCGCCCGCTCGGGCCTGGCCTTGAGTTCGAAGGTCTTTCGCAGCCACGGATCGGGCACCTTGTTGTCCGGCGGCGGCCAGCCCCCTTCCCGCTTGAAGACCTGGTCGCAGCCGATCCATTTGGCGGACCAGTCGGACGGCTCCAGCAGACCCATCGTCCACCGCGCCGGCGTGCTCCACGCGGACTCGGCGCCGTTCTCGTCCTTGACCCTCACCCTCCAGAAGCACCGGTCCCCGGAGATCAGAGGCTTGCCGGCGTAAACGACGTGGGCGGATCGGTCGGAAGCGACCATGCCGGAATCCCACAGATCGGGTATGCCCTGCTCCAGCAGCGCGCGCGTGCTGGCCACATGGATCTGGCAGGCCGTCTGCTTCTGCCCTCGCGAAGCCGAATCCAAAGCCTCCAGTCTCCAACTCAGACGCGGCTGGCGAACGTCGATCCCGAGAGGATCGGCCAGGTATTCGCATCGCGGATCGGCGACCTTCACAGAGCAAGGCGCCCCCGTGGCAACCGCCGCGCCGCCCAGAGCCAGACAGACCGCAAGAAGCAGCAAACGCCGCACGGACGAAGCGAAATGGAACGAGAACATACGAACCTCCCTGAATCGAGTGACATTTGGATCACACGGGAGGAATTATAGTGCGGTTCAGCGTGGCACGCCAAGCCAAATGTGAGGTCACGGCGTGTTCTTGTCGGCCGGTTCGGCCGAAGGCGCAGAGCCCAGGCGGTCCACGCGCCAGACGGCGCGAACCAGGGCGATCGTAACCCACAAACCGCTGAGAACGACCACCGCGGTCGCCAGAATGACCGCGGGAAGCACAAGCACGCTCATCGATCCGCCCTCCCGAGATACCGTTGGATGTGATGCCCGATCAGGTAGGCCAGCAGCGAGCAGGCCAACGCCGGGACGATGGCGGGCGTCTCCACCTTGGAGACCCGTCCCTGCTGCGACGCGAGAAACACGATCCCGACGGCCGCTCCGACGATCGTGCCCACGACCATCGAGAGAAAGGCCGCCAGGGGACGCGGCTTCTTGCTCCACAGACCGATGATCAGGGCCGGCAGGATCGCCGGGGCCCAGATCCCGTAACAGACCAGCAGCCCCTTGATCACGCTCGGGACGAACACCGCCAGGCCCGAGCCGACCGCCGCGATGACGATGGTCGAATAGCGTCCCGCGGTCAGCGCCGCGCTGTCCCGTCGCAGGGTGAACCGGCGCAGGATGTCTTGGGTGAACACGACCGCCCCTGCGTTCAGCAGCGAATCCAGGCTGGACAGGATCACCGAAAGCAGCGCGACCATCATCAGGGTGTAGCCTGCGTGGTGCACCGTCGCTTTGACAAGCTTGAGCAGAATGGAATC
This sequence comes from uncultured Phycisphaerales bacterium, assembly GCA_937927975.1. GTDB lineage: Bacteria > Planctomycetota > Phycisphaerae > Sedimentisphaerales > Anaerobacaceae > PLanc-01. Next base: position 132,444 of record CALEZT010000009.1, read on the forward strand.
CTCGGACGCGTCGGCGGCGACCAGCGGCCTGGCGACGATGCCGATCGCGATCATCACCGCGAACCAGACGATGGCGAAGCCCCCCGCCAGGACGAAGCTGGCGCGGGAGACTTTCGTCGTCCTGGACGCCAGGGCCAGGTTCGCGTAAGGCGGGATCAGCGTTTCGCCCAGCAGAAAGGCGATGACGAAGGTGATGATCTCCAGGGGCGTTGCGGTCTGGAACCCGTGGGTGGTCGCCGCGACCGCTTCCCGGGCGAACGAAGCGGCGCCGCCCTTGAAGTGGAACAGCAGCACGTACAGCAGGATTCCGGCGAAGAGGAACGCGTGCAGCGCGAAGTGGTACGCATCGGTGATCACGCTCGCTCGCAGGCCGCCGAAGGTGGTGTAAGACGTCGTCACGACCGCCACGACCGCGACAGCGACCCATTTCTCCAGGCCGAGCATGTTCTCCAGGACGCGGGCACCGGCGCTGATCATGACCGAGGCGAACAGCGTGCACAGCAGGACCGAGATGATCCCTGCGGCCAGTTGGCACCGCGAGTCATACTTCTGGCCGATCGCATCGCCCAGGGTATAGCAGCCTTTGAGTTCCCGCAGTCTCGGCGCGATGAGCAGACCAACGAGGATATTCTGGACCGCGTAGGCGACCCCGATGAACAGGAAGAGGAAGCCGCTGTTGTATCCCCGACCGACGAAGCCGATGGAAAAGCCCGGACCGACATAGGTCGCGCAGAGACTGCCGAAAACCAGGGCCAGGGGAAGGGATCGTTTCGCGATGGAGAAGTCTTCGTACTCGCGGGCGGTGCGTGCGCGCGCAGCGACCAGAATCAGAAGAACCACATATCCGACAACGAGCACCGTCGAAAGAACCACCGGAACAACCTTAGAGAAATTTCAGGTTTCAAGTTTGAAGTCTGAAGTCAAAGCATACCTCTTCACACTTCAAACTTCGCACTTCCCGCATCACTCGGTTTCCTCCTCGAACGCCTCTTCCTCCAGTTCGCTGATCGCCGCGTCCAGATCCGACTCGGTGCGAATCCAGCCGAACTTGCTGTCGACCAGGAACGCGCCGTACCACTGGATCAGGTTCTTCGCGAAATCGTCGTCCTTGCAGTAGATGCCGAAGGAGATCTCGCCTGCGTGCGATTCGGCCTTCCGCGGCTTCTGGGGAAAGGCCAGCAACCCCGCGCTGCGGGACAGCAGGAACTCGATGTCCGACACCTTGCTGTTGTAGATCCGCAGCCGGCCCGACTCGATCGCCTCCGGGAACCGGCGGAACAGGTGCCGCGCCGCATTCGAGAACCCCGGCACGCTCAGATTCATCGCGCGGTGCACCCGCACGTCGGGATACTCGTGCAAAATCGTGTGGAGCTGGCTGAGATAGTCGTCCATAGGCTGACGCTCGCCCTCGAACAACATGCAGGTCCACAGCTCGCCCTGGCCGGTGGCGTCGAGCTGCTCCTGCAGCATCTTCTTGGCGGCCTCGTAGGTCTCGCGACGGTTGCCGAGCACCTTCAACTGGCGTTGCATCAACGCGTGCGCCCAGACGGGCATGTCGCTGGGCAGCGACTCCGGCGGGCAAACGCCCAGGCGGGTCATCAGCCTCAGGAACTGCTTGTGCTCGGAACCGTAGAACCGTCGGCCGACCACGCTGCCGACGTTGCCGTTGCACTCCAGGCCGTAGCGCTTGTGATAGCCGAACGAGAGCCGGTGCACGTCCAGGCCTCGCTCCTTGAGCAGCTTCTCCATCTCCAGGATCAGAGCGATCGCCTGCTTCTCCGGCGACTTGTCGATCGACAGGTGCACATTGGGGCACAGGACGATCGGCCGCTTGCCCAGCATGTTCACCAGCGAACCGATCTCCGTCACGACCTGCTCCAGCTCCTCCCGACCGTCGTACCGCTCCACACAAACGAACACCACGAGCACGTTGTTGAAGCTCACCCGCACCTGCTGCGGGGAGATCGTCGAAGGATCGATCCTCGTGCTGGGCTCCTTGTCCTCAAAGAAACAGGAGGAACACTGATAACTGTCCAAGATCATAGGGGGCTGCGGAATCCCGTCATCTGGAGTCCCGGTCCGGCTCTCCAGGGTCCATGACTCGTCCTTTCCTCCTTCACTGCAGATTCACGTGACTTCGGCTCGGATCCCGCGTTGACGCATGAGCCTTCTTCATGCGGGACGCAATCCCCGCGTCAACGCGTGAAATAAAAAGACCGACGTCGGGCGTCACCACCTTGGCGCCGAAACTGACGCTGTTCATCATCCTCACGATCTCCGTGGCCTCCCAGAAGTCCTTGGATTCTCCGATTCGCTTGGCCTCTTCTTTGGTCAGAGACTTCAAGAAGGTCGGCACGGAGCCGTCGCGAAGCGACGCGGCGTAATCGGCCAGCAGTTCCTGGATCTCTCTGTGTGCATTCGCCATGATAAAAACCGCTCCAATCCCGGCAGGACGCTCAGCCCTGCCCACCAAACTCCCTGCAATGCTCTTTCAACATCTCTCTCAGCTTCAAAATCGTCCGAAACTCCAGCATCTTGACGGCGCCGACGGTCGTCTCGAGCTGGTTGGCGATGGCCCGGTTGGACATCCCTTCCATCCACAGTTCGATCGCCTTGCGTTCCCTGGCCTTGAGCTTGTCCAGCATCGTCCGGAGAAGCTCCTTCAATTCCTCCTGCGAAACCAGGTCGGCCAGACCCAGGTCCGGGGCCATCAGGTTCTGCATGTCCGCCTGCGACAGGCACGACCTGCGGTTCAGTCTGCGGTACACCTCGCGGAGACGCTTGCGCATGTAGTAGAGGTACACCGTTCGCAGGAGATGCCTGTCGTCTTCGATATTCCGCAGGTGATCCGGGTTCTCCCAGATGTCCGCGTACACATCCTCCAATACATCTTCGCATTCCACTTCGTTGCCCAGGTAGCGATGCAGATGCCCGATGAACATGGCAAAAGTCGCCCTTACGAATGGCTCCATGGCTCTGCGACGCGACTCGGTATCAGAGGCCGTCAGTTGCTGTAGAGCGTTGCGCAGCCGTTTATCCATGTCCGGTTATTTCGTTCTCCTGTGCGCGTGCCCGCTGCCTGGAACCAGCGCCGACATCCCACGTCGGAACGACGCCAGGTGCGGGTCACGCATCCCGTAAACCCCCATTCTATCATGGAGATCACGCGAGTTCAACCGGCAAACTCCCATGCATCACACCCATTCCGGGCCGGCCTCTGGACGTCGCCCCTGCAACCCAACCCGGACTGTCACGCCATAACGATTCCTGTTTCAGCATCCTTGCAGATCCGCCACCGGTCCGTCCTCCGTCGGCGAGCGATCACGCCCGACCGTGGCACGGAAGCCTCCACTGCACGTACACCCCGGCCGATCCCAGCATCACGATCCCCGCGAACACCGCGAAGTCCGCTCGCAGATACCGCTCCCAACCACCGATCGCCTGCCCGACCGGCCTCCATGTCGCTGCGGCCGCGGCCGCCGGTTGGATCGGCCCTGACCCGCCCCTGTCGGAGGAATCGACGCCGCTTGACGGCATGACCGCAGCGGAGTTGGGCTCCCCTGAAGGCAGCGCCTCGATGGGATTGGGGGCTGGTTCCTGCTTCGGCACTTGCGGCACAACGATGCCGGGGGCATTCGACGGCTTCGCGTCCGTGGTGGTGGTTTGTCCGTCGGACGACAACATGGCCTGGGGCTCGGACGCCGCGTTCGATTGCCCGGCGGGATCTCCGCCCTCGGTCGACGTCTTGGCCTCGGTCTCGATCTTGTCGGCCAATCTCAAAAGGATCTTGGCCGCGGAGGTGTTCTTCATGTCCTTGCTCGCGCGTTCGAGCGGCTCGCGGGCATACCCCGTTTCCCCGGTGCCCAGGAGATGGTAGCCCAGCAGAAGCTGCATGTCGGCGTCGTTCTCGAACTGCTCCATCTTGTCGACCAGCTTCTCGATCTGTGCGTACAGGACGTCGTCGTTGGCGTACAGCCCGCGAGGATAGAAGACGCCTTCCTTTTCGGGAGTGGCTCTGCTCAAGGCCGTTCGGAGGATTTCCGCGGACTCGGTATACCTTCCGTCGGCGAACAACGACTGAGCGTATGCGAACGGGAGAATCATGTCCTCAGGCGACATCCGCATGGCCTGTCCGAACTTGTCGGCAGCGGCGCGGTAGTCGCCTGTCTCGAAGCTCTTGACGCCTTCCTCGAAACGCGTGTCGGCTGCCGTCTGGGCCGCCGGCTCCCTGGCCTGCTGTTGGTCGAGCTTCTGACGAACGTCGGCCCACGTGCTCTGATCCACCGCGCGGACCTCGTTCCCGATCGGAGCGTCCGAGGTGTCGCTCGTGTAGCTGCCGTCGGTGTTCTGATAGTAGTAGTTGTAGGTGTAGTAGTTGGTGTTGTCCGCGACGACCTCCCGTGCGATCGGGTAGTAGCCGTACCACACGTAGGGGTGCCACCCGTACCAGTAGTAGCGGGCATAGTAGTAGTCGCTGGGCCAGAAGCCGCCGAGACTGATGAAGACGTACTTGCGATGATAATACGGATACACGTACCGGAAATGCACGCTGGGACCGAACCGGTAATAGACCGGATAACAGTAATGCGGCCAGATGATCCGATGGTGCAGCCGGAAGTAGCTGTCGTAGTACGTGTGCGTGTGACGGTAGTCGTGCCGGATCAGGTCCGGTCGATCGTAGTACCGAGCATGCACATAGGAGGGTCGCCGGTCATAAGAACTCCGGTAGTCGCGACCGAAATCCCGACGAGGCGAACTGGGATCCGCCGGAGAAATCCCGCGTCCCTGCCGATAGTCGGTCAAGCGGGAATTGAGGTCCCTGTGGCGCGCCTCCATCCGTTCCGCCTGCTCGCGGGCCGCCGCGACGGGAGGCGTCGTCACGCTGGGCCTTTCGGGCCGACTCGCCGCCTGATTCCGGGCGTTGGCCATGCGGTCGCGCAGACCGAGCCTGGACTGGGCGTCGCCCGACGACGACTCAACGGCGCGTCGCGATGTCTCTGCGGACGCCGTCGGAGTCTGAGACCGAACCTCGGTCGTCCTGCCGCTCGGTCCATTTCGCTCGGCAATGGCACGCTGTCGGTTCGCATCGAGCCGTTCCACCATGCCCCTGCGGGCCGGACTGGTTTGCCCAGGCTGATTCCCTGTGGCGACAGAAGTCGTATCACGCTGTTGCGTGGAAGGCTGCGTTTCTCTCGTCCCACGGGTGATCCGTTCGGATCGCTCGGACACCGACGTTGAAGACCTCTCCGAAACGCTCGGACCTGGCACAGCGTTCTGGGTAGCCTGACGACGCTGGCCCATCCGCTCGGCCAGCGAACTTCGATCCGTCAGGGGCCCCGTCGAGACTCTGTCCGAAGGTTGCGTTTGGGGCCGCATCGTGTCGGTCGCAGGGGTCTGAGTCGGAACCGATCCCGCGGGAGGAGTCGAAGACTCAGGCCGCCGGGACGATCCGATCTGCGAGCCGTACCGTCGAACCTGCGGACTTGTCGGAACGGCCCCTGTGGCAGATCGCGTGGAATTCTCGCCAAGAGAAGGAGTTACGCTTCTCGACGGCGTTGTGGCAGGCGTGGAGCCAGGCGCCGGCTGGCTGGGCTGTGCCTGGATCTCCCGTCTACGAGAGGCCATTCGGTCCGCCATGGACTGCCCGCCGAGCGAGCTCTGCTCAGGCACGCTGGGCGAAGGACTCGAACGAAATGAAGTCGTCGGGCGACTGGAACTGATCGACGGACTCGACCGTTCAACCGACCGACTCGGCTGGCTCGGGCTGACCGAAGTCCTTGGTGGTGCGGTACTTACAGATGGGGCCGATCGCTCGATCGATGGGCTTGGCCGATTGATCGACGGGCTCTGTCTGCTGGGGCTTATCGATGGGCTCGGCGCGACCGGCGCAGGCCGGCTGCCGGCCATCCGATCCCGCAGACCGCCGCTGGACATACTCGATCGGGGCGCCGGCGTCATCGACGGGCTGCGATTGATCTGCGGGCTGGGCGCCGACCGGAACGACGGAGTTCCGACTGACCCGCTGCGATTCATAATCGAAGGCTGAGACCGCACTTGCGGCGAGGGCTGCATGCCAGGCGTCTGGCTCCCAACACTCTGACGCGATCTGCTTGCGCCCTCGCGCCCACGCATCTGGCCCCAGGTTGGACCTGTCGAAAGGATCGTCGCGAGCAAGACAGCCGCGATCAGGGAGCCCTGGACGCACCTTTTCGAATGCCAAGCTCCACCCATCCGGGAACAGAATCTATCGCTAACGGCGTACATCAGAGTACTCCTTTCTCCCCGGCGGCAGTAAGACCGACGAACCCTGCTCCCCCCCGGCTTACCGCCGGTATTCGGCACAACCAATCAGATCGTGCGGAATGATTCCATCGATTCAACATGAGGTTCGCCTTTAACTCTACTGTTTTCATGGGCTTATGGTTTGCCGCCGGGGTCGGAACTTCTGCCGGACCCAACGAAACGCGGCACAAACCAGCCCGAACACTCCGGCTCGGGGTATCCTTCTACAGCCTACAAGGCCGAGCAGACTGCGACGGTAACGGAAAATCAGGCGAAATCTCAAAATTTGAGCGATCAGCAGGTCAGAAATCCTGCCAAACCGCGACGAATACACGCCTTCGGGGCAATCGCCCAGGATGAATCCGCCGGCAAAGCTCCTCTCCCTCACGCGACAGAACCCCCTCCTCTCCGAGCCAAGCTGCGGGACTCAATTCGTATTGGGCCTCCTGCACAGGCGTTCGATATCCCTGGCTACGATCTCAGCGACGATTCGTTGGAGCTCAGGCAGATCCTCAGACGGCAACTCGATCGCAGAGGGCTCGGCCCTTGGAGGTTCCGGCGAGCCCTCCGACAGTTCCTGCTGCGTGGGACTAGGAGCCCGTCGGCGTCGGGAGGCAACCCGGCGCTGCTCAGCCAAGATGTTCTCCGCGAGGTCGTACCTGGGCACTTCCCCTTCCGCCTGTTCCTCATTGCTGGTTCCCTCTTCGCCAACATCGGCCGGACGGTCGTCGCCCTCCACCGTCGCGGACGGTTCGGGCGCGCGTTCGCCGACATCTGCCATAGCCGGGATACTGTCAAATGGCGGAATGATGTCCGTCGCCCGCAGCACCCGGGTGCGTTTGAGTCTTGCCTTCTGATCGATCTCATCCACGATGGAACCAACCTCCTCTGAATGCCCGTGCCGTCACGCAGATGAACCCTGTCTTCTGCGGCGACCACCTGGCTATATCCTAGCTCCGATATTATAACCGGACCTCTGCAAAATGGCCACCCTCCAGCCTCTTCGGCAGTCCGATCAGCATTTCTTCAGTCCGACTCCCCCGACGCAAGCTCTTACCTCATGAGAGCCGTTTGACGTAAACGTAGTAAGCGCCGCGGGGCGCAGCGTCCTGGCCTATGAACCAGGTCTGGAGCTTCATCCTGCCGGGCTCGAGCCCGACACGAAAGACCGCCTCCTTGGCGTACTCCGACACAGGCGCCTCAAGACGGATCTGTCCGATCTCGAGTCGGGCTCTTGTCGCCTGGATCGCCCGGCCGCCGGGAATCGCGGCATGGATCGGCGTATCCGCCTCCTTCGGCCAGCGACGCAAGGAGAACTCGTACTCGCCTGCCCGTTCCACCTCCACAGTCCAGAAGCCGTTCGCCTCGACGCCCTGGAGGATATGCGTCTGGTTCCAGGGGGACGGGTCCGCCTCGTGCCAGTCGTGGCTGGTCAAACTCGACGGGTTCTCTTTGTCCGATCCGATCACAATGTCGCAGTACGCGTCGAATCGCACAGAGACATCCAACCACCATTTCTCGTACGCGTCGCGTAGCTCCCGCACAACCTCTGCGTGTTCGCGGCTGACGTCGTTCTTCTGCCCGGGATCGGCGGAGATGTCGTAAAGCTCCCGGCCGTTGACAAGCCGCCAGCGGTCGGTCATCACGGCGCATTGGCGCCACTTCTGGGGACGCTCGATACGCTGGGAATCCGTGACGACAACACGATCCGGCCATCGGCCCTCATTGGCCTTGAGCAAAGGCAGTATGCTCGCGCCGTCAAATGTCACGCCAGCCGGACTGGGCAGTTTGCACAGTTCGATCAGCGTCGGCAGCAGATCGATATGCGACGTCAATCGACTCACGTCCCGTCCACCATCGAGTCCGCCGGCAGGCCAACGAATGAAGCACGGCACGCGATGCCCGCCGTCATACTCGCTGCCCTTTGTCCCACGCATGTGGGCGTTGAAGCCTTTGTCCCGCAGGAAGCCCGCCGCGGTGCCGTTGTCCGTCATGAAGATCACAATCGTATTGTCTTCGAGGGCCAGCGACTTGAGCCTGTCCAGCAGCCGACCGACGTTCTCGTCGATGTTCGCGATCATCCCGTAGAAATCGGCGTTTGGAACGTCCTTGTCTCTGTAGGGCCGGCTGTACCGTTCGGGAACACGGTACGGGCTGTGCGGGGCGTTGGTCGCCAGATACGCGAAGAACGGGCGGTCCCGATTGTCCTCGATGAAGCGCATGGCGCCGTCGAACCAGACGTCGGTGCAGTAGCCGCTGAACTTCTCCGGCGTGCCGTTATGCAGATAGGTGTCGTCGAAGTAGTCGTTGCCCCAGGCGTCCGGGGTCTGGCCCACGCCGCCGCCGCCGTGGATCAGAACCTCGTGGAAGCCGCGATCCTGCGGACGGTACGGATAGTTGTCGCCGAGATGCCATTTGCCGAAGATGCCGGTGCGGTAGCCGCCGGCCGCGAAGACGTCGGCCATCGTCACTTCATCCCGTCGAAGCAGCGAGCGTCCCATGATCGTGTGCCAGACACCCGTCCGATTGCAGTATCGCCCGGTCATCAGCGAGGCCCGGGTCGGGGCGCAGGTCGGTCCGACGTGGAAATCCGTCAATCGAACGCTCCGGCGGTACAGGGCGTCGAGATTCGGCGTGCGGAGGATCGGGTTGCCGTGACAGCCCAGATCGCCGTAGCCCTGGTCGTCCGTGACCACCAGGACGACGTTCGGCGGCGCTTGCCGTCCTGGAGTTGAAGTCGCCGCCGGACTGTGATGGAAACCGCCCAGAGTCCAACCGGCAGCGGCGCCGAGCGTTTGGAGGAATCGTCTTCTGTGCACGGATCTCCTCACTTTCGCAGAAAGAACACCAACGGATCTGCCTCTCCAAATCAACCGTCAACGATCAGGAATCATTTTCCCGCCGGTCCGAGCGAATACTGGGTGAAGCTGGTCAAATCCATCTCCCGGATCAGGCGGTTGACGTCCTCGACGCGGACCGCCTTGATCGCCTCGACGTCCTGCTCGATGGGTCGGTACTCGCCCAGGTACATCCAGTTGAAACCCAGATCCACCAACCGGCCCATGGGAAGCTCGTTCTTGAGCACCAGGGCGCTGAGCACCTTGTTCTGGGCCTTGATCACCTCGTCCTCGCGGACGCCGCTGGCGGCCAGGTCGCGGAAGATGCCCTGGACGATGTCCATCACCTTGCCGGCATTGGAGATTCCGCATCGAAGATAGCAGTAGAACATCCCGGTGCCGTCCATCGGGTTGAACTGCATCGAGGCCTCTTCCGTCAGGGCCTTGTCCACGAGGTCCCAGTAGAATCGCGAGCCGTAGTCGTCGCCGACGATCATGCCCAGCAGCGACGCCGCAAACCGTCGCGGGTCCTGGGCCGAAACCCCGCTATGTATCAGGCAGATGTGCTCGCGTTTGACGTTGGCCTTTTCAGTCCGCGCCTTCTGCTTGGTGCCCTCGAAGTGCGTCAGTGGGCGTCCCACTTCCTGCGAGGGCCACTTCCCCGACACCGCCTCCACCGTCTCGCAGAACCGGTCCCAGTCGAAGCTGCCCGTGCAGGCGACGACCATGTTGTTCGGCGCGTACCGACGGGTGAAGTACTCCCGCATCTGGGCGGCGGTCAGCGCGTCGATGCTCTCGACCGTGCCCAGAACGCTCTGGCCGCAGCAATGAGTCCCGAAGTGCAGGCTGCGGCAGCGGTCGATCACGTCGAACGTCGGCGTATCCTGGTACATCGCGATTTCTTCTTTGATGACGTTCTTCTCGATGTCGAAGTCGTCGTCCCGCAGCGTGGGCCTCATCAGCCCGGCCCAAAGGTCGGTGATCTCGATCAGATACTCCGGCAGGACCGCGGCGTAGAAGACCGTCTGCTCTTCGCTGGTGAAGGCGTTGAACTGCGCCCCCCGGCTGTCGAAGGCCTCGTTGACCTCCAGGGCACTGAGCTTGTCGTTGCCCTTGAACAACATGTGCTCCAGAAAGTGCGAGACGCCGTTGATCTCAAGCGTCTCGTCGCGAGCCCCGGTCCGAACGAAGTACCCGACGGCCGCCGACTTGGCCGGCGGATTGATCTCGCCGATCAGGACCAGTCCGTTCGGCAGCTTCTTATGCTTGAATTCCATGTTTTCCGTTTTCCAGAAACCTAACCGACTCGGACCTCTCTGGGACCGATGGTGACGACCGTGAACTCTGCGAAAGGATTGTCCCGGAGGAACTTCAGCACCGAGTCGGCCGTGACCACATCGATTCGTTCCTTGACTTCGTCCAGCGAGCGAACCCGGCCGAGCATGGAGTAGTCGCTGCTGATGGCGCTGGCCCGGCTGCTCGACGACTCGCTGTGCAGAATCACGCTGGACTTCAGGCCGATCTTGGCCCGCGCCATCTCTTCGTCGCTGATCCCCTCGGACAACCGGGCGAACTCGCCCAGAACCACGTCCACGGTCTCCTGTGCCTTGTCTGGCGACGTCCCGGCGTAACACTGAATTCCCGCCGCGTCCTTGAGCGAATGGTACTTGGCGCCGATCGCGTAGCAGAGCCCCCGCTTCTCGCGAACCTCGGTGAACAGCCGAGAACTCATGCTGCCCGAGAGCACCGAGACCGCCGTGCGGGCATTGTAGTAGTCCTCGTCGGCAAAGCGGGCCGTGGGCGTCATCAGGCCGATGTGGACCTGCGCCCCTTCGTGCGGGATGTGGGTGTGGCGAGTCCCCCGGGCCCCGACCTCGCGGGGACTGAGCGGCTTGCCCTCGTTTGATCCGAACACGCTTTCGAGCTGGCGACACACGGCGTCGAAGTCGTATTTGCCCGCCACACTGAAGACGGCTTGCGGGACGTTCAGATAACCCCTCGCGATCTCCCTGGTCTTCTCGACCGTGAGGTTCTGGAGGTCTTCGAGCTCGCCGACCGTGCTGCATCCGAGCGGATCGGGATAGAACCGCTTTCGCAGTTCGATCGTCATCCGCTGGCGGGGCTCGTCGTCGAGCGACTGCAATTCCTCGACGATGAGCTGCCGGGCGGGCTCGAACTGTTCGTCGCTCAGGTGCGGCCGGAGAATGACGTCGCTGTACAAGGCCAGGGCCTGCGCCAGATTGCTGGATTCCAGGGCCCCGCCGAGGTACAGGTGCGAGCTGCCGATCGAGGTCGACCGCTGAACGCCCAGACCGTCGAGGGCGTCGCCGAGCTTGCGGCTGCCCCAGGGGCCCGCCCCGCGAAAGACCCACTCCGAAATGACGTTGGAAGCCCCGCAATATCCCGGCGGCATCCACGCGGCCCCGGCCGGTAGGGTGAAGTCGAACGCGACGGACTCGACCCCTTCCATCGGCTCGCCCAGCACGACCATGCCGTTGGCCATCACATGCTTATCGATTCGCTGCTCCATACACTCCCGAACCACAGAACAGACAGCCCCTGCCACACAGTTCACAACATCTGGGCGATCAAACGCCCGCCCAACCAAAGCCACAGAAGATGAAGTATTCTAACACCCCCATCGCCGGCCCCGCAATCGCGAATCTCCCGCTCGATAGACCGCGGGTGTGCCCAGATTTTCTGGCAGGGTTAGGCGGCCTTGCGGCGGGCGGCCCAG
>CALEZT010000010.1 GCA_937927975.1 uncultured Phycisphaerales bacterium
AGATCGTATTCGGTGACTGGAGTTCAGACGTGTGCTCTTCCGATCTACGCAACCATGCTCAAGGACGACCTTGCGGAAGCCGGGATTTGCTACGTCGATGAACAAGGCCGGGTGTTCGATTTTCATGCCCTGCGTCACCAATGCGGCACACTGCTGGCCCAGGCGGGTGTTCACCCGAAGACCGCACAAATGATCATGCGACACGCCGACATCAACCTCACGATGTCCTTGTACTCGCACACGCTTCGAGGGCAGGAGGCTGCGGCGGTTGCCGCCCTGCCGAGCTTGTCTGTCGAGTCGTCTCAGAAGATGGCCAAGACGGGCACGGACGACCGAGAAGATTTCTTGCGTTCTTCTTGTGTTTCAGACGACCAATCCCGTACACGGACGAACGGGGACGTACGCTTGGCGACCCCGAAAACGCATTTTTCTTCTAAAAATGAGGTTTCCTCTTCGCCTGGTTATCCCCAGCAGCTATAATGGTTTACAATGTCCGGGCATCCTGGCGGTCGGCGCTGCCCTCTGGAGTGGATCTCGCGTGGGCGTGGTTTCCCGGGCCGAATCGGTGGGAAGTGAATCGAGAGAACGCTGCGTGGAAACGAAGTTCAACGTCTTTGAGATTCTTCAAATCGCCGAGCAGGTGGAACGCAAGGGGGCCAAGTTCTACCTCAAGACCGCCGAACTGTTCGACGACGCGAACCTCCGCGACATCTACTACCGTCTGGCCACGTGGAAGGCCAAGCACGAGAAGATCTGGGCGCGCATGAGAAGGCGATTCTCCGAAAAGACCGGCGAGTTCGGCACCTTCGATCCGGACAACTACGTGCTCTCGAACCCGCAGGTAATGTCCGGCCTGGCCGGGTCCAGCACCAAGCTGGAAGCGCCAAATCGGCTGACCGGGCGGGAGAACCGACGCCAGATTCTCAAGGACGCCATTCGCCGGGCCAACGAAGTGATCATCTTCTACCACGGCCTGAAGGACTTCGCCCGCGATCCAGCGTGCCAGCAGATGCTCGACCGGATCATTCGGGAAGAGGATCGTCAGATCGGGTTTCTTCACGAGGAGTTGAAGACGGCGACTCCGTGAAGTCTCCGGCCATGAGTCTGGCGATCGGTCGGAACATGTCGAATTGCATCAACATGATGCGAATGGCCGCGGTGATGGGCGCCGCCAGGAACATGCCGACGATGCCCCAGAGGAGCCCCCAGAACGACAAAGCCAGAAGAATCGTGACCGGGTGCAGGTTCAACCCTTCGCCCTGGAGCTTGGGCTCGATGATGTTCCCCACGACGTTCTGAAGCACGCCGGGGACCGCGATCACCACGACAATCATCCACGGCGACGACTGAAACTGCACTACCGCGATCGGCAGGGGCAGGAATGTCACGATGATCGAACCGATCGACGGGATGAAATTGAGCAGGAAGGCCAGGATCCCGAACACGCCGGCAAGCTTGAGGCCTGCGAGCGTCAGGATCACCCAGACCATGGTTCCGGTGACGGCCGAGGCCACGATCTTGATGCCGACGTACTTGCGGATCTTGCCGACCACCTCCGAATAGACCTGGGAATGGGTCGTGTAGGGATTGCGTCCCATGAGCAGAAAGAGCACGAAGATGATCACGAAGAGCATGCTCGAGATCAGTCCCAGAATCGTTCCGAATCCATTTGTGACGATATTGAAGATGTAGTTCTTCAAGTCCTTGACGATCTGCTGGGTATCGATCCGCGGCGTCTTCTTGGGGAGTCTTTGTTCGATGGCGGCCGGAGTGTTGGGCTCGTTGACCTCGTCCACGAGCGAAGCCGGCGCAGGCTCCGCCTCCAGAGTGGCTGTCCCGTCGGCCTCGTCGACCATCGAAGAAAGCACCAGGGGACCCGGCTTCAGCGGGATCGGCTCGACCGCACTCGGCGCGGCCGGCGTCGGCAAAGGCCTCGCATCGTTCGGCGAGACAACGGGCGCCGGCTCTTCTTTCGGATAGATGTACTCGATGGTCTCGATGAACTTGTTGGCCATGTTCTCGAAGCTCGCGCTGTACTCGCCGGCCGTCAGGACGATGGTCGTGATCGCCTGCGCAATGAGAAGAAAGACCAGCGCCAGCACCGCCATAACCACCAGGAGGGTGACCACAATCGCGATAAAACGCGGGAGTCGAAGCCATTTGACCTGAAAGTCCTCGATCGGAGACACGAGCGCCACGATGAACAGCGCCACGACGAACGGGATCATCACGACCCGAGTGTAGATCAGTGCCGCCGCCAGAGCCACCACGGCGATGATCGACAGAGCGACCGTGTTCAGCCAGTTCTGTTCCTTGTGATCGTGCGACATAGACCCCTGGATCCTGTTGATTATGGAAAGTTCTCGTTTCATCGGCATCGGATCAATCGCTCGTTGTCGATCGCCACATGGGGCAATCTCGTTCGTAGTTCGTTCACAAACCGCTGCCCATCCTGCCAGTACCCCGCCGTGGGCTTCAGGCCGGCGTCGAGTTTCGCAAAATACAGGTTCATCCGGTCCATGAGCAGCTCCCTGAGGTATTTGCTGAACATGGAGGCCAGCGAAACCGCAAGATAGCGGTCGTCCGCTTTGACTTCGAACGTCAAACGCACAGTCCGGGTCCCGCCTCGCAACTCATAGTCGCTGCGTTCCTCGCCTTCCTCCAGGACCGCAAGCTCCATCTCGGGAAAGCTCCGCAGGAGATTCTCGCGGTAATGGGTCCGCCCGCCCTGCCGGTCAATCTGGATGCGGATGTCCTCGCGGGGGAATGCCGTCAGCAGATCCTGGATCAACTGCGTCACCGCGATGAACAGGACCTGGGCTTTGTTTCGCACGCGACTGACCATCCGATTGAAATGGGCAACGTCCAGACAGCAGGTCCGCACGTGCGACAGCGACGCTCCATGGGCCCTCAAATCCTCCGAAAAGACTCTCGCGGCGATCCGCTGATCGCTCGAACCGGCCGGCAGTCGGCATTCGTTCAGGTCCTGATACCATGCGTATTCCGCCAACCGCGGCAGACAGTCCGGACACAACGCCGTCAACAGGCCCGTCAGGTCCGACGGTCTCTTGCCCATGCAGTCCAATGCGACCAGGGACGTCCGCTCCAGATGGCCCATGCCCTCTTCCCGGTCGAAGGCCTTCTTGCTGTCGGCGATCAGCAGCCGGCCGGCCAGACGCTTGCGGCACTTGCCCACGCTTTTGGCGAGCGTCTGCCAGAGGTCCGCATCGAGCAGGGCCGGCTCGACCGCGAACGCCGCGGACGACACCACCAGCGGTCCGAGAAGCGGTCCGAAGCCCGCCTCGTCTATCCCTGCCAGAATCGCCATCGGCGTCTTTGCCTTTCCATTCCATTTCCAACCACAGTCTCATGCGGACCAGCCACGACAGAGCCTACGTCCGCGCCTCCGGTGATAGCGTAAACCCCGGCGTTTGTCAACGTTTCTCGAACCGGGCAGTCTGGCGACGCGTGCCGTCTGACCATCCCACGCCGGACGATCCAGTCGGATACCCCGCGCGCGGTGCTATCGATGGTATGCTCCGCCCTGGCGTCGCTGCTCGGACTTGGCGCTGATGACGGTGCCCTCCCGCACGTCCAGGCCGATCCGCTCGATCAGCGTCTTGATGTACGCCAGATGCGGGCACGGCGGCGAATGGTAGTTGTCCTTGGCCACGCAGGAAGACAGTTGCACGACGATCCGATCCTTCGTGACGCCCTCCTTCTTGGCGATGGTCCGCAGGAACTGGGTGAGCTTGCGGTGGCTCGCCCGGCCGCAGCAGCCGCCGCAGGTGATCGTCAGACAGCGGATGGTCTTGTCCCTGGGGTACTCTGCAAAGCCGCCGGTCCTCTCGTGAAAGGCCTTCTCACACAGATAGCCCGGACATCGCTCCTTGACGATGTGACATTGCAGGATGACGACGTAATCCTTGCCGGCAAGATCGGTCATGTTCGCTCTCTCTACAGCTTGAAATGCTCGGTGGCGACGCGGTTGATGTGCTCGCCGATCGCCAGCGATGCGGTGGCCGCGGGCGACGGCGCGTTCAGGACGTGGATCGCGTTGCCGCGAGTCTCGATCTGGAAATCGTCGACGAGCGCGCCCTTGGGCCCGAGGGCCTGGGCTCGTACGCCGGCTTTGGAGGGGTGGATGTCCTCGGGCCCCAGCGACGGGATCAGACGCTGCAACTGCTCGACCAGCAGCTTCTTGCGAAAAGCGCGGGCGTACTCGTTCAGGCCGTAGCGCCAGTGCCTCGCGAAGAGCAGCCATGTCCCTGGATACGAGAGCGACTCCCACGCGTCACGGAGGCTGAAGTCGGTCTTGCCATAACCTTCGCGTTTGAAGGAGAACACCGCGTTCGGGCCGCACTCGACGGACCCGTCCACCATCCGCGTGAAATGCACGCCCAGGAACGGAAACTGCGGATCGGGGACCGGATAGATCAGGTTGCGGACCTTGCCCGCTGCGGCGGGGCTGAGTTCAGAGTAGTCGCCTCGGAACGGAATGATCCGGACCGAGGGGTCGATCCCGTCCATGCGGGCGACCCGGTCGGATTGCAGGCCTGCGCAGTTGATCAGGAAGCGCGTGCTGAACGAGCCCTTGAGCGTCAACACGTTGGTATAGAAGTCGTGCTTGTCGAAGCCGCGGGCCTCGTGATAGACGAGCACCCTGTTCCGGACGCTCGCATCGCGGACGAGTTCCGCCAGCTTGTTGACCACGCCCACGAAGTCGATGATGCCCGCCGAGGGCACGTGCAGGGCCGCGATGCCTGCGGCGCACGGCTCGATCTGCCTGATCCGTTCCATGCCGATCCGTTCGATGCCTTCGACGCCGTTCTGAAGGCCGTTCTGGAGGATGCGGTCCATGGCCGGCAGTTCGGCCTTGTCGGTGGCGACGATGATCTTGCCGCAGAGGTCGTGGCGGATCTCGTGCGTCCTGGCGAATTCGATCAGTTCCCGACGTCCTGCGGTACAGGTCGTGGCCTTGATCGAGCCGGGCTTGTAGTACAAGCCGGAATGGATCACGCCGGAGTTGCGCCCCGTCTGGTGGGCGGCCAGCCTGCCCTCCTTCTCCAGCACGGCGATGCGGACTTTCGGATGGGCCCGCGAGATCTTGTACGCGACAGCCAAGCCGACAATTCCTCCGCCGATTACGACAATGTCGAAATCCGTCTTCACCTGCATCGAGCAATCCCTTGAACCATGCCACCCTGCGGCAGCAGGATACCGATCCGACCGGCGGGAGTCAACGCGAAAGGGTTCTTTTGGGCGAATCGCAAGACCGGGATGGAGGCACCAGGCTCAGGGTCGAATGGTGGCAAGTTCGTCGGCTGGGGAAACCGCCGAGAGCACGGACACAGGGGCAGACAACAGCGACGTGGCGAGGCTGCGGACCAATTCGCTGGCGTCCTGCCTGGCGATCCACTCCAGCACGGGACGGAAGTTGTCGCCGTGGTTGTTCGCCAGAAGGTAGACCGCCATCAGACGCACCGGCCACTGGTCGTGGTTGAGGTTCTTCGCAGCCGCCGTGGCCAACTCCGCGTCGAGCGGAACCAGCAGCAGGTCGGCCATCGCGTGGACCTTCACGACCCAGTCGTCCGCGTTGGGGCTCAACAGCAGTCCCGAGACGCTCGTCAGAGAGGACCGCAGCAGCTCGGTGAGCCACGGCTTGTACCGATACGGATACAGCGTCCTGCCCTCCTCGGCCATGATCTGCTGCTCCCGAAGGAGGCCCGTGAACAGATGGGCTGTCTGAATCTTCTGTCCCTGCTGGCCCGAGGAAATCAGGTTGAAGCGGCTCCGGACGTCCTCGGCCGTGATCTCCGCGGCCGGCCGCTTGATTGCGACGGTGACGGGCTTGAGGTCCACCAGGCGATTGCCAAGCATGCCTGCCTGGCTGGCGGGGTCCAGGTACAGCGTGAACTGGATATCGAGCGAAGCCTGCGGATGGGCCGCCAGCAGCCTGCGAAGCTCTCCGCTGGAGAGCCGGACCTTGTGGACGAGGCTCCTGCCGGACGGGACGAGCAGATCCGTGCGGATCGTCTGCGAGAACAGGTCGGGGATTTCCCTCGTGAGACTCCCGCCGACCCGGGCGGCGATCTGGATGCCGCCGCGGAACAGCCCTTCCGGCGAAACCACCAGAGGATCGGCCCCTTTGTTCGTGATCGTGACGACGCCGTCGAGGTCGGCTCCATACGAATAGTCGCTGCCCAGGACGATGAACTGCACATCGAGCATTTTGTCCGGAGCGAAGAACCGAGGCGTCACCGTCTGACCGAGGCTTTGCGTCAGGTAGGTCGTGATGGCCGTGGTGTCCACGGGCGAGACGTACTCGCTGCCCAGTTCCCGCAGCATTTCCTTGGCGGTCTCGGCGGCCAGCGATCCTGCGTCCTTGGCGACCGCGGTCTTGAGCGTCTTGATCGCTCCGGCGTGGTCCCCTTCAGCCACCTGGACCCTCGCCTGCGCGATGTCTGCGATCTGCGTGCGTTCAAAGGCCGCCAGAAACGCCTTGGCCGACTTCATATCGCCGTTCATGGTCAGAGCGTAGGCGAGCAGGCCTCCCGCGGAGGGCGAATTCGGTTCGGTGGAGTAAGCCTGGTTGGCCCACGCGACCGCCTGGGCGGGGTCCTTGCGGGCGAGACAGTAGTACCAGGCGATCTGCTTGGCGTTCAACTGCACCGAGGGAAAGCCCTCGCTCTGCTGGTTCGGCTTCAACTGGGCCGGCGCGGTCTTGAGCACCTGCGAGGCCCGCTGCTCGGCCTGGGTGAAGATCTCTTTGGCCTTGGCGTGGTCGCCGGCCTTGATGGCTGCCTTGCCGGCGATGGCTTCGAGGAACAGATCGAACTGGCCGCCGTTGCGGATCGTCTGGGCGATCTGGATGCAGACCTGCTGGTTCTGCCGGCTGTTGTAGCAGGCGATGGCCCAGGGCAGATAGACGTGCGGCGGCAGCGGCTCCGACGGGTAGAGGTATTGGAAGAGCTGGGCGCAGTACAAATACGATTGCGAGGCCAGGTCGTAGAGCCCCAGCCGCTCTGCGTATTGCGCGAAAGCCACGGCAGCGTTGATGTCCAGCGGGTTCTCCTGCACGGTCAGACGAAGACGCTCGAGGTAAACCGCAGGGCCGATCTCGTTGGGCGCCAACTCGGCCACCTTCGCGAAAGCCGTCCGACTGTACTTGTTGTTCGTGTAGGCCTGGAGCATGTAGAACTTCGCGGCCTCCTTGTCGCCCTTATCGAGCATGAGCTGGCCCAGGAGGATCGCCAGTTCCGAATCGATCGCCGGGTTCCGGTTGCCGATCGCCTTGGCCAGTGTCTCGAGCATCTCCTTGCGTCGATCGACCGAATTGAGCGGACGGAGAAGACACTGGACGGCGTCCATGACGACCACACGGTCCGCGGACGGGCCGACGTAGCTCTGGAGGCACAGCAGGATGTGGTCGGTGTAGTCCCGCTGCTCGTTGCGGGTTGCGGCTCGCAAAATGAGGGGTTCAATGCCCTCGGCATTTCCGTCCAGACTCCGAGCGGCTGTCAGAAGAAGAATCGCCTGATCGGCATGAGGTCCGGTAACAGTCTTGGACTGCACCAGCTCGCGCGCGATGTCGATGAATCGCTCTGCGGCCGACGACGCCAGCGGAGACACAGAGGTCTTGAGAGGAGCCGCTGCGACAGGCCCGGCGGCAGGCTTCATGGCGGGTGTCTGCGACCGGATCGGCGCAGCAAGCAGGCCCATCGCCAGGAACACCGCGATCGACCTGTTCACGAGCATCTGTTTCTCCTTAAACTCGCAGAGAGCCATGTCTTAGCGTATGTCGGGCGGCGACGTCGGCCGCTTTAAGGATTATCGGCATGAACACAGGGCCCCACAAGCCTTTTAGACAATGCAGCGTCCGATAAGTTCCCTCAGAAAGCTCGGGCGACACCCTATCGCGTGAGCCAATCGGCGATGTTCCGACGTTCCTGCTCTTCCATGCGGCGGCGTTTGTCCAGGAAGCGCTGGTACTTGGCCTTGTCGGCGTCGTTCCACACGTTCGCCTCCTCGTAGTCGGCGCAGAACGGCACTTGGAGATCGATCCAGCAGGCGAGCTTCTCCAGATCGTCAGCGGTCAGGCGAACGCCGTAATGGTCCTCGGCCAATTCGGTCAGCAGACTGCTGCGAACCGCCCCGGCAGCGCGCGGCGCCATCATCGGCGGCTCCGACTGCGCGCTGATCCAGTTCACCACGGAATCGCTCGTGCCTGCCAGGTAGTCGTGTCCCTCCAGCTTGTCCACAGCCGCTCGCGTCAGCGCCAGATAGCTTGCGGTCCACTGCCGTTTCGCCAGGCTCTCGACCGCAGGAGTCCCGAGCAGGCTGAAGGCGGGCTTGATCTGCACGTCGATGGAGTTCGCAGGGGCAGATCTGGCATGACTCTCGGGCTTGAGAGTGACCAGGGAGGCTGCATGACCGAGTCGCTCGCGCCATCTGCCTGTGTCGTTGTGGCAAGCGACGCAGCTTCGGTCCAGAATGGGCTGGATCTCGCGGGCATAGCTGAAGCCTCGCGCCGGACCGTGGAACGGCATCAATTCCTGCGGGCCCGCCTTCATCGCCATGATCGGCCCGGACCCAGGGGAAGGCGGCGCATCGTTCTTCGACTCGTGGCACCCGATGCAGGAGACCGATTCGCCCGGCTGCAACGTCAGCCAGCTTCGCATCGTCTGGATCGCATGGCCCTTCTCATCGATCGCCTGAAAATAGATCGCCCTTCTCGCGGGCAGCGTGAAGAAGGCAGAGCCATCCGGATGGACCGTCGCCTCGCCCAGGACGACCTTCGCGTCCCAGCTCCCGTTGCCGATCGAGATCGGCGTGCAGACCAGCGCGTCGCCGGCGGGACCCCGGTTGTAGCTCCAGCCGACGCCTGCGGCCCGGTACTCCAGGGCGATCGCGCGGAGCTTCTTGATCGAGCCGCGAGGGACGCCTTCCAGGCCGGGACCGAAGTAGATGTCCTGGAGGAAGCAGGTGCCGGTGGTCTGTCGATAGTCCACCTGGCTCGGCCGGACCGGCGGTTTGGGCCGTGCGGCCAGCGGCACCGGCTGATTGCAGCAGATTTCGGGATCGGCGGCCAGCAGTTCCCGTCGGCCGTCCGCGGCGACCCAGTAGATCTTGAACAAAGCCGGCGAGCGAGCCCATCCCAGCGGCGCGATCGTCGCCACGAACTCCGATTCCGAGAGCGGATAGGGATACTGATAGAGGTCTCCGTCTTGACCCCAGTAATCGATGCGCTCGGCGAGCGTCTCGCGGATGGGCGCGATCAGTTGGGTGCCGGAGTTCTCCTGGTTGCCCTTCGTCACGTCCACGATCCCCAGCTTGCCGACCTGGAGCGTGTGGTGGCCGGAGAAGGTCGCGACAACTTTCTGCGTGCCGGGAATGCCCCGGGCGTGCAGCAGCGAGGTCGGGAACCAGGAGTTGTTGCCGTAGAACTCGGCCTGGTTCGTGCCGTCGGCGTTCATCTGGAACAGGCCTTGCACGAAGAGTTGCCCGCGGTCGCTGTACTCCCAGCGGGTATAGACCACCCGACCGTCGGGCATCACCGTCGGGAAGTTGTTGTGAACCTGGTCGAAGGCGAGCCGCCGCAGATACCGCCCTTGGCGGTCGCACGTGTACAGGTTGCTGACCTCGGTCCACCAGCAGTCCACCGTTTGAACGCAGCGGGTCGAGTTGAAGACGATATCGCCGTTGGGCAGATAGGCGCCCTCGTAATCCGCGAAGCCCAGGCCATGGGTGATCTGCCTCACCGAGCCGTCGGCGACCGCCATCTCATACAGATGGTAGTCGTCCTCGCGGTCGGATTTCTTCCACGAGAACAGGATGTGCCGGCCGTCCCAGGAGACGTCGGGGTCGCGAATAACGCCGTCGCGGTCTTCGAGGAGCGCGTGGACCTGGCCGGTATCGAGATCCAGACGGCACAGAGCCGCCCCCGGCCAGAAGTGCCGCTCGTGCTGGGCGTCGGACTGCCCTTCCGTGTAGGCGTAGTGCGAGCCGCCCAGAGTGTAGTGCTTCGTGAAGATCCACTGGGGGTACTGCCGCCGGAGATTCCGCAGTCGGGCCTCCCGGCGGGCTTGGCACGCGCGCAAATAAAGGTCCAGTCCTTGCTGCGGCTCAACGGACGGGAGTTGGACCATGAGCCGGTCGAATTCGGCTTGCAGATCCCGGCCGGCCGCCCCGAGTTCGACAATCGCCCTCTTCGTCGCATCCCGCACAAGCCCCGGCATGGCAGAGGCCGACAGCAGAGGACTGAAGTCCGCCCCCAGGTCCCGCAGGCACCAATCCCAGATCATCGGGAACTGACGCTCGGTCCAATCGGAGAACTCCTCGACCATGGCCTTTCGGGCCTCTTCGTTCGGATCCGAGGCGATCCTCGCCTGCGTCTTGAGCAGGGTCGTTTGCCATCTCTGGGTCTGTGAAGCATCCGCCCTAGCCCGGCCCAGACTCCCGACCAGGCCGAGCACCAGCAGAGGAACGATCCAACGGGATCGGGCACAGAAGCCCCGTCTGTACCCGATGTCCTGTCCTGCCATTGGCATCCGCTTCTCCTGTACGCACCTTCACCCGGACACAGAGACTCCGCGCCCATCGCAAGAGTGTATACGATCAAAGTGGTGCTGTGAAGCAAATCGAGAGAAGAAACGAATGACGCGCGATCTCGCCGCGTCGGTCATTGAGCCCGAGGGCAGCCGCAGGCGTGGCACTTCTCCCGAAAACAGGCATAGATGTGCACGATCAACTCGCAACGGTCTTCGACGCCGAAGCGGGAGAACAGTCGGCACAGGTGCGTTCGGACCGTGGGCACCGACATGTTCAATTCGTGAGCGATCTGCTTATCCGAGTGGCCGAGAAGAAGCTGCTCGACCACATCCGCCTGTCGAGGGGGCAACGAGAGTTCCCGCCTCAATTCGCTCCACTCCTGCTGCGAGAACACTCGTTTCTGCATAGCGGTTTCCATGCGTTTGCCCTCCGGGACCAAATTGGTTGCGCAACCAAGCCATGCGACCTGAACCGATGGGTAGTTTCGCGATGCTCACCCGTTCCATCTGTCGCGAAAAGGCCCAACGGCCCACAACCCATTGGCGTCTCTCCGTATAATCCTCTCCGAACTGCGCGCCAATTAAGGAAAATGCCTAATTGCGAAAGAAATCTCGACCAGAGGAGAGGATATTCCTTTGACATGAAGCGAGAATTGACCGCTTTTCGAACATGTGGTATGCAGTGGCGTCAGATCGGTGCTTATAGGAGATCGCACATGGAACCGAAGATGCTCGCCTCTCGCCTGAAACGGCTCGCGGGACTGATTGTACTGGCCTCCATTCTGGCGTTCAGCGCCTGCACAGGCGAGAGAACCGCCGCGGCAGGGTGCGAAGCGGTCGAGATCTTCCCTGCGGTGGCAGAACATGTCCATGGCTCAACCCTCGTGGAATTGCCCAATGGCGACCTGCTTGCCGCCTGGTTTCAAGGCTCCGGCGAGCGCTGGGCCGACGACGTCGCGATCCTGGGCGCCAGGCGAAAGGCGGGTGCGACCGCCTGGAGCAGGCCTTTTGTCATGGCCGACGTGCCAGGCTTCCCCGACATCAACCCGATTTTGTTCCTGGATTCACAAAACCGCCTCTGGCTGATGTGGTACACGGTAATCGCCAACCAGTGGGAGACGTCTCTGCTGAAGTACCGGCTCAGCGAGGACTACAGCGATCAGACGGAGGCGCCAAAGTGGACTTGGCAGGATGTGCTGCACGTCAAGCCGGGCGACCCAGCCGAGCGCGGCATCCAGCCAGACGACCGGTTCCTGAAATCCATCGAGCGGCAGATCGAGGAATACGCCAAGTACATCCAGGAAGTCCATGCTTCACAACCCCTGCAGGCGGCCGCGACCGTCGGCCTCTGGCGGGTCTACAGCGCCCAAATCCTCTCCAAGGCCCGCGGCGAGGACATGGTCCGCAAGGGCATCCTGCGAAAACCCTCGGGCGAATCCACGCCGACTGAACTTGGCTATCCCTACTTCCGACGGATGGGATGGCAGACGAAGAACAAGGCCGTGCTGCTCGATGGCGGCCGGCTGATCGTGCCACTGTATTCCGACGGTTTCAGCTTCTCGCTCATGGCCATCACCGACGACGGAGGCAGAACCTGGCAGTTCAGCGAACCGCTGGTCGGCGCAGGCAACATCCAGCCCAGCATCGCCAAGAAGGCTGACGGAACGCTTGCGGCCTATATGCGCGACAACGGCCCGCCGCCGCAGCGACTGCACGTCAGTGTCTCGACCGACAAAGGACTCACCTGGAGCACGGTCAAAGACTCCGAGTTGCCGAATCCCGGCTCCGGAGCGGACATCGTGACGCTTCGCAACGGGCACTGGGTCCTGGCCTACAACGACACGGAAAAGGGCCGGCACAGCCTGGCCGTCTCCCTCTCGACCGACGAAGGCAAGACGTGGTCCCGCACGCGCCGCCTGGAACACAGCGACTCTGAAGAAGACGCCCCGACAGGGGCCTACCCATCGATCATCCAAGCTGCCGACGGGAGCCTTCACGTCGTGTACAGCTACCGTGACGCAGCGGGCAAGACGATCAAGCATGTGCGTTTCACGGAGGCCTGGCTCCAGGAGGACTAGCTCCAACGCAGACGAATCCTTCATCCCCGGATGAATGTCACCTTCTGCCCAGGTTGCATATCGACGAGCAGGTCCGCGCCTTGTGTCTTCACGTCGCTCGCTTCGACGCCGGTTACGACGTAGCGGTCGCCGAAGGGATTCTCCAGGCGCAGAGTTCCCCCGACCTCGGCCATGATCTCGATCGATTGGACACTGCCGCTCTTGCGCTCGGCCGAGACGATGAACGCACCTTCCGCACGCAGTCCTTTGAACGATGCGTCGCGCCAGGATGCAGGGACCGCCGGGAAGACGCGGATCGTCCCGCTGTAGCTCTGCAGCAGCATCTCCTGCAACCCCGCCGCGGCGGCGAAATTGCCCTCCAGCGTGAAAGGCCGATAGCGAAAGTCCGAGTACCCCTTGTCGGTCTGGTCGCCGTTGCAGTGGAATCCGTTGCGAAGGCAGAAGGCCCGCGAGAAGATCTCCAAAGCCTGCTCGGCCTTCTCCCCATCACGGGCCCGAGCTGCGAGATTCGCCAGCCAGGAGAAGCTGTAACCGCACCATTGTTTCGTGCCCAGCCTGTCGAGGTCAGCCAGCGAGGCCTTGATGATCGCCTGCTCTGCAGGGCCGTTCTCCCAGCGAATCATGCCCAGAGGATGGATCGCCATGAGATGCGAGAAGTGTCTGTGCGAAGCACGCAGCGGGTAGTCCTTCGCGACGAGCAGCTTGCGACCGTCCACGTCGATCGCCAGGTCAGGCATCTCGGCCAGAGCTTTTCGCCAGCGACGGGACTGCTGTTCTTCGCCCAACAGATCAGCCAGTTCGGCCGTCCTCTCGAACGTCCATCGTATCAGAGCCAGGTCATAGTTCGTGATCGACGGGAACCACGCGTCGAGCCGATTGTCGTTGATCTCAGGGGACGAACTCAAAGGCAGGGTCCTCTTGCCGTCGGAGCCCTTCTCCGCCGTCACCGCCTCCAGAAACACCGCCGCGTCCTTGAACCAGGGGTAGGCGCGTTCCGCGATGAACTGGCGATCCATGCTGTACCGCCCGTGGAGCCAGAAGTGATGAGCGAGCCAGGCGGCGGTCGTCGCGGAATGCGTGTACTGGTGCCAGCCGCCGATCTGGTTCTGCTCCAGGTCGGCCGTCATCGGCACGTTCAGGCCGGGCAGATCGAAGAACCGCTTCGTCCAGTCCCTGGCGTTCTCTCGCGTGTCCCACAGCCATCTCACGTACCCCTCCGCCCCCTCCAGCCGATTGCCGCTGTAGGCGGGCCAGTAGCTCAGTTGCGTGTTCAGGTCGTGATGGTAGTCGCCCTTCCACGGCGGGATCTTCATATCGTCCGCGGTCCAGGGGCCTTGCAGCGTGATCGGCGGCGTGTTCGCCCGCGCGGCCGAACCGAACTTGTACGTCTCCAGATACCACTGCCGTTCGATCACGGCGTTGGGCACGGAAATCGCAGTCCGATCCCAATAAGACGCCCACCACCTCTCGTGCTCAGCAGTCAGAGCCTCGAATCCCTGCTCAACGGCCTTCTCGCACCGTGCCCTCGCGGTCGCCAAAGGATCGTTCGACTCCTTCGACGTCGCGATGGACCAGACGCCGAGCCAGCCGGAGTCGGACTGTCGCCAGACAAGAGCCACCGCAAAACTGAATCCGCCCCAGCCCTTCTGAAGGTATCCGGCCCACGTCTGGCCGCGCTGCTCCACGGGAGCGGCATATCGCAGGGTCGCCAGATCGCCGGCGCTGATCTTGTTCGCCCCGGCTTCCTCGGTGATCTTGCCGGCAAATGGCGGAGCCATCAACGTCACGGCCAAAGGCTTGCTGGTCGCGACTCGAATCACGCCCAGCGGCTCGGCGGCATGGACAAAGACCCGTGCGACAATGCCGTCGCCCAGTCGCATCTCCGCGTTCGCCTTGGCGAGGTCCAGCGATGCGTCTTTGAAGACGGCCTCCTGACCGAACGTCAGTTCGATGCGTCCGGCGGGAATCTTCGTCGGGCCGGGATTGCCGTACGGGTCGTCGTACAACCGATGCAAGTCCCGAATCCGACCTTCCTTGACCCACTGCCGCATCGTCTTGTACGAGTAGTCGGGCGATTCATACTCCGGCACCGGCCGCAGGTCCCACAGGTCCGTGCGGTCCAGCGAGATCCGCAGCGGCTTGCCGTCGCCCCAGACCAGCGCCCCGAGCAGGCCGTTGCCCAGGGGCATCGCCTCGTCCCAAACGGTCGCGGGCGAGGTGTAGTGCAGCCCATGCTCCGGCCTGGGCCCGTCGGCATGACACAGCCCCGTTCCCTGGATCATCGAAAGCACGATCGCGGACAACGCAATCAGTCGCTGCATGGTCCTTCATCCTCCACATCAAGGATCGGGTGGCATCGACAAGCATCAACTTGTCGATGGTTATTCGAACCGGATGAGACCATCGACAAGCTCCGAAGACTCCGCTTGTCGCTGCCACCCGGAGACTCGAACCTCGTCCTCACGCATGGGAACAGGGACAATAGTCGTGCGGGCTGCCGACGTGATGGGACGGATGCAACGGCAGACCCATCGCGACCCGCTCGTCTTCTCTTCTGAAGACCGATCCGCAGCCAACGCCCATCTCCTGCAGTTTCGCGACCTCCGCCTCGGTGATCGGGCGAAACGCGCGCCCTGCGACGATGGACTTGTCGACCAGGTCCAGGAACGAGGGAGGAATCGCCGCGACCACGCCGGGCTGCGAGAGCGAGAAGCGGACCGCCAGATCGACGTCCTCCTGAGTCTCGACCGTCTTGTACCACCAGTTGCGGCTTCGCGCAGCCCCCTGGGGCCACGCGCCGGCGCACAACGTCTTCATCGCGAACACCGCGGTGCCCCGCTCCTGGGCGCATTCGATGACCGCCTTGCCGAAACCCCACTGAAGGTAGTCCACGTAATCGATCGGGAACATGATCGAGTCGAACTGGAATCCCTTGAGCATCTCCAGAGCGCCTCTGGTCGTATGGGCGGACAGACCGACGAAACGGACCTTCCCCTCCTGTTTGGCCTTGAGAATCGTCTCAATGGCGCCGCCCGGCGCCAAGGCCCGCTGTGCTTCTTCCGGCGTGAAGACCGCATGGATCTGATACAGATCGAAGTGATCGGTCTTGAGTCGCGTGAGGGAACGCTCCAGTTCCTCCCGGGCGCCCTGCGCATCGCGTTTCTTCGTCTTGCAGGCCAGGAAGATCTTGCTGCGGTCGATCCCCTGCAGACCGACGCCCATCTTGATCTCGCATTCCCCGTCCCGACCGTAGGCGGGGGCCACGTCAAAGTAGTTGATGCCGTTGTCGAAGGCCTTGTGAATGCCGGCGGTCCCGTCCTCCTGGCCTTGCTGGCCCAGCGCCAGACCTGGGAACCCGATGACGGACAGCTTCTCGCCGGTCCGTCCGAGGGGCCGCCGGGGCAACTCTGCGGAATTCGCACTACCGCCCGACTGCTGGGTCTGGGCTCCAAGCAACGCATTGGACGCCAGAGCGCAACCGCCTGCCACCTTCAAGAATTCTCTTCTTTCCATAGCTGCCCCCTTCATGGTTCGATGACTGCGTGACAAACTGGCCTGCACATTTCCGAGATCGGCCCCACCATGAGCCCAAGACCCGTCGTGGACTTGACTGATATTGTAGGCTTCGGCAGGGGCCTTGGCAATTCTTTGTGAAACGCGTCATTCAGGCGACTTGACCTTCAGCGCCTCGCGACAGAGTTCGCGGTGCTTGTTCTGGTCTTCGGAGCCGTCAACGCCCACAGCGCCCTCCCGCCATGCGGACCTCGCCTGGTCCAATCGGCCGAGGGCTTGCAGAGCCTTGCCCTTCCAGTACTGGGCCGCGGCCTCTTGCGGCTTGTTCGAGCGGCCCACGCCGATGTTCTCAGGATAGGCCAGCGCCGCCTCGAAGTCCGCCAGCGCGCCGGCGAAGTCCTGGCCGTCGAAGCGAATCCGCCCGCGGGCCATGTGGGCTTTGTGGTAGAGGTCCCACGTGATCGTCTGACCCTCCCAGTTCACGAAGTAAGGCGTGGACTCGAGCAGATCGATCGTCTTGTCGTAGAACTCCTCGTCGAGATAGGTTTGCGCCAGCAGGATGATGACGTCGGCCCTACGGAGCTTGTCGGGAGGCGTCGATTCCAGCAGCTTGATGGCTTCGGTCCGCTGGCCCTGCGAGAGGAGAATTTCCGCAAGGTCCCTGTACAGCGTCTGATCTTTCGGACGAGCGTCGATGGCCTTGCGATAGGACTCTCCGGCCTTCGGCAAATCGTTCTCTTCGGCCCAGGCATAGAGCCCGAGATTACGCCATGCGACGCTGAGCGACGAGTCCTGTTGGACCGCCTTGCGCCAGTGGGCCGCCGCCTCCGCCGTGCGGCCAAGATGGGCGTAGAGATTCCCCAGGAGCAGGCGAGCCTGGGCGTCTTGCGGGTTCGTTGCGATCGCGTGTTCGAGCACGTCCAGCTCGACCGGCCGCGAAGGGAACACGCAGTCCCTCCGCGTCTTCGCGGCACGCTGGAGCCAGGTTCCCGCTTCGGGCGTGCCTTTCGCAAACCACGCGAGATAGTACATCGGCAACGGACCGCGTTCCTCCTGCGGCACGGCGTCCACGCAGACGGCGGATACCAGCTTCGCAGCCTCCCGGACCAGGCCCAATTCCGCGAACGGAAGGCTCGTCTCCAGCATCTGGAACTCGTCCTCGCCGACGAACGCTCGAGCCTGGGCCGCGAAGGCGTTCATCTGCCTGGGACCCAGCAGAGCGAGAACCGCCCGCGGCACGAGGTCGGTGGGACAACGCTGGACGGCTTCTTGCGCCTGCTTAAAGGCGGCCTCGGTCTCGCCCGCCGCGTAGAGGGCGACGAGCAGATGATCCCGCGCGACCGCGTCGTTCGGGTTCAGGCTCACCGCCTTTCGGAACGCCTCGACCGCTTCCTGTCTTTGGCCAAGTGCGGCGTGCGCCCGTCCTGCTAGATCGAACGCCAGAGCTCGCACCTCCAGGCACAGCGACGCCTGACGGGCACAACCCAGAGCCTCCTTCGGGGCGCGGGTCCTCAGGTGATTCACGCCCAGGAAATACCAGGCCAATCCATCGCCGGGATCGCGCTCGACCGTCTTGCGCAATCGTGCGATCGCATCGTCGTGGCGCGCCGCTTCCGTATCGAGGATCGCCAGCGCCCGCAGCGAAGGACCATATCCCGGATCGACAGCCAGGACCGCCTCGTATCCTTCGCGGGCCTTCTTGCGATTCATCGCCAGATCGAGCTTCTGGGCCCGGAGGTGCTTCTCCTCGACCGTCAATTCCGCTTCGGGCTTGTCCGCCCACGCAGCACGAACCGGCGGACTGGTCTTGGGAATCGGCAAGGGAGTCGTGAACTGAGCCAGCACAGCGTCTCGACGCGTGCGGACCACGACATCGACCGGCCCTTGCGGACACGGGGACAGGACGACCGTCTGCGGCCCCTTCGGCGACAGGTCCAACTGCCTCGAAGCGAGTTCCCTGCCCTGCTGCGACAGGACGCAGGACGCTTTGGGGAACTCGCCGGTCGCGAGGATGCGCAACTCCAGTCGGTCGCCGTCCCGAGCCGTCTGGACCGCGAGGTCCTTCGTCGCGAACTCGAAGCCGTCGCCCAATCCGTGGACGGGATACCACCACTCCCGCCACGCGACCTCCTGCCTCGGCGCGAGCATGCCGTAGTCGGATTGCGTCGGCAGCGGCCCGCTTTGGATCTCGATGTACGGCCCGTCGTCGTCGGTGAGGTTCTTCTGACTGACCAGCCCGAAATCCCACTGTCCCCAGGTCCAGGCCTTCTTGCCGCTCAGTTCGTAATGGTTGGCCACCTGCACCACGCCGCGATCCGCGGGCACATCGTAGCCCCCGAAGAAATCGAACACGCAGTCGACCGAAAAGATCGAGGCCCACGTCTCGTAGTTCTTCAGCCAGGAGAGGTCCTTGCCTTCGTGGATCGGCCAGGAGAAGAACTGGACGCCGTAATGGTCGGTGCCGAGCGTCATGGGATAGATGAACCGCGTCCCTTCGTGGCAGGGAAACGCGGTGCAGTTCCAGAAGTAGTACGGGTTCACCGCGTCGACCGGATTGGCGATGCGGATCTGCTCGTCGAGATAGGCCTTGCCCGGTTGCAGCGTCACGCGAACGGTCCAGCGGGTCCGCAGCGTCTGCTCCAGGTTGCTCACCTCCAGGTACGCCGAACCGTCGGGATTCGTCCCCACCAGCGCATCGACGGGCGAGAGGATCGTGACCGTGTGCACCTGGGGTCCCGCGTTCCACTCGACGCCTCCGCTGATAAATGCGCCTCGCATCGCGATCATGCTGGGCTTGATCACGTTGTTCAGATGGAAGGTCTCTTTGTCCTGCGTCTTGTCGAACACCGAGTGCAGCCGTCCGCCCAACTCGGGCAGGCACGTCACCTTGAGGTACTCATTCTCCAGGAACAGGGCCTTGTAGGTGCGATCCTCCTTCGTGCGGTACAGGTGGTCCTGCATCGTGTAAGGATAGACGATCGCCCCTTTGACGGTGGTCGAGAGCTTGATCTGGTCCTCCAGGGCCCAGAACTTCGGGTTGATGTCCTCCGCCCAGCCGTAGGTGGGGATCGTGAGAGTCCCCTCCCACGCCCGCACCGCCGCCCAGCCAGGCGAGGAGATGCAAAGCCCGAGCACAACCGCCGCCACCCTGCCGATCTGATCCCGCCGCGAATCGCTCATACTGCGCCTTTCGAATCTCGGATATCCATCACGTCGGACTCACGACACGTCACGAGAATCGTACCGCGATTCGCGGTCGATGCAACCCTGATCCGAACACCGGCCTGCAAAAGACATCTGCTCCCTCCTGTCTTCTGAACGAGCCGCTCGCCCGCGCTGAAACCAAATACAAGGGGCCCGCCCCTTGCGGAAACGGGCCCCTATATGCTGCATTTTCGAGGCGACCGGGACTACTGGGCCGAGCGGCCGTAGCCGATGTCGTCGATGAACACGATGCCCGAGCCGCCGGTCGTCGCGTCTTTGGCTCCGACACCGATCGTGAGCTTCTTGACTCTGCTGAAGTTCACGCCGTTGAAGCTGCTCATCGGGATGGTCCAGCGCGTCCAGTTGGCCGCGGTCGCGGCGGCGTCGCTGGTGACTGTGGCGCTCTTGCCGGCGCTGTCCATGATCGTTAGATACATCGGCGCAGCGTCGTTGTACAGGGCCACGTCGATATCGCTCTGAGTCCACGTGCCCGTGATGCTGCCGGTCCCGGTGATGCTCTCGAACTGGAAGGTCCGATCCACGTCGACCACGCCGGACGAAGCAGCCAGACCGATGAGAACCGGATCGGCCATCGGGAGGGTCGTCGATCCCAACGTGCTCCAGGTCTTGCCGTCGGCCGAGAGCGAACCCGTGAGGACGTCGCCGGCCCGCTCCAGCTTGACCCAGTAGGGCGCCGCGACGACCGCCGTGCTGTCGGTATTGGCCGAAGCGCCGTCGGTGGTCGAACGGTATTGGAAGCTGGCGCCGTTGCCGCCGCCGGCGGTGATGACCATCATCGCGTGCTTCGAACCGCCGTTAATGCTGTCGCGGATCATTACGCCGCCCTTGGCCCAGGTGCTGGTGCCGGCGCCGACGCTGGTCACGCGAGCGACCATCGCGCCGTTGCCGGAGAGGGTCTTGTAGATGTAGGTGAAATCGTCACAGTTATTCCAGATGTCGCCTCCGGCGGTGGTCAGACTGAGCTTGCCGTCGGTTTCGGCCACGGCGGCGGCAGGCACTGCCGGACGGCCGCGGGTCCAGACACAAACTTCCGCGGCGGCTGAGCCGGTGCAGTTCTGAGGCGAATCGAACTCCAGGACCGCCTCGCTGAAGTACGGCGCCCTGGTGTTGTCGTATTCCAGAGGCATCGACTGCGAACCGCCGTGAACGATAGACTGTTCCGCGAACGGAGCGGTCATGTATCCGACCGTGGAGCCGCCGTACGCGGGGTCGGCGATGCCGTCCAGCCAATGCTCGTAGATTCGGCTGCCCTCGTCGTCGGTGTAGCCCTCGAAGTCTTCGAGCGGTGCGAACTCCTGGGAAGTGAAGCTCCAGACGCTGCCTTCGTACGTGCCGGCTTCGCCGATTTCGTCGACTCTCCAGAAGTACTTCGTGCCGAAGGTCATGGGAGCCGGCGTGTAGCTGTGGTCGGTCACAACACTCGGCGTAACCGCGCCGGCGGCGACCTTTTCACCATCCTCGCCGAAGAACACCCTATGCGAGGTAGCCTCGCGACCGGGTCGCCAACCCATCGAAGCGGTCAGAAGCACGTCCGAACCGCCGTCGGCAGGTTTCGGTTCGCGCGCCTGGACGGGCACCTGGAAGAACCGCACTTCGCTGAGGCTCACCTGCTGCGTGATCCCGCCCCAGTTGCTGTCGATGGTCAGCTTGACGAACCGTGCCTCGACTCCGGTCAGATCGACGATCGTATTGGCGGTGTAGGTGGCGGCGCCGGTAGCGCGGGCGAACACGTGCGGGCCCTCCAGCACGACCCAGGTCTGGCCGTCTGTGGAATACTCGATGGTCACATCCTTGGCCCCGAAACCGACGAACGTCTCGACGACCTGGTTGGAGTTCCAGACCCACAGCTCGTGGAGCTTGTAGATCCTGTCGAACTCATACTGTATCCAGTGCGGCTTGGCGTTGCTGCTGATCCACATCTGCGACAGATTGACGGAATGCTGATCGTCGGCGTTCAAACCCGAGCCGTTGACCGTGTTCTCCGGCCCCCCGTCCGCCCGGCTCTGGCTGGAAGCGGTGGCGGTCACGTTTCCGATCGGGTATCCGAACGGCTCGACCGTGAAGCTCCAAACCGGCCCTTTGAAGATCGTGTTGTCGGGGGCCGCGTTGACTTCATCGACCCGCCAGTAATAGGTCTGACCGTATTCCAGAAGGTCCGCCGGTTTGTACGCCGTCCCGGCCTGTCCCTGGCTGACAAGCACATCCCGCGGAACGCCCCGGCCCGCGTCGTTGACATCGGCGAACGTCGTCCCGAAGTACACGTCGTGCGTGGCGGCGAACTCGCCGGCCGTCCAGCCCAACACGATATCGCGGATCACGTCCGCTGCTTCATCCTCCGGCGCCGGGTTTTCGGCCGCGCCGGTCTTGAGGCCCTTCATCAGCTTGGCGATCTCGCCCTCCGGCAGAATCTCGTTGTAGACCTGCACGTCGTCGAGCATGCCCGTAAGCCTCTCGTCCCACTGGTTGTTCGCGATCAGGAACGGGCCGGTTCCGGCGTTCATGTTCGAGGCGGTCATCCGGTCGGTCTCCACGCCGTTGATGTAGAAGATCAGGCCGTCGCCCGCTTTGCCCGGCGTGAAGGTGGCGGCCACGTGCTGCCAGGTGTTGGCCGTCAAAGTCGAACGCGTGCTCGTATGGTCGAGGATGCCCGGCGTCGTAAACCGCAGGGTTGAGCCGCTGGCTTTGAGGGCGTATTCCGCCGACCGGCCGGCGAAAGCCTGCTCGCCGCTCAGGGCCGAGGGATTCACCCAGCAGGCGATCGTGATCGGTCCGGCCACTCTCAGAGTCGCGCTGCTGCCGCAATCGAGGTGAGAGCCGCCGTCAAATCGCAGGGCTCCGCCCAGCCGGCCGGCGACCCACACAGGCGATCCCGAAAACGCGCCGTTGTTGCCGTTTCCGCTGGAGTCCTTGGCGATGGTGCCGGTCCCGTCATCGAGGGCCCACCAGCCGATCAAGTCGGCCTGTGCCACGGACGCCAAACTCAAGACGCCAACGACGCCCAGTAGAAATGCCAGTCTGCTACGCATGATCAACCTCCTTCTCACCATGGATGAACAATAAGCCGCCCCCCGACAGCGTGGATATGCATCCGTCCCGAGTGATTCGCGCATGGCTCCTTCCTTTCCACCGCCGAACCGCCATGATCCCAGCCTGACATATAGTGTACCGCACTTTCGCCTCTCCGACAATAGAGAACACAGCAGGATTCTTCCGGGGCCGGGGAACAAGCCGGATGTTTTCAGGCATCACAGAACATCACGCCATCAGGTGTTCAACGAGGATCTTGACGCCGATGGCGATGAGGAGGACACCGCCGAGGACCTCGATCCGGCTCTCGAAGAAGTGGCCGAACCGTTTGCCGATGTAGACGCCTGCGAAGGACAGGCCGAAGGTGACCACCCCGATCAGCGTCACGG
This sequence comes from uncultured Phycisphaerales bacterium, assembly GCA_937927975.1. GTDB lineage: Bacteria > Planctomycetota > Phycisphaerae > Sedimentisphaerales > Anaerobacaceae > PLanc-01. The sequence continues at coordinate 22,783 of CALEZT010000010.1, forward strand.
CCAGGCAGATCGCCGACGTCAGGAGCGACAGCGTGATCCCGACCGCCAGGGCGTCGATGCTCGTCGCGACGGACAGGGCCAGAAGAATCAGCAGATTCGAGGGGTCGCGGTTCTTCTCAGCGGATTCGATCTGGAACGCTTCGTAGACCATCTTGCCTCCGACGAACAGGAGCAGGCCGAACGCGACCCAGTGGTCCACGTGCGAAATGTAGTCCTTCAGACCCAGTCCCGCCAGGAAGCCGATCACCGGCATCGCCGCCTGAAAGACGCCGAAGAACAGGGCCATACGCAGGGCATGCTTGACGTGGAATTCCCTGTAGACGCTGCCGGTGACGATGGAGACCGCGAAGGCGTCCATCGCCAGGCCCAGGGCGATGAGCAGGATCGAAATCAGGTGAACGTCCGAACAGAATTGCAGCATGGCGACGGTCCTCTATTGCGGGCGGATGTCCACAACCACAATTTGCGGCCGGGCGAAGAACCGCATCTGCGGCGCAGGACGAGGCTCCATGCCCAACCCGCGGTTGACGTAGAGGACGGCGTCGCCGACCCGATGCATGCCGGACTCGTACTTCTTGCCGAACTGGGAGAAGGTGATCAAGGCGCCGTACCAGGGCAGCGTGATCTGCCCGCCGTGCGTGTGGCCGCACAGGTACAGATCCACGCCGCAACGGCTCACGTCCTCGACAAGATCCGGCGTGTGAAAGAGAAAGACGTCGAACCGGTCGTCCGCGAAGCCTTCGATCGGCTCTCGCGGCGCGTTTGCAGGGACATACCCCATGCCGGTGATCGCCAGGGCATCATCGCCTTTGGTCACGACGACCGTCTCGCGGTCGAGCACGCGGAAGCCGCTGCCGGCAAGAGCGTCCAGCTTGGGCCAATGATACACCTCGAAGTTGCCCGTCACCGCGAACTTGCCGAGCGGGGCTTCCAGACGCGACAGCATCTGTCGCAGACGCGGGAGACCTGCTTCGTGGTTGAGGTAATCTCCGGTGGCGACGACGAGGTCCGGCTTGAGGCTGTTGATGATCTCGACGGCACGGTCCTCGTTTCGCGCCTCTTGGTCGCAGTGGAGATCGGAGATCTGGACGATACGGAAGCTCTCGGTCTTGAGCTTCGGCGTGTGCAGAGTCATCGCATGCACGTCGATCCATCGGGGCTCGATGAAGTGGGCATACAGCAGACAACCGAACATCAGAACCACGAGCGAATGAATCACGATCGCCGGTAGAGAGAGCAGGACGCTCCTTGCCGAGCGGCCGCGAGAACGGCGATGCAGCGAGCGGGCCAGGATCGTGATCTCCCAGCCGCAGATGGCCAGGATCACCGAGCCGAAGACAATCAACGAAACCTGCTCTCGAAGCGTCATGGTAATCATTGGGCTTTGATGATCCCCCTGTTCGTGACGTCCTCGGCGATCCGCTGTCCCGGCGGGACGACCAGAAAATCCTCCTCGTTCCAAAGACCGTCGACGAACCGTTGCATGAGGCCCGAATCGCCCGTCAGTTCTTCGGTCTTCCATCCGAGGAATTCGGCGCAATCCCGAGTGAAAGCCCTGTAGTCCTGCGATTCGCTCAGACCCCAGTCGACGTACGTGGCCCACTGGTACTCCTTCATCCAGGTCTGCTCGACCTCCAGGAGGTACTGGGCGTTGTCCTCGCCGTATTTACGGCGGTATTCATCGAGCAGTCTTTCATAGCGACCCCGGCCGGGCTGCTGGCCGGACTCGATCCAGCCGGGGCTGTACCAATAGACGCCGCGATGGCTGTCGAAATATTCCTGGTAGCGCTCCTTCGAACCCAGCAGGACGGTGATGCAGTCGTGGGCCCTTGGGATGACGATCGGAATGCCGGCGGAGAGCCCGACGACCCCGTTGCTGCACAGGCCGTAGCCCAGGAGCGTGGCGTCGTACGGCCGGTCCTGGATGTCGTGCGTGCGTTCGAGGGCCTTGTGCACCTCGCTGCGCAGCTTGTCCGGCTCGTTGTGCAGACCCTGCGGCATCAGGACGACGTCCACGATGTTCTTTGTTCGGGCGGCGCAGAAATACGCCTCGCGTTGCAGGACCTTGCACGCGATCAACTGGAGCCGCTTGGCCCCGCCGGGCAGGACACTGTAATCACTTTTGCTGATCATGCTCATGTGTAGAGTACTGCTCTGTGCGACTATTGGTTCTGAAGGACCTCGATCATGGCGGCGATGTTCTCGGGTCTGGCGTCGCCGGGGATGTCGTGGGAAGGCGAGGCGATGTAGCCGCCATCGGCGCCGACGACGTCGATCAGTCGGCGGACCTCGTCGCGGACTTGGACAGCCGTCCCGAACGGAAGCGTCCGCTGGATGCTGATGCCGCCGTAGAAGGTCAATTCGGAGCCATACTGTTTCTTAATCTCGAACACATCCATCACCTCCGGCTGAAAGGGGTTGAAGATGTCCAGCCCGCACTCGATCAGGTCGGGGAACAGCTCGTCCACCTTGCCGCAACAGTGCAGCATGACGAGCTTGCCCTTGGACTTGACGAGTTCGCACATCCGCCGGAATCGCGGCTTGATGAACTCCCGCCAGAGCGACGGACCCATCAGAACGCCCCGCTGGTGGCCCCAGTCGTCGCCGAACCGGAAGATGTCCACGGGATTCGTGCAGGCGTTCTCGATGACCGCCAGGTTGAATTCGAGAATGCGATCGAGCAGCGCGTTGGCGAACGGCTTGTCGGAGACCATCGCCATCAGGACGGCCTCCATGCCGGCCAGGGTCCAGGCCCGCTCGAAGAGCGAAAACCCCAGGCTGACCAGCACTGCGGTATCGCCGTTGGGACCGATCGCCTTGTCGAAGGAACTGTACCGTGCGGGGTCGTTCGGGTCGGGAAAGGGCAGACTGCGAACGTTCTCCGGCGTGATAAGCCGGTTGCAGACCACGCCAATGTCTTTGTCCACGTGCCGATCCCACCGAACGCCGAATTCGTCGGCCCAGATGTCGGGGACCACTTCGACGAAGCGTGCGTCAGGCAGGTGCGGCCGGAGCCAGGTGAAGCAGTTGCCCAGGCGAGAGTCGAATGCGGGATCGCCGAAGTGAGCGACCATCTTCGCGCGGGCGGGCTGCGTGAACCGAATGTCGTAAGGGACCTTATCGGGCGACCGATGTCCCACCGCGGCCAACACACGCTCTCGATTCGTCACATCCACATCCTTCCAACTCGACCTGTGCCAATTGACGTCACGGCTTGCACGACTTGCAGGGCCGCTTGCCGCTCTGGACGGCTTCTTCCCGGGTCTTGTAGCCGAGCCGGTTGTCGCCGGAGATATTCTGAGCCCATCGGCAGTCCGGCCGATGGAACACGTCGCTGCTCTTGGACGCGACGAACGGATAGGCCGATTCAGACTGGGCAACCTGCGGACCTGGCGGCGAATCCACGGCTCCCTTTGCAGCCGAATCCTTTCCGGCGTCCTTGGTCCCGTCCGGCAGACTGCGAGCGGCCTTTCGGGCCTCGATGAAGACATCCGTCTGAACAAGCACAGCCGTGCGGATCGCATCGCCCGCCTTGAGCCTGGCGGCGACCGCCATCACCGGCCGAATCCGCCAGGCCTCCACCTGGATCCGTCGATTGCCCTGGCCGGGCACCATCACAAGCCGGCACAACGCCGTCTGCACACGATACACGTACTGGTCGGAGCCTGGCACTTCGACGCCTTCGATGTGCACGAGCAGCCTTTGCGTCGATTCCGAGTTCTCCTCGACCGGCGCGATCCCGGCCTCGCGAAGCTTCTGCGAAATCTGGGCCTTGAGCATCGTCGCGTTGATCAACCCTTCGACGCCCGGGGTTTCCCGCGTCGCCAGAACCACCGCGACCCTATCGACGTCCGCCAGGACCGGATCGCCGGCAATCAACAGCGGAGTCTCGTCGACCGCACGGGATGCCTCGGAGGTCCCGCCCAGAGACGCCGCGACGAGGAACGCCATGAAACACGCATGGATCGCCATACTCTCTCCCTTCCCTTGCGTCTGTTCAGAATGCCGTCCACCCGCGCCGTTGCCGGATAGCCCCTCTGTCACGTCCCGGCGAGCGATTTCTCCACAGCGTTCTTCATCTTCGCCAGGCCGGTCCGTGCGACCTCCATCGCGTCCTTCTCCCAGTACTTCTGGCTGAACAATTCCAGCGAAAGAACCGCGCGACTGCCGTTCTCGCGGAGCCAGCGGAGGATCTGCGGCAGCGGAGCGACGCCGTCGCCGGGCATGACGCGATCCCGGTCGGCAAGTCTCTCACGCGGCGGATCGGCGGGGTAATCATTCATGTGCATCACAGGCATGGCCGCGCCGCTGATCGTCTTGAGGCCCGCGAAATCCGAACCGCCTCTGTAGATGTGATACACGTCGCCGACAAAGCAGGCCTTGGGATGGCCGCTCTCGACGAGCACGAACGCGCACTGCCCGAGCCGATGCAGGTTCTTGGACGGGCCCCATAACTCGAGTCCCGGCGTGACGCCCATCTTGTCGCCGAGTTCCAGGAAAGCCCGGTACCGCTCGGCCACCTTCGCCAGATCGAGGATGGGGGCGTCGTTGCCGTTGGCGCCGACCGGAGGGGCGGCGATCCGCTTGCCGCCGATCTGCGCGAGCAGATCCATCTCGCGCTTGGCCTGCTCCAGGGCGTCCGCCCGCCGGGCGTCGTCGTCCACGATCCACGGCGTGAACGAGATCGCCCCTTCCACGGTCAGGCCGTGGTCCTCGATTCGCTTGCGGACGTCCGCGAGCTTGCCGCCGGCCTTCATATACTCCTGGATCGTCGAGACCCAGGGCTCGATCGCGTCGTAGCCCGCCTGGGCGGCGACGTCGATCTCCTTCTCCAGGCCCAGTTTCTGGCCGCGAATCGTGCTGGTGTTCAGACTGTACCGAAAAGGCCCGCCCTTGCCCATATCGGAGTTCGCGCCGACCGCGCGCGAACGGTCTGCCAGCCACATCGCGCCCAGAGCCGCTCCTGACGCCGCGACAAAACCTCGCCGAGATAATCCATCCTGCTTCATGTCCTTCTCCTACTCAGGCGTTCCCAACTGCTGCTCGATTTCCTTGAATTTCTCGTTCAGCAAGTCCTTCGTCTTGGCCTCGACGTTCAGCCGCAACAGCGGTTCGGTGTTGCTCGGCCGGCAGTTGAACCACCAGTCCTTGAAGTCCACGGTGACGCCGTCGAGATGGTCGACCTTGCCGTCTCCGTAGCGACGGGCCAGCTCCTCCATCCGCACTTCCTTGTTGTCCACCTTGAAGTTGACCTCGCCGCTGCTGTGATACCGTCGCAGGGGCTTGATCAGTTCGCTGACCGGTTTGCCCTTCTGGTCGATGACGTTGAGCGTGTGCATCAGCATGATCGCGGCCGAGTCGGCGTAGAAATTCTGCTCGAAGTAGAAGTGACCGGACAGTTCGCCGCCGAAGATCGCGTGCGTGTCGCGCATCGCCTTCTTCATGTAAGAGTGCCCGACGCGCTCCCGCCGAGGCGTCCCGCCGCACCGAATGATCTCTTCCATCACGACCCGACTGCTCCGCAGGTCGTACACGACAGCGGACCGAGGCTTCTTCTCAAGGAAGTACGGCACCAGCAGCGCGGTGATCAGGTCGCAGGGGATGGTGTCGCCGTTCTCATCGACCATGATCATGCGGTCGGCGTCGCCGTCGAAGCAGATGCCTAGGGCGCAATTCTCTTTCTTGACCGTGCTCTTGAGCTGGGCCAGGTTCTTTTCCTTCAGCGGATCGGGGTCGTGCTTGAACTTCCCGGCGTGTTCGAAGTTGATCTGGATCACCTCGATCGGGACATCGCCCAGGAGAACGGGAATGGCCTTGCCTGCCATGCCGTTGGAGGCGTCGATGGCCACCTTTTTCTTCTTGAGACTGGGGCTGAGGAACTGCAGAACGTGCTTCTTGTATTCGGGCCAGAGATCCCGCTGCTCGTACCGACCGGTAGGGTTGCCCTTGGTGTGGGGCAACTGGAGGGCCATGTGTTTGATCTCCTTGAGACCGGTATCGACGCCGATGGGAATCGCCCCCCGCCCCGCGATCTTGAAACCGTTGTACTTCGCGGGGTTGTGCGAGGCGGTGACCTGGATGCCGCCGCAGGTGCCCAGGTGGTTGATCGCGAAGTAGATCTGAGGCGTGTCGATCAGTCCGATGTCGATCACGCCGACGCCGGCCGACCGAATGCCTTCGATCAACGCCTGGGCCAGCGGCTCGCTGTGGGTCCGCATATCCCGGCTGACCACCAGAGACTGGGCCTCGCGCAGGCCCCGCTCGTACCCCTTGATCAGCGAGGGCAGGAACCGGGCGGTCGCCTGCCCGATCTTCCAGGCGTCTTCCTCGTTGAAATCATCCGCGTATACCCCCCGGATGTCATAGGCTTTGAAAATCTCCGGATTCATAGAAATCACTCCTTCGGTCCGTCAAATCGATAACATCAAAGCTGATTTACTATACCGCGAGTCTCCAAGGTGTCAATTGTGCAATCCTTGCTTGCAAGCTCCGACTGCACAGGGTAGGATTGGGCATGGTCCGGTTTCTCGTTGAAACCGGGCCCTAAACGGGTTGTTCGCCCTGTGCGACAGCCGATGAAAAGCGAGGTGAAGCATGAAGAAAGCATGGATTCCTGTTTTGTGGCTGGCGATTCTGGTGGCCGCAGGCCCTGCGACCGGTCTGTTCTGGAGCCAATCCTCCGCGACCGCGGCCGAACCAGGCCAATCGCCCGAGACGGTCGTGTTCGATCTGAAATACCGGCCGCTGACGGGGCAGAACGACCCGCTGAACTACCGGTCGTTCTGGGGATTCGGCAACTCCCCCCCGAAGAACGTCCCCTTCGTCGACGCGGTCAAGAAGTTGGCGAAGGACTGCGACGAGGTCTTCAACGGCGCGTTGCCGAAGGCCCAGCAGTGGTCGGTGATCGAGCTCAAGGACAAGAAGCCTGTCGCCTGGTACTTCGACCTCAACGCAGACGGCAAGCTCTCGGACGAAGAGCGAATCCTGCCCGGGCCGGCGGCCAGCCCGCAAATGGGCGGCTATCAGTTTGGATTTGTCACTCCGGACTTCACGATCCAGGGACAGAACGGCAAGGAAATTCCCTTCCGGGTCATGCTGGTCGCCGATTCGTTCGGAGGCGATCGAATGAACTACATGTGGAGCCCGAGTTGCGTCCTGGAAGGCCAGGCGACCTTCGAGGGCGAATCGATGCGTTTGTTCCTCTACGCCAATGGATTCAGCGGCTCGTTCAGCAGCTTCGGCTCGTGCAATTCCGTCATGCTCCCGGTCTCACAGGCGTTGGAGGGGTATATCCCGCGGGACACGCTGAGCACCCTGATCTGCCGCGACGGAAAGTACTATAAGCTCGCGATCGAGGGCTCGCATGAGAAGGACAAAACCCTCCAGGTCACGATCCAGAAGGACACGTCTCCCACCGGCAAGACCGCCTTGAGTCTCAAAGGCAAGGAGTCTCTCAAGACCCGCCTGACGCGCGCACGGATCGCAGGGGCCGAGGACAAGACGATCCAGTTCAACACGAACAACGCCCAGATCGTGATCCCGATCGGTCGCTACAAGCTCAATTCCGGCAGCATCTGCTACGGCGTCGAGAGCGACGACGAGTGGCAGGTCAACTTCGACAATGGGCCGACCTTCGCGGTCGCGGAGAACGAGACCACCTCCGTCGAGCTAGGCGAAATGGCCCTGACCGTCAAGGCGGTCGACGAGCAGAAACGCTACAACAGCGACGTGAAGGAGAACGCCACCTTCGCCAAGGGCACATCGCTCTACGTGTCCCTGGAGATCAAGGGCAAGGCCGGCGAGGTCTACACGCGGTTCTCGCAAAAGACGACATCGGGCAATCAGTGGACTCCCGTCAAGCCCCACCTGACGATTCTGGACGACAAGGGAAAACAGGTGGCTTCGGCCGACCTGGAGTATGGCTGAGGCGGTCGCTGCGGGTTCTCGTGGCGAGGACCAGAAGTCAAGACCGGCAAGTACGCGGTCGTCATGACTCAGGAAACCGGCTCCTTCGGCGGCAAGGTCGAAGGCAAGCTGGAGTTGACGATCGAGTAAACCCAGCATCCAGGCAGCACGCAATTCTCCACGCCCCGGCCTCTCTGACAAAAGAGGTCGGGGCGTGTCTGTTCTCTCTGGTCGTCGATCGCCGACGTGTATCGCCTGCCGCAGCGTTGGCCGCACTTGCGGAAACAGGGCGACCATGGTATTCGTGATGGCATGACACGAGAGATCCGCTCAGACAAGACGCAGAGCGAGAATCCGTCGAGCGGTTCCTATGCGGACTGGCTTCGTTCTCCGCGGAACTGCCCGTCGGGTGCTATCCGGACCCGGAGGGGGACAGAAGCGTGCACATCGAGGACGGCCGCCACCCGCTGATCCTGACGCCGGACGCGGCGCCCGACAGCATCCACCTGAGTTCGGGCGCCCGCATGTGGGTCGTCACCGGGCCCAACGCCGCAGGCAAGAGCACGTTCGTGCGGATGCTGGGCGTCAACGTGTTGCTGGCCCAGATCGGCGCTGCGGTTCCAGCCCAACGGATGAGGTGGTCGCCCGTCCGATTGATCACGGACGTCCGCGTCCGCGACGACTTGGCCCGCCACGAGAGCTACTTCCTTTCGGAGGTCCGTCGGCTCCGACGGCTGGTTCTGGACGCCGATCTGAGCACCCCCATGCTGGGACTCATCGACGAGCCCTTCCGCGGCACCAACTCCCTGGAACGCACCGCCGCGGGCGTCGCCCTGCTGGAACACCTCATGGCCTCGCCAAATCTGTCCGTGATCGCCACCCATGAGGAGGTGCTTGCCCGGACGGCAGCCGGCGTATCGTCGGCCGCAAACTACCATTTCCAGGAACGCCTGCACGACGGGGGCATCGAGTTCGACTATCTCCTGCGCCCCGGCCCGGCCGGCACGAAGACCGCGATCTGCATCCTCGAACGAGAAGGCTACCCGGCGAGCCTGCTAGAGAGAGCCAAAAACCTGGCTCGCCAGCGCAACGACGCCTCTCACGAAGCATCCCCCGACTTGCTCTTGTAGACGCGGACGTAGTCGATGAAGTACTTCTGGGGCAGGATGGCGTCGTCGGTGCCCTTTTGGCCGCCCCAGGAGCCGCCGTAGGCGGCGTTGAGGATCAGGTAGTGCGGCTTGTCGAAAGGCCAGGTGTCGTTGCCTGTCCGCTCATTCTTGAACGTGAAGTACTTCGTTTCGTCCACGAAGAAATCGATGTGGTCCTCGAACCACTCGATCGCGTAGACGTGGAAGTTCTTCGAGGGGTCCGCGACCTCGATCCTGTTGCCCTTGTTCGTGCCGATCATGTGGTTGTAGGCCTTGGTGTGGATGTTCGCGTGGATCACCAGCGGATCGAAGCCAACGTTCTCCATGATGTCGATCTCGCCGCAGTCGGGCCAGCGACGGTGCTCCGGATTGATCCCGAGCATCCAGATCGCAGGCCACATCCCCTTGCCGGTCGGAAGCTTGGCGCGGACCTCGATGCGCCCGTAGAGCCATTCGGCCTTCCCGCGGGTTCGCAGGCTGGCGGAGGTGATGGGATGGCCCTCGAAGTTGTCCTTTCGCGTTTCGATGACGAGCATGCCGTCTTCGACGCGGGCGTTCTCCGGCCGGGCTTTCGTGTAGTATTGCAGTTCCCGGTTGCGGATGAATCCGACCTCCTGGTCCCACTTGTTCGGGTCGGGCAGGCCCGCGACGCTGAATTCATCGGACCACACCAACTCCCACTTTGCGAGCGAGGGATTCGCCCCGGCCAGCATCGCAAGCATCGTTGCACAGCAAATCAATCCGGTCATAACCACCCCTTTCCGAATGTCTCTAAGGCACACCTTGCGGGCACAACGATACCCGATCAGTCCGATTCAGTCCAGGGTAAATCGCGCAAGAGGGAAGCACGAAGACTCAGAAAACCAAACGACCGAAACGGAGCGTCCGACGGGCGACAGCGTTTCGGTCATTTGGATTTCGAGCTTTGGATTTGTCTCGGATTTCGAGATTCGAATTTCGGGTTTCTACTGTCTACCGGGCGATGTAGATGACGATCCCAACCAGGGCGCAGACTACCGCGGCGCAGACGCCCATCGAGATTCCAAAGACCCACGCGTACCGCTTGTTGAGCTTGTTGACCACGTACTTGAGATACCGGTCGCTGGTGGCGAAGGTCTTGCTCATCTGCAGGATGCCTTCGGTGTTGCTGACGGTGTTGGTGTTGAGCCGGTCCAGGGTGTCCTTGAACTTCACGAAGCTCTGGGCCATCTGGACATCGGTGTCGGCGGCCGCCGCCAGCTGATGGTCGATCGAGACCAGGGCCTCGGTCTGTCGGGCGGTCTCGGTGGGGATCCGCCCGACCACCTCCAGGAACTGCTGATCCTTGGCCGCCGTGCTGTGGAGCTGGTCCAGCAGTTGGGTGGTGAGTCTCTTCTGGGTCTCCACCGCCGACGGCAGACTCTCCAGAACCTGCGGAAGCTGGCGCACTTTGCCCATCAGCTCCTGGTGCTGGGCGACCTGCTCGTTGAGATGATCGTTGATCTGCTCGAGCTGGCCGATCAGGCGGTTGAACCCTTCCTGGAGCTTCTCGATGGGCTCGCGTCGCTCCAGCGATACGACAGAACCGGATTTCGCAGAGCCGCCTCGTTTGCCAGTGGACGTGCCCCCGAATGCGTCCTCCGCATCCAACGGCATCGTCAGAAGGCCGTCGCCGTCGAGACTGGGCTCGCAATGCCCTGCCGGCGCATATCGATGCGACCGCAGCCAGTTGCTCGTTCCGCTCAAGATCTCTCGTAGCGTCATTGTCGAAAACCCCTTCACCAGGAACGCCATTCTTCAACTCCCGGCGTACTTTCGCGGCCCACGACAACAGACGATTGCGTTCGTGGTCCCCACGCCGGCATTCGTCGCATCGGACGGCGAGCCGTTTTCCCTTGAGAGAAACACAGGGACATTCGACAATACGACAGCACCCCTGTTCTTGAGGCTGCTAATGAGGTTCGACTCCAGACGGCGCCCCCGCCCTGGCCGGAAACCCGCGTTTCCACGCCACTGGGGGCCTGTAAACCGCTCGTCACTATGCCTAATGCGGTCTTTATAGGACAGTTCAATTCAACCGCAGGCCCGAGCTTGAATCCCGCGACGGAGATGCTAGAATACGCTCGAAATCCATAATTCCTTAATTTCTGGAGACCTACGAACGTGAAGCTGGCGACGTACATCCTGGAGGGCAACGTCTCGTGCGGGATTGTGACCGAACGAGGCCTCGTGGACATCCCCTCGTCCTGGAAGAACGCGAACCCGCCGAAGAGCCTCAAGGAAGTCCTGGATCGGGGCCCGGCCTGCCTTGATCGCATACGAGAGATCGCCCAATCCGCGACGCAGACCACGCCGCCGGACCGCGTCCGATTCCTGGCGCCGATCCCCCGCCCGGGCAAAATCCTGGCTCTGGCCGGCAATTACAGCGAGCACATCAAGGAAGCCTCGCTCCACCGGGGCTTTCAACTCGGCCTGTCCGACTCGCCGCGACAGACGACCACGCCGCGACCGTTCCTGATGCCCTCGACCTGCGTCGTCGGCCCGGACGAGACTGTCGCCTGGCCGGTCTACAGCGAGCAGATCGACTACGAGTTGGAGCTGGCGGTGGTCATTGGCAGGAACGCCAAGTGCATCACGGCTCAGGACGCGCCGAACCACATCGCCGGATACACCATCGCCAACGATGTCTCGGCCCGCAGCGTCACCTTCAAGAAGGGCCGCCAGCAGCGTCCATGGGACGAGTTCTACGACTGGCTCAACGGCAAGTGGGCCGACGGCTTCTGCCCGATGGGCCCCTACCTGGTCACGAAGGACGAGATTCCCGACGTCCAGAACCTCAAGATGGTCCTGAAGGTCAATGACGAAGTGCGTCAGAACGCGAATACAGCTCAGATGATCTACTCCGTCGCGGACGTCGTCTCGTTCCTGAGCCACCTGATGACCCTGGAACCGGGCGACGTGATCTGCACCGGCACCCCATCCGGCGTCGGCATGGCCACCGGCAACTTCCTCAAGCCCGGCGACCGAATCGAGTGCAACATCGAGAGCCTGGGGACCTTGACCAACACGCTGGGGGACCGCCCCACTGCTTTCTACGAACCCTTGACCTGAGTCTCGACGGGTCGCACGTCATCTGAGTGCCATTCGTAGGCACCAACATCGATGCCCTTGCCTTGGGGCCGGGGAATACGGTCGCGGTCGAGTTTGGGGGCGTTGATGCTGCTACCGGCGTCGATGGCCGCGGCGTTGGGCAGCAGTCGCAGGTCAAAGCGGGCCGAATCGACGAACAGAGCCGCCGGGTCGCGGATCTCCAGGTTGTTCTCCTGGAGCACCCCCGCCGCGTTGCGCAAATCCGTGGCCAGGTTGTTCCGGACGACGCAATCGACCGGGGGCATACCGTTCTTGTGCTTGTCAACGCAAATCCACGGCGGACCGGGCCTGCTATCGTTGCGATCGAGGACCGTATTGTTGATCACGAGGCAATTGCGGGCCCCCATAGCCAGACAAAACAGAACGGCTCTTCCCTTCCTGCCTTCGTCAGGCTGGACAACCGCGGCCGTTGCCTGTAGGATGACCCCGTCTTCTATGTCACGAGGAATTGGCTTGTGTGCCCTGAAAGGACGACCCGATGAACCGAGATTACGTAAGAACGCTCAAGACCACGGTCCTCTCCCTACTGCTGCTGTCCTCCATCACCCTGGCGGCGATCCCGCTGCCGGAGCATCCGCGACCGGATTTCCAGCGGGCCCAGTGGCTGAACCTCAACGGTGCGTGGGAGTTCCGATTCGACAAGGACAACGCTGGGCTCGACCAGAACTGGGCCGCCGGCAAGACCGAGTTCCCGCTGTCGATCACGGTGCCCTTCCCGTGGGGCTCGAAGCTCTCCGGCGTCAAGAGCGAAGCGGACATCGCCTGGTATCGAAGGACGATCCAAGTGCCCGCCGAATGGAAAGGGCAGCGCGTGTTCGTCGTGGTCGGGGCCTGCGACTGGCTCACGACCGGCTGGCTTGACGGTCAGAAGGTCGGCAGCTTCCAGGGCGGGTACACGCCGTTCGAGTTCGAGCTGACGCCGCACGTGAAGTGGGGACAGGATCAACAACTCGTCCTGCGCGTGGACGATACGCCCCACCCCTTCAAGCTCGAGGGCAAGCAAGGCTATGGGCAGGCCAAGGGCATCTGGCAGACGATCTACCTCGAAGCCCGGCCCAAGATCGCGTTGGAGACCGTACACTTCGTGCCGGAGATCGACGCCGGGATCGTCACGGTCAAGGCGACGCTCAGCGCACCCGCGCCGTCGCCCATGACGTTCGAGATTCACTTCAAGCCCCAGGACCGCTCTCAGGCCGTCGCAAACGCGAAGATCCCCGCGCAGACGAAGGAAGTCACGTTCCCGGTTCCCCTGAACTCTGCGAGGCTCTGGTCGCTCGAAGACCCGTATCTCTATGAGGTCAAAGCCGTGCTCTCGGGCGAAGGGGTGCGGGACGCCGTGGACACCTACTTCGGCATGCGAAAGATCAGCGTGACGAAGCTCCCTGGGTCCGAACACCCCTACATCGCATTGAACAACAAACCCGTCTATCTGAAGCTGTCCCTCGACCAGGCCTATCATCCCGACGGCTTCTACACCTTCCCGAGCGATGCCTTCATGCGGGATGAGATCCTGCGCTCTCGCCAGATCGGCCTCAACGGCCAGCGGATTCACGTCAAGATCGGCATCCCGCGCAAGCTCTACTGGGCGGACAAGCTGGGCGTCCTGATCATGGCCGACGTGCCCAATAGCTGGGGCCAGCCCGACGAGGACATGCGTCGCGAGACCGACGTCGCCCTGCGCGGCATGATCAAGCGGGACTTCAACCATCCGGCCATCTTCAGTTGGGTGATCTTCAACGAAACCTGGGGCCTCCGCACCGGCGACAAGGGCTACATGCCCGAGACGCAGGACTGGGTCGCCTCCATGGTCAAGTTGGCCAAGGGCCTCGACCCCACGCGACTCGTCGAGGACAATTCCCCCTGCAACTACGACCACGTCCTGACGGACATCAACACCTGGCATGCCTACCTGCCGGGCTACAAGTGGACCGAGCACCTGGCCCAGGTCTGCAAGGACACCTATCCCGGCTCGAAATGGAACTACATCGGTGGCCGCACGCAAGGCAACGAGCCCCTGCTCAACAGCGAGTGCGGCAACGTCTGGGGCTACAAGAACAGCACCGGCGACGTCGACTGGAGCTGGGACTATCACCTCATGATGAACGCCTTCCGCCGGCATCCGCAGGTCTGCGGCTGGCTCTACACCGAGCACCACGACGTGATCAACGAGTGGAACGGCTACTGGCGGTTCGACCGCTCGCAGAAGTTCACCGGGATCGAGGAACTGATGCCCGGCATGAGCCTGCGCGACCTGCACAACGATGTCTACATCGCGATGAACGAGGAACTGTGCCAGGAGGTCAAGCCGGGCCGGCAGGTCCAGGTGCCGCTGTTCGTGTCGATCCTGACCGATCGCATCGGGAGCCAGGAGTTGACTCTTCGCAGCAGCATGCGGGCCTGGGACAGTCTCGGTCGCGTCCGCAACGTGGCCGCACGAGGATCGGCAAACGCCACTCGCGGGGGCGGGGCCGGAGCGGGCGTGCGAGTCCCCTGCTCGCCGTGGATGTGCAAGGCGATCGATCCGCTGGAGGTCACGATGCCCCAGGAGCCCGCGGTGGTCGTGCTCTCGGTCCAGCTTGAGGATCGGACCGGCGCGGTCGTGGCCCGCAATTTCACGACGTTCAACGTCCGCGACGGACGCCAGCCACGTGATGAGACCCTCGGCCAGCGTCAGCGACGCACGAGAGTCCTGCGCGTCGCGCCGAAGGACTTCAAGAAATCCGAGTGGTCGGTCAAACAGTGGAACGTCTTCGACGGCCTGAAGGTCAACGGCGCCGGCGCGGGGTACTTCGAGTACCAGATCGCCTGGCCGTCGGACCTGAAGGTCCAGGACATCGCAGCCGCGAGCTTCCGCGCGGAGGTCTCCGCCAAGCAGCTCTTCGGCAAGGATAAGCAAGGCGCCGCCAAGCAGGAAGGCGACTTCATGCGGGGCGAAGGCACCCACGACCCGAGCCTGAACCCGAACTCCTACCCGATGACGGACGAGCAGACATACCCCGGCGCGGTCCGCGTGCGAATCGGCGGCCAGGTGGTGGGCACGTTCGAACTGCCCGACGATCCCGCGGATCATCGCGGCATCCTGTCCTGGCACGCGCAGAAACGCGACGACACGTTGACCGAGGCCGGCTCCTATGGCTACCTGATCTCCGCGGAGATCCCGGCCCAGGTCCTCGATCAGGCGGCCAAGACAGGCACGATCACGCTGCGTCTGGAGGCCGACGAGGCCCTCGCCGGCGGCCTGGCCATCTACGGCGAGCAGTTCGGCCGCTACCCGCTGGACCCGACGCTGGCGTTCGTGTTGAAATGAGACAAACTGACATTCCTGCTCACCGACGCATCTGAAGGATGCATCGGGCGACAGGGATGTGGATACTACCTTGCGATAACCAGGTCCATCGCGGATCGACAGGAAAGGGATCCGAATGCAGAGTGGAAGCGGGCAAATGGCCGGCGAAGAGAGAGGCTGTCCTGTGATGCAGAAACCGACTCGACCCGTGTTTCGCTGGATGTGGATCGGGGCCTTGCTGTTGGCCGTGTTAGGAGTGATCATTCCACGGCTTGCGAGGGAGGTCCAGCGGCATCGTATCGAGACTGAGATGGCTCGCTTCGAAGCCCACCCCTCCCAACAAGGCATAGACAGACTGAGCAGATTGCTCGCCACGCGAGCCGCGACCAAACGCCAAGGGGAACGACTGCTGGAATTACTCCTGTATCCGAGAGCCGTCGTCCGTTCGGCCTATCCAATCGGCCAATTGCCCGTGTTCTCCCTGGAGCACCCCTTTCACGTGAGCTTCCCGCATGCAGATCTGTCGCATGAGGCAGAACTGTGGATAGACGGAGCGTCGCCGCAGAGAGGATCTTCTTGCGGCGGAAATTTCGTTGACACAAGCCCCCTCTTCTACTTTCTTGCCTCCGTGCCACAAGAACCTGGAGTCTGTGACGTGGAAGTTCGCTGGCGATACGGCATCACATGGATGGCATCGCGGACTGGTTGGTCCGGACCTTCCTTGAGTGGCCCCCTCCCTTGGAGCCTTCTGCCACAGAGAACCGTACGGTGGTCTCCTTCTCTACAATCGAAGCCGGACTATACGTGCAGCTTCACGATTCCCGTTCGAATCCAAGTCGTGGAGAGACAGAACGCCGAGAGAATCGACCTTCTGTCGCATCCGGACTTGGACAGGAGGATGCGTGGAGCCTTCACCGTGGGCGGGACACTCACAGCATCGGGAACATACGACACGCCGGCAGGGAAACGAAGATACACCTGCAACACGTCGATCGTTTTCACTTCGCTCCCCTCGCCGGTTGCTTTCCGCGCCGCTCTGCGTCTGCCGAACGGAACGGAGACTGCCTTGCGCGATGAGTATCCAAGGCAATACCAAGCAAGGGCCGGCACGTCCGGCATATTCGCTGTCAGACCCGCGGCTCCCCTGTTGGAAGAGACAGGCAGGCGGCAAGCCACTCTCATTCTGACGGCCGATCCGAACCAGGCTTACTCGGACCCGGCGATCAAGGCCATCTGGAACGGAACGCTCGAATTGCCGATCTCATTCGAGATCGACGCCGACGCGCCGCCAGGAGGACCTCCTCGGCCGTAGGCTGCGAACCGCGGAAGAGGCTTCAGTCTTGTTTCTTGACGACATGGAGAGTTGTCGGACCCAGCAGACCGGACGCCAGCAGCGGAGTCTCCTTCCAGGGGACCTGCCACGTCAGGGATCGGGCGATGTTCGTCCGGCAGAAGTCCCGGCCTTCGGTTCGTGCGTCGCCGACCAGGCGATTCGACCAGGTGTTGGCGACCTCGACGGCCAACTCATTCCTGCCGGGCTTGATGACGTCGGTGATGTCCACGCGGAACGGCGGCTTCCAGATGGTGCCGACACTCCGGCCGTTCATGAAGACCTCCGCGATGAAGCGGACTTGGCCGAGATCGAGCAGCAGCCTCGTGTTCCGATCGGGCTGGCCGGCCGGCGCATCGAACTGATTGCGGTAGGTCGCCACGCCGGAGAAGTACTTGATGCCCTCGTCGCTGTCTTCGGTCCACGAGATCAACTCGGGGAATACCTTCGATGCGGGGGCTCCCCAGCCTTCGGGGAAATGCACGTGCCAGGGGCCTGCAATTGCATGTGTCGTCGCGACAGTCTGCTCGCCGGCGGCCCCCTTCTCTTTCGCACCGTCGCGGAATACGACGAATGCGCTGTCGTAGGGCGCGAGCGAAAGATCCACCTTTGTCCCGCGACCGACCGGTTCCCAGGCTTTGCACCGTCGAATCGCGCCGGTGTCCGGCATCCACAATTCAGGCGTCCGGCCGGTCACACGGAACGTGCACGTCGCCCCCAGCGGCCGGTCGGTCTTGTTGCTGACGAAGTAGATGTCCGCCTCGGGCGTGCGGCGGTGGATGAAGTCCAGATCGAGCTCATTGGCGTCTCGGGCGACGACGCTGAAATCCGGTCCGAAACCGCGGGCGTGCAGGATGTCTCGCAGCGACGTGCCCCAGACGATCTTGCCACGGCCGTAGGCGTGTTCCCTGCACGTCGCGCCATCGCACGGACCCCAGAGCTTGTCCGCGATCTCGCGGACTTCGGAATCGCGCGCGGGATAGTCGCTCAGGCCATTCGCCCGCGTGGGTCTGCGGCCGACGACCGTGGCGCCGGCCCGGACGAGTTCCTCGATCCGCTTGAGCACCGCCAGATCCATGTCCTCCCGGTCCGGCAGCACGAGCAACTCGTAGCTCATGCCGTCTGGCAGCGTGATTCTGCCGTCCTTGACTGTCATCCGCGTCAGAATCACCTCGGCGTTTGTGACGTCGTAATCGTAGCCATAGCCGAGCGACGGGTCGATGTGCTTGGGCGGGACGAAATTGAAGCCCTGATCGCCGTAATAACAGCAGACGTCGGCGACGAAGAGCCCCTCCTGCAAGAGGTACGAGCACCGAGCGAGATAATCGACCCACGGCTTGGCCTTCGGCCACCAGGCGAGGCTCGGTCCCATGTGCGTGCCCGCGTGGTAGACCCAGCCGGGACGGTCGGTGGCGGAGGGATTGTGCGCAGAGGTGTGGAACGTCATGTGGTTGGCCCCATCGCAGAAGGCCCGATCCGCGATCGCCTTGAGATCGAACGGCCCGTCCTGCCAGTGCCGCCAGCTCGTGAACGCCTCCATGTCCACGAGGCGTTTGCCGTAGATGTGCGAGGCGCAGGCGGTCTCCTTGACCACCCAGACGTTGTGGTCCTTCCAGAACTCACCGCGCGGGATGTCCAGGGCACCCTGGGCCTTCAGCGCATCGACGGGCACCTGGTGCAGCGGCGCGCCCGGCCCGCCCGCCTCGGCGCACAGCAGCAGGCCGTACTCGTTCGACAGCTCTGCCGCCGCCCGGTAGAAGGCATCGACCAACAGGTCGCCGAGCGTCTTGCGGTAATCGTAGAGAAATCGCGAGGTGATTTCGTGACTGCCGACGACGCAGCCGGCCAGCACAGGCATGTAACGGGCCAGGTCGTAGCCGCGACGGGTCTTGAACTGGGCCAGGAAATCGGGCGTCCACGTCGAGCCGCTCAACTCATAGCTGCACACGTACATCTGTTTGATGGCCGTTTTGCGGAAGTCGCCAAGCTCCTCGCGCAACTTGTCCAGCAGGTACTGGAAATGGAACTTCGTCGCCTCGGCGTTGAAATGGTCGATCGCCAGCCCGCCGGAGTTGGGGCTGGGCAATCGAAGCGAGAGCCCGGTGTTGGCGCAGACGAAACGCAGGATCGTCCACTCGCCGGCCGGCACGTCCCAATCGAGACGACCCTCGGCATCCACACGGCCCGTCAGATCGACGATCGCCTCCGGGTCTTCGATGACCAATGGCGGCAGGCCCGGCGAGGACCAGCTTCCGGCGGCCCCGGACTTCCGATTGTCGTGGATGTTCGCTGCGGTCCAGTTCTGCTCGGTCTCGGTCCCGAGGGCGGAACTGCACGAGATCAGCGAGGCCGCCGTCTTGCTGCCGTCGGCGTGGTACGCCGAGGCGACATTCGCCCCCTCGGTCGAGTAGACCTCGAACTCGCCCAGTTGCACCCGGTCGAACTTCGTGTTGTGCCCCGAGAGAATGACGAGCTTCACATACCGGGCCTGCACGGGCTCGAAGGCGAAGCTCTGGGCGTTCGCGTGCGGTTCGAGCTGCTTGCGGACGACCTCTCGGAAGGCGTCCGGCTCGGTCGTCGTGGTCGAGATGGAGACGGTGAAGTCCTTCGCGTAGAGATGCATCGGGCCGTAACGGTTCTCATCGCCGCTGTCGGTGTTGTACAGAACGACGCGGTCAATCCTGTGCGTGCCCGGCGGGGCCAACTCGATCACGAACTCGTGCCCCGGCAGGCGTTTCGCGTTCGGCACCGCCAGCACCGCCGCATTCCTCACGAACGCCGGCCGGCCCTGGGAATCGCGCGGCGCATTCCTGGGCAGAGCCGGCATCGCCAGCGGCTCGGATAGACGCGTCGGTCCCGCGACGGTCGTCTGGGCATGGTAGAGCCCCATGCTCGCATACTCCGGCGGCACCCACGGCCCGCCGCAGTTCCAACTGCTGGAGGTGGTGAGCCCGACCTCCAGGCCCAGCCGGGTCGCCTCGCGGACCGTGTACCCGATGGCCTTGACCGACTCGGGCCCCATGAACGCGGGTCCCGCCGGCACGAGCTTCTGCGGGTCCTGGGCCCCGACGTCGAAGATATAGACCCCGCCAATCCCCTTGGCCTTGAGCTCCTCCAGTTCCCGCGTCATCTGCCGCTGGTCCGTGAGCCCGTTGACCCACGCCCAATACACCGAGGGCCGTGCCGCCAGCGGCGGGTTCTCGAACCCTCGCGCCAGACTCGACGCCTCGACAACGCTCACCATCTGCAACACCCCGATGGCCAGGACCACCGCCAACAACGCTCGACGTGAAACCATGGCAAGACCTTTCAATGGGGGACAGCATACGCCATTTACGCCGGAACGCAAGCGCGGTAGGATTCGGGCGAATTGGAGACCGATCCTGTGAAGGGATGAGAATGGCCGACATCGGGAACAAGCCGAAGAGCGGGTGGCGACGGGTCGCGTATGAGATCATCTTTGAGGCCGATACGCCCGCCGGGGAGGCGTTCGACCTGCTGTTGATCGCGAGCATCATCGCCAACGTCGTCGTGATCATGCTCGACAGCGTCGCATGGATTCATGCGGAATATCAGCGATTGCTGTACGGGCTGGCGTGGGGGTTCACGATCCTCTTCACCATCGAGTACATCCTGCGATTGCTGTGCGTGAGGAATCCTCTTCGCTACGCTTTCAGCTTCTTCGGGATCGTGGACGCCCTGGCGATCTTTCCCGCCTATGTCGGCCTGCTGCTGTTCGGCACGCTCTCGCTGTCGGTGGTGCGTCTGCTGCGAGTGCTTCGCATCTTCCGCGTTCTGAGGCTGCCCCACTTCATGCGGGAAGCGGCCTCGCTCGGGGCCTCGCTGCACGCGAGCCGTCGCAAGATCATGGTCTTTCTGCTGACGGTCCTGACGCTGGTCGTGATCGTCGGCGCCCTGATGTACACGATCGAGGACCACGAGCGAAGTGGATTCACCAGCATCCCGGTCAGCGTGTACTGGGCGATCGTGACGCTGACCACGGTCGGCTACGGCGACATCTCCCCCCAGACGCCCCTCGGCCAGTTCCTCGCGTCGGTCGTGATGATCCTGGGCTACTCGATCATCGCCATCCCGACGGGCATCGTCACCGTCGAGTGGGCTCAGAACCGCTCGCAGCGTCCCGGCGCCTCGGCATCATGCCCGAACTGTGGCTTGGCCCGGCACGACAGCGACGCTCGCTTCTGCAAGCACTGCGGGACCAAGCTGCCTTAAACCCCATTCCCTTTGAGCCCTTTCGCTTTCCAGGTTGACAATCCACGCCGGGATTGGCCTACTGGGGCCGAGATCCGTATGCAAAGACATCGATTCATTAGACGAGTTCTCGGCGTCGTCCTGTGTGTGACGATCGGGCTGGGTCTGCTCTTGTGGCGGCTCGGACTGGCTCCGCTCTGGGCCGGACTGATCAGCCTGAACGCGGTCGCCCTGCTGCTGTACGGCTACGACAAGCGTCAGGCGCGAGCCGGCGGCATCCGCATCCCGGAGGCGGTTCTGCACGTCGTCGCCCTGCTCGGCGGCAGTCCCGGCGCGCTGGCGGGCCAGGAACTGTTCCGGCACAAGACCCGCAAGCGAGGCTTCCGACTGATTCTGGCCGCCACCTTTGTCCTCCAGGCCGGGCTGATCTACGCCTACTGGCGCTGGTCCCGAGGCTGAAGACCCATGGACACATTCCCACCCGGCATCCAGTTCCGCAAGTCCTGGCGCAGCTACCAGCAGCGGGTGCTCACGGAACTCGAGCGGCACCTCGACGACAACCACCTGCACATCATCGCCGCGCCGGGCTCGGGCAAGACCGTGCTGGGTCTGGAGGTCATGCGACAGCTCAACCGTCCCACGCTGATCCTGGCCCCCAGTCTCGCCATTCGCGACCAGTGGGTGGATCGATTCGTCAACCTGTTCCTGGACGCCGGACAAGGCACGCCCAAGTGGATCTCGAAGGACATCCGGGCCCCGCGATTCCTCACGGTCACGACCTACCAGGGGCTCCACGTCGCGTATTCCCGCGATCCGGACCAGAAGTCGAAATCTCCCGGGCGGGACGCGATCCTCAAGCGGCTCAAGCAACTGGGCGTGAAGACGCTCGTCCTCGACGAAGCCCACCACCTGCGAAACGAATGGTGGAAGTGCCTGGCCGACTTGAAGAAGCAGCTCGACGGGCCCACCGTCGTCGCGTTGACCGCGACGCCCCCGTTCGACGTGTCGCCGCACGAGTGGGAGAAGTACATCGGGCTCTGCGGGCCCATCGACGCGGAGATCTCCGTTCCCGAACTGGTCGCCCAGAAGAATCTCTGTCCCCATCAGGACTACGTGCTCCTCTCGGCGCCGCTGCAGGCCGAGCGGCAGCAGATTCGCGAGTTCCGTGCGGAGGTCGAGAAGTTCGTCAAGGGTCTTTGCGCGAACGAGCCGTTCATCGCGGCCCTGGAGAGTCATCCGAACGTTGCCGAGCCACAGGAACACGTCGAAGAGATCCTCGACGATCCGGATTTCTATTCGAGCGTGGCGTTCTTTCTCAATCACGTGCGAAAACGACCGCCCCGAAAACTGCTCAGCGTTCTGGGCCTGTCGCGGAGAAAGTGCCCTGGCTTGGACGCCGAATGGATCGAGACCCTGCTGGCGGGTTGCTTCCACACGCACGCGAAATCCTTCACAGGGCACAAGGATACCATCTCTCGCATCCTCCGCGAGGCCAAGCGGATCGGCATCGTCGAGCGCCGGGAGGTCGGCCTTCGCAGCGTCGCCAAGATCGCCAAACTCCTGATCCGAAGCGCGTCGAAACTCAAGAGCGTCGAGGACATCGTCCGCCTGGAGACGCAGTCCCTCGGCTCAGACCTGCGGATGGTGATCCTGACCGACTTCATCCGGCGGGCCGATTTCCCGAGCGATCCGACCGACGCCAAGCCGGTCAGGAGACTGGGCGTCGTCCCCATCTTCGAACAGATCCGCCGAGGCGGCGCCGCGAGGCTGGGCATCCTCACCGGGACGTTGACGGTTGTTCCCACCGATTCGCAGGAGGTTCTGCGATCCGTCGCTCCCTCGCTGGGCATCGACCCGGCCGACATCGCATTCAAACCTCTGGCTCACGATCCGCGATTCTCCGAGGTAACGATCCGCGGCGCAGACAAACAGAAAATGGTTGGCCTGATCACCGCCCTGTTCAGTCGCGGCGGCGTCAACATCCTGGTCGGGACCACCTCGCTCCTGGGCGAGGGCTGGGACGCGCCTTCGGTGAACTCGCTGATCCTGGCGAGCGTCGTCGGTTCGTACATGCTCTCGAACCAGATGCGGGGCCGCGCCATCCGCACGCAAGAGGGCAAGCCGGACAAGACCGCGAACATCTGGCACCTCGTCTGCCAGGAACCCGACACCCCGCACCTCAACGAGGACATGGAGACCCTGACGCGCCGATTTAAGTCGTTCGTCGGCGTCTCGTTCACGAAGCCTCGAATCACAAGCGGCCTGGGACGCCTGGGCCTGGGCCGCCCGCCGTACACCGCCGCGAGAATGCAGCACATCAACGCCGTGATGCAGCGGAAGGCCTGCGACCGCCCTGCGCTCATTCGCGAATGGGAACGGGCCCTGGCCCATGCCAAGGGGGCCGACATCGTCGAACAGGTGGCGGTGTCCGAGGCCGCCCTGCCGCGGGACTTCGTCTTCCGCAATGCGGTCCTGGCCCTTCTGTGGCAGGCGTGCCTCTGGTCAGTCGCGGCCGCCTCTCTCCTGATGCGCTCGCGCGGCGACGAGTCCAGGGTCCTCCTGCTCACCCTCTCGATCGCGTCGGCTCTGGCGGCGCTCGCCTCGCTGCCCAGGTGCGTGCGGACCCTGTGGCGACTCCTCTGGCATGGGCCTGCCGCATCGAGCCTGCGTCAGGTCGGCAAAGCCGTGCTCCGATCGATGATCGAGGCCGGAGCGGTCGAGACCGACTTCGCCCGACTGCGGGTCGTCGCCCGCCGACTCGGATTCGGCCTCGTCGGCTGCTCGCTCACAGGCGGCTCCACCCGCGAGCGATCGGTCTTCCTGGAGGCTCTGCAGGAATTGTTCGGCCCGGTCGAGGACCCTCGATACCTCCTGATCCGCAGATCCTCCCGAGGCTGGTTCGCCCGCAAGGAGTATCATTCGGTGCCCCGCGCCCTGGGCAAGAACAAAGAGGCCGCGGAGCACCTCCGCAAAATGTGGTCCCTGCGCATCGGGCCGGCGGACCTGGTCTACACCCGTACGCCGGAAGGCCTTCGCTTCCTCCTGAACGCCCGCGCCCGATCGATGGCCGCGGGATTCGAACGCCGGGCCGAGCGATTGAAATCCTGGCAGTAGAAAATCCGTAGACACAACGAACGAGATCGACCGTCTCTTTGGGAGAATCGACGACAACGGCATTCCCCCCAAACCAAGGGCCAGGCCCAAGCAGAAAGAGGGCTTCGACCTCGTCTGGCGGTTCCCAGGCGAGCGATGAGCACGCTTCGCCGGCAGCTTACAGCTTCTCGACAGCCGCCTGGATCGCGTCGAATTTCTCCTCGGCCAGCAGCCGGCCGTAGTCCCGCATGACGCCGAGATTGCGCCAGGCGGCCCAGACGACGTCCTTGCCCCTCGGCGCGGCGAGTTGCTTTGCGACAAGGGCTGCTTCGGCTTCTACGAAACGATCCAGGGTCTCATGGTTCCACGTGGGCATCTTCTGCGCGAGGGTCGCAAGCCGGGAGACGATCGTCTCCGTGAGCCTGCGGCCATCAGCGGCCGACGACTCTTTCGGATCTCGCCCGCCCACGCCCTGGTACGGCGGGTCCCCAAGCCTGGACAGGTCCACCGTGTCGGGGAACAGGTGCATCATGAGCGAAGTCTCGCCCCAGGCAGCGTGGTCGCCCATATAGCCCTCGTCCAGCGCGAGCCAATATTCCGGCGTGCCGAGCACAGGAATGCCCAACGCCCGGCTCATGCGAACCGCGGTCTCGCGAACGACGATCTGCTGGGCGGCGCCGTAGTGGCCCGTGAGAATGAGGACCGCCTTGAAACCGTCGCGGGCCATCTCCCGGCAAAGCTGTTCCAGCCACGGACGCAGGAGCCGTGAGAAGACATCGTTCTCGGGGTCCATGATGAAGGTATGGGGTTCATTCATGCCGCCGACGCCGCCATAAAGCGATGGCGAAACGACGCCTCCGCCCTTCTGGGCCGCCCGGACGCAGAGCGCATGAGCCTTGACCGCATCGACCCCGACAACATTGTGGACGCCGTGCCATTCAATCGTCCCCAGCGGCTGAAAGATCGTTGCACAGGCGGCCCGCGCCTTCTCGATCTCTCGGGGCCGGAGGAACTCCAGCCGCACCTCCCGCAAGTCGTCGCCTGGCTCATTCTGCGCCTCTGCCGAGGACAGACCGAGCAATGCACCCGTCGCCGCGGTTCCCAACAACTGTCGTCGCCCGAATCGTCGTGCCATGATTCATCCCCTTTCAGTTCCGACCCATGAGCGTCGCCGCCGATCATATCCGATTCGCTGGACGAATGTAACCTTTCCGGCCGAGTCCGCGTAAGAGAACAATAGACGCCTGATCGCCAGGCGAACCGAACGGAATGGCCTGGTGGCTCTTCCGACTGGCAAGACAGGTTCTCATCGTGTAGACTGCTGAAAGGAGTGAATGATGAGCAAGAGAGCATTGAGGATCATCCTGATCGCGGGTTTGTGCCTTGCGGCCGGCCCGGCGTTTGGCGCGCCGCTGCAGAAGAGCGAGGTCAACCCCTCGGCCGACTGGGTCGCCCACCTCGACGTGGAGGCCTTCCGCGGTTCGACCCTCGGCAAGCTGGTCCTGGCGGAGTTGAAGAACCAGGGCCTCGAACAGAAACTCCAGGACTTTTCGAACATTTTCTCGTTCAACCCGCTTCAGGACATCCGCGACATCACCGTCTACGGCACCGGCCAGGACCGCAGCAACGCGGTGGCCGTGGTCGAAGGCAAGTTCGACACGCAGAAACTCCTTTCGCTGATCCGGC
Source organism: uncultured Phycisphaerales bacterium (assembly GCA_937927975.1). Classification (GTDB taxonomy): domain Bacteria; phylum Planctomycetota; class Phycisphaerae; order Sedimentisphaerales; family Anaerobacaceae; genus PLanc-01. The sequence continues at coordinate 48,572 of CALEZT010000010.1, forward strand.
TGAATTCGCAGTACCAGGAGATTCCTTACAAGGGCTCGACGCTGCATCGGTGGCAACGGGAAGAGCGAAAGGACCCGCAGGCCTCGTCCGACCAGAAGGGCGAACAGATGATGTACGGATGCATCTGCGAAGGCAACCGAGTCGTGGTCGGCGCCGGCCTGCAGGCGGTCCAGAGAGCGGTGGATACCCTCAAGGGCCAGGCCACCGGCACGCCGAGCGGTCTGCTCAACCAGATCCAGGCGGCCCAGGGCACGGTATTCGCCCAGGTCGCCGCGGCCGGCGTCGGGAAGATGGCCGGACAGAATCCCCAGGCCGCCATGCTGCAGCAGACGGATTCCCTGGCTCTGACCCTCGGCGAAACCGGCGATAAGGTCTTCGGGCGATTGAGCCTCAAGGGCCAGACGGCCGAGGTGGCCGAGAACACGACCAAGATGCTGCAAGGACTGGTCGCCATGATCCAGTTCTCCGCCAGTGAGCAGCCGCGACTGGCGGAACTGGCCAAGAACATCAACATCTCCCAGGCGGACAAGATGACCGAGGTCCGCATCGAGGCGCCGACGCAGGCGATCTTCCAGTTCGTCAAGGAGCAATGGACGAAACAGAATCCAACGCAGGGCCAGGCGCCCGCCACGGTTCGGTAATTGCCGAGGCGGCGCTGTGCGAATTGACCTCCGAGGAATTGGCCTGGCAGGCCCGTCGTGGATGCCAGGCCTCTTTCGCGGAGTTGGTCCGCCGATTCGCGCCCAGGCTCCAGGCGTTTCTCTGTCGCAGGACCCGCGATCGACATGAGGCCGAGGACCTCGTCCAGGACACCTTCCTGCGGGCCTACGAAAACTTGGCCCGATACGACAACGCATGGCGGTTCTCGACCTGGCTGTTCACGATTGCCTCCCGCGCCGCAGTCAGCCGGAGCCGCAAGAAGCGCGTCGAGCGTCCCCGGGACGACCTTTGCGCGCCCCCCTGCGATGAGACCGTCGAGAAGCGGGAACTGTCGGAGAATCTCTGGGCGATCGCGGCCCAGTTGCCCGAGGGACAACGCCGCTGCCTTCGCTTGCGATACGCCGAGGACATGTCCGTCAAAGAGATCGCCCGCGTGATGGGCAAGTCGCAGGTCTGCGTGAAAGTCCTTCTCTACCGAGCCCGCGTGAACATGGCCAAACGGATGGAGGAACAAGAGTTATGACAAGTGCAGCCGACCGCAGAAACCCGACGTTGCGGTGCTCGTTCTTTCGAGTCGCGATCTCCGCCGCGGCCGATTCAAGCCGGCCCCTCGGGCCGGTGACTACCCGGCATCTGCGCGGATGCAGCGACTGCAGACGGTTTCAACGCGTCTGCCGGGTTCTGAATGAGACGCTGCGATCCGAAGCGGGACCTCACACGCGCCACAGCCTTGCCGACCTGCCGCGCGTCCGACGTCGCGGCCCCGTCCGATTCGCGCTGGCCGCGGCGGCTTGTCTGGTCGTTGGTGTATCGGCGTTCTGGTTGGGTGGTCGCAAACTGCCCACTGCGCCCGCGGCGATCCCTTACACGGTCAGCATCCCGCACATCGACCTGGCGGCCGGCTGGATCGGCGCTCTGGAGGCGCCGCTGATCGCAGAGGCGCGGAACCTCTCGAACGACGCAGGGTCGGGGATTCGGTTTCTTGCCGCCTGCCTGGCCGTGCGGCCTGCCGATGACCTGGCCGACCCATGGGCCGTCGAATCTCTTTCCTCGCCGGACTGATGCAGCGCATCCGGAATTCCGCCTTGCTCAGATCCGTTACCGTCGGCCGTCGGCGTGCCTCTTAGGGGTGAAGCCGGGGAGTCGATTCTCCGGCACGGAATCGTCAACCCTGTGAGGAGAGCAACAGAGATGGCACGGATACAATCCGCATGCGAAGGGCGACAGGCGACCGACCCCGATCCGATTCGCAACCCCACAATTCCCCTCTTCTCTGGCGGCCGGCGATTGCGCGCGGGCTTGTGCCTGGCGGGGATCGCACTGGCGTGGTCCGCCTGCGCGTTGGCGCAATCCGGCCCAGGACTGGGGTTCAAGGTCGGCGTCCAGACCCTCGAAAGCCCGATCGACCTCGACAAGACCACGCGGACCCGCTACGAGTTCGAGTTGTCCTCGGCCCGGTTCTTGGACGATCATTTCGACCTGGCGTTCACGGTCGGCGGCTCGTCGCTCGGGTCGTTCGACACGTACTACTCCGACCTCGTCGAAGACGTTTTGATCGAGGAGTTCTACAGGGACAACCTCAGCCTGATCGACATCCGCCTGGCCGCACGCTTCTATCCGCTGGGCGACGCCAGCAGGATCCGGCCCCACATCGGCGCGGGCATCGGTTACTTCTGGTTCCTCGATCGATGGGAGTACGAATACGCCGAGACCTTCGAGAACCCGTTCTTCCCCGGCGTATTCGACACCTACATCGAGGAGTCCGACGGCGTCGACACCGCCGCCAAAGGGTTCTTCCCGTTCATCACCGCCGGCCTGACGTTTCCGATCGGCGACCACGGCGAACTGCTGTTCGACTTCCAGTACGACTTCGCGAAGGAGGACAACGGCTTCGACTTCGGCGGGCCCATCTACATGATCGGCGCGAGGTTTCGTTTCTGAGGTCGGAAGCGCCCCACGCACAGCGAGACAGGAGGGATCGCCGGTCCCAGGCTCCGAGTCGCACGGTACCAGAACAGATGAATCCTTCTGTTGAACTGTGGTATCCAGAGGGGTAGAATGAAGCGCATCGGTGAAGACCCATGCATCCTCGTTGTATCTCAGTGAAGGAGCCAGCATGACTTGCGTATCATCGGCGCGTTCGCGGTTGTACGGAGTGATTCTCTCGGTGGCCTTGGCAGGCGGAGCTGACCTTTCTGCGTTGGCCAATGATCAGACCCCGGCGCAGAGAGTCAATCCACAGATGGGTGCGACGGCCGGGGCGAGCGAGGGTGCACGCCTGGCCAAGGACGTTGTCGCACGGATGGACCAGGCCTACTATCGACTCTGGCACGACCGAGTCAGCGGCTTCGACGCCACCTACAATCTCGCTCAAGACGGCGCGAACCTCGGAACCATCCAGGTCATCTTCAACGCCGCGCCGCAAGACGGCGCCCATTTCAAGATCAAGCTCGAACAAGACAATCCGAGTGCAGAGATGCTCGAGGCAGCGCTGGGGCAAGCGTGGCTCCACTCGCTGCTGAAAGAGTTCTCGGATGCCAAGACTGTCGCCAACCGGGTGGATGACTCCTTCACCCTCTACGCCAAGGACCCGCGGGAGGGCGTCAGCTCGTTGACGAGCACCGTCTCGGCCGACTACTGCCTGTTGTCTGAATACGAAATCCTGAAGGACCTGAGCTCCAACAAACTCCGGTTCAAGGTCTTGACCCTCGACGGCAAACGTCTCGTCGAGTCGCTCCAGTGGCAATACACCATAGTTGGCGCCGAACTCTCCGGACAGGTGTTCGCGGACTTCGAGTACACGTATGCCCGCCAGGAACAGGTACCATTCATCAGCAAGCTCCTGATCTCCTTCAGGTCGCGTCTCGCAAGAAACGAGGTCAATCACACGTGGACCCTGGACCTGAAACGGGTTGCGTTCCAGAAGACCGCGCCGGCCGACCCAGTCCCCCCGGCCGACGACCGGCCGCAGCGTCCTGCGAAGGTCGACAAGGTGACCGCCCAGTGGGATGAGTTGTCGCAGGAAGTCATCGCCGGGATCTGCCGCTCGAACATCGACTTCGGCGGGATGATCACCTTCGCACGCAGTCTCCGCTGCGACATCGACGTGCGGATCACCTCCAGTCTTTTCGCGCCGGCCTCGGGTACGCTGAATTACTGGTGGGAAGACGCCGACGACAACGGATTGCTGATCGGAGAGGAAATCCAGATCGAGATCGGTTACGCCTCCAATCCTGGCATGCGCCTGATGATGAACGCGATCCAGCGTTCTCTGACGCTCCAGACCGCCACTTCCGGCGGCAACGTCTTCCGCGACCATTTCATCAAAACGGTTCGCGTGCCCGAGGGATACAAGATGAAGCTTGTCCCAACGGAGAAGAACAAACCGGTGAACGCCACCGCCAAGGAGGAAAAGGACAATCTCATGGCCAATCGCAGCTACGACGCCTTGTATCTGACGGTCAGTCCGGACTTCCGCGTGCAACGTCTGCGCGCCGTCAAGGAGGATGCCGACACCGAGATGGTCCTCAGTGTCGAGCACGAGAAGGTGGCGGATCTCTGGGCCGGCAGCAAGTACTATAAGGAGGTCGTCCGTGCCGGCAGATCGGCCAGCACGGAAAGCGGACGCTGTGAATACGTCGTGATGGACGGGTTGCCCATGCTCAGGAGACTGACCATCGACCTGGGCGTGCTGACAGGGCAGAACACCGTCGGAATCCGACAGGAGTACAACATCCGCAACTGCAAGATCGCCTGGCGAGAGAAGCCGCTGGACGCCCGCAAGTTCGTCGGCGGCGAGGACGAAGAAGCGGCCTTCAAGGACAAGCCCAGGAAACCCGCTGTGGACCGGGATGCGGAGCTATTCAAATAGGAGTCCCATTTCAGGGGTTCGGTAGCAAGATGCCCGTCAGAACTCCAGGAGTTTCAGGACGTCTTCGATGACGCCTTCCTTGGTGACTCGCCGGCGGGGTTCGGATGCGTCGGGCGACAGGTATTCCTTCTTCGCCTGGATCGGCAGCGAGAGCTTATACGGCTTGCAGCGCCCGATGGCATCCATCGCTTTGCGGGCTCCTTCATACAGCGCCAGGCGGGTCTCGTCGAACGGGTACAGTTCCGCTGATTCCCGCCCAAGTCCGCGTTTGACGGCCACCGTGACGCAATCCGGCCCGAAGAACTTCGCAGCTTCGCGACAGGTCGCCTCGTCGCCCGTGACCAGAATGGTGGGGATGTCGTAGTGCCCTGCGATCGCGGCGCACTGAGCCAGTTCGCCGGACTCGACTCCGTTGTACCAGTACCGATTCTCCGAACGCGACGACTGCGTGTGACAGAGTACGCCATCGGGGGTCCCCATCATCGCGTGGGCCCCCAGTTGCACCAGGCCGGCGAACGAGCCATCGAGTCCCGTGAGAGGCCCCGGCCGAGGAAGCCCGGTGATGTACCTGGCGCCAGGCTCCATCAGGTGAGGCACAAAAGCCTGCGAGCCGTGCCCGTCCAGGACCACGATGTCGGTCGCGCCGCCGGCCCGCAACCCCCGCACAACCGCGGCAATGTCGCCCATCAGGTACTCCTTGGCCGTCTCGCCCAGCGGGTTTCCCGCCTCCCGCGTCTGGGCGAACTTGTACACTCCGCTGGCCCCCTCCAGATCGGTGACGATATAGATGCGACGCGGTTCGGCCGCCAGGCAGAGACGAAGACAGCCCATCACGAAAAACAGAACCACAAGATGAACATACCGTCCTTCTGTAGACGGCAATGAAAACGATCTGGCTGGATTCATCGCGTTTGCCATCATGCGTTCCTCACAAACAGGGACTGATTGCAGGGTCTTCGACGACCGACATCCGACCAGGAGGATTCTACCGTCGCAATGCCGCTGGCCGCAAGCCTCCAGTCCAGGCCGGTCAAGCCCCTGTTCCCCACAATGTCCTGCCTCCGCAACGTCAACGCCGTCCTTGACGGGACCGGCCCAAACCCGTATTATGCGTGATTCTTTTTTTCGAGTTTTCGAGGACTCTCAGATGTCGGATGAAAGCAAGCACAGTTATCGTGATACACTGAACCTGCCCGAAACCAGTTTCGCGATGAAGGCGAACCTGGTGCAGCGCGAGCCGCAGATGCGAAAGCACTGGGCCCAGCAGAAGATCTACGAACAGATCCGCGCCGCCCGCAAAGGCGCCCCGCTGTACATTCTGCACGACGGCCCCCCCTACGCCAACGGCGACATCCACATGGGCCACGTGATCAACAAGGTCCTCAAGGACTTCGTCATCAAGTACAAGACGATGACCGGGTTCGACGCCCCCTACATCCCCGGCTGGGACTGCCATGGGCTGCCCATCGAGTCGAAGGTGATGACCGACCTGGGCCCCAAGGCACGGGAGATGTCCAAGCCCGAGATCCGCAAGGACTGCATGAAGTACGCCGGCAAGTACGTCAAGATCCAGGGCAAGCAGTTCCAGGACCTGGGCGTCTTCGGCAACTTCGAGGAGCCCTACCTGACGTTCAAGCCGGCCTACGAAGCCGGCATCCTGGAGGTCTTCGCCGAACTCGTCGGCAAGGGCCTCGTCTACAAGCAACTCAAACCCATTCACTGGTGCACCGGCTGCGAGACCGCCTTGGCGGAGGCGGAGCTCGAATACAAAGACGTCTCGTCGCCAAGCATCTTCGTCAACTTCCCGGCCACCGACGGCGCGATCCAGCGGCTGGTCGAATTGGGTCTGGTCACGGCGGAGCAGGCCAAGGACTCACGCGTCTGCTTCATGATCTGGACGACAACGCCCTGGACGCTGGCGGCCAACCTCGCGGTGGCGGTACATCCGCACCTCGAGTACACCACGATCAACTATGAGAAGGACGGCCGCAAGTACGTCTCAGTCGTTGCGGCCGAACGCGTCGGCGCCGTGGTCAAGGCCGGCGGACTGGGCGAAGACCAGTATTCGGTCGCGCCCAAGACGGTCAAAGGCAGCGAGTTGGACGACCTGCGGTACAAGCACCCCTTCGTTGAGGGCAACCCGACCGGCAAGGACGCCTACATGGTGATCCTGGCCGAGTACGTGACCATCGAAGACGGCACCGGCCTGGTCCACACCGCTCCCGGTCACGGCCAGGAAGACTACATGGCCGGCCAGATGTACGGCTTGGCAGTCTATTCGCCGGTCAAGAATGACGGCCGCTACGACGACACCGTGCCCGAATGGCTTCGCGGCAAGAGCGTGCTGAACGTGGAGAAAGACGTCAACGGCTGGCTCCAGGAGCACGGCTGGCTCTTCGCTCAGAGCCAGATCCAGCACAGCTACCCCCACTGCTGGCGCAGCCGGGATCCGGTCGTCTTCCGCGCCACCGAGCAATGGTTCGTCGGCGTGGACAGAGAGTCCCCCGACACGAGTAAGACGCTCCGCCAGATGGCGATGGAAGGTCTCGACCAGGTCCGTTGGATCCCCGCCTGGGGTCAGAAGCGCATCGCGGGCATGCTCGAATCCCGGCCCGACTGGTGCATCAGCCGTCAGAGGAGCTGGGGTCTACCGATCCCGGTCTTCACGAACGCCGATGGGCAAGTGCTGCTGACGAAGGAATCGGTCCTGGCCGTGGCGGCGCACGTCGCCAAGCACGGCTCGGATAGCTGGTTCACGCACACGCCGCGGCAGATCCTCGGCGACGACTTCAAATTGCCCGAGGGCTGCAACCTCGACGAACTTCAGAAAGAAGAGAACATCTTCGACGTCTGGTTCGAGTCGGGATGCAGTTGGTACAGCGTGTGCTCCCGCCGCGAGGGTTGGCCGGTCCCGGTGGATCTGTACCTCGAAGGCTCGGACCAGCATCGCGGATGGTTCCAGCTCTCGCTGCTGCCGGCGCTGGGGGTGCTCTCGCAGCCGCCTTTCAAGAGCGTTCTGACGCACGGTTTCACCGTCGATGAGAAAGGCATGAAGCAGTCCAAGTCGCTGGGCAACTACGTCAACGCCCAGGATGAGATCGCCAAGTACGGCTCGGACATCCTTCGCCTGTGGGTCTCCAGCGTCAATTACCAGGAAGACGTCCGCTGCAACGACGAGTTGATCGGTCGCACCCAGGACGCTTATCGCAAGATCCGCAACACCCTGCGGTACCTCTTCGGGAACATCAACGACTTCGATCCGAAGAAGGACGCCGTCCCCTACGAGCAGATGCTCGAGATCGACAAGTGGGCCATGCAGCGGCTTCAGAAACTGATCGCCGAGGTGACCGAAGCCTATGAGGAGTTCACCTACCACCGTGTGTTCTCATCGCTGTACAATTTCTGCTCGGTCGAGATGAGCAGCATCTACATGGACGTGCTGAAGGACCGCATGTATTGCGACGCCGCCGGCAGCCTGTCCCGCCGCAGCGGGCAGACCGCCATGTACGAGGTTCTCGGCGCATTGGTGCGGATGTTCGCCCCGATCCTGGTCCATACCGCTGAGGAGGCCTGGGAGGCGATGACGGTCAAGCCCCAGGACTGCGCCAGCGTTCACCTGGCCCACATGCCCAAGATCGATCCGGCCATCGACTACGCCGGCCAAGAGGCGACGTGGGCGCAGCTCATGGGTCTGCGCGACGAGGTCCTGAAGGTCCTGGAGGGCCTCCGCCGGGACAAGATCATCGCCAGCAATCAGGAGGCCTCCGTCACGATGCAGTGCGATCTGGAAGACGCCGCGGCGATCAAGAAGTTTGGTTTGGCGCAATTTGCGGCTCTCTGCATCGTCAGCGAGATCAAACTAGAGGAAGGCGCCGCCCAGACGACGGTGACCGCGACCAAGAGCCCCTCTCCCAAGTGCCAACGGTGCTGGAATTACTGGCCCAGCGTGGGAAAAGACGAGCATCCGGAAATCTGCGACCGCTGCGCTGCGGTTGTCCGGAAATAGCGTGCTGATTTCGCAGGGTAGGTCCTTGGCCGACCCTACGAAGCCCCAAGCTGCTCGACGACCTTCGCGTGGACTTCGTCAAAACGGATGTGGCGGATCGAGTGCTGTGGATTGCGGCTCTTGATCGCCATGCCTCGGCTTGCCACGTCGCGACCCACAATGCACTCCGGTCGACCGTAGGGACCGACGCGCAGCGGGTTCGACCAACTGAACAGCATCACCAGGGGCCGGCCCAGAGCGCCTGCGATGTGGCCGGGACCTGTATCGTTGCTGACCACAAGTCTGGCCCGTCGGAGCACCTCCACCAACTCGGGCAGTGAAGTCCGCCCAGCGAGGTTGGCGATCGGGTGTTTGGCGAGGCTTTGGATCTGCTCGATCATCGGGCTCTCGGATTTGCCGCCAGTGGCGACGACGGTCAAGCCGTGGTCGGAGACGAGCCGATCCGCCAGGGCGGCGAACCGATCCGCGGGCCAGCATTTGCTGACCTGAGCCGACCCGGGGATGATCACAGCGTAGCGGTCTGCGACGATCTTGTGCTGCGTCAACAGCTTCTCTGCCGACGCGACCGCGGCCGGTCTCGGCGGCAGCACGAATTCCACGCTCAGTTCCCGTCCCCCCATCGCCTCGATCAGCTTGCGATAGGTGTCGATGACGTGAACCCATTCCATCTGAGGAACGACCGTCGTCGTGTAGAACAGGCGGGCGAACTCCTTCCGCCATACCGGCCCGAACCGTCTCTTGCAGCCGGAGAGCCAGGCCAGCGAGGCGGTGCGAAAGAGCCCCTGGAGGTCGAGCACTGCGTCGAAACGGCCGCCACGGAGACGGCCGATCAGGTCCGTCAACTGTCTGAACGCGGCGGGGCGACGCCACGCGTCGCCAAGGGTCTTGCGATCGAACAGGATGATTTCGTCGAGATGCGGATGTCCCTCAAGAATCGGAGCGAACTCCGGACGAACCAGCCAACTGATCTTCGCCTGCGGAAAGCTGCGACGCAGCGACGACAGAGCCGGCAATGCCATGACGATATCGCCCAGCGAACTGGGCTTGATCAGCAGAATGTTCTCATAGACTTCGGACATAGGGAGGGGATTCTATGCGAAGAAGAGGGAAGTTTGAAGTGTGAAGTTTGAAGTGGCCGCCGTACAATGGCGGCCGAGCCCAGGCGGGGCAGAAAGGAGTCGATGCAGGTGGCGGAGAAAGGTAAGTACGTCTACGAATGGCCGCGACCGATGGTCACAGCCGACGCCGCGGTCTTTGCGTTCTTCGACGGCAAACCGCGGCTGTTGCTGATCCAGCGCAAGCGAGACCCGTATAAGGGCCGATGGGCCCTTCCCGGCGGGTTCGTCGAGATCGACGAAGACCTGCCCGATGCGGTCGCGCGGGAACTGGCGGAAGAGACGGGCCTCAGGGGCATCGCCCTGGAGCAGTTCCGCGCGTTCGGGCGTCCCGGCCGAGACCCGCGGGGACGAACGATCACCGTGGCCTATTTGGGAATCGCAGAGAAGGATTGGGACCAAGTCCAGGCGGCCGACGACGCAGAGCACGTCCAGTGGTGCGATATCGAGAGCCTCCCGCCGATGGCCTTCGACCACGATGAGATTGTCAGTTGCGCGATCGAGCGGCTCAAGAAGACCCCTGGCTATTGGAGGCAGGCTCAGTAGAGGGTAGGCTCGGCGGCGGCAGTTCCCTTCACCTGATCGTTGAACTGTCTCAACTGCGTCTCGATGGCGCTGATGGCGTAGTCGATGTAGTGCAATCTGTGCGCTGGCTGGCGATGTCGCTCATTCATCAGTCCGCGACGGACCGTGTCCAGGAATCGCTGGATCGTCGGGTCTCCGATCGGCGTCGGGTTGTGAGCCCATTCCTTGAGCTCCCGGTATCGTCCGGCCAGGCGAGGGTTGCGCTGCATCTGCTCGGCGGTAAGATAATCGCCGGGATTGTACTCCAGATTCAGACCCTTGAGCCCCATGATCAGCGGTTCATAATTCATCTGCCTGTCCAGCCGAACGAACTTGTACTGCTGGATGCACGTCATCGCCTGCGAGGGGGGCCGGTCCGCGACATCGTCGCTGCCGCCCAGATACCAGTTCCGCCGACTCGTTCGGGCGAAGACCAATTCCTCGCCGTAGGTGTGCTGAACGATCTCTTCTTTGCACAGTCGGGAGATCCACATCCCGCCCCCCGGCTTGCCTTCCAACCCTCCACCGAGGGCCAGGAGGCATTGCACGAATCCCAGAGGCAAAATTCGCTGATGACCGACCTGGGACTTTCGCACCTGGAAGGACAGGTGCAGGCTGTGCGGCCGGATTCGGAAGAAACCGATCAGGTCATGGATCAGGCGGCTGAGCAGCCACGGATCGCCGGTCGCTGGACGGGACAGTTCGCCAGCGACGCTGAGTCGTCCTGGGGCGATCTCGAAGAACCCCTGGCGCCGGGGGCGGTCGTTGTAACCGCTGTGGTCGTCGATGTAGCCGCCCAGCTTCCAGCACAGGACATCCAGACGGAAGTCGTAGAAATACTTGAAGCCGTCGTAGACGGCGTCGACCGCCCCCGTCCGGCTCCGCAAAGGCTCGACCGCCGCGGCACCCAAGTTGCTCAGTTCCAGCTCGCATCCGAGCGGCACCAGGCCCGGCTGGAGATTGGCGCGGATCCGGTTCAGATAATCCTCAGCAACCCGTGCATCGAAGATGCTCTTGACCGCCCGAACCGCATACTTGACGTAGTTGATCAGGTCGTTCTTCTCGCAGGGCATGTCGTCGAGGCACTTCTGAACGATCGGCTCGACCACGCTGCTGTTGGCGTTGAGGATACCCAGACACGCCACCAGGCTGACCGATCGCGCGAAGTACCGAACGCTGGTCCTCATGTGCTCCAGCTCGTATCGGAACCGGCCCTCCATCTCCTCCTCGAACTGGTTGAGCAATACCTGGCGAATGACGAGAGCCAGGTAGTTGCGAATAAACGGGAGCGCCTCGGGGTCGCGGTACAAATGCTTGATGCTCGGTCGGGGACGATCCAGCTCGCGTTCCAGATAGTAATCGCTGACCGCGTCCCGACGATAATGGGCCATCACCAGGTCCCGTTCGGTGGTCGCCAGGAGTTCCCGCTCCGCCTGCCGCTCGAGCTCGGCGTCGGGCGTCCGATCGCCCGGACGGGTGTGCTTCTTGAGGAACTTCTGAATGCGTTTTCGCAACCACAACTCGTGGATCAGATTGACGTGGAAGCGATCACCGAACTGCTTCCGCATGGACTCGGTCGTCACGAGGTAGGCCTGGGCCTCGACGACCCCGTGTCCGGTGTGAATCTTCACGGTTTCCCGCCGGTATCGCTTGCCCTCGTAGCGGTCGATCTCCGCCATGGCGGTTATGGGCACGTCGTGCACGACATACCCTTCGATCCTCGCTTCCGGCGCGGGGACGGCATAGTAGTAAACGTTGTCGGGACTCACCCGACGGTGGTGCGGCAGGAACGCCAGCTCCGCGAAAAGCGTCTTGGCGTCCAGGCGAGAGGGTCTTCGCGTGAAGCCGTAACCGCTGACGGACTGGAAGATCCGACTGTCCCGGAGAGAACCATAGATGAAGAGATTGACCTTTTGGTTGTGCATAGTTGGCGGGGTCCACAGGCACGATTGATCGACGCGGCGCTATCGCTCGGACACGATCCGTTTACGAAGCTTGATCACTTCTTTGAACGCCCTGAGAATGACTTTGGGATTGCCTCCTGTCGCCTGACCGGCCATGCGAGGGTAGTGGTGCACGCCCCGCTGCGTGATGGTGTAGCCTTTTCGCACGGCGCGGGCGAGGATCTCCGTGGCGATCAGGGCGCCCTGGCTTTCCAGCGAGATCGTGTCGAAGATCTCTCTCTTGAAAAGCTTGAAGGCGCAATCGATATCGCGGACGTTGAGCGAAAAGAGCGCATCGTTCATCTTCGTCCAGAGCCAGCCATTGAGTCTGCGAAGCAACTTGTCTCTTCGGTCCATGCGGTAGCAACTGACGATGTCGAAATCCTTCATCAACTCCAACAGAGGCGGCAGTTCGTTGAGATCGAACTGGGCGTCGCCGTCGGTGTAGAAGACCAGGTCCTTGGTCGCGGCGCGAAACCCCGACTGCAGCGCAGCCCCATATCCCCGATTGCAGGGATGATGGATCGCGCGCACCCGCGGGTTGGCGGCGGCGATCCGATCCGCAACCTCGCCCGTCTTGTCCGAACTGCCATCGTTGACGATGAGCACCTCGTAGTCCGCCCGCAATCCTTCGAGCACCTGGATCGCCTGCCCGGCCACCTTGGCCACATTGTCCTGCTCGTTGTAGCACGGGAAGAACACCGAGATGGAAACAGGCGGCATCGAATCGCTCTTGGCGTCGCGCCGCCCGCTGGGTTCGGCCATGACTCACCACCTCTTCTTCGACAAGACCGCCGTTCGCAAGCTCTCGTAGACATCGATCTGCCGATCATAGACATCGGCCAACTGCTTGTTCTGGCTGGACAAAGCCGTCTGCTGGAGACGGATCATGACCAGGCGAATCGCCTCCAGGCGGGTGTTGAACCCGTCCCGCCCGGCGTAGTACTGGAGGTTCTTATCGAAGTCCTTCGCGTACTCATGACACATCTGGTCGATTCGAGGCCGAAGATCCGGAAACTGCGTTCCGATCAGCAGCATCTCCAGCAACGGTCCCGGCGCGAAGTTCTCTTCCATCGCCTCAATCAGAAGTTCGAGGCCCTTCTTCTTCTGAGCGGGGTCCTGAAGCAACAGCAGGTTGTGACCGGTGGTCAACTTGCGCGAATACTCATCGGGATAGACTGTCCGTTCCGTCAGCATGCCGTGGAAGAGCTGCTCGCCTGCGGGCGTGGTGATGTCCACGAAGAGCCGCTGTTTGTCGTCCATGTATAGAATGCGCCAGTCCGGATTGTACTCGAGTCCGTTGGTGAAAGGCGTGTCGAACTGCGAGGTGGGCATCAGGACCACCCACACGTTGTGTCTCTTGAGTTGTTCGTTCACCCACTGGCCGATCTCGATGGATTCGTTCCGTGTGGGCTTTCTGCCCTCCCTGAGGGCAGTGGTGGCCGAGGGCCCGCCGTAGATGATGTTGGTCCACAGATCGAATGCTCCGCGGTCGTATGCGGCCTGAGCCCGGCCATCCATGAACAATTGCAGAGGGGTACGGCCTGTGCGAGGATCGGGGTCCTGGCCCCAGGCGATGAAACCACCTTCGGTCCAGTAGTTGAACATCTTGCCGCTGAGCTTGTTCTTGCGGATGAACTCGCAGGCCGCAAAGGGTTTGGCGTCCGACGCCGTCATCCGCATGAAAACCGACGTGTACTTCGTGTCGGCGGGCCAGTAATCCAAGTATACCCTGTAGAAACGGGTGCTCCACCACAATCCGAAGAACAGCACGAGGCCCGCGCCCGCGATCGACAGGACATCGCGCCACAGTTGCGGGATCGCAGGGACCTCAAGCCGGCCCTGCGGAGTCGCCTGCGTCAAAGCGGCGACGACCCGCACGGCGTGATCGATCAGCAGCGCGATCACCGGACAGGCGACGAACCCGGCGATCGGAATGAATCGGCGGGACCGAATCGCCATGTAGATCGTCATCGCCGCGATCAGCAGCAGCGAAAGGTCCAGCTTCGGCCATGCATAGTCCGGCGAGGTCTTCACCTTCCTGGGAATCGGCGCGTCGACGATTCTCGATGTGTAGACATAGAAGATGCCCCAGGCCAGGAGAACGAGCCAGGCGAGAGCGTACATCGCCGCGAAGGGCGCCGCCGTGCCGACCGGATTGGTCCAGTCGAAGGCCCGATGCCACTCATGGACGTCGCGCCAGCGTTCCGCATGCTTGCTGAGCGATATCACGAAAGTGTGCGTGAGATTCGTCAGATGGAACGGATTGAAGACCACCATCGCGACGAACGCCACGAACCCCGCGGCGACCACGTGCAGGATTCCGCGGACGTTCATCGCCTGCGTGACTTTCTCTTTGAGGGCCACGACCACGGCGCCGACGACCATCGCCACCGTGAAGACGCCGAGATACGCGAGCATCGCGCCGCTGGCGTAGATCTGGAACTCGGCGCGTTCGTGGCTGCTCAGTTGCGCCGGAAGGACCGGGAAGAACCGAGCCGCCAGCAGGATCACGAACAGGACGCACGACACAACCGTGTGATAGGCGACGATCGGGCCGTTGCCCACCCGACGCTTGACCGTCAGAGCAATGCTCCCTCCGACCGCGAGAACCAGCAGGCAGAACATCGCGTCGGCGCGGACCGGGATGGGCTTGAGGAACTCATGACCTCGGAACTGACGGACCAGACCATAGAGAACCAGCCACAGCAGAATGCCATAGGCAGCGACGAGCCATCGGCGAGGGAGGTTCATCAGGACATGCCACGCGACGAAGGGAACCAGGACGATGAAGGCGTAGATATAGCCGCCGTGGACGTTCGACCAGAAGATGATCAAAGGCACGATCAGCCAGATGTACAGGGCGTTTCGATAACTGGCGAGTGCGAAGATCAGGATCAGGACCGCCGTGAGCAGATTCGAGAACCCCGCGGGTCGGATGTCGAAAAACGACCGCCCGATGAACAGAGCGAAGCAGACGGCGATCACCGCCAGAGCCCGATTCACTCCGTAGATCCTGGCGGTTCCGTACAAGGTGACTGCCGCCAGAAAGTAGAGGGCAAATTTCCAGTAGACCAGTGCGTCATAATAGGGCTCGGACACCGACCCCAGGGCCGTCGTCAACCTGTAGAAGATCACATGGGTCAGCCAGTTCTGGTTCACCCAGCCGGTCGGATGCCAGTATCGGACGGTGTCGAGCCCGACCTTGTCGGTGATCCACTGCGCCCAGCCGGGCCAGGTCGCCACCTCCTCCGGCGTCGGTCCGGCCTTGTGGGAATTGGCGCTGAAAGGCTCGACCGTGTCGACTCCATGGTTGACGAAATGCCGCCCGCAGGCCATGGCGACCCAGGTGTCCCCCGCCGCCACCATGTGGGTGCAGGCATGAAAAGCGAAGATCAACATGGCGGCCCAGCCAATAATCATCGGCCAGCCGGCAAAAGACCCACGATCGGGCCGATCCAGTGGCTGGCCCGCAATCGGATTCTCGTTTACACTCATTCCAAGGCTTTCAAAAAATCCCGACGGTGTTATCCCGGAGAAGGATACGCCTTTTTCTCTCTATCGTCAATATTGCACCCCTTGTTCGATGTCCGCCGGGAACAAGGGGATTGTCCTGGTGTCCGAACCCCAATCGGACGGATCATCGCAGGCTGTTCGTATCGGACAGATTCGTGTCGGAGGGGCGAAAACTGTTGTGGTCGGTGGCATACATCGGTCGCAGGCTGTTGTTTGCGTCCGCAGTGAGCCGCGCGTGCCGGCCCCACGAAGCGCCGAACCACACGACGGCGGACGCCACAAAGAGCACTGCGGCCGCGGCAACCGTCCACTGCCTTCCTCGTCGCCACAACCGAACATGCCACATTATCGGTCCATCCATATTCGCGGCGGGAATACCCGCCACCAGTCCGCCCCTGAGCGACGACGGCACCATCTCCACGACCGAGCCCGCAGGGCCATTTTGCCACATAGACGGCGAAAACGACAGGCTGTTGGCGAAATTCCGGCAGGAATCCGAGATTTGTCGCCGCGCGATTTAGCCCGACATAGGCAGCACCGCCAGGAGAGAGCCTGCGTATGCATGAAAGCGATCGGGACTCAGCGTTCCACTGCGTTTGGGACTTGACCGTTCGTCGTTGACAACAGCCTGGAGAAGTGTTTTTCGGGAGAATCATATCATGAAGCGAAAAGATGAGAACGTGAAGCCCATCCCGGAAGGATATCCGACGATGACGCCCGCCCTGACGGTGCAGGACGCCGCCCGCATGATCGAGTTCTACAAGGAGGCGTTCGGCGCCGAGGAACGCTACCGCATGCCGACGCCCGACGGCAAGGGAATCGCCCACGCGGAGATGAAGATCGGAGACTCGGTCTTCATGCTGGGCGAGGAGATGCCGGGCGACGAGGGGGGGGCGCCGCAGACACTGGGCGGAACGCCAGTCGGCTTCTACATTTACGTCAAGGACGTCGACGACGCCTTCGATCGCGCCGTCGCCGCCGGGGCCACGATCAAACACCCGGTGGAAGATATGTTCTGGGGCGACCGAGTGGGCACGGTGGCCGACCCCTCCGGCCATACCTGGATGCTGGCGACGCACGTCGAGGAGGTCAACCCGGGAGAACTCGAAAGACGCGGCCGCGAGGCGTACGAGAAGATGCTGCAGGAATCCTCGCGGACATAAAAGCAACGGGCGGCAGGAGCATTTCGCACGCTCTTGCCGCCCGCTGTTGATCTATCTGACCGAATCCGCCGCTGCTACTTGAGCCACTTCTCCATGCGGTCGAGGCCCTTGGTGATCTGCTGCATCGAGGTGGCGAAGCTCAGGCGCACGTTCTTGTCGCAGCCGAAGGGCAGACCCGGGACCACAGCGACGTTGGCCTGCTCCAGGAGGGCCTTGGCGAAGTCCATGCTGCCCGTGGGCTTCACACCGCCGAAGGTTCGGCCGTAGTGGGCCGACACGTCCGGGAAGCAGTAGAACGCGCCCGTCGGTTCGACGCACTCGACTCCGGGCATTGCCCGCAGGCGGTCCGCCATGTAGCGGGCGCGCTTCTCGAACTCGACCCGCATCTTCTCGATCGCTTCGGCCGACTGCGGACCCATCGCCGCGATTGCGGCGTACTGGGCGAACGTGACCGGGTTGCTCGTCATGTGGTCTTGCAGGCGGGCCATCGCTTTGATGACGTCGAGGGGCCCTGCGGTATAGCCCAGACGCCAGCCGGTCATCGAGTAGGCTTTGCTCAGGCCGTTGAGGGTCAGCGTGCGGTTGTAGGCATCCTGGCTCAGGGCCGCGAAGCTGATGAACTTCGTGTCGCCGTAGATGAGCTTCTCATAGATCTCGTCCGACATCACGACGACGTTCGTGCCTTCGAGCACCTTGGCCAGGGCTCGCAGCTCATCGGGGGTATAGCTGAAACCGCCGGGATTGCTGGGCGAGTTGAGGATCAGCATGGCGGACTTGGGCCCGATCGCTTTCTTCAACTGCTCCGGCGTGATCTTGTAGTCGTTCTTCTTGTCCGTATCCAACACCTTCACGGTCGCCCCGGCCAGACCCGCCGCCTCGGGATACGTCACCCAGTACGGCGCCGGCAGCAGGACCTCGTCACCGGGGTCGAGCACGGCCTGCATGGCCTCGTAGACCGAGTGCTTGCCGCCGATGTTGACGACGATCTGCTCGTGAGTGTAGTTCAGGCCGTTCTCCATTTGGAGTTTGTGGGCGATAGCCTTCCTCAATTCGGGAATGCCGGAGGCGGGCGTGTACTTGGTCTTGCCCTCCTTCATGGCCTTGATGGCGGCTTCTTTGATGTAATCCGGCGTATCGAAGTCGGGCTCACCGGCCCCGAATCCCACGATATCGATTCCCTGGGCCTTCAACTCGTTGGCCCGGTTGGTCACGGCCAGCGTCGCCGACGGCGCAACGGCCTTGGCTCTTTGGCTGATCTTCATCGTACGCGCACCTTTCAAAAGGGGTCATGTCTGGTTTTCGGGCACATAAGTACGCAAAAAGAAGGTGCTGGTCAAGAGAATTCACGCCATTCCCCGGTTTGGACAGGACAGTTGAGCATTGTCCGGAACAGCGGTAGACTATGGCTCGCAGAGCTTTGATTTATACCGAGAGATCGAAAACTTGGAATGGCACGGACTTGTGGAGATCACAGCGATGATGCGAATCCGCTTTGACAGCGTCCTTTGGGCGAGTCTGGTCCTGAATGCTTCGGCTTGGGCCGCAGGACCGCAGCCGCAGGAGTTTGAGCCGCGAGACCGCTGGCTCGCCCCCCTGCTGGCCACGCCTGCTCCGGCGCCCGCCCCGCACCTGGAGCTGCTCTACCAGGACGCATCCGACGGCATCGCGCGGGGACAGTCCTGGCGAGGCACCCCTTTCCGGCTTGGCGACAGGAGGTATGCACACGGCCTGGCGTTCAACTCCACCAAGCACCTGCTCGTCGTCCTGGGCCGGCCCGCGGAGCGGTTCACCGCAGACGTCGGGCTGGAGAACAACGACGACACCCAGCGAGGCGCCGCGATGGGCAACGGATCGGTGACATTCCACGTCCTCGTCGACGGCAAGGAAGTCCTGACGACCCCGGTCCTGCGTCTCAAGGACGGCCCACGTCCCATCGACATCCCCCTGAACGGGGCCCGCCAGTTCGAGATTCGCATCAAGGACGGCGGCGACGGACGCCCTTGGGACCAGGGGCTCTGGGCCGAGGCGACGATCAAACTCCAGGACGGCGCCAACATCCGGCTCCAGGACCTGCCCCTCGGGCAAACGACGCCCAAACCCGTCTCGATTGCAGAGCCCCCCTTCTCCTTCGTCTATGGCGGAAGAGCGTCGAGCGATCTGCTCAAAACGTGGCAAACCAGCCGCAACACGAGGAAGCTCGACGCTCAGCGGACCGAGCACACGCTTGTCTACACCGACCCAACGACCGGCCTGCTGGTTCGCTGCGTCTTCGTCGTGTACGACGATTTCCCAACCGCGGAATGGACCCTGTACTTCAAGAACACCGGCTCGACTGACACGCCCATCCTCTCCAAGATCCAGGCCCTCGACGTCCGCGTCGATCGCAGCACCGAACGGGAGTTCCTTCTCCACCACAACGTGGGCTCCCCTGCGAACGGCAACGACTACGGCCCGCTGGAGACGACGCTGGGACCGAACGCCCGCAAGCATCTGGGCGGCGCCGGAGGCCGACCGACCAACACCGACTGGTCCTATTTCAACCTGGAATGGGGCGACGAAGGACTGATCGTCGCCGTCGGCTGGCCCGGCCAGTGGGCTGCTGAGTTCCTCCGCGACAACGAGCGAGGCCTGAGCCTGTCGGCCGGGCAGGAGTTGACTCACTTCAAGCTGTTGCCGGGCGAGGAGTTCCGCAGCCCGCTGATCGTCGTGCAATTCTGGAAGGGCCGCTGGATCGGCGCGCAGAACGTGTGGCGACGCTGGATGATGGCGCATTCGATGCCCAAGCCCGACGGCGTCCTGCCTGCCCCCAAGCTCTTTGCGTCCAGTTCGCGTCAGTACAACGAGATGATCGACGCCAATGAAGCCAGGCAGATCCTGTTCATCGACCGGTACGCCGAGGAAGGCATCAAGCTGGACTACTGGTGGATGGACGCCGGCTGGTACGTGCATCACGGCGGAGGCTGGCCTCGCGTGGGCACGTGGGAAGTGGACAAGGCGAGGTTCCCACGCGGATTGCGGGCGGTCTCAGATTATGCCCACAGCAAGGGCCTCAAGGTCCTCGTCTGGTTCGAGCCCGAGCGGGTGACCGCCGGCACGTGGCTGGCGGAGAACCATCCGGAGTGGATCCTCGGTGGAGCCAAAGGCGGCCTGCTGAACCTCGGCAACGACAAAGCCAAGCAGTGGCTCACCGACCACATCGACCGCCTGCTGACCGAGCAAGGGATCGACCTCTACCGCCAGGACTTCAACATGGACCCGCTGAACCACTGGCGATCCGCCGACGCCCCCGACCGACAAGGAATCACCGAAATCCGGCACGTCATGGGCTATCTCGCCTATTGGGACGAGCTGCGGCGCCGTCATCCCGGCCTGCTGATCGACTCCTGCGCCAGCGGCGGGCGACGCAACGACGTCGAGACGATGCGCCGGGCGGTCCCGCTGTGGCGAAGCGATTATGCCTACGAAGCCATCGGCCATCAGTGTATGACGTACGGCCTGTCGATGTGGCTGCCCTACCACGGCACCGGCACAGTCGCCACCCGCAACGCCTCGTATTACGGCAGCGGCCGGACGCCGGTCGAACCCTACGCCTTCTGGAGCAATGCCGTCCCAGGCTTTGGCCTGGGGATCGACGTCCGTCTGAAGGACCTGGACTACCCGACGCTGCGTCGTCTGATCGGCCAGTGGCGCGAGATCTCGCCGAACTACTACGGCGATTTCTACCCTCTGACGCCCTGGACCCGCGACAACACCGTCTGGATGGCATGGCAATTCGACCGCCCAGACGAAGGCGAAGGCATGGTCCAGGCGTTTCGCCGGCACGAGAGCGACTACGAGTCCGCCCGGCTGAGACTGCAGGCCCTGGACCCCGAAGCGAGCTACCTCGTGACCGACCTCAACGCAGGCACGCAAGAATCCTGGCAGGGGCGAGACCTGATCGAAAAGGGCCTTCTCATCACGCTGGCCGACAGACCCGACACCGCCCTGTTGGTCTATCGCAAACAGTGAAAAACCATCGTGGACACGAGGGGTATATGACGCACGTCCTTCTGCAATCGGCGATGGTGTTTGGGATCGGTTGCCTCATCCTGCTCCCTGCGGGCGGCGTCGGCGAAGAGCCACGTTCAGAGTCGGGCAGGAGCCCCGCGGCGGGACAGAAGACACTCGCAGAGCCCGCGATTCTCGATATGGTTCCGATCGAGCCGGTATGGTCGGGGCATCGGGTGGGCTTCTGCCTCCTGACCCACAAGGACCATCAGTTCGCCGCCTACTACGATGCGGATCGACGCATGACCGTTGCCGGCCGCAGGCTGGACCGGAAGGAATGGACGATCGCCAGGCTCGACTCGACGCTGGGATGGGACTCGCACAACTACGTCACGCTGGCCGTCGATCGCGAGGGTTGCCTGCATGTCAGCGGCAATATGCACGTCGCCCCGCTGGTCTACTATCGTTCGGACAAATCCCTGGACGTGCAGTCGCTGCGCCGCGTCCCGGCCATGACCGGCCAGGCGGAGAGCCGCGTCACCTATCCCCAGTTCTTTCGCACCCGCGAGGGCGTCTTGCTGTACATGTACCGCGACGGCAACAGCGGCAACGGCCAACGCCTGATCAACGCCTACGACGAGAAGACCCGCACCTGGACCCGCTACCTGGATAGCCCCTTGCTGGACGGAACGAGCTCGAGCATGAACGCCTATCCGGCGCCCATCGAACAGGGCTCCGACGGGTTCTTCCACCTGGTCTGGATGTGGCGGGAGACCCCGGATTGTCGCAGCAATCTCCACATCTCGTACGCCCGCAGCCGCGACCTGAAGCGTTGGGAGACCGCCGGCGGCAACTCCGTCCCTCTGCCCATCACGCCGAACAATCTGGACGTGGTCGTGGACCCCACACCACCCAACAGCGGTATGATCAACATCAGCTTCGGCGTCGGCTTCGATCCCTCCCTTCGGACGGTGATTCACTATCACAACTACGATAACGAGGGCAACAGCCAGATCTATCTGGCCCGCTGGGAAAGTGACGCCTGGGTCATCCGCCAGGTCAGCCGATGGAACCACCGCTGGGACTTCCAAGGCGGCGGGACGATTTCGATCGATCTGGCGGCCGGTCCGGTCCACAGGCTGCCCGACGGGCGGTTCGTACAGTCTTGGTCTCACCTCAAGTATGGCTCAGGAACATGGCTGCTTGATCCCCAGACGCTCCAGGTCACTGACACGATCCATCTCCCGCCCCAGTATCCTTCGCAATTGACCAAGCCGGGGACCGCGTTCCCAGGCATCGAGGTGCGATGGGCATCGGACTTGGCCGTCCTCGCCGACCGCGGTTGCCGCTATGTCCTGCGGTGGGAGTCGCTTGGGTCCAACCGTGATAGACCCCGTTCCGGCCCCCTGCCGGAACCTGCCATGCTCAGCGTCTTTTCCCTCTCGGAGAACTGACGACCCGCGGCAGCCCAGCCACAGAGGATACCCGGGATCTGTCCCCGGCGACTCATCCGAGAGGGTTGGCAATCGTCGGCCGATATGGTAGAAGGGCGGCATGACACCGACCCATCAAGGTTCGATTCGACTCTTTCGCGCCGCAGGCATCGATCTGTACCTGCACTGGTCCTGGTTCCTCGTGGCCTATTACCAGATCAGCCTGCGAGCGGGACGCTACACGTCCCTGACGTGGAATGTGCTGGAGTATGTGGCCTTATTCTCCATCGTGCTCCTGCACGAGTTCGGGCATTCCCTGGCCTGCCGACAAGTGGGCGGTCGGGCCGAGCGCATCGTGCTGTGGCCCCTTGGAGGCGTCGCCTACGTCGATCCGCCGCAGAGGCCTGGCGCCACGCTCTGGAGTATCGCGGCCGGACCGCTCGTCAATGTGATTCTGATTCCCGTGCTGCTGTTGGCCGGAAGACTCGCG
The DNA here is from genome assembly GCA_937927975.1 of uncultured Phycisphaerales bacterium. GTDB lineage: Bacteria > Planctomycetota > Phycisphaerae > Sedimentisphaerales > Anaerobacaceae > PLanc-01. Next base: position 71,320 of record CALEZT010000010.1, read on the forward strand.
CAGACGACCGGTCTGACGCAAATGATGCCCGACGCCCTCCGCCTGCTGCGTACCATCGAATTCATCAACGTGGGCATCCTGATCTTCAACCTCCTGCCCATCTACCCGCTGGACGGCGGGCAGATCCTTCGCTCTGTGCTGTGGTTCTTCTGTGGACGGGCCTGGAGCCTGGTGGTCGCGACCCTCGTCGGCTTCGTCGGAGTCGCAGGCCTCTTCCTATTGGCTTTGGTTGAGCGATCGGCTTGGATCGGCCTTCTGGCCGTGTTCATCCTGCTGAACTGCTGGCGCGGGCTGCAGAACGCGATCAAACTCGTGCGCGCGGCGCGACAACCCCGGCGAGAGGGTTTCGCGTGCCCGACCTGTCGGACCAGCCCGCCCATGGGTCCACTCTGGGCGTGTCCCCATTGCCGCGCGGGGTTCGATGTTTTCGAGACACAAGCGGTCTGCCCCGTCTGCGGCGGTGTTTACCCCCTCACATCGTGTGGCCAGTGCGGGACCTGGAGCCCAATCGACGCGTGGAGGCTCTCGACGCCAACGCAAGGACTTGCGCCCGCAAATATGGAAATCGATCCCCGGCCCTGGTAGCTCACCGGCAGATTCGGAACCCTTCGACTCCCCGCAACCGCGGGCTTGACGCCGCCACACAAGGAACGCCCGTCCACCCGACATCGTCTCAGAAATCACCAAAAAAGGACGAACCGGTAACACGACGGTAACACACGTGGACGAAAGTACGGTTGTCCGAATGAGATTATCCGGCAAAACCGATTTGAGAAGGAGTGCAGCCATGAGAACGTTTGCGAAGTACCTGATCGGCGTGTTGCTTCTGGCGGCCGTGACGGCGCCGGCGGCGTACGCCAAGACCGCGGCCGAGTTGCTTCGAGAAGGACTCTATGTCGAGGAGGTCGAGGGTGATCTCGACAAGGCGGTCGGGATCTACCAGCAGATCATTGAAGACCCCGCCGCCCCGAAGAACCTTGTGGCCCAGGCCCTGTACCGCCAAGGCGCCGTCTTCCTGAAGAAGAAGCAGGAACAGGAAGCCCGGGCGGTCTTCTCGAAACTGGTCGAGAACTACAGCGACCAGACGGACGTCGTCGAGAAGGCCAAGCCCATGCTGGAAGAACTCGGCAACGCGGACCCCGCTTCGCTGATGCCGCCGGAGACCATCGCGTACATGGAGATCGGCAGCCCCGGCCAGCAGGTCGCGACGATCCTCAACATGATCAAGGGCACGCCGGTCGAGCAGGTTCTGACGAACCTCAATCAGGGCGGGGGCAACCACGTCGGTCCGGGCGCCGTGATCCAGAAGGTGCTCAGCCCCGCCATGGTGGGCGAGTTGAAGAAGATCCGCGGGATCGGCTTGGGCGTCACCGACCTGGCCCAGAACAATCCCCCCGCTGTGGCTGTGTTGTTCCCCGGCAGGAACAACTCGCTGGTCAGCCTGCTCCAATTGGGCCTCAGTGCGATAGGCCAGGCGGCGCCCGCCGTCGATGGCATGAATGTGATCACCTTCGCGGAAGGCGGCGGGGCAGCGTTTGACGATACGGTCGTAATCGCGGTCACCCCGTCGCCCAAGGGCACGGAGTTGCTGCAACAAGCGATCAAGCGATACAAAGGTAAGGCGGCCGTGCCCTCGCTGGCATCGAGCAACAAGTCGTTCACGAGCATCAGCAAGCAGGCCCGGCAGCAGAACGCTCTGACGGTCTGGCTGAACGTCGATGAAACCTACGGTCGGCTCACGAAGATGATCCCGGCCGACCAGGTCCCGCCGCAGATCCAGATGGCCAACAGCCTCGTGGACTTTCAGAACGTGGACGATCTCATCGCCTCGCTCTCCCTGCGAGAGACCGGCATCGCACTCGATGCGAACGTCAACTTCAAGGACGGCAACCGGTCGATGTTCTACAACCTGATCCGTACCCCGAACCTCAACAAGGAGGCCCTCAAGACCGTCCCGGCCAACGCGGTGGCGCTCATCAGCCTCACGCTCGGCGACGCCGACTCGGCGCAGGCCAAAGCCGCCTGCGCCAAGATCCGAGAGGTCTCTGGCCAGGACATCGGCTCCCAGATCTTCGGCAACATCGAGCAGATCACCCTCTTCGCCGCTCCGCCGAAGGAAACGATGACCTCGCAGGGTTCCCCGATCCCGCCGGTCGCCCAGGCGTTCGGGCTGGCCGTCACCAGCAAGAGCCCCGGACAGGTCCACCAACTCCTGACGAGCCTGTTGACGATGGCCAATCTGCTACCGCCGGACGGCCAGACCCCACCCAGTTTTCCGGAATCCGGAAGATTTGACGTTATGCTGGCCCACAACATCAAGTTCTTCGGGCACACCAATCCGGCCAACAAGACTATGGTCCTGTCTCTGAACTCGCAGGTGGTGGACGCCTCGATCACCGCCGCCAGACAGGACAGTTCCATCGTCAACGCCGGCAACCTCCAGGACGCCCTGGCCACCTTGCCGCCGGCGACCAGCAAGCTCGTTCTGATCAACGTGGCCGGAGCGATCCAACTCACGTCGCAGGCCATGGAACTGCCGTCGCAGGAGGCTGCAGCGGAGGTCCGAAAGGCGTTGGACGAACTCATCGCAGCGACTCCCAAGACCACGCTCCGTCTCCAGACGACCGAGCAGGACAACAGCTTCAGCCTCCGCCTGAGCCTGAGCGACATGCCTCCGGTCAAAGACCTGATCGGGCCCATCGCCAAGCTCGGCCAGGTGATGCACCAGACGACACAGTCCGCCTGGAGCCACGCCGGGCCGGCGCCGATCGCCATCGTCCCAGCCGATCGCCTGATCGAGATTGACGGCAAGGTGGACGATGCCTGGAGCAGCGTCAAGTCGCATACGATCGGCAACGTGGCCTACTCACCCGCCTCCGGCGAGGCCGATGCCTCCGCGAGCTTCAAGATGGTGTACGACAAGCAGGCCCTCTATGTCCTCGTGGACGTGAAAGACGACGAGCTGATCAACGACTCGGTCGAGTTCTGGCTCGACGACAGCGTCGAAATCTTCATCGACGCCGACAACAGCAAATCCCAGACCTACGGCCCGGGCGATTACCAGTACCACTTCGCCTGGGACAGTTCCGCCCCTTCCATGGGCGAGACCAAGCACAACAAGACCGGCGGCGTCAAGTACGCCTTCGCTCGGACCGAAGGAGGTTATCGCCTGGAGATCAAACTGCCCTGGTCCACGCTGGGAACCGAACCGAAACCTGGGGCCAAGATCGGCTTCGACGTCCACGTCAACGATGACGACGACGGCGGCGACCGCGACACCAAGCTCATGTGGGCCACCCAGCACGATATCGCCTGGCAGCATCCGGTGATGCTCGGAACGGGCGAACTGGCCGGCCTGATCGCGTGGTGGAAGTTCGACGAAAAAGCCGGTCGCACCGCGGCCGACAGCTCCGGCAACGACCGCCACGCCACCGTCCAGGGCGATCCCACCTGGCAACCCGCCGGCGGCAAGCTCGGCGGCGCGATCGCGCTGGGCGGCGACGGCGACTTCCTCACGGTCGAAGACGAATCCGCCTTCGACTCCACCGGCGGCGTCACCATCACAGCCTGGATCAAGGTCACCTCGTTCGACCGCCCCTGGCAGGCCCTGGTCACCAAAGGCGACGGCGCCTGGCGGCTCCAGAGGAACAACGAGGCCGACACGCTCGAATTCGCCTGCACGGGCCTCCAGATCCCCAACGGCAACCAGTACGGCAGCCTCTTCGGAAACCGCCCGATCGGCCGAAACGAGTGGCGCCATGTCGCAGGCGCCTTCGACGGCAAACGAATGTCGCTCTACGTGGACGGAACGCTCGATGCCTCGCAGGAGGCATGGGGCACGATCAATACCAACGATGTGCCGGTCCAGATCGGCGCCAACACCGAGATGCAGGACCGCTTCTGGAACGGCCTGATCGACGATCTTCGTATCTACAACTATGGTTTGTCCGAGGCCCAGATCAAGGAGCTGGCCGCGGGCCGATAATCGAACCTGTCCTCCACATCAGGTGTCAACGCGGAGGCCGGAGCCAGACCGGCCTCCTGCGTTTTCACCGATCGAGAACCGCAAACTCTCTCGCCGCTGACGGCTCTTGCATGGTATACTTCTCTCGCACAAACGTCGGCGACGAACGCCGTTGACGGGGTCTTGCTGACAAAGGAGCCTTACGTTGGGCCCGGATTCTCGAGAGGACAGATGCGACCGCTGACGAAAGCTATGCGCGGCATCAATCCTGGATACGGTCAGTTTCGGTGGGTCGTCCTGCTGCTGGCGGTGGCGGTGGTCCTGCCGACTCTATGTCTGCTGTGGTTCATGAACGAGGTCGTCAAGAGCGAGCGGCTTGCCGTTCGCCAGCGACTGACCTCGGTCTACAAGGCCAAGCTGGCCGATGCGACCGAGCGGATCGAGCAGAGGTGGGCCGAACGATGCCGTGTGCTGGAGGGACGGCCCGCGCTCTCCCCCTACGGCCAGTTTGCCGCGGCCGTCGGGCAGTTCGACTATGCCGGCCTGCTTGTTTACGATGGCGCCGGACGCCGGCTGTACCCCACTCTCTCCGCGGACAGTGGCCCTGCCGTGAGCCCATTCGCAGGCTTCGCCGACGCAATGGAGATGGAGCTGACCCAACAGTACGAACAGGCGGTCGAACGCTACGAGCAGTACGCGCGAATCAGCGACAACCGAGACCGCCTGGCCGCATGGATCGGCAAGAGTCGCGCCCTGGCCCGGCTCGGCCGGCTCGATCAGGCCCTCACCGAATGCCGACGGGCCGCTGCCAGCCCTCTGGCCCAGACAGGCGACGCCCGCTGCCTGGGCCTGATCGCCAACGCGCGCCTCCTCATGCTGAGCTGGCTGAAAGACAACCCGGCCTATACCGACCTCTATGACGAAATCTTCGCCAGGCTGCTTTCGGTCTTGTACCGCGAGAACGACGCGGGATTCGCCCTCGCGGCCGACGAGAACCTGTTCCTGGCCCGCAAGGCGGTCGAACTCGGCCTGGAGAACGGTCTGCTGGATCGCTACGCCGGGCTCTTCGAAGGCGCGGCTTTGCCCGACCTGATGGACGCGGAAGAACGTTCGATCTCGCTGGCCCAGAGATTCCCCACGATCGACGCGTTCGCCCAGTGGGAGGTCGGCAAGCTCCAGCCGCTGATCCGCGACGGGAACGATTTCTATGGAATGATCCGCCCGACCAGTCGCGGCCTGTGCGTGGCTGTCGTCGCGCGAGACACCCTCGCCAACACGATGGTGGATTTCGCGCGGGACTTCCAGGACGACAACGTCGAGTACACCATCCTGGACGAAACCAACCATGTCGTTGCCGGTCAGGGGGAGATCGCGAGAGAACCCTTCGCCGCCGGCATGGTCGGACGTCATCTGCCCGACTGGAAAGTCCTGCTGTTCTTCAAAGGCGGCGACGTGTTCGAGCGGGTCGCCAGCGAGCGAGTGGCGGTATACACCTGGACCGGCCTGCTGGTCATCGGCCTGATCCTCGGCTGCGGGGGCGTTGCCGCCAAGAGCATCGGCAAGCAGGTCCGTCTCAACAAGCTCAAGAACGACTTCATCGCAACGGTGACCCACGAACTCAAGACGCCGCTGGCCTCGATGCGGGTCCTGGTCGACACCTTGCTCGACGGCAGCTACAGCAATCCCAACCAGGTCATGGAATACCTGCAACTGGTGTCGAAGGAGAACGAACGCCTGAGCCGGCTCATCGATAACTTCCTGACCTTCTCGCGAATGGAGCGGAACAAGCAGGCTTTCCAAATGCGGCCGGTCAGTCCCACGAGCATCGCCCGCACCGCGGCGCAGGCGGTCCAGACCAAGCTCGGACGAGGCAACTGTCGGTTCGAGACGGACATCCCCGACGAGTTGCCGCTGGTCAAGGCCGACCACGACGCCATGGTCACCGTCCTGGTCAACCTGCTGGACAACGCCTACAAGTACACCCAGGAAGAGAAAGAGATCCGTCTGTCCGCGGGAATCGCCTCCAAATCCACTCCTGGGGTCGTCTTCACCGTTCGTGACAACGGCGTCGGCATCCCACGACGAGCCCTCAAGAAGATCTTCCGGCGGTTCTACCAGGTGGATCGCAGCCTGTCCCGCCGGGCCGAGGGTTGCGGCCTGGGCTTGAGCATCGCCAAGTTCATTGTCGACGCCCACAAGGGCAAGATCGCCGTGGAGAGCAAACCCGGCCAAGGCAGCACATTCACGATCACCCTCCCCATCGACGCAGATACGCACTGAGGTGCGTCCTGTGCCGCGTCCGATTGATCGGCCTGCACGAGTCGAGTACAATGCGACCTCGTTCGGCATCGGCCGAACCTGAGTTGGAGATACGAGTAAGGAGAGGTCATGTTTTGCTGTACGATGCATCGTGCGAGGCCTGCTCTGCAAGGGCGGATTCACGTCGCAGGATTGCTGATGGCGTTGATTCTGATTTGGGGGGGAAGCTGCGCATCGACCCGTGTGGAGCCGCTGACAAACCTCGCCGATCCCCCCGTTCTTCACCCGACCGAACAATCGCTCTGGGAGATTGCCGACCGTCTCGAAGGCCAGATCGCCACGTATGTGAAGCCCGCGACCGGCCACGAGCAGGCGGAGCAATACCTCATCGAAATCCTGCGGAAGCTGACGCCGGACTTCAGCGAATCCAGACCTGCTATCCGCATTCGCATCCTGCCGGACCCGAGCCCCAACGCGTTCGTCATGCCCAACGGCGCGATGTACGTCAACAGCGGCCTGCTGGCCCTCCTGGAAAACGAGGCGCAGATCGCAACGGTTCTCGCCCATGAACTCGCCCACTTCCGCTATCGACACAGCTATCGCGAGAAGGTCAAAGAGAACAACGAGATGATCAAAGGGGCCATCTTCGGCGGCGCCCTGGCGGTACTGGCGAACACGAAGGAAACGGGCAATTCGGCCGCCGACCTCTGGCGGATCAGCAGCGTCAGCGGGTATTCGCGACAGTTGGAGAACGAGGCCGACCACGTGGGCCTGTTGGCGGTCCTCCAGGCGGGATACGAACCCGAGCAAACCGTCCGCGCCTTCGAACGGCTGCAGACGGTCCAGGAAGACGACGATGCGGAGGACGCGAGGTTCGCGACGCACCCGCGGCTCCGTGAGCGGATCGCCAGCTACCGCAAACGCCTTCAACAGCCCGACATCCAACGGCAAGCGACGGGCCGCCTCGTCGCGGAGGACGTGTACGAGGACAAGCTCTTCGAGGTCATCCTCGCCAATGCGCGGCTGAATCTGGACGAGGAGAACTACGCTCTGGCCCGAGAGAACCTGCGAAGATGCCTGAGGGTGAATCCCAAGTCGGGCCGGGCCCATTTCCTGTCGGGCGAACTGGAGCGAAACGGTCCGATGGGCAGCTCGTTTTCGGCTCTGGACTGCTATTCCCGGGCGCTTCGCTGGGACCCCAACTGCGTCGAGGCGCATCGAGAGATCGGCCTGCTCCAGAGGGAGTTGGGAGACCGGGACAAGGCGCGCGAGTCGTTGCGTGCATACATGGAACGCGCAGGCAATGCTGCCGACGCCCCCCTGATCCGAAGCTACCTGGAACAAATCGGGGACGACAATGCGCCGCTCCCGACGCCGTATCGTCCGCTGCGAATCACCCCACAGTCCCTGCGGGACAAGGGCTGGACTGTCGGCATTGTCCCCATGTTCATCCCGGACGACGTCGTCGAGCCGGGCAAGAGGAAAGACGAGTTCGAACGGGCGCTGGTCGAGAGACTCCAGCAGGCGGGATTCACCGCGGCGCCCTCCTCGGCGTATGAGACCATCTACGAGTCTCTAAAGAAGACGATGGGCGCCCTCTATGACCCCAACACCGGCAAGCCCCTGGAGGACCGCCACGACCTCGTCGCGAAGTACGCCTTCCGCGAGTACATCCGGGCTCATCGAATTGACGTTTTGGTGTTTCCGGCGCTTGTCACAGTTCCCGCCAAATGGCGGACGAATCGCGCCGAATGGCACGGCGTGCGAGAGGCCACCACAGGCAAAGAGGGGTTCTGGGCCGACAGGGCGGCGCCGTCGGCTTACGGCACGATCCCGGCCCTCTCCTTCCGCATGCACATCTCGAACGTCTATGGCGATCTGTGCTACTACGGATTCGGCGGCATTCAGTTGTGCAGCCGGATCGTCCGAGGCGATTTCGTCGATGTCCCCATGCACGAGATGCTGACCGACTCCGCCAAGAACGTCCGGAGCGTGGACATCGCATGCCAGGCTCTGCTGAAGGAATCTAAGTAGCGATCAGGGCTGAGCCTCATAGGCTCCCATGTCGGCGGCCGCTCCGGCCGGACGCGGATTGCCGTCGCGATCCACATCAGGCGCCTCCAGGGTGTCGGCCGCGTCGATCGCGGGCGAGCCCGGGAGCAGATGAAAGTCCAATTGAGCCGGGTCTGCGAAAAGCGGATCGGCGTTGAGGTTCCCCTCGCCCCAGACGACGGTGGAATACGGGCCGGAGACGGAGACGCCGTTGCGCCCGCCCTGGATGATGCTGTGTCGGATCGTGACATGGGAACCTCGGTCGGCGATCTCGGTGTTCGAACTGTCGGCCAGGGCGATCGGCTGGGGACAATCCCAGATGATGCAATTGACGACGGTGGCGGTGCCGCCGCCTGGGTTGAGCCGATAAGGCGGGCCCCAGCGGCCGAGGTCGAACAGCCGGAGGCCCCGCCCGCAGCCGACGATGGTGTTGTTCAGCAGATAGGCCGTGTTCGAGTTCTCGATGGCGATGCCGCCGTTGGCGCAGTCGACGATGACGTTGTTGACCACGATCGGCGAGGCCTTGTCCCTCAATACGATCCCGTGATCGTCGGTTCCCACGATAAGGTTGCCCTCGATGATCGCCGAACAGCGAGTCGGATTGATCGTGTCGTCGTGCTCGGGATACCAGAACGTGTTGCGGCGGATCACCGGCGGCGGCACGCTCTCGCCCCAGAGGTCCACATCGTCGTTGTCGCCGCGTTTGCCGGTGAAGAAGCAGTCTTCGACCAGGACGTGGGAATACCGCGTGTGGACCCCCTGGCCAAGACGAAGGAACTGGCAGCCTCGGATGTACGACGAAGCTTCGCCCGGATGATCCGGATCGTCGGAGATGACCGCCAGCGCGTCGCCCTCGGCCCTTGCGCCTTCGTTCGGGAGTTTCTGAAACTTGCACTCGTTGACATCCACATGGCAGGCGATGACGACGACCGCCTCGTGGTAATCCCTGGGCCCCGGCTCATAGTAGTCCTGATGCGCCCCCTCGCAGTCGGCGTACTCGATGACGCAGTGGTCCAGCCGACTGTCCTGGGCCTCGACGAATCGGATCTGCTTCCATGCGACCCCGTCGCCGTAATGCGTGAAGTGGATCGGCTCGTCCTCAGTCCCGAGAGCCAGCAACTGCCCTTCGACGATTATCGAGCCTCCCTGCTTCATCAGCACGAAAGTCCCCGGCAACACCGTCAGCACCCGGTCGGGCGGGACAACAACCGCCTCGTCGAACACCCAAGCCCCATCGAGCGTGGCATCTTCGGTCAACTCGCCGGCCAGATGGTTCTCAGTCGGGACATAGACCACCTGCATCGAGCCGGAGTCGATCAGCCGTGACTCGGCGTCGAAGGCCTTCGCTTCAATTGTGTTCAGACCTGCCGCCAGCGGGATCTCCGCCTCCCACCGGCCTTCCTGAGCGTTCCATGCCGCTGGAGACTCCTCGACCAGAAGGGTTTCCATGCCGGCGACATCCATATGGACGACCACCACGATCCGTCCGGTTTCCACGATGGATATCTCGCCATTGCGGACGACCCCCGACACGACTCGCAGCGACGGGATCAGGGAGAAATCCCCGCTGGTGAGGGAGGAGTTGTGTCCCTCAATAGCCAGCACGTTGCGTCCTGGACGAAGCAAATCCCCTGCATTCCCCAGGACAATGATCTCCGGCGTTCCGGCCTCATGAGACATGGCGGGCGTCGTATACACCGCCTCGCCGGCGGGCATGGACCGCCGAGCCACTTCTCTTCCGTTGAGATAGGCGACGAATCCATCGTCGTAGTCAATTGTCAGTTCGACGCGGGCCGTCTCATCGAAAGCATCCAAAGTGAAGTCTTTGCGAATGTAGACGGCAAGATAGCGTCCCTGCATGTCGTCGAGAAGCGTTGCGTCGTCACCGTCGCCGTAGCCAAAACCGGCAGGCCCAGTCTCCCAGGCAGAATCGTCGAAATCAGCCTGTCGCCACGCCTCCGCGGGCGTTCCGGCCGGCCCTGTTCCGCGGAAGAACCGCCAGGTTTCTCCCGGCGACACGATTTGGCGGATATCGGAATGCACCCAAAGAGTCACTGCCTGACCGCGACCGCAAATCAGCAAGAGAACCATCCCGCACGCTGTAGTGAATACACCGACAGACCGCTTCATCAGGTCGTCCTCCATCGATCCAGAGTCTTTCGATCGAACTTGTGAGTCTATTATACCTGGGAAAGAGGTGATTCAATATGACAATATTTGATTCCTGCCGGAAAAACGCTTGACTCGCCTACGAGATTTGACCTATAAGTCTCGTTGGTGCCTTGATGCGACGTCTGATTCATGTGCTCGCTGGGTGGTCTGGAAGATGCGACGTCGCGCCTCAACCGGAGGCCTGGAGCGAAACAACAGCGTCTTGGAGCTGTGCAGCCATGACGGAACGCAAAGGAAGCGAAACCCCCAACGAGGCGTGTCGAATCTCGGCAGATCGCGCATCCAAGATCTCGGCCCCTCTGCGGACGCAGGAAGCGAGCGCGATGGGACAAGCCGAGCTGCAAAGCGTTTTCGACTCCTCTCCGAACGCGATTTTGATCGCCGACGTCCAGGGGAACATCCGCACCTGCAACCCTGCGGCTGCGAACATCCTCGGTTGCTCTAAGGACCAGATCCTCGGCAAGAACTTCCTGGCCTTCGTCGCACCGCAAGATCATTTGCGGGTCCAGGAGGACATCGGGCGAGTCCTAGCGGAGGGCTCGTTGAAGAACGTGCAGTACGCCGCTTTTCGGGCGGACGGAAGCCCGCTGATCGTGGACGCTTCGACCGGCGTGATACGCAACGACGACGGAGAAGTCACAGGCATGGTGACGATCGCCGCCGACGTCACGGAACAGGAGCAGACCAAGGCCGCCCAGAGACTGTCTCACCGAATCCTGGAGATCTCGAATCAACATCCGTTGTGGGAACCGATGCTCCGACAGATCGTTCTGACGCTCCGGGATTTTGCGGAGTGCCAGGCCGTGGGGATCCGCATCCTCGACCCCAAAGGCAACATCCCGTACGAAGCCTATGTGGGTTTCCCTCGGGAGTTTTATGAAACCGAGAGCCCCCTGTCGATTCACAGCGATCAGTGCATGTGCATCAACGTCATCAAGGGCCGGACCGATCCCTCGTTGCCCTTCTACACCCCCCATGGCTCGTTCTACATGAACGGCACCACTCGATTCCTGGCCACGGTGCCCGACGAGGACAAGGGGCGGACGCGCAACGTCTGCAACGAAATGGGCTTCGACTCCGTGGCGCTGATCCCGATCCGATGCAACAATGACGTCCTCGGGCTCATCCACCTCGCGGATTCGCGGGAGCGCCGCGTTCCCTTGTCTCTCGTGGAGACTCTTGAAGACATTGGCATGCACTTGGGTGTGGCCGTGCGGCGGGCGCTGGCCGAGGAGGCGTTGCGAAAGAGCGAAGAGCGGTTCCGAGCCATCGTCAACAACGCGGCGGCCCTCGTCGCGGTCGCGGACACGTCAGGCCGCTGGGTCCATGTCAACCAATATATGCTGGACCTCCTGGGGTATTGCGACGAAGAGATGATGGAGATCGCAGGACAGGACATCACGCACCCCGAAGACCGGTCCAGAATAGAGGACGTCCAGGAGCGACTGTGGCGGGGAGAGATTCAACAGGATCGCCTGGACATCCGCACCGTATGCAAGAACGGCGAGATCATCTGGGTCGATCTGTCGCTCAGCGCCCTGCACGACGAACAGGGCCGCGTCGACGCGCTGCTCGGCGTGGGCTTCAACGTCACCGAACAGAAGAAAACCGTCGAGGCCTTGCATGCCGCGCAGAAGGTCGCCCACGTGGGCAGTTGGACGTGGCACATTCCTTCGAATCGCCTCGATTGGTCCGACGAGATGTACCGCATCTTCGGGATTGCCAAGGACGAGTTCTCCGGCGACCTGGCCGAGCTGACCGCCCGTGCGATCCACCCGGAAGACCGCGCCGCCGTGGAGCGGGTCAATCGGGCCGTCATCACAGAACGAAGGCATTCGCCCATCGAGTTTCGCATCGTGCGCCCCGATGGATCGGTCCGAGTCGCGTGGGCCGAAGCCGGCGAATTGACGCTGGACAAGGACGGCGCTCCTGCCCTGCTGACCGGCATCGTGCAGGATATCACCGACCGCAAGAGGGCCCAGCAGGTGCTGGCCGACAGCGAAGAACGCTACCGCCTGCTGTTCGATCACATGCTCAGCGGCATCGCGCTGCATGAAGTGATCCTCGACGCATCCGGCACACCTGTGGACTATCGGTTCCTTTCCGTGAACGCAGCGTTCGAGAAGCTGACCGGTCTCCGTGCCGACGACATTCTCGGCCGGACGGTCTTGGAGGTCATGCCGGGAATTGAATCGTCCTGGATTGAGCGATACGGCCAGGTTGCGATGACCGGCGAACCGATCCGTTTTGAGGATTTTGCGCAAGCCCTGAATCGCTATTTCGACGTCCGCGCGTACTGCCCTCAGCGGGGTCAATTCGTCGTCGTCTTCCACGATATTAGCGAACAGAAACAGGCGGAGCGGAAGGCGGAACAGCGGCAGTTAGAGCTTCTTCATATCTCCCGGCTCAGCACGCTCGGGGAAATGGCGTCCGGTTTCGCCCACGAGCTCAACCAGCCCCTCTCGTCGATCATGAGCTTCACCAGCGCCTGTCTGCGATCCGTCCAGAAGGGAGATTTCGATTCCGAGAAGCTCGTGGCGAACCTGGAGCGCGTCGTGGCTCAGTCCAACCGCGCCGGAGACATCATTCGACGGATCCGGGCCTTCGCGCAGCGTCGCCCGCCTCAGTTGCAGGCGGTCAGCATCAACGAGTGCATCCGAGACGTGTTGGGCCTGCTCCAGTCGAGTCTCCGCTACGCCGGCGTCGATGCAGTTCTCGATCTGTCGGAGGACCTGCCGATGATCCTCGCCGACCCCGTCCAATTGGAACAGGTGCTGGTCAATCTCATGCGCAACGCCATCGAGGCGATGCAGGGAGCCGATTCGCCGCAACGGCGGCTTACCGTACGCACGTTCATGCCGTCTTGGGATCTCGTCGCGGTGACCGTGTCGGACACCGGCCCCGGCATGGACGCCCAGACGATGTCCCGGGTGTTCGACGCGTTCTTCACGACGAAGGACAACGGCCTGGGAATCGGTCTGTCCATCAGCCGGTCGATCGTCGAATCGCATCGCGGGCACCTCTCGGTCGCCCCGGCCTCCGATGGCGGATGCGAGTTCACGTTCACGCTGTCCGCGTCGCAATCCGTAGACGCGCCAGATCCCGCCGAACCGGCGACGGGATCACGTTGAGAGGCAACTATGTTCAGACTTGTGGAACTGACAATAGGAGAGAGCGATCATGTCTGACCTTCAATCGACCGTCTTCATTGTGGACGACGACAAAGCGGTGCGCGATGGATTGGCGGAGTTGACGAACACCGTACGACTGCGAACCCAGACCTTCTCCAGCGCCCAGGAGTTTCTCGACGTGTACGACCCTGCGCAGCCGGGTTGCCTCGTGCTGGACGTGAGGCTGCCGGGCATGAGCGGTCTCCGCCTCCAGGACGAGCTGATCTCTCGCGGCGTGGTCCTGCCGATCATCTTCATCTCGGGCCATGGAGATCTGCCTATGGCCGTCGAGGCCATGAAGAAGGGCGCCTACGATTTCCTGGAGAAGCCCGTCGGAGACCAGGCCCTCCTGGACCGCATCAACGCGGCCCTCGCCGAAGACAGGCGGCGACGGGAATCCCGCGTCGAAGTCACTGCCATCAAGCAGAAGCTGGATCTGCTCACGCCGCGGGAGCACGAAGTCCTGCAACTGCTCCGAGTCGGCAAGCCCACCAGCGCGATCGCCAAGACCCTCGGCATCAGCCAGAAGACCGTTCAGGTCCATCGCACCCGCATCCTCGAGAAGATACAGGTCGATACCGTGGCGGCCCTGGCGACGGCGATGCATCACTACGAAACGGCGCGACAGGGCAGTCCCAACACCTGACGCCCCCGTCTTGGGACAAACGAGATTTGTCGTTGCATTTGCGATGCCCGATCGGTACCTTCTGACAGGTTCGCTCGCAGAGGGGACGCCCATTCGAGCCTGAGGCCTGCAAACCCTCCCCCCTTACGGTGGGACCTCCCTGTTCACAACGAGGGATACGCCGCACAAGTACAGGACAACACGGGAACATGACGAAAAAGATTCGCGAACAGAGACGTCGCTATCGGGCCTCGATCCCGGGCGTCGGGAAAATATCCTATCAGAAGAAATACGACAAGGCCATGTCCGGCGCCGATCCCCATGCCGCCATCGCGGCCAAGTGCCTGGATTGCATGTACTGGCAGCGCACCCGGATCACGGAATGTCCGATCGTCTGCTGCCCCCTGTGGCCGTATCGGCCGTTCACCAGTGAGAGCTCGTCCCGGATCGGAGCCTCGGACGGGAAGTAGCATCCGCCGCCTGGTCCGGTGTCCTCCAGACAACTGCGCGGCGCCGAGGTTATCTCAGAGCGCAAGCTACCTGCGGACGATGGCGTCGTCCCCTCCTGGCGTCGCGGCCGGGGGTTCCACGTCGCTCGACGAATCCTGTTGGTTGGGGTCCGTCGGCGGACCCAGTTGCTCTCGAAGATTCTTCAGCTTTTGTCGGGCGTCGTCGAGTTCCTTGCGAACCGCCGGACGCATGTCGGTCGGCGTGTCGATCACCTGCGGCGTGACGAAGATCAGCAGTTCGCTGTTGGCCAGGGTGTTCTGATTGTGTCGGAAGAGTCCGCCCACCAGGGGCAGATCGCCCAACAGCGGGACTTTCCGTTTGATCTTGCTGTCCTCCTGAAACAACATGCCGCCCAGCATGATCGTCTGGCCGTCCTGCACGATCATGTTGGTCGTCGTGTCCAACTCGGTCCGCACCCGCTGGCTGTTGATCACTTCGGACGTCAGTTGCGAGAGGATCACGTTGATGATCATGTCCACGTTCCGCTCGGGCGTGATGCTCGGTCGGGCCCGCAGCGTCATGCCGACCTTCTCGTATTCGAAGTCCGACGTGGCGCGGCCGCCGGTGTCGGAGATCGAAACCCGAGTCTGGAACCCCACGCGCTGGCCTTTGAAGAACTGCGCTTCTTCATTGTCCTTCGTCCAGAGGGTCTGCTGGTTGAGGATCTTGGCGTCGAGCTCGCGAACGAGGAAATCGATCAAGGCGTTGATATTGAGATTGATCTGGACCGCTGAGCCGTCGCCGGTGGCGATCCCCGTTTGGGGGCTGATCACCAGAGACCCGTGCTGTTCGAGCCGAGTCAGCGCACTCTTTGCGACAAGAGCATTTTCGTTGTCCAACGTTTGCCACCGGCTCGAATCGGAACTCAACTGTACGCCGAGCGAGGTCATGTTCTGATGGTCCACCTGCATGATGATGGCCTTGAGCATGACCTGCTTTCCCGGGACGTCGAGGTCCGCGATCATCGCCTCGATGCTGTCCATGAACTCCGGCGGCGCCAGGACCATGATGGACCGGCTGTGGCCTTCCGGGATGAACCGCACGCGGCCGATGATGTTGCTGATCGGCAGCTCGTCGACGGCGCGCCGTCCGGTGGTCCACCAGGGCCGGTATTCGCCCCCGGCGGTCTCGCTGCGGGCGTTGCCGAGACTCCGATTGGCGCTGCCGCCTCCCCCGCCGCCGCTGCTGCTGGAGCCGTCGTCCATGGAGTAGGTGCTCAGACCGCGATCGCTCAAACGGATCGTGGCCGAGGTGCCCGCCTCGTTGAACATGGCGTTGAGCCGCTCGGAAAGGGTCTCCGGGTTGGCGTAATTGAGCCGGACCACCTTGGGAATCTCCACTGCCTCGCGGCTATCCAGCTCGCGGATCAACTCCTCGACGACGTCGTACGCGCCCGGGATGTTGCTGATCATGATCAGCTTCTTGGCGCCGGTGACTTCCTCGAACGTCAGTTGCCCGTAGAGGGGTCCGACGATCCGTCGCTTGTCCAGGCCGCTGCTGCCCAACAGATAGTCGAGAATCGAATACCGGCTGCTCGTGCTCTGGCTGAACAGCGTGTTGAGCAGGGTGGCCATCTGGGAGGGCTGCGAGTTGCGCAGTTCGATGATCCGCGGCTTGACCTCGTTGACGTTGATCGCGACGTCCCACAACGAGATCTGCTCGGCGATCTTCTTCATGTTCTCCGGCGAGGCGATCACCGTCACCTGCTTGAGCGAGACGTGGGCCATCGTCTTGACCGTGTCGGGGGACACCCCCCCGCGAACTCCCGACGGACGATAGGAGGAATACGACGCGGTGCGACTGGCGATCGCCCCGTCGCCGAACAGATCGTCGACGTTGCGTTTGACCTGCTCAGGGTCGGCGTACTGGAGCTGGAAGTGCCGGGTTTCAAACTGGCCGGGCGGAATGTCGATCTCCACGATCAGCTTCTTGACCATCTCGCGGAGGTCCCTGCGTCCGAAAATCATGACCTGGCGGGCCTGCTCCAGGGACTGGACGAGCACGCTCGCCTGCAGTTCCGTGCCCGGCATCCGCTGCAGGGCCTCGTTGATGCGGGTCGCGACCTCCCGCACGTCCGCATAGGTGATGGAAACCGTCTCGTGCTCCCGTTCCAGAGGTTCGGCGCGATCGAGCTTGGCGATCCACTCGCCGATCAGACGCATGTCCTCAGCGGAAGCCTGCGCGATAAGCCACTTGCGTTTGGGTTCCGGGATCAGCACGACCGGCAGCGAGCTGGGACCCATGATGACCGATGTGGCCGCGCCGCCGGGGCCGCCGCGATACAGCCGTCCGCCCATGGAGGGATTGCGATATCCCGGCCGGCCGCCGTAGCCGCCGCGACCTGTCGCGTCGCTGAGCAACATCCGCAGCAACTGGACGACTTCCGCCGGGTCGGCGTTCTCGATCGTGAAGATCTGCGTGGTCGTCTTCTGGGCCTCGGGAACGTCGAACTGCTCGATGATCGCCTCGACGCGGATCAGGTTCTCCACCGTGTCGATCAGCAGGAGGTTGCCCGTGCTCTCGTCGGCGCTGACGTACCCCGATTCGCTCAGAAGCGGCAGGATGATCTCGCTCATCTGGCTGGGGCTGTAGTGCCCAAGCTTGACGCACCGCTGGACCACCTGGTTTCGGTTTTCGATCGTGCTCAACGGCGTGTCGGCCGTAATCGTCGTGAGCGCCCGATCCACACGCTCGATCCAGCGTCCGATCTCGTTCATGTCGTCGGGCGAAGCCTTGGCGATGATCCAGCCCTGCTTGGGCTCCGCGGCCAGCGAGATCGATTTGCCGCCGGTCCCTGCGATCACGGAGGAGGTCCCCCCGCCGGAGGTGCGTCCCCGCGGGGCGCCGGGACGATAGGGCCGGGACGGATACTGGCCCCGTCCGGAGCCGGTCGTCCCAGGCGACAGGACCGTCTCCAGCAGGACGATGATCTCGTCCGGCGTGCGATGACGGACATCGAAGATCTGCGTGATTACGTGTTCGGTCTCCGGCACGTCGAACTGCGCGACGACGCTCTCGATTCGAATCAGGTTCTCCACCGTATCGATCAGCAGAAGCGTTCCGGTGCTGGCCTCGGCGGTGATGTGCCCGGAGGAACTCAGCAGCGGCGAGACAATCTCGCTCATGCGGGCTGCGTCGTAGTGCTTGAGCTTAACGAATCGCTGGACCACCTGATTCTGGGCTTCGATGGCCATAAGAGCCTCGTCGGCGGTGACGGTGGGCATGGGCTTGTCCAGCCTGCGAATCCAGCCCCGGACGATCTCCAGGTCTTCCTGCGCCGCCTTGACGATGATCCACTTGCGGTTGGGCTCGGGAATGAAGAGCATGGGCTGGCTGCCCCCGCCGCTGCCGCCCACGGAGACGACCGAGGGGCGTCCGCCAGTCCTGGGCCGGGCGCGGATGACTCCCAGAGTCCTTGCCCCCCAGTCGGGACGTCCCGGAGTCCCGCTTCGCAGGCCTGCCCCGAGGACCGCTTCGAGCAGAGACGCGATCTCGTCCGGACTGCGGTGCCGCAACTCGAACACCTCGGTGACTGTCTCATCCTGTTCCGCGACGTCGAACTGGGCGATGACCCTCTCGACCCGCGCGAGGTTCTCGACGGTGTCGGTGAGCATCAAAGTTGCGGTCTGCCCTTCGGCCATGATCTGCCCGGACTCGCCGATCATCGGAGAGATGATCTCGACCATTCGCGCGACAGGACAGTGCTTGAGCTTCACGAACCGCTGCACGATCTGGTTGCGGTTCTCGATCTTGTCGAGCGATTCCTCTTCGGTCACGGTCGGGACCGGGCGGTCCAACCGCTCGATCCACGTGCGGATCTGCGCCAGATCGTCCGAAGACGCCTTCGCGATGATCCAACTGAACCGAGGTTCGGGAATCAGCAGCATGGGCCTTCGGCTCCCGGCTACGACGACCGAGGACGCTGCACCGCCCGCGCCCCTCTGGCCCTGCCTGCCCGAGGCGGGCAACCCGCGCCACGACTGAGGTCCCCCGCGAGGGGGCCCCTCCGAGAGCAGGGTTTGCAGCAACTGAACGACCTCGCCCGGCGCGCGGCTGCGGACCTCGAAGATTTCCGTAACGAGTTGATCCGCCTCAGGCACGTCGAACTGGGAGATGATCGTCTCGATCCGCATCAGATTGCCCACGGTGTCGATCACCAGCAGACTCCGCGCCGCTTCGTCGACGCTGATGTGGCCGTACTCGCCGATCAGGGGCTGGGCGATCTGGGCCATCTGGGTCGGACTGTAGTTGGTCAGCCGGAAGAACTTCTGAACGATCTGCTCTTTGTTCTGGATCGACGCCAGCGGCTGGTCCGGCGCGATCGTCGGCACCATGCCGAGCCTGGCGTCGCCGATCGGACGCAGGTAGATGGTCTTGTCCGTCTGCTCGGCGGTGTATCCTTTGATCCGCAGAGCGCCGTAGATTTGTTCGAGGGCCTCGTTCCTCGGCAGCCGGCCCGGCGAATAGATCGTGATCTTCTCCTTCAGGATCGCGTCGGTGGGGATGACCACCTTGCCCGTCCAGTCGGCGATCTTCTGGACGATGAGCTTCATCTCGACGTCTTTGAGATTCAGCGCTTCCCCTTCGACCGGAGCATCGCTCGCCTTGTTGGGTTCGACGGCCGCCGCCGCAGGCGCGTCTGCCGGAGTCTTGGCTTGCGTCTGCCCTGCATCGGAGGCCTTCGTCTCAGAGGCAGGGGCCGACGCCTGCGCGGGCTCCGGCGTCCTCGGCTCGGCTGCAGCAGCCTCTTGAGACTCTCTCCGTTCGGCAGCGACCACCGTGCCTATCGCTTGAACGCCCGATCGGTTCGACCGGGACTCCTCGATGCCCGCCTGGGGACGATAGAAACCTATGTACCCAGCGCTTCCGCAAGCGGCAAGACCGAACAAACCCCACAGCACCCATTTCCTATGATCCACGAAGACACCCCATTCTGGCTGAACAACCGACCACCAAACGCAAGGTGTTGACGGAGAATAGACGTACCGGCTCCGCGGCTTATTTCGTCGTTTTTCTGGAATACCGCCTTCGGAAGTGGGGATTCCCGAACCTCGTCGGCTCAGGGGATGAGAAGCGTGTGTTCGCTGGTCGCGTTGCGGACGCGTCCACGTTTGCTGCACGAGGTCTCGATCCGAACGCGGGCCCTGCTGTCCCGCACTTCCAGGACCTGCACGCCCAGCTTGACGGCAGAAACGCCGAACGGGGAGACATCGAGATCGACGGGGGTTCCGACGAGAAGATCCGAACGAGCGGAGGCCTTCGCCCGCACCCACGCCAGACCGCTGGCTGTCAGATTGCGCTCGACCGCCTGCAAATAGGCCTTGTCCGCCTGGAAGAGCATCACGTTGGAGCCGCCGGCCAGGACCGACATGGCGACGCCCACCAGGATCAGGGCGACGATAACAAGCGTCAGACTGAAACCTCGCTGTCTATTCATGGGATGTGCCTCCCGATCCAAGGCCGCCAAGGAAGAACACGTGCGAGTTGGCAAACCGGCGTCTCCATTCCTGGCCTATCCATTGCTTGAGGTGTGAATGCACCTCAATCGCGCAGGGCTTCTCCTGTGGCCCCCAGGGCCGCCACCGGACAACCGCGTCGCGAGCCTGCCAGGTGCGTTCTCCGTCGGGCGTGGGATTCCCCTGCTTGTCGAGAAGCGACCGCACGATTCGCCCTTGGTCGAAACGATAACAGACGACCCCGCCGGGCTGCTCGATCAACAGGATCGCTTCATCGCAGTGCCGCTCTCCAACCTCAGAAGGCAACGCGATCGCCAGATCCGCGTCCTTTCGGAGTTGATCGAGCAGATCGAGGACTGCGACGCTCTGGTCCAACAGACAGGCCGTCTGGGGAATATCTCGGAGAAAGCTGCGAAAGAACGCGCTGACCAGCACCATCAACAGTGGAGCGACGATGACAACCGTGAGTACCTCAATCAGCAGATAGCCCTTCCGCATCGGCGATCGACGGCTTACGATTGGCGGTTGCTTGTCCATGACAATCCCTTCTTTGAAGAGGCCTTCATCGATCATCCCGCGGAAGATACCTTTCCAGATGCACCCTGACCTCGTGCGATGTCGCCCAGCCGACCGCGGTGGCGCGGACCAGATCAAGGCCCTGCCAAGCGCCCTCGCCCGCCGTACGCTCGATGGACACACGCACTTGCGGCCAGAGCCTCTCTATCTCGCTCTCCTCGACGGGCTTGCCGGCAACCGCCAGGCTGTCGAGTTGTGCCTGGGCTGCCGC
Organism: uncultured Phycisphaerales bacterium; assembly: GCA_937927975.1. Classification (GTDB taxonomy): domain Bacteria; phylum Planctomycetota; class Phycisphaerae; order Sedimentisphaerales; family Anaerobacaceae; genus PLanc-01. The sequence continues at coordinate 92,315 of CALEZT010000010.1, forward strand.
AACGCACCGCTGGCGGGTCCACTGGTACAGGTTGATCTTGGAGACCCCCTGGAGAATGACCGCCAAGGCGGCCAACGCCATGGCAAGCAGCGCCGTGCCCACCAACACCTCGGCCATCATGAACCCGCGTCGTTTGGTTCTGTCCGTCCTCATGAGCGTGCCTTGTCCCTGCGTCTATGGATACACGTTCAACGCCATGGCGTTGATGACCGCCACAGCCGGCGAAAACACCGCATAAGCCACAAACCCGACCATCAGACCGAGCATGAGAATCCCCACCGGCCACAGGATGTATCGGGTCACATTCGCGCGGTAGCTGTACAACGAGCGATAGTGAGACTCGAGCATCTCCAGGATGGCCGGGGTGTTCTCCGCGCCGCCGCCGACGTCGAACGCCCAGGCCATCGCACGGCCCAACCCGCAGCCGCGAGCCGACTGCGCGACGTCCTCGCCCCGCTCGACTCGCGTCAGCCAGCATTGCAGGCGTCTGCGAAACCACCGATTCACGTCCAGTTCGAGCGCGCTTCGGATGGCGTCGTTGACAGGACATCCTGCGGCCAGCGAGATCCGCAACAACTCCAAAGTCTGCACCAGACAGCGGTCCCATTCGAACCGACGCACGACCGGCAGACGCCACGCCAGAAGGTCCCGGGGCCACAGCACGAAACTGGAATGATGCAGACGGCCCCGCAAAGCGCGATACCAGAAACGGGATCGGACGGCCAGGATCGCCAGGACGATCGCCACGATTCCCAAGGGACTGTACCTCAACCACGCGGTGAGCCGCATCAAAATGCGGGTGGCGACGGGCAACTGGCCCTCAAACATCTCCTCCAACACTGTCTCGAACTGAGGCATGACGAACGTCATCAGGCCCAGCGTCAAGAACAGGATCAGGACCACGACGAAGGCTGGATAGAACGGATGGATCGGTCGCAGCTTTGCGGGCTCGACGGTCTGGGATCTCACGTCGGCTTCGATCGCGGCCAGCGCCGCGGGGGCCTGGCCGATCCGCTCGCCGGCTGCGACCAGCGCCAGGCGGCCCGACGGACAACGCGGATACCCCCGCCGAAGGGCGTCCGTCAGTGAACAGCCCTGCACAAGCCACCGCTTGATGTCGAGAAAGACCGACGCGGTTCCGTACTCCGCGCCGATGGCGGCGCAGTCCAGCGCCATGGGCAGAGGCAGATTCTGTCGCATGATGGACGCGAGGGTCGAGAAGACGTTGACTGCCGTCCTGCGGCTGCTCGTCAGGAAATAGTGAATGAGCACAGCACAGATCACGACGACCGAGCAGAGGAAGACCGCCGCCAGGGCGTAGCCGGCCGCGAAGGCGCCGAGGCCCGCCAGGACGACGCCCGTCACGAGAATCGTCGCGATGCCAATCAGGAGATACCACGCGGCCCAGTGAAACCACCGGCGGTTCTGGCGGTTCCAACCGGTCGCGGCGACCACCACCAGCGTGCCGATGAAGATCGTCGGAACCATGACGACCAGGTTCTCCTGGGTATCGGTGACAACCGCGAGATACCATACCAGGCCGACGGAAATCGGCAGGGTCGCGAAGGCCATCGCCGGCTTGCGGCAGCCCAGCACGAGATAGATCGCCAGGATGGCGAAACACAATAGAGACGTTTCCGTCATAACCGCTCCTGTCATGCTGCGCCCAGACTCGTAACCACCTGGATCATCGGCAGAAACATCGCAAGGATCGCCAGGCCGATCAGAGCTCCGATCGCGACAATCATCGTCGGCAGCAGAATCGTCTGCAGGCGGGACTGCCCCACGCGAGCCTGATCCGCGTACATCTGGCCGAGACTGCGGAGGTTGTCCTGCAATTCGTTCCGCTGGGCGCCGAGCTGAATAGAGTAAAGAAACAACCTGGGCAGCAGCGTCGCCCGGTGTCCGGCCTCAAGGATGCCCGACCCCTGCTCGATTTGCTGCGAGACGGTCTCGCTATCCTGGACGAGTCGGCTGCTGCCGGAACTGACGGCGCCCAACCGCAGGGCTTCCGGGACGTCGCACCCGGCCCCGATCAGCACCGCCATCGCCTCCGACATCCGGCTCAGGATCGTCGCGTGGTAGAGCCTGCCGATGACGGGCAGACGCAGGAACAACCGCTCCCTGGTTCGCCGGCCTCCAGGCGTTGAGGACAGACTCATGAACCCCAAGACCGATGCGGCGACCAGGATGCCCACGACAGTCCAGATCGGCACGAGGTTCTCCGACAGCGTGAACATGGCGGTCGTCACCGGGTTTAGCCTGCCCCCCACCATCTCCTGCACGACCGCTTTGAACTGCGGAATCACGAAGGCAAAGACCCCGGTGATGACGGTCGCGCCCAGGATCAGAATCACCAGCGGGTAGCTGACGGCCTCCACGACGATACGCCGCGTGTGTCCGGCCAACTCCAGGTGGCGATTGAGGCTGGCGAGCATCTCGCTGAGCCGGCCGGTCTCAATCCCGGCCTTGAGAATGCGCCCGTAGAGTGGCGGGAAAGATCGTTCCCGTTTCTGGAACGCCTCCTCGATGGGAACGCCCTTCTCCAGGTCGTCCGCGATGTCCGCGACGAGTTGGCGCATCGACTGCGACCCCATGTCGTGGGCCAGTTCGCGAAGCCCTCGCTCCAGCGGGACGCCCGCGCGGGCGATCGAAGCCAGTTGCTGGTTGAAGAGCAGAAACTCGTTGCGTCCGACCGCCGTTCGAGGCCGCGCGGGCACAGCCTTCTCGACCAGGTTGACGTTGAGGTTCATCTGCCGGAGGGTTTCGGTCGCCTCCTGCGGCGAGCCCGCCTCCACGGTCCCTGTCATCAACCGGCCGGCCGCCGTCAACGCATCGTACCTGAAAGTCGCCATCTGTCGTTCCCTACATGCATGGATCGTTTTCAGTCATTCCGCAGGCCGTCCACAGTTCATCCTGCGTGGTGATCCCCCCTTCCACCAACCGCCTGCCATGAGCCATGAGGCCCGCGTGGCCGCGCGTCGCGAGCAGGGTCTGGAGTTCATCGAGATCGGCCTTGCCAAGAAGGGCTTTCCGCAATCTGCTGTCCAACTGCACCATCTCGGCGATCAGGACCCTGCCGCGAAAACCGGTGTGCAGACACGCCGGGCAGCCGACCGGCACATACCGATCCTCCTGGCCCTTCCTGCACTTCTCGCACAACCTGCGGATCAGCCTCTGGCTCACCACCGCAGAGACGCTCGACGTCACCTGGTAGGGCTCGATGCCCATCTCCAGCAGCCGAAGCAGCGCTCCGGCGGGCGTTCCGCTGTGCAGCGTGCTCATCAGCAAGTGCCCCGTCAGGCCGGCCTCGATGGCGATCCGGGCCGTCTCGGCGTCGCGGATCTCGCCGATCATCAGGACCTGCGGGTCCTGGCGGAGCAGCGAACGCAGAGCCGTCGGAAAGGTCATCTGACCGTGCGGCGTGATCGGCGACTGCGTTACGCCCTCAATCCGGATCTCGACCGGGTCCTCCAGGGTCACGATGCTCTTGCCTGGAAACGTCCTGGCGATGTATCGGAGCACCGCAGCCAGCGTGGTGCTCTTGCCGCTGCCGGCCGGCCCGGTCACCAGGAGCACCCCCTGGCTCTGGGCCGCGATCGACTTCAGTTGCGACTCGATCTGCGGCGCGAGCCCTAAATGCGCAAGATCCATCAGGTCTTCGCGCCGATAGAACAACCGCACCACCGCCCGCTGCCCGTAGATGGTCGGAAATACAGCCAGTCGAATGTCGGTGACCTGCTCGGCCGGCGCGCCGGTCAGCTCCAGCCGGCCCTCCTGCGGGATGTCGTTGCGGTACGTCAGAAGGCCGCCCAGGACCTTCAGACGCGCCACAACGTTGTCAGCCACGACCGCCGGCAGGCTTTCCACCGGGTTCAGCACCCCGTCGAGACGGTACTTCACCTTCAAACCGGCGCCGGTGGGCTCGAAGTGAACGTCGCTGGCCCCGGCCGCCACGGCTTTGGCAAGCAGATCATCGACGATCTCAACCACGTCCTGCGCCTGGCAAGGCGTGTCGGAGCGCAAATCCTTGGAGTCCTTCGCATTCATAGATCAAAGCCGCCCAATACTGCCACTCGTTACACTTTCATAGACGCGCCGCAAGCCCCTGTGTTAATCAGGGGATGATTTTGGCAATCCAGCCGGCTCTTGTCCGCCAGGGTGTGCGGCTGGACCTCGCGGCATGGGGGAGTCTCGTTCTGTCATCCTGAGCCAAGCATAGGATCTGGCCCAGGAAGGGAACAAACGCACGTCATGACGCCCACGCCAGATGCTTCACTTCGTTCAGCATGACAGAGGACGGCCATAGCCTTCACCAAACCTCGTCGCACCCCGTTGGTGCGGGACGCATATTTTTTTCGCATTTGCAGGTTGCTCATGTTAACATGGAAGACTGCGGAACGTCCTATTGGGCAAAGTACGGGATCGCAAGGCAGTGCCTATGTTCGACCGGGCCATCCAGAATGACCTCCTCTGGGCCAGTGCGGCGTCCGAGGCCGTGGAGGAGAGCCAGCGGTGGATTCTCACCGCCATGCAGCGGTACGGCCCTGAACTGGTCACCCTGCTCTGGCGAATTCTGGGCAGCGAACAGGACGTCTGCGACGCGTACCAGACCACGTTCCTGCGTTTGGCCCACATCGAAGACGGTCGCAAGCCCAAATGGATCAAGGCATATCTGTTCCGCACAGCCAGCAACGCGGCCATCACCATGTTGCGACAGCGCAGCATGGAACGAAGAACGTTGTCGAGCCTGACGCAGACCGACGGAGAAGGGCCGACGACCGAAGTGGATTTCGACGCCGGCCATCTGGCCGAAGGCCTCCGCGCCCACATCGCCCAATTGCCGGAGCATTTGCGGAACGTGATCATGCTTCGCGATCTGGGCGAATTGTCCTATGCAGAGGTGGCTCGCATCATGGGCATCTCCACCGGCACCGCCAGGGTGTATCGATGCAAGGCCGTGCAAATGCTGGCGATGTGGGTGACTGAAGAGGAAAACCGATGAGACTCGTAAAGCAAGGGGAGACAACCTGTTCGTGCCAAGGCGCCCCGCAGTCATCCTGGCGTGAAGGAATCCGCAGGCATCTTGGGGATGTGGCCCAGAGACGGTTCGGCTCCTGTGCTCCGTGGGTGCAGCGTCATGTCGCCAACTGCCCCAGGTGCCGCCGGCGGCTCGCGGGCCTGGCCCGCGTGGAAATCGCGATGTCGGTCGTCAAGTCGCAGCCGCACCAGTTCGATCTGCTGACGCGGGCCAATGCCGCCGCGATCCGCATGCTCAGTCAGCGGCTCCGCCAGAGCGAACAAGCCGAAAGGCTCAAGGAGGCCCAGCCCGAATCCTCGGTCGCCCAGCGATCCGCCGGAAGCCCAGGGGCCTTCGCCAACGTGGCTGCGTGCATCGCCATCCTGATGCTGGCCAAGGTCGGAGTTTTCGCTTCCCTGGACAAGGCCCGCACTCGAGGCGAGGCCGCGATGAGGCAATACTACACCACTCGAGCCGGCGAGGACCTCGCCGACGAAGTCTTCAAGTCCTGATCATTCGATCAAGATGGTGATCGTCGGGAACTGTCCGTCGAAGATGACGACGCCGGCACCCGTGGTGGCCGTGGGCCATTCGCCTTCGACGACGAACAGTAGTTCCGAACCCACCGGATTCGTGGGGGTCACCGGCGGCTCCGTCGGATTGTCCACCGGGGTATCCGAAGAAGTGCTCCGCCTGCGGCGGTCCTTGTCCTTGAGCTCGTCGATCAGTTTATCCATCGCCCGATAGGCCAGGAAGGTCGATCCGCCGAACTCCAGCACCGAGCCGATCACGCCTTTGTCTTCGAATGCCTTCTGGTACTCCTCCATGTTGGCGATGCCCTTCATCTCGACGGAGTTGCTGACAAACTCCAGTGGCACCAGCAGGACCCAGTCCATGGCCCGCTCGACGCCCTCTTTCTTGCCGCCGGCAAGCAGTTGCACGGGCGCCCGAACCACGTTCGTCGCAGCCTGTCCCACGTGCTTGAAGAGTTCCAGAATGTCTTCGACGACGATGCCCACACAGCCTGTGACGTTGTCGAAGTAACCCCAAGTCAGGGCGTTGCCGATTTCCTCGGTCGTCTTCCAGACTCCGCCGATCGTACGGCCGGTGAAGATCAACGGACGCACGAGGGGATTGTTGTCCTTGTAGACGTCCTTGATCGGGTCCGGCAGCGCGTCGAACGTGATCAGATCGGCCAGGGAGTACACGCCGTCGGTAAAGCTGGCGATGGTCTTGCCCGCCCGCTGCGGCACCTTGCCCGGCTCATCCAGCAGGCCCTTGCCGTCGTTGGCGCGAAGCGACTTGGCCTTCTCCGAACCGTATCCGAGAATGAAGACGTTGACGCCGTCGCCGATGGTCATGCCGGCCCGCTCCAACGCCTTCTTGAGGCTCTCGCCGGAATTCCGCGAACCCTCTTTGACCGCGTGGGCCCGGTACTTATCGAGATCCGATCCGAGCGCCCAGGGCTTCTTCTCCTCGGAAGCCGGGGCCAGCGCCGCGATTGTGGCGTTCGGATCTGCCGCCGCGATCCCGTCAAGGACGACCTTGTCCGCCAGGTTGGAGGCGGCAGGTTTGTCCCAAAGGGCCAGGCCGGGCTTGGCGGACAGGAGCGTCTGATTCAACGGATGCACCGATTGCGCCGCAGGCGCTGCGGACACACCCGAAGCGACCGAGGTGACCGTCGGGACGACCGCCGCATGGATAGCCGTCGGCTGGGGATTCTGCGAAGCCGCGGAAGCTGCCGCCTTTTTGACCCGCAGCGTTTCGATCTGCTCCATCGCTCTCATCGCCGCCTGGTTGTCGGGCGACAACCCATTCCACACGGGCGTTGCGACCGCCTGGACCGGCTCCCTCGGGGCCGCGGACATCGGAGCACCGCCGACGATGGGCACCGCCTTCGGCGCCGGCGCGGGAATGGTCTTCACGACGGGAGCCTGCGGCGCCACGGGTGTCGGCGTCGGAACCGACGCGTTGCCGATCATCGGCTGCACCAGCGGAACGGACGAAGGCGCCGGAGCCGGAATCGACGTCGTGGCCGAAATCGGAGCCTGCGGCGCCGGCTGGGCCGGCGCAGTCTTCGCCTGCGACGGCTGGACGGGTTTTGCCGGCGGCGCGGTCATTCCCTTCATCAGCAGACCCTTGCTGTCGGAGGTATTGAGCTTCGACGCAAGCTGCGACATGTAGGCATGAGGATTCATGGGGTCGCGAATCGGTCCTGCGACGGCGCCCGACGAGGAATCAGCCGCACGGGTTTCCGCGACCGCACAAAAATTGGCCGTACCGGCGAAGACCAGCAGACCGATGAGTCTGATAATGCACAGACCTCGCAATCGCGCGATCAATTGCCGAGAATTGCCGCCGCCGTCGGAGCGTTCCCCGCCCAACGGATCGGGACAACAAATGACTGGCATTTGTGCGTGTTTCACTTTCATCAGCCCCCCCAATGGCGTCTTCGCACCCGGCGCACCGCGCCAGGCCGTGAGACGGTGCTACTACCCCCAACCGTGCCCGACATCCGTCATTCGGATGAATATAGGACCTGACACAGAGTCCGCCGGGTTAGACTTCGACCGCCTCCAGTGCTGCGATTCGGAACCTCCCTGAAAGATTGTGTCGTCCACGACAGTTGTGGCGATCCACCCCAATTCGATGTGTGCATTCTACCACGGAGGGTCGGCCCAGTCAAGTATAATCCGCCCCGCGCGAACAACAATCGCCGCCAACGGCCGTTTCAGGTCTTCTCTGGCAGGTCTGATCAATCTCAATGCACCACGAGGGCATACGCGTCTCCGGGATTCTGCTCAATAGCCACCGCTGCAGCCCATGGGTGGTAGTTGGGCAACGACATCACCTCTAATCGTTCGCCGCAACGCCGGGATAGCCAGCACGCAGGACCCACGGTCCAGGAGAGGATTTGCGTCGTCAGACCCGTCCCCAGGGCTTTGGAAAGCGATTCCTTCCGCGTCCATATTTCCGCCAAAGCCAGGGACTGCTGGGGCCCGGCCAAATCCCGAACATAGGTTCTTTCCTCACAGGTCAGGAACCGTTCGGCAACCCTGGGCCACGAAGTCGCCGGCAGTGGAGCCTCCAAATCCACGCCGATGTTGCGTCCGGCGGCAATGCCCATCAACGCCAACCGTCCGCAGTGAGACACGTTGAAACGCAAGTCGGCGAGACCTGTTCCGACCCGAAGATGGGGCTTGCCATAGGAATCAGCGACCAGAGGCACGTCTCGGGGTTCGAGACCCAGACATGAACCGAGTATCGACCGGCACCAGACTCTGGCGGCGATGAACCGCCGACGGTGTTCCGTGAAGACCATTCGATCCGCGCGCGACCGTTCGGAGATTGAAAGGACGCTGGCATCCGCCGGCAACTCATCCAAGTCCGCACTCCAGAGGTGGATCTCCATTTCCGGCGGCACCTGAGGACGGACCCCGGATGATCGCATCACGACCGTGTCGATCATGGCGAACCCTCGGCTTCTGCGGCATCGAGGCACAACTGCAACTGCCTGGCCACTTCGCTCACCGCAGGCGGCAGGAGCAACCCGGGACGATCGCCCGGAATCATCACGGTGTGCGATTCCCGTGCATGACGAGCCATCCTCAGGCGTAAGTCCTCACCAGGATACTGCCTTTCTGCAGCCATGAAGAGCGTCAGTTTCCCGCAGTAGAAGCCGGGCCGATACGCACGTCGCGCACGAGCGTGCATATGGCCGATGAAAGACCGATACGTCGGCAGCCAACGGGCACTGCGGCCGAGGCCCAGGCCTCGGATGACGGACCACCGCAGCATTCGGAAGGCCTCTCGCACGGGAGATACCATCCGTTCCTTCCGGCGGAGCCGTCGCCCCTTGCGCGCCGGGTAGTCCGATTCGAGCAGGGCCACCAAGGCCACAGGGAGGCCCTGCTCAACCAGTTGTCTGGCCATCTCGAAGGCGATCAGCCCTCCCATGCACGTGCCGCCCAACAGGTAAGGGCCTGTCGGATCGACATCGGTAATCTCCCGGACATACTGGCGGGCCATGGCAGGAATACTCATGAGCGGCCAACTTTCGCCCTGAAGACCGCGGGCCTGCAGAGCATATACAGGTCGGTCGGACAATCGTTTTGCGAGCTGTCCATACATGGCGATATAGCCTGCCCCGGTGTGCACCAGGAACAATGGTCGCCCTGTTGTAGACGGCCGCAGCAGAACAAGCGAGCGTGGCGACGGAACCACGGCGCGATTGACGATGATCTCTGCCAGGGATTCAATGGTGCCGTGCTGCGACAGGATCGATGGAGACAGAACGATGTCGAATTTGTCTTCAATCCGGGTCAACAGGGTCATCGACTGAAGGGACGTGCCGCCGAGATCGAAGAAGTCGTCGTGTCTGCCGATGGGAGAGATGTTCAGCACCGATTCCCATAAGACGGCCAGGGCTTTCTCGATTCGGTCGCGAGGCATGGGTCCCCGACGCTTGCGGTCTTCCCTGGGCCTGGCCAGTGCAGACAGCGCCAGACGATCCACCTTGCCGCCTGGGGTGACCGGCAGTTGAGGCAAGCACACGAAATCATCGGGAATCATGTGGCTGGACAGAGATTGGCGGAGCATACGCCGCAAGGTGCGCGTTGAGAGACGGACGCCGGATCGGGGGACGACATAAGCCACCAGACGGGTGTCGGCTGAAGAGTGTTCCGTCGCCATCGCCGCTGCGTCGTCGGTCAACTCCGTCGCCTGAATCGCCGCCTCCACCTCGGCCAGGTCCACCCGGCGTCCTCGGATCTTCACCTGGTGGTCGGCCCGGCCCAAGTGTTCCAGGCATCCATCGTCGCCGATACGACCCAGATCGGCCGTGATGAAGCATCGCTTCTGAGGTTCGTCGGGATCGCAGCGAAATGCCGTCATCGTCTTGTCGGGTCGTCGCCAATACCCTTGTGCCAGATATCTGGAACGGACCGCCATCAGTCCTTCTGCTCCTCTGGGGACCGGTCGGCCCTGGTCATCCACCAGTTGAACCTCCACATCGCGAACCGGATGCCCCACCGGGACCGGGCCCTCGCGCAGCACGCTGTCCCGGTGGATCAACAAGGCACTGATCAGACCCGTTTCGGTCGAACTCAACGCGTTCATCAGCACGCAATCAGAGGCGCAACGCTTTCTGTAGGCTTCGATGTCGCTGGGGCGTACGCTTTCTCCCCCCAGCCGAATCAGTCTCAGACTGTCCAGAGAGCCCTGGCATGTCGCGCGCATCAGATGGCGGAACACCGTTGGCACGGATTGATAGACAGTCACCTGCTGGTTCCGCATCCATTCCGCAAGCCGATCGATGCCTCCAGATCGAATAGGGTACAGGCACAGAGCCGCGCCGTTGAGCAGCGAGGCAAACAAGGGCGTGGCGGAGGCCGCCAGTCCGAAGGGCGTGATCAGCGACAGACGATCCTTCTCCGTCAATCCAATCAGATCACGATAGACCTCGGCGTGATGAACGACGTTGCCGTGGCTCTGCCACACCCCTTTTGGGGCGCCGGTCGAACCCGACGTGTACATCAGCCATGCCCCCGCGTCGGCCGGTACCTCTTCGCAAGTTGTGCCTGGGAGACAACGAGTCTGCTCCTCCTCGATCACGAGGATCTTCAATCGCTCCGTCGCGAGCGATCGGGCCAGCGAGACGTTGGACTCGTCGGTCACCAGAAGCCCGATCTGGGCATCAACGAGCATGGCTGTCAGAGTGGCCACGCTGTCGTTGGGGTCAAGAGCCAGGTAGATTCTGCCGGCCTTGAGAGTCCCGAGGATCGCGGCAACGAGAGCGGTCCCATGCTCCAGGAGAAGTCCGACAACGGAATCGGCAGTTCCCACTCGATTCAGGATGTCGCAGGCCAAAGAGGTCGAGCGTTCGTCCAGTTCGGCATACGTCCACTGTGCGTCGGACGTACTGATGGCAGTCCGATCGCTGTGACAAGACACAACGCGGCGAAAACGCGCGGGAATCGACAGGAATGACGACTGCACATCCGGCTCCGTCGGTCTGACCGTGTCATTCATTGTCGCACCCGCGTTCCCAGGAGTCGAACTGGCCTTCCACGTTCCCATACACCGCCTGGATGCGTGTGTAGAAGAGACGATCCCCCTCGCCATGTTCCGGGGGGCCGATTCCGGACGCCTTCCAGCCACCGAAAGGCATGGAAGCATCCACACCGGCGGTGGATGTGTTGACCTTGAGAACACCGGCCTGCGCCGATTCCAGAAAGAGCCCCTGCAATCGAGGCGACGTGCTGAACAGGGCCGAGACCAGACCATGTCGGACGCCGTTGCACAACCCGATAGCCTGCTCGAAATCCACGGCTCTTTGAACCACCAGAACAGGACCCATGGTTTCCTCCTGAACCAGCGGATGGTCCGCCCGGTCGCAGCAGACAATCGCAGGGCGGACGTAGGCTCCGGTCTTCACCCAGGGCTCTTGGGCCCTGCAACCGTGGAGCAGTATCGTGCGATTCGCATCATCGCGGTCTCGATACTCCTCCATCATGGCCGCGATCTCGTCCCGCTTGGCAGCACTGATGACGGGTCCAATTTCGGTTGCCTCGTCACACGGATCTCCCCAGGGAAGCTGGTTGGCGGCTGCCTCCAGTTCCTGCAGGATTCTCTCGTACTGCACAACGGGAACAATCAAACGACGATTGGCGGTACACCGCTGGCCGGCGAAGGCGAAGGCTCCCCAGGCCACCTGTCGGGCCGCGTCCCGCAGGTCGGCGTCGTCCCATACGATGGCCGCGTTGTTGCCGCTCAGTTCCGCCTGCAGAGGCACCATGCGGCGGGCACAGATCTCCTGCATTGCGGCGCCCGCCGGAGCCGATCCCGTCAGAGTCACTGCGTCAATCCCGGCCTGGGCCGCCAGCCTCTTGGCGGTGGTGTGGTCGCCCGTCACCAGACTGACGACTTGGGGCGACATTCCCACGTCGGAAAGCAGGCGTAGAATCGCCTGGGCGATGCGAGTGGCCGCCGGGGCGGGCTTCCAGACCACAGTGTTGCCGTAGATCAGAGCCGGAGCGATCTTGCCCAGGGCAATGGCCAGCGGATTGTTCCAGGGGGAGATGATCGCCACGATACCCATCGGCCGATAGCGCACGAGACCCGCAAGCTCCTGCCGATGCGGCGCTTGAGCAGCCGCCAGACGGACGACATGTCGGACGTTCGCAGCCGCCCGACGAACCTCTTCGAGGCCGTGTTGCAGCGGCTTGCCCAACTCTATCGCCATTTGCTGGGCCAGCGTAGAAGCCATCCCATCCAGCCGGTCGGCCACGGCGACGAGCAGATTCTGTCGAGCCTCCATTGGAGTTCTGCGCCAGACGTCCGCGGCGTTCTGGGCAGCCGACACCGCTGACGCCACCTCACCTGCGCCGGCTGGCGTCACTTCAAACAGGATCTCATCCGTGCGGCGAGGCGATCGATGGACATAGGAACCGGGTACAGCCCCATCCAATCTGCGAAGAACGGAGGCCGTCGGTTCGCACACGACACATCGTTCCGACAACCACCGCTGAATCGCTGCGGCATGAATCAGATCGTTGCTCGCCACAGCATCCTCGGCGAGATACACCTGATACCCCCGCTCCAGGCACTCCACAGCGACTGTGCGTATGCAGGCATGCAGGTGAAGGCCCGCCAGAATCACCGTGTCGCAGGCAGTCCGCCGCAGGATCTCGTCCAGGCTTCCGTCGGCAAACGAATTGAAGCCTGTCTTGTGGACCACCGCCTCTCCCTCGATGGGTTGCAGCGGTCCCGGCGGCGCGTGTCCCCTGGTGTCCTCAACACAAGACCACCGGTCCGCGATTCGCCAGTGGGGCAATCGCGTGTCCGGATGGCGACGGACCGTGGTCCACACGTGAACGACTGGAATTCCACGTCCGCGACATTCCCCAAGCAGCGAGGCTGCCCGAGCGACCAGAACCGGCGCCGGCGGCTGGAGCCCGGGCACTGCGAGGTAGTCGTGTTGAAGATCGACAAGCAGCAACGCAGCGTTCATGCAGTCTGTCTCGCTTCGGCCAGAGAAAGGATCTGCTCTACGATCCGCTCGCCCATAGCGCGGGTTCCCAGAACCGTACACCCCGGTTCGGCCAGATCCGCAGTGCGCCAGCCCTGCTGCCAGGCTCTGGCCAAAGCTCGTTCGATGAGGCAGGCCCCCTCGTCTAGCCCGAAGCTCTCCCGCAGGAGCATGGCCAGGGAAAGGATCTGCCCTGCGGGATTGGCGATGTCCCTACCGGCCAAATCGTGCGCGCAACCATGGTTGGTTTGGTATACAGCTCCCCCGTCGGGTCGGAAATTCCCCGAGAAGGTGACTCCACGGGAACCTTGCAGGGCCCCGGCGATATCGACGAGGATATCTCCGAGCAGATTGGGCGTCACCACCACATCGAATTGCGATGAATTCTGGATCAGCTCATAGGCAGCCAGATCCACGTTCATGAAGACCACCTGGATATCGTGGTCGCGGGCCGTCGCGGCGCCGACATCTCGCCAAAGAGCGCTGATTCCCGGGATGCCGCCGTCTTTGAGAATCACGTGCATCTTTCCCCGCCTGGCGGAAGCTGCCCTGGCAGCCACGGCAATCAGCCGACGAACCTCGGATTCGCTGTAACTGAACGAGTGTTCCACCACCCGTCCTTCAGAACTGGACCGTTCGCGCCATTGCCCCTGATACACCCCGCCGATGTTGTCTCGCACGAAGAGCATGTCCATGCTCTGAGTGTGCCTGTCGACAATTCGTCCCACGCGCGCGAGCTGGGGCCACGGCTGAATCGGAACGAACTTGCAGAACAAGTCGAACTGTCGGCGGAGGTCGTACACATATCGACCGCCGCCGGGCCCGCTGAGGATCGCGCCTTTGAGGTCAAAGATATCCTGGCAGAAGGCCGCCACAGACTCAGGAAAAGACCGTCCGAAGCAGGCCTCCGCATCCTCACCGACGAGTCCCCCGTGTCGAACATCGAATCGGATGCCGATGATCTGTTCGATCGTCTTGAGGACGGCCAATGCCGCGCTGACGACCTCTGGTCCAATACCCGTCCCATTGAGAACACCCACCACAGGAGAAGAGCCGGGGTTCTCAGTCGAAGAGTCCGTTCCATTGTTGCTCAGGAAATCCTTGAGCCTGCGAGCCTTCCAGCTTGGTCGTACGATACTATCCATCTCGTTCCGGCTCCAGTCACGATTGCAGCAAGAAACGCCTGCCGATTGGCGAAGGACAATCGGACGTCAGGGCAGATGGTATATCGCCAGTTTGTCCGCTGTCAGCTGCGGCACGAACAGGCGGCGGTTCGCCCTGTCCCATCCGATATCCGCGGGGGTCTTGAGCTCGGCGAGGGTCGTCACAGTTCGACGATCTTTGGAAATGCGCACGACCTTGTTGCCGACGAAATCGGATACGATGAACGACCCGTCATCGAGCACTTCAATCCCATCCAGGTTGGCGAAATGCTCCGCCAGCCCGAACGGCTGGGGCGGCTGTTTGCCGGAGCGATCGATCTGGTACACCTCGTGCAGGTCCCATGACACGGCGTACATTCGCTCGCCGTCGAAGGTGATCCCGTTCACGCTTTCGAGCTCGGCCACCGTTTCGTGGCCGCCCTGTCCGCTGCCATCCACTCGGAGCACGCGACCGGCCTGGGTATCCGAGACGTACACCTGCTTGCCGTCGGTGGCCATGTCGTTCAGGCGTTCGGCGCCGTCCACCGCCAGCGCGCTCACGGGACGTCCGCTGTCGAGCGAGAACACCAGAATTCGCGTGTTGTCCGCCACGTACAGACGCCCATCCAATATGCACATGCCCTTGGGACTATTGAGCACAAACTCAGGCGAACTGTCGATCCAGCGACGCGCATCCATCGTTCCATCCGGACGCAAACGCGAGATGGAACCCTTGCCATTGTCGCTCCAATACGTCTCCGGCGTCGCTTCGATGTTGGACACATAGATGAACCCGGTCTGCGGGTCCACCAGGGCACACTCCGGCACATCGAAACCCTCCAGCACGGCCGCCGGAGTCAGCGGAGGCTGTACCTGCTGCCGCTCCGCACAGGAAACGAACACACACGCGGCCATCAGTGCGGCCAGTATCCCATATTTTCTCATTTTCCACTCCCTTGTCTCTGCGTCATTCGGTTCTGGTTTCACTCTCGGTCCCAGGCGAGAAGATCGCCGCCGCAATCCGCGAACTACCTTAACGTCGGCTGGGCGACCTCCCCCCGCAACTGGGCCAGACCGCCCTCTTGCTCGTACACCCCGTAGAAGAGCGAGACAGAATCCAGCCAAAGCACGATGCGATGCATATCCTCATCGGACAACTCCACGCCATGATGCCCGTCGCGGAGCATCCGGTAGAGCCTCGAAGCGCGGGCTCCGAATTCGCCGGGCGTGGTGCGGTACCACTTTGGATCGTTCCAATCGCGCCCACCATAGTCGTAGAAGCCGTACTTCGGCGCCAGATTGATGTAGGAGGTGTAGTAGGTGGTCTGGCGATTCATCCCCCCGCTGCCTGGATGCGTGGCCAAACCGGCGTCGAGCGGCGGCGCCACATCGGCATGCTGCCTGTGGCAATCGGCGCAGTTTCGGTCCAGGACCGGCTGAACGAGGCGCGGATAGCTGAACGGGGCCGTACCGTCCACTTCGGGCGCGATCCGCGACGGCTCGCGACGCAGGGCCAGCGGCGCTCCGGCACGGGTCGTGGGCGGGGTCGAATACCGCGACTCGTGGCACCCCATGCACGAATGCTGCTCGCCCGGCATGAACTGGGTCGCCGACCGCATGGAGGTGATCGCCAAGCCGTCCGGGTCGATCGCCTGGAAGAACACCGGCACACGGGCCGGGATCGTGAAATGCGCGCTGCCGTCGGCCTCGACCGGAACCGTACCGAGAATCCAGCGGGCGATGTTGATGGAGTCGTTGCCTTGAGGGATTTGAATCCCCGTGTTGTGCGGGATTCGCTCGGACGCCACGGACAACGGCAACAACTGATAGATCCGCAGTGCGGCGGCCCTCGCCCCTGTCGGCCAGGGCGCCCGGCTGTCGTACACGTTGACCACGCTCACTGTCGCCTCGGCCGGCTCGCCTTCGGCCACACGGACGGCGCGTTCGAGCACCACCGGGGGCGCCGGCTTGGCCCGCACAGGGATCGGGTTGTGCGATCCGATCGCGGGATCCCGGTAGAGCAGCTCGCGATTGCCGA
This sequence comes from uncultured Phycisphaerales bacterium, assembly GCA_937927975.1. Classification (GTDB taxonomy): domain Bacteria; phylum Planctomycetota; class Phycisphaerae; order Sedimentisphaerales; family Anaerobacaceae; genus PLanc-01. The sequence continues at coordinate 108,544 of CALEZT010000010.1, forward strand.
AACTGTCGAGCAGGTACAAGCCGTAGCGGCCCTCCATGCCGCCGTCGGGATCGTACGAGGTGAGATAGAAATCCTCGCTCAGGGGCGTAGCCTGCCCATAGTACTGCGTCCGGGTCGGGGATTGCGTCTCGGGAAACGGAATCTCCGGGGTCAATCGGCGAACCGGTCCCATCCGGTCATCGTCAGGAACGCGCGGATCGAAGAGGACCAGCGAACCGAACGACTGGCCGTGATGCGGAGCGGCCACGGCCACATGGCGGTGCGAACCGGGGATCGTCCGGACATGGACCTGCATGTCGGCCCGCTGGTATCGGAAGGAATAGTTGCCGTACACGGCACGCGGGTCGGTTCCGTCGGGGCGTATGGTCCAGGGATGGTGGGCCACGCAGCCGTGGCGATCGACATAGTCCCACCGGGTGAACAGGATCGTGCCGTCGTGCGCCACGCTCGGGTGCCACTCATTCGTGTCGTGATAGCTGAGGGTGCGGATATCGCTGCCGTCGGCGGCCATGTCGAACAGCGTGTAGGTCGGGCAGGTGCGTCCGCAGCGTAGATAGCCGCCACGACGTTCGCTGATGAACACGATCCGCCCGCTGGGCATCCAGATCGGATACATGTCGTTCCATGTCCCGTCGGTGAGCTGCTCAAGTCCCGTGCCGTCCAGGTTCACCCTGAAGACGTGGTAGCAATCCTCTCTGTCCCAGTACCCCTGCTGCGGATGGTTGGTGTGATGTCGATGCCGACCCGACCCTTTCCGCTCGACGTAGGCAAACAGGACCCGCTCACCGTCGAACGAAAGACTCGGGGACAGGAAGGCCCCGCCGTCCAGTCGCTGTCCCACAAGGCGTCCCCGCTCGACCACCGAATCAACCAGCACGTCGCGCACTCGCGGCGTATCACCAAAAGGATCTTGGAGCACGCATAGCCCGCCCCCTGGATCGGCGTAGATGCCGAAGTACTGATCCACCATGTGCTCGGAGAAGCCCCCGGTTGCACGATGCCGCTTGATGAACAGGACTTGATCGAAATTCAGCAGCGGGTTGGAAAAAGCGATGCGGCGCCGAATCGCAGCGATGTCCTTGAACAACTCCCGAAGGACCGCCTCATCCGTCGAGACCCCCCTCTTCACAGCCTCGACACGACCGCGCAGCCGTCCCAGGGATGCCGCTTCCGCGGTGAGATCCGGGGCATTCTCCATTCCCTGCAGGTGCGTCAGCAGCGCGTGCGTGCGACGCCAGACAACATCCACCGGCGTGCGGTCCGTCTCCAGAATCAGCGACTCGGGGCGAAACGCTTCACGCGACAACCTCATGTTGTCTGCGCGGGGACGGCCTTCAATCAACCGTCGAAGCTCCTCGAATTCGCCGGTTGGGGCCCCTGCGACATCGGCCGACCCGCTGCTTCGGGCGACCGCATGTACAGACAACATTCCGATCAGGCCCAGAGCGATTGATGAGATCAAGACCCAACGCATAGTGTGTTTCGTGCCCTTCCTGAATCCACACGCAGTCAATCGCCAGCCCGGAGGGGGCCCTACGGCACGACCAAGCACAGACAGGCATCCACCACGTGCCGATCGACATGTTGTGCGAGAACCGAAGCTAGACAACGGCATCATCTGCGACACCTGAACTGTACTCCTGTGCGTCCGTGATGTCAAGTGTCTTGGATCGCAGGATACATGCCGACCTGTGGACCCATCGACCTCTTCGAAACGAGCTTGGGTCTTGAGCATTCGTTGGCCTTCTGCAATAATGAGGTTCCGTCTCGCGTGGAAGTCAATAGCGGCGCTTCGTTCGCCCCCATCGCTGTGACGTAACTTGGCTTTCAATTCAGAACCCGATGATGAAGGACGACAAGCCATGAGCCAGCAGGAGAGACGCAGCGAAAGAACTCTCGGACGCAGGGATTTCCTGCATTCGACGATGTTTTCCGCAGGTGCATTGGCGGTGGCGGGCGTCTCGCCGCTGCTGGCCGCCCGAGCCGCAGGCAAACCGAACGTGCTCTTCGTGTTCGCCGACGAGTGGCGCGCGGACGACCTTGGATACGCCGGAAACGACGATGTGCCGACGCCCCACTTGGACGCCATGGCACGGGAAAGCATCAACTGCACGTCGATGATCTCAGGCTGCCCAGTCTGCACTCCCTACCGGGCGAGCCTGCTGACTGGCCAATACTGGCTCACCCATGGGTTGTTCTACAACGACAGGCCGCTCGGGACGCGGGCGGTGTCCTTCGCCCAGGCCTTCAAGCAGGCCGGGTATGACACCGCCTATGTGGGCAAATGGCACGTAGACGGCCACGGGCGTTCCGCGTTCATCCCCCGCGAGCGGCGGCAGGGCTTCGACTACTGGAAGGCTCGGGAGTGTACGCACGACTACCACAACTCGATGTACTACGGCGACACGCCGCACCCGCTCCGCTGGGAGGGTTACGACGCCATCGCACAGACGAAGGACGCCATCCGGTACATCCGCGAGCATGATCGCAAGAAGCCGTTTCTGTTCGTGCTTTCCTGGGGGCCGCCCCACACGCCGCATCACACGGCGCCCGAGGCCAACAAGCGGCGCATCGCGCCGGCGGAAACCCTCCAGGTTCGGCCGAACGTGCCGGAAGCCATGAGGGACAAGGCCCGCGCTGCGCTGGCCGGTTACTACGCGCATATCACCGCCCTCGACGATTGCATCGGAGATCTCCGCCGAACCCTCAAGGAAACCGGAATCGAGGAGAACACCATCCTGGTCTTCACCACCGACCACGGCTACATGATTCATTCTCACGGCGAGTTCCACAAACAGATGCCCTGGGAGGAGTCGATCCGGGTGCCGTTCCTGCTGCAATGGCCCGCGTTGCGAGGCGCCGCCGGTCACACGATCCGCATGCCCATCAATACCCCCGACCTCATGCCGACGCTGCTCGGACTTGCGGGGGTACCGATCCCTCAGACCGTGGAGGGACGGGATCTTTCCGCGGTCTTCCGCGGGGAGCGGCAAGAGTGGGACGAAGCGGCTCTGATCCTGTGCGCGGCGCCCTTCCACCAGTGGAATTTCGCCCGCGGCGGCCGGGAGTATCGCGGCGTTCGCACTCGGCGGCACACCTACGTACGCGACCTGAAGGGGCCGTGGCTGCTCTACGACAACGAGGCGGACCCCTACCAGTTGAATAACCTCGTCAACAAGCCCGAGGCGGCCGAGTTGCAGGCGCGCCTGGAGACCGTCCTTGCCCGCAAACTCCACGAGACAGGCGACGAGTTCCGTCCGGCGCAGTACTACATGAATCAGTGGAACTACACCTGGGACGCCGGCGACGCACCAAGTTGATTCTCTCTTTGTAGTGAAGGAATTGGCTGGATTCTGAGGAACCCGTTGGGTACCATCCCGCTGGGGATTCAGCCCGTCTGGTTGATCGCGTGGGCGGCTGGGTAGAATCCCCTGCAAGAGAGCTCGTGCAGGTTGCAGGTACATTCACGATTGGGGTATCTCATGAAGCTGTGTCGTCTCCTTATTGTCCTGTGTTTATTGCGATCGGTGGCTGCGGCCGAGGGCGCCAGCCCGCCGATAAACCTCCGATGCGAATACCTCGCCAATCCGGTAGGGATCGGAACCACCAGCCCGCGATTGAGCTGGCAGCTTGCTCCGGGACCACGTGGGCATCGACAGAGCGCCTATCGTCTGCTCGTCGCCAGCGATGAGACATTGCTTGCCAAAGACATCGGGGATCTGTGGGACACCGGCAAACAGCCCAGCAGCAGGACCTCCCAGATTGTCTACGCGGGCACGCCGTTGAAGTCGGGCCAGAGATGCCACTGGAAAGTGAAGGTCTGGGACGGAGACGGAGATTCCTCGGACTGGAGCCAGCCGGCCCGGTGGTGCGTCGGCCTGTTGGAGGCGAGGGATTGGCAGGCGGATTTCATCAGTTTCCGCGACACCTCCCCTGTCCACAGGAGCCGAGACGAACTCTACCTGCCTCCGGCCCGCTTCTATCGAAAGGAGTTCCAAGCGCCGGCCCAAATCCGCCGGGCCACGGTCCATGCGACTGCTCTGGGGATCTACGATCTCTATCTCAACGGCCGACGGGTCTGCGATCGGTACTTCGCCCCGGGATGGAGCGACTATCGCAAACGCGCCTACTATCACTCGTACGATGTCACGGGTCTGTTGTCGCATGGCGACAACGCGATCGGAGCGATCGTGGCGGAGGGCTGGTACTGTGGCTACGTCGGCTATGGCGTCCTCGTCGGCTACGGCCCCTTCCGCTCGGGGCGCTGTTTCTACGGAAAGACCCCGGCCTTCATGGCCCAACTGGAGATCGAGTACGAAGACGGGACGCGACAGACCGTCGTCACCGACTCCGCCTGGACGGTCACCGACGACGGCCCGATCCGCGAGGCCGACATCCAGGGAGGGGAAACCTATGACGCTCGCAAGGAAATGCCGGGTTGGTCCAAGGCGGGATTCGACGACAGCCGCTGGCAGCGCGCCATTCTGGCGGAGGAAAACGGCAGTACGATCGCGCCCTACCACGATCCCGGGGGTCCTCGCCTCGTGGAACTGGGCTTCGTAAAGCCCGAGATCCTCCAGGCCTACCCCGCGCCGCCGATTGTCGTCACGCAGGAACTGCCCGCCCGAACGGTCACGCAACTCAAGCCGGGGGTCTATATCTTCGATTTCGGCGAGAACTTCGCAGGCGTGGTCCGGCTCAAGACGAAAGGACCCGCCGGCGCGAAGATCATGCTTCGTTTCGGCGAAATGCTTCATCCCGACGGACGACTGATGACCGAGAACCTCCGCCGGGCGAGGGTCATCGACCACTATATCCTCAAGGGCGATCCCGACGGCGAGGAATGGGTCCCCCGCTTCACCTACCACGGATTTCAGTTCGTCGAGGTGACCGGCCTGGCCCACGAGCCATCACTCGACACCGTGACCGGACTGGTCTTGCACAACGACACGTCGATGACCAGCCACTTCGAATGTTCCGATCCGATGATCAACCAGCTCTTCCGGAACATCGTCCGGACCCAGCGAGCCAACTTCATCGAAGTCCCCACCGACTGCCCCCAGCGGGATGAACGCATGGGCTGGATGGGCGACGCCCAGATCTATGCGCGTTCGGCGACAATCAACGCCGACGTCGCCTCGTTCTTCACGAAATGGATCGATGACGTAGCCGAATCCCAGCGCTCGTTCGGCGCCTATCCGGACTATGCCCCCTATCCCATGCAGCACGGCGAGAGCGGCAAGGCCTTCGGGACCGCCTGGATGGACGCCGGCATCATCTGCCCCTGGACCATCTGGAGAGTCTACGGCGACACGCGGATCATCGAACGCCATTATGGCTCGATGACCCGATTCATGGACTTCCGCCAGGCGGTCAGTCCGCGGTTCGGCGGCATCTCCCTGGGCAATCCGTGGGGCGACTGGCTGAACGTCAACGATCCTACGCCCATAGAGTACATCGACGCCTGTTACTTCGCGCGGACCGCCGGACTGATGGCCGAGATGGCCCAGGCCGTCGGCAACACGAGCGACGCGGCCTTCTACAGGGACCTCCACAGCAAGGTCAAGGCCGCCTTCACACGGGACTATGTCGGCGAGGACGGCTCGCTTCGAGTGCAATCGCAAACCGCTCACGTCCTGGCGCTTGCCTTCGAATTGCTCGACGAGCCGCAGCAGAAGATCGCTGCGAAGACTCTTGCCGACCACATCGCTCGAAACGGCTATTGCATGGCCACCGGTTTTCTCGGCACCAAGGACCTCCTCCCGGTCTTGTCCGCACATGGTCAGCACGACCTGGCTGTCAGACTCTTCCAGAGCCGCCGGTTCCCGTCCTGGGGCTACGCGGTCGTCAACGGCGCGACCTCCGTCTGGGAGCGATGGGACAGCTATACAAAGGAAGACGGTTTCGGCCGGCACAACGCCGCGATGAACTCCTTCAGCCACTACGCGTTCGGCGCCGTGTGCGAATGGATGTTCCGCACCCTCGCGGGCATCGACAGCGAGACAGCGGGATTCGACCCCATCATCCTGCGGCCCGCGCCGCCGTCGCCGGGGAGCAACCCCGACCAAACGCCCATCCATTGGGTCAGAGCCCACCAGGACTCGATCCATGGACGGATCAGCAGCGCATGGCGGCTGGAGAACGGCGTCTTCACTTATGAGGTCACGGTTCCTCCCAACGCGAACGCCTCTGTCGTTCTTCCTGCCGCCGGAATCGAAGACGTCACGGAATCCGACCGGCCCGTCAGCCAACGGGACGACATTGAAAACCACCCTGTGGAGAGGTTTCCCGTCGTCCTGAGAATCCCCGCGGGATCCTATTCATTTCGCTGCAGGTACGCGAAAACATATTGAGTGAGGGCTTCAGCTCGACAAATGCGTTGATCGGAGGGGGGTTCTTCTTGCCGCCGGAATATGCTATAGTAGGCACGATGTTCGGGGGTTGGGCATGGCGTCTTGCGTGCCAGGCCCGATGCCCACCGAGATCCGTGAACGGTTACGACGCAGCCTTTGGAGAATTGCCATGCAAGCGTCCGCCAGGAAACACATCGGGTCAGCCCGTGCCAGCCGTCGTCCATGGATAGCGATATGGCTCCTGTCTCTGGCGGCGTTGTCCGGGACTGTCGTCGCCCAGAGCAAAGCTACATTGCGGAATATCGCCCCCGATGCCGTCGTCATCGCAAGCGGACAGTTCAGCGACCAGTACCAGGGCGCCTTCACCGCCAACGGGCAGATTCCCGACGCGGAGTCCCGTGACGATGTGGGCAAGGCCTGGTACGTCCCGCAGGCACAGGCAATCGGCGCGACACTCACCTACACGTGGCCGGACGTGGTAACGGTCGGCGAGATCGTCTACTACGGACGAACCGCGTGGCTGTGGAACGAGAACTTCCTTCAGGTGGAGGTGCGGACCAACGCGCGCGACGCCTGCGTCGCCAAGGCCGATCTGCGTCGAGGACATGGTCCCCAGCGGATCAGATTGGAAACGCCCGTTCAGACGCGGGTCCTGACGCTCCGGTTCGTGCTCGCCGATGTCGGGCCCAACCCCGGCGCCTCGGAGATTCGGATCTATTCCGCATCGCCTGAACAGAAGGCATTGGGGACCTTTCGCCCGCCTCCCGGCGCGCCGGTTGAAATCCCGCAATCGCAAAGGCTGGCCGAATGGTTCACCTCGGGCGAGTGCGGCTTCGACAGCCTGCTGGTGATTCAGCGGCAGGTCATGAATCCCTCGCACGTATATACCTACCACAACGAGGATTTTCGTGCCGGCGGCGGGTTGTATCGCTTCCATCGCGATGGGAGCCTGGAGAAGCTGGTGGATTCCCCCGAGGGACAACTGCTCGATCTGGAGATTTCCTATGACGGGCGGGAGGTCCTGTTCAGTTGGCGAAAGAGCCAGACCGACACCTATCAGATTCATCGCATGAACGTCGATGGGACGGGACTGGTGCAGTTGACTCACGGCGACCACTACAACTTCAATCCCTGCTGGCTCCCGGACGGCGGCATCGCGTTCCTTTCGACCCGGGCCAGCGCATACGCGTACTGCTGGAATTCGCCGGTCGGCGTGTTGTACCGGATGGATCGCGAGGGCTTACGCGTCGTGCGTCTGAGCGCGAACTACCTGAATGACTTCACCCCTGCGGTGTTGCACGACGGTCGGATCATCTACAGCCGGTGGGAATACGTGGATCGTCCGGCCATCCCGATTCAGAGCCTGTGGACGATCCGCCCGGACGGGACGGGGCTTCAGGTCCATTATGGCAATCGCGTGCTGAGCCCCGCGACGTTCATGGAGGCGCGCCCCATCCCAGGCGCCCAGGCAGTCCTGTGCCTTCTGACGGCCCACAATGGTCCCGCTCGCGGCGGGGTGGGCATCATCGACCGTCGCCACGGCGTCAACGCACAGGAAGCCATCACGAACCTCACGCCGGAGGTCAATATCGGGTCCGTGAATCGCGGAGACGGCAATCGCGTCCAGGGACGCTATGAGAATCCGTTTCCGCTCGATGAGAAACTCTTCCTGGTCTCGCACGACGGCTCCATCTTGCTGCGCGACTACGAGGGAACGGAGCAGGCGATCCTCCTGAGGCCTCGCGATGGTCTGGGTTTCTACAATCCGCAGCCGATCCGCTCGATGCCGGTTCCGCCGGTGTTAACTTCGCCACGCGATGTTCCGCAGGACTCGCAAACAGAGCCGCCGATGGCCGCGGTTTATCTTCAGGACGTGTACCAGGGCCTTGAACCGCACATTGCCCGCGGTCAGATCGCCGCGATCCGCGTGGTCGAGGAGATCGCCAAGCCGATCGCCATCAACCCCAATCTGCGTGCCTTCGGATTCCAGTTCCCGGTCGTCTCCAGCGGAGCGACCTATGCCCCCAAGAGAATCTGGGGTCAGGCGGCGGTCCGTTCGGACGGCTCCGCCAGCTTCGAGGTGCCTGCGGGACGTCCGATCTACTTCATGGCTCTGGATGAGCATGGGCGCGCCTTGCAGCGGATGCGCAGCTTCACGCACCTGATGCCGGGCGAGTCGCAAAGCTGCGTCGGCTGTCACGAGAACCGATTGTCCACCCCCCTGCGAGGCCCCACGCCTGCGGCCTTGCGAGAGTCCCCTCAGCCGCTGGACCGGCCGGAATGGGGTCGCGTCGGCTTCAGCTATCCACGGATCGTTCAACCGGTGCTCGACCGTAACTGCGCTGCCTGCCACAACGCCCACAATCCCAGCGGAGGGGTCGATCTCTCGGAGGATCTGACGGATTTCTTCAACGTCTCCTACGAAACGCTCGTTCGCCAGGGAACGGCCGCTGAGGATTGGACTCGAGGCGGCTGCCGTCAGGAAGACATCCGCAATCCCTACACCTCGTGGATCTCGACGTACAACGGCTCCGAGAGCAATATCCTGGAGATCAAACCCGGCGCGTGGGGCTCGCCCGCCAGCCGTCTGGCGGACTTGGTGCTCAAAGGCCATCCCGACGCCGACGGCAACCCGCGGGTCCGTCTGACCGACGCGGAAAAACGCCGTCTCTTCGCGTGGATCGATCTGAACGTCCCGTACTATGGCACGAGCGACTCGAATCATCGGGACCGGCCGGGCTGCCGTCGGATGTGGCCGGAGGATTTCGACCGCGTCTTCAACGACGTCGCAATGCGACGCTGCGCCTCGTGCCATGAGCCGGATGGCAAAGGCGCGCCCTCCGTCCCGCGGAAGTGGTATCTGCGAGTTCAGCGCCCCGAGAGGAACACCTTCGTGCTCGCGCCGCTGGCCAGAGCCGCTGGTGGAACCGAACGATGCGGGCGAGCGGTGTTCCAATCCGTGGATGATCCCGATCTTCGCAAGCTGTTGGCGGTATTTCGTCCCATCCAGGAGCTTCTCTCCCAGCGACCTCGTCTGGATCTGTATGATGGCCAGACGAGTGAAGGCACGGACGTCTGTGCCGATCAGGGATGCGAAATCCTTGGCTCTCCGAAAGAGGATCAATTGTAGGAGGCTGCTCACGTGGCTTTTCTTGTCGACCCGATCTGCTTGTGGAAGTCTCTTATGGTGCCTGCAATGATGTGTGACGTTCGTCGTTGGGCGGTTGTCCTCGCACTGGGGACGCTGCCGGTAAGTTCGATCCTGGCGGGGCAGCCTGTATCTGCCGACCGGGCCGTCTCAGGCGCCGCATGGCGGGAACTCGTGCAAATGGCCGGCTACGCGCAGGTGGTCCAGGAGGGGACACCAACCGATGGCGGAGGTTCGTCGGTGTCGGCGCCCTTTGTCGGGGAGGTGATCAGAGGAGGGCAGGAGGCGACGCGGATCGAGGTCTGTATCGAAGGCTGGCGGGATCTGTGGCTGATCGTCGATGACGTGGATACCTACGACCATGACGTGGCCAACTGGGCGGAGGCGCGCCTGCTCTGTGCCGACGGTTCGGCGACCTATCTGGACGATCTGGAGCCGACATCGGTCCGCCAGGGATGGGGCCGGTTGGAGAAACGCACCAGCGCGATCGGCCAGCCGCTGCGAATTGGAGACCGCACATTCGAGCGAGGGCTGGGCACCCACGCCGTCAGCGCGATCCACTATCGGCTCAATAAGCCGTACCAGCGTTTCGAAGCCTGGGTCGGCGTGGATTTCTCGCGTCAGAAGGGCCAGGGCAGCGTCCGGTTCCTGGTCAGTCCGGCGGCCATTCATCATCGCGTCGCGACGAAGACGGGGCCTTCGCCGACCCCGCGGGCAGCACTGGCGACGTTTGACTTTGAAGCGTTGCGTCTGGCGGTGACCGATCTGACCGAGCGGTTCGGTCCCCGCTATCCAGACGGCCGGACGTATCTGTCGCGCCTTGAGGAACTCCATCGCGAACTCCGTCTGGCGGCCGAGACGGAATCACAGCCCCCGACCGAGGAGGCTCAACAGCGCGCGATCGAGCTGATCCGCGAATTGGAACCGCTCAGGCGTCGGGCCCTGCTCGCCAATCCGCTGCTCGACTTCGATCGCATTGTCCTGGTCCAGCGAGGACTTCCACAGTCGCACGAGGCGCGAACGGCCATGGGAGCCGGCATCGGCATGCCGACCAATTGGCAGGCGGGCGTCGGTGTGACGCGGAGGGATCGATGGGACGACCGTCTGGCGGTGCTCTCGAATCTCCGCGAGTCGCCGCGGGTCGAGGTCCTGTTTGCACCGCCAGGGAGACGAACCCTCAGCGATCTCGTGCTGGAGTTTGACGGCCGGACTCTTCTGTTTGCGATGGAGGGAATGAAACAACCCAATTGGCGGATCTTCGAAATCGGCGTTGACGGTTCCGGCCTTTGCCAGGTCACGCCGGACGACGACGCGGATGTCGGCCATTTCGATCCGTGCTATCTGGCCGATGGAGACATTCTCTTCACTTCGACCGCGGCGTTCATGGGTCTGCCCTGCGTCTTTGGCGATGCGCCGATGGTGTGCCTGTACCGCCTGGATCGACGGACCGGCACCGTCCGCCAATTGACCTTTGAGCAGGACAGCAACTGGTGCCCGACGCCGCTGGCCAATGGTCGTATTCTCTACCAGCGGTGGGAGTATTCGGACATTCCGCATTCGAACTCCCGCATCTTGTTTCACATGAATCCGGATGGGACCGACCAGCGCGAGTACTATGGCAGCGGATCCTACTTTCCCCCGTCGCTATTCTATGCCAGGGGCGTGCCGGACCATCCGCGCAAGGTCATCGGCGTGGCCACCGGCCATCATGGGACCCATCGCAGCGGCCGTCTGCTGCTGGTGGACCCCGCGATGGGTCGTCGTGAGGCAACCGGCGTGGTCCAGGAGATCCCCGGTCGCGGCAGGAAAGTCGAACCGATTGTGCGGGACCGCCTCGTGGATGGGGTCTGGCCGCACTTCCTGCACCCGTATCCGCTGAGCAGCCAGTACTTTCTGGTGACCGCAAAGCCGACCCCCAACTCGCTCTGGGGGATCTACCTCGTGGACGTATTCGACAACGTGCTGCTGCTGCATGAGGTCGAGGGCCACGCGCTGCTGTGGCCGATCCCGATGCGGAATACCCCGCGTCCCCCTGTTGTGGTCAACCGCGTGGACCCGAGCCGTTCCGACGGGACAATGCTCATCGTGGACGTCTATCGCGGCGGCGGCCTCGACGGCATCCCTCGCGGCGCCGTGCGAGCCCTTCGCATCTTCGACTATTACTTCAGCTATCGCAGCGTCGGCGGCCTGATAGGCAGCGTCGGCCTGGATGGGCCGTGGGACATCAAGCGCGTGCTGGGTACCGTACCGGTGGAGTCCGACGGCTCGGCCTACTTCACCGTGCCCGCCAACACGCCCATTTCCATCCAGGCGTTGGACGATCGCGGCCAGGTCCTCCAATTGATGCGAAGCTGGACGGTTGCCATGCCCGGCGAAAACGTCTCCTGCATCGGTTGCCACGAATCGCAGAACGAGGCGCCGCCGGCGAAGATGCCCGCCGCCGCCCGCCGACCGCCGTCCAAGATCAGCGGCCGCTGGGCGGCCCCGGTTCGCGGGTTCAGCTTCGCGCGCGAAGTGCAGCCCGTGCTGGACCGCCATTGCGCCGGATGCCACGACGGCAGCCTGCACGCCGGGGGCCGCGAGATCCCGTATCTCAAAGGCGATCGCCGCGTGACGGAATGGCGCTCTGACATGGCCGGCAGCACGCCCCTTCACCTTCGCGCCGAGGGCGAACCCTTCACGGAGTCTTATGTGCAACTGCACCGCTACGTCCGTCCGCCCGGCATCGAGTCCGACCTGCGAACGCTCTCGCCCATGGACTTCCACTTCAGCGCCACCGAACTGGGCCAGATGCTCCGCAAGGGCCATCACGGCGTCCGCCTCGACCGAGAGTCCTGGGAGCGGCTCGTCGCCTGGTTTGATCTGAACACGCCCTTCCACGGCACCTGGCGCGAGATCGTCGGCGGCCAGCGGGCCGAGCAAGTGCTGCGGATGCAGGAGAGTGCCCATGCCTTGCGGGCCCGATATGTGCCGCAGGGACCGACCTATGACTACGAGTTTATCCCCGAGACCCCGCCCTTCGACAGAACGTTCGTTCCACCCGAAAAGCCCGCAACCGCATCCGTTCCGGCCGGGACCGCAGCAGGCTGGCCGTTCGATGCGGACGAGGCCCACCGGCGTCAGGCGGCCGCCGCAAGTTCGCGCGACGGCTTCCGCAAGACGATCCCTCTCGGCCAAGGCCTGCCTTTCGGCCCCGTCTATCTGGGCCACGACGACAACCGCGAGGCGGTGGAGGTCGGCCCGGTCACGCTCGAGCTCGTGCTCATCCCCGGCGGTCGCTTCGTTCTGGGCTCGATCGACGGCCATCCGGACGAATCGCCCCCGACCGCGGTCGATGTGGCCCCGTTCTGGATGGCGTGCTTCGAGATCACCAACGCACAATATCGCCTGTTCGATCCGCAGCACGAGAGTCGGGACGAGTCCCGTCAGGGCTACCAGTTCGGCCGTCGCGGCTTCTTCCAGGACGCCCCCCATCAACCCGCCGTCCGCGTGTCCTGGGACGAGGCGAGGGCCTTCTGCCGATGGCTCAGCGAAAAAACCGGCCTTCAGTTCGACCTTCCTACCGAGGCGCAGTGGGAATGGGGCACCCGCGCCGGCGCCGCGACCGCCTTCCACTTCGGCGATCTGGACAGCGACTACGCCGCCTGCGCGAACCTGGCCGACCGCGCGTTGCGTGACTTCGCCCAGTGTACCGCCCAAGGCGATTACACGCAGGCCCGCGTGATCGCCAACCCGAACCGCTACGACGACTGGATCCCGCGCTGCGACCGCTTCGACGACGGCGCCATCGTGACCGTGGACGTCGGGCGATACCAGCCCAATTTCTGGGGCCTGTATGACATGCACGGCAACGCCGCTGAATGGACCCGCTCGGCTTACCGTCCCTATCCCTATCATGAGCACGACGGCCGAAACGACACGACCCGCACGGACCTCGAACGCGTCGTCCGCGGCGGTTCCTGGCGCGACCGCCCGCACCAAGCCACCGCAAGCTATCGACGCCCCTACCAACCCTACCACCGTGTCTTCAATGTCGGATTCCGCGTCGTGGCGCCGGTGAGTCTTTCCGAATGAACAGGGGACAACGAGCCGTGAGACAATTGACGAGAGTATGGGTCCTATCGGTCGTACTGATGTTTGGGGCGTTCGGCCCTCAAGGCAAGGCCGGACCGTTGGCTGTCGTCGAGCAACGTACCGATGCCCAGGAGGTCCAAAGAGGTTTGCAGGCATTCCGGCAGATGGCGAGCACGCTGGGCCCGGCGATTCGCAACTTGATGGGCCACTTCGGGCCAGCGTATCCTCGCGGCGGGGAGTTCCTGGAGCGTCTGGACCGGCTCGAAGCGCTGTGCAACCAGGCGACGCGGGATCTTGAGGCCCTGCGCAGCGAGGGAAAATCCCTTACCGAGATCGCCCGGCGGATGCACTCGCTGCTGGATGAATTGCCTGCGTTGCAGCGGGAGGCGCTGGTCGCGAATCCCCTGGTCCGCGACCGTCCGATCCTCTACGTGGTGCGACATCCGTACACCTTCGACCACCACAACACGCACAATTTCTCTCCCGACGCCCAGCACGAGTTCAATCAGGGTCACTTCAAGCCCGGCGGGGCGCTGAAGATGATCGACCTCGGGGCCCGCGGGCGGATCACGACTCTGCTCGAAACCTCCGACGGCGTCATTCGCGACCCGCGGGTGCACTGGGACGGAGAGCGAATCGTGTTTTCCATGCGGAAGAACCGCGAGGACAGCTATCATATCTATGAGATCAACCGCAACGGGACCGGGCTGAAGCAGTTGACGCATCTTGCGGATGTGGACGACATACACCCCCTGTACCTGCCTGACGATGGCATCGTATTCTCCTCCACGCGAGAGCCCAAGTACTGCATGTGCAACCGGCATATCATGGGCAACCTCTATCGCATGGAATCCGATGGGGCGAATATCCATCAGATCACCAAGAACACGCTGTTCGACCGGCCCACGGACATCGCTCCCGACGGGCGGATACTCTACGATCGGTGGGAATATGTCGACCGGAACTTCGGGGATGCCCAGTCGTTGTGGACGGTGAACCCCGACGGCACCAACCAGGCGGTTTACTGGGGGAACAATACGCCGGCCCCCGGGGCGGTCCTCGACGCCCGCATGATCCCGGGCGCCCGGCAGGCCCTGTGCATCTTGTCCTCCTGTCACGATCTCCCCTGGGGTGCGCTGGCCATCATCGATCGCCGGCTGGGCCTGGACGGGCGAGAACCGATCCGGCGCACCTGGCCGCAGGATGCCCTGGATCGCGTGCGGAATCCGGGCACAGCCAACCAGGCGTGGGACGACTTCGTGAGCGTACACCCGAAGTACGAGAATCCCCATCCTCTGAACGAGAGCTTCTTTCTCGTGTCGCGACTGACCGAAGGCAGCGGCCGCCCGAACGACCCGAGCAATCGGACGGGAGTCTTTCTGCTGGATGTCTTCGGCAACGAGCTCCTGCTGCACGCGGAGGCTCCCGGCTGTTTCAATCCCATGCCGGTGGCGGCCAGGAACCGGCCGTCCATCATCCCCCCGCGCCGGGATTTCGAGAACAAGCAAGGCCATTTGTATGTCTTGGACGTCTACCAAGGCCCTTACATGTCGGGCGTGAAGCGGGGCGCGGTCAAGTATCTGCGCGTGGTGGAATCGCCTGAGAAGAGATACTGGGTGCCCGGCCAATGGGACGCCCAGGGCCAAACCCATCCGGGCGTGAACTGGCATAGTTTCGAGACCAAACGCATCCTGGGCACCGTTGCGGTCGAGGAAGACGGATCGGCCTACTTCTCCGTCCCATCGGACAGGTTCGTCTACTTCCAGTTGCTGGACGAGCACGGCATGATGATCCAGTCGATGCGCAGCGGCACGGTCGTGCAGTCCGGCGAAACCACCGGCTGCGTCGGCTGTCATGACGACCGTCGCACGGCGCCTCCGGCCCCGCGGGGCAACATGCCTCTGGCGATGCGGAAGTCCCCGAGCCGACTGGAGGGCTGGCGCGGAGACGCCGGGAACTTCGGTTACATGGCCGAGGTGCAGCCGGTATTTGACCGCAGTTGCGTTGCCTGTCATGATTTCGGCAAACCCGAAGGCAAGAAGCTGAACCTGGCTGCGGATCGCAACCTCATCTTCAATACCTCGTACAACGAGCTGTGGCGCAAGGGGTATGTCAAGGTCACAGGAGGCGGTCCCGCAGAGGTCCAGCGGGCGTATTCATGGGGTTCTCACGCCAGTCCGCTGGTGAAGGTGCTATCGAACAAGCATGGGACACATGAGAAGGTGACGCTGACCTGCGAGGAGTTCGACCGTATCGTCACGTGGATCGATCTGAACGCCGTCTTCTATCCGGACTACTCCACCTCGTATCCCGGCCATCCCGGCGGCCGCTCGCCAATCAGCGCAGAGGAATTGCATCGATTGGGTCAACTGACGGGTCGGGACCTGGGCAGCCAGTTTCGTCACGCGGCCAACCAGGGTCCGCTGGTGAGCTTCGATCGTCCTGAGATCAGTCCCATTCTCCAAGACCTCGCGAATGCCCAGAAGCCGGAATATCGAGAGGCCCTGGAGATCATACGGGCCGGCGCAGAGCGTCTTGCACGCAACCCGGACGTGGGCATGAAGGGCTTCGGACTCAGCGGAATCGACCTGTGGCGGGAACAGAAGTACCAGCACCGCCTGAAGATCGAATCGCAATACCGCCAAGCCCTGAGACAAGGGCAGAAGTTGTATGATGAGGACATGTGCCAGACCCGTGCGACAACATCCGGGCACTGAAAGCGCTCGGACAGGATGACGAAGGAAGAAGGGCTATGAGGAAACACGCAGACAGACTGACATATCGACGCGTTTTTGGAATCGGGTGCTTGATGGCAGGCGCCGTGGGTGTCGTGTGTTTGACGACGGGACTGTTGTACGCCCATGCGGCGGGCCAACGAACCGCGGCCGCCTTGAGCGTTGAAGGGCTGCCCATGGGTAAGGACTATCCGTACGGCTCCCCCTTGGCGGCAGCGATCCGTCCCGACGCCAAGGTGGTCTATGCAGCCCAGCACACCGGTCGTCGCGTTGACGTGGTGAATCCCCTGTCCAAGGAGATCGTTGCTTCCATCCCCATCGGCGCGACGCCGTCGGGCCTGACTCTGGACGCACTCCGGAATCGCCTGTTTGTCACGTGTGGGCAGGCCGCCGGAGAAATCGTTGTGATTGATACGAATACACAGAGGATCGACGGCACGCTGCCGGCCGGCCATACGCCCGTCGCGCCGGTGATCTCTGCGGACGGTCGCGTGCTGTTCGTCTGCAATCGATTCGACAATGAAGTGGTCGCGTACGATGTTGAGAAGCGCACGGTGCGGAGCCGCATTGCGGTCGCACGCGAGCCGATCGCTGCGGCACTGACGCCCGATGGCGCGATGCTGGTTGTGGCCCATCATCTTCCGTCGCAGGCCGCGAACAGCAATCAGGTAGCCGCGAGAGTCGATCTGATCGATACCATCTCGCTTGGAATCATCGCCTCCGTGTCGCTGCCCAACGGTTCGACAGGAATCCGCGATCTGTGCATTTCGCCCGATGGACGATTCGCGTATGTTCCCCACACGCTGGGCCGCTTCGGGGTGCCGACAACGCAGGTGGAGCGGGGATGGATGAACACCAGCGCCCTGAGCATTATCGATCTTGGCAACCGCTGCTGGCTGACGACGGTCCTCTTGGATGACGTGGAGTTGGGGGCAGCCAATCCCTGGGGAGTTGCCTGCACCGCGGACGGCCGATCTATCGTGGTCGCCCATTCCGGCACCCACGAGTTGAGCCTCATCGACCGGTATGCCCTGCACGCCAAGATCGATCGCGTCGCCGAAGGCGAACGGACCGGTGCAATATCCGTCCGCCTGACGGACATCCCGAACGATCTCGCCTTCCTCGTTGGCTTGCGTCGTCGCGTGCCGTTGCAGGGGAAGGGCCCGCGAGGGGTCGCGGCGGCCGGTGGTTCGGTCGTGGTGAGCGAATATTTCACCGACAGTCTGACCTGGCTGAACCTGGATGCGACGCCTCCGACCGTCACGTCGATTGCCCTGGGTCCGCGGACCGAACCGTGCCAGGTCCGTCGCGGCGAGATGGCCTTTCACGATGCGACGTTCTGCTTCCAGCAGTGGCAAAGCTGCGCCAGTTGTCATCCGGACGCTCGCGCAGACGCCCTGAACTGGGACCTGTTGAACGACGGGATCGGGAATCCCAAGAACACCCGCACCATGCTGCACACGCATGCGACGCCGCCGGTGATGATTACCGGGATTCGCGATCGCGCGGAAACTGCGGTGCGGACGGGCTTTCGGTTCATCCAGTTCGTGGTCGTGCCGGAAGAGGTGTCCACTGCGGTCGACGCATACTTGAAAGCGCTGCGTCCGGCGCCGAGTCCCTTTCTCGATAACGGCGCGCTTACTTCCGCGGCCCGACGAGGCCAGGCGCTCTTCGAGCAGGCCAACTGCGCCGCCTGCCATTCAGGCCGGTACCATACCGACGGCAAACTGCACGACGTTGGGCTGGGGCCGGATGAACGAGGCATCCGGGAGTTCGTCACGCCGTCTCTGATCGAAGTCTGGCGGACTGCGCCCTATCTGTATGACGGTCGCGCCAGGACCATCGAAGAGATCCTGACAACGCACAACCGCGACGACAAGCACGGCAAGACATCCAATCTGTCGAGTCAGGAGATCGCCGATCTGGCAGCCTACATCCTGGCTCTGTAGGCAGGAGAAGTCGTACGTACACGGCGGGCTCGTGGGTGTTCAAGCCTGAAGGCAACACACGGTGATCGCATTCAACCCGTGGGCTGGCCACGGGTGAAGTTCATTCGCAATCCTGATTCGCAACATCGTTTCAATCGCTCTGGAAGACCTTGAACGCATAGATGCCAGCCGCATTCTCAGGACGCTGACAGCCTGTGATCGCAATCCTCACCCATGCGGCCCTGGCCTGCCGAACATCCCGGTGCGGACTGACTGCGACCGGAAACGATTCTGTCTTGTCCGCGAACACCGTCCAGGCCCGGCCGTCCAGAGAGGTTTCGATCTTGTATGTGTACGACAGGGTCGGATATTCGAAACTGGTTTCCACCCGTGCAATATCCCACGTGCCGTTCAGATCCACGGTCAAGGTCTGTGGATAGGTATTGTCCGCGGCCTGCCACTTGCTGGCGAAGTTGTGATCCAGAGCATACTCTGCACAATAGAAGCCGTTTCTCACGCTTGTGGCGCGGGCATATTTGCCGCGTGCCACATCCCGGCTCGGCGCCGGCGCTGGCAACAGCGGTCCCACGCCGGTTTGAGTGGGGACAACCGGCTTGAGTGTGCCGTCTTCGTTGAATTCCAGTCGGTCCGCACAGGTCTGGCGAAACACGCCCTTGGCATCTTCATGGGGCTGGTTGTGCTGGTGGTAGACGATGTAATACCGGTCTTTGAACTTCAGCACGGAATTGTGGCCCGGCCCCTTGGTGGTCTGCTCGGCATTGGACCGCAGCAGGACATTGTCCTTCGGCATGGTGAAGGGCCCGAGGGGGTGCTTCGCCATGGCGTAGTGGACGGAATAGGAGCCGTCATGCAAGGCCCCGGACGAATAGAGCAGGTAATAGACGCCGTTGCGCTTGATCATATACGAGCCCTCGACGAAGTCGGTGAGATAGGGCCCATCCGAGGCATCCACTACATTGGCCGGTTCGGAGCCTTGCCCTCGCACTGACGAGGCCGTGACCGGCCTGTCGCGGGAGACCAGCGCGTTGGCTGAATATACGTCAAAACTGTACAGCCCTGCCCAGTGGCCTTCGCACGCGGTCATGGTGATCCGAACGTAGCGACCCCTGGCGACACCGGTGTCCGTGTACCCGCCGCCGGCACGCTCGGTGCGGTTGGCAGTCCGATCCACGAAGATCTGCCAGTCCGCGTTGTCCTCGGAGGTCTCGATCTTATAGCCATACGCGACATGGCGGAACTCCGGGCGCGTCACGATCCGGGTTATCGGCACGGATTCGCCCAGATCGATCGTCAGCCACTGGGGCAGATCTCCGCCATCGGGCAGCCACTTGGTGCCCTTGAGGAAATGGACCGGTCCGTCGATGTCCTTGAGATCCGGCGTCAGCTTGGCGGCCATAGCTTCGGACCATCCCCAGTACATATAGGCCTGGCCGTCGTCGTCGATGAAGGGATGAGCGTCCATATTGTAGGCCGCTACAATGCGGCCCGCCTTGCCCCCGCCGCTGACGATCGGAGTGTTGTCTTCCCGGAGATTGCGCCATGGACCCATCGGCGAGTCGGCCACCGCGATCCAGGTGTCGTACCCGCCGGATCGCGTAATGAATTGATAGTACCGGCCCCGGTATTTCAGAATATCCGGTGCCCAAATATCGCCGTTGAATCGGCCGTAGACGGGCCAGTTGGTCAGAGTCATGTTCCAGGTGACGAAATCCTCCGATGCCCAAACCGAGGCCCGACCGTAGGCGCCGGCCGCGTTTTCCATGGAGGTTGCGTAGATGTAGAACCGCCCTTCATCGTAGAGGATGTGCGGGTCGGGGAACATCCCAGGCAGGATAGGATTGCCTGTGTAGGGCCCAGGGGCATACACGTTCACCGCAACCCTGGCATCAGAGATCTCCGTCCCATGGCTCACATGAACATTGAAGACGTAGCGTCCTGGCACTTGAGCCACAGCCCATGTGACCGGCGACTCAGGCCGTTCAATCATCGCAGGGGCCGGGCCGCTGACCTGAGTCCAGCGACAGGGGTTGTCCTTCTCGACCTCGCTGGCCAGCAACAGCTTGTTGGGCAGTATCGTGTAGTATCCCAGGCCTACACTGACCGGCGAAGAGGCTTGCGTCGATGTCGCCTGCGCATCGACCGCCTGGAGTGTCAGAAGCCAACTGTTCACCAGCAGTATGCCGATCTTGAACATGAGCATCCCTTACGTTCTATGTCGTCGAGTGACCACGTGCCCTCGTTGCAGCGGCTCATTCGTACACCAGCCAGGTCGTCGCGGTACAGTCGGTGTCTGTACTCACGCGGAGCCAGTAGGCTCCGAAGGCAGCAGGGAATGTGTGGTGCGTTGCGGCGCCGGGGGCAACGGCGAACGAGCGGTAGGCGACCCAGTGTCCGTCGCCGGTGATATCCACCTCCACGCGCATCGTGACCGTCTGCGGGTGGGCATGGGAGAGCGTCAGTCGCTTGGTATCGTAGCCGGTCATGAGATAGGGGTCGGAAGGGGTATCGGCCTTGACCGGCGAATCCTTCCACGGACCGCCGCGACCGACGGCTTTCCCAAACTCCCAGAGATCGTCCACTGCGCCGACCCACAGCGAGGCTCGGCCATCGTCGGAGCGGATGATGTGGCGGTTGCCTGCGCCGCCGCTGATGCCGGTTAGAACGAGCAGCCCACGATAGGAGCAGTAATCCATGATTCGGCGGTTGTGCGTCGTGATGGGGCGGATCTTTGCGAACCCGCCGGCATTCTCGGCCGGCAGCTCGTAGAATGTACCGTGGCAGTTGAACAGGTCTCGCTCGGTGACCACCTCTCGGTCGATGCGGAGCAGACCCGTGCCGGTGAGGTTGTCGAACGCCGGATCACCCATGGGAAGACGCCAGCGCCGGCCGGAATCATCGATGTAGAGCACCGATGCGGCATCGACGCTCAGGATCCCCTGTGGAATCGCCATGTTCTTCTTCAGCCACTGGTGGGCTTGGCTATCGTCGACGTGCTGAAGCCGCATGGTCCCATCGAGCTCATAGTAGCCGATGTCTTCATTCGCCTGGCCGGCGACCTTGACGGCGGCGAACGCCAGCGTCCGGAGGTTCTCGCCCCGGGGCCGGATAATGCCCGCCACCGACGCGCCCTCGCCCGCGCGGGCCAGACCGGTGAACAGGGACGCGGCTTTGGACGTGCGTGAATCGACATCCGCGTAATGGAAGAAAACGGTCACTTCCCGACAGTTGCGATCCGTCCTCACGCGAATCCACTCCCCTGGCCGATCTTTCGGGAACTCGACCCATGCGTAACCTCGTGCGGGGACCGTGACCGCTTGCAGATGCGTCCACCGTCCGCTCCCGGCGGCGTCGATCTCAAACTCGAAGGTCAGGGGCTCGGCCGCACTGTGGACCAGATGCATGCCCCGGCGATCGTAGCCGGCGAAGAGGTAGGGATCGGACCATGCACCGGCCTGCACGCTGTCGTTCAACCACACCGCGCCGCGTCCGAGGGGCGAGCCCAGTTGGTCGAGCAGTGAGGGGGCGGCGAACCACAGATTTGACTGCGACTGACCAGGGGCTGCCACGTCGCCTTTGGCCTTGCGTTTGTTGAGGAACTCGCTGCGGGCGGCATCGTCGCAGCCGAAAACGAGCCGGTCCTCCCACCGGCAGAAGTCGCCGATCACCTTGAGGTAAGTCGAGCGGGGCCTGATGCCGGCGGTGTTGCGGGTCGAGAACGTCCATGGGAAACGCCAGAATGTGCCGTGCATCGTCATCAGCAGATCGGCCTCGCCGATGTCACGGATGCGCGGCCACTCGGTGTTCCAGCCGTGGCCGCCGTCGTACGTGTGCGCGGCCTTGGGCAGGCGGAAGGCGTGCCAGATGCCGCCGTCGAGAAGCATAAGGATCAGGGACCGATGGTCCCAGCCGATGCTCCAGACGGGATCGGTGTCGGGATTCGCATTGCCATAGATACCGCCCGGGCCGGTTACGTCGCAGAACTGGTTGCGACGCATGACGGTCCAGGTCTGGCCGTCCCACTCGGCCAGGCAGCCGGAAGGGACGTCGGGCCGCCGCATCGCCTCAGCGCTGCGTTCGCCATTGTTGGCGTAGATGACGCGGCCCTGGCCCGTATAGGCGCCCTTACCATGGTAGCCGGGCAGCAGTGTACCGGCGTGGTCGCCCTCGTCCCGGTTGGCGTCGCGATAGAGTTCCTTCACCGCCAGCGTGTGCACGTCCACCTCGTAGAAACCTTCCTCCATGGTGGCGTAGTAGACCCGATTGGCCGGATCGGTGAGGTGACGCATGGTGGCGGTGTGTCGGCCGAACATGGACGCATAGGGAATGGCACGGACGTTCCGCTGGGCATCAATTGCGTACGGACCGATGAAGAGCTGGTTGGACTCGCGATGGATCATGCGGTTGGCGGGCGTCCCCCCGATGCTCTCGGGCCGGATTGTCACCGCAAGAGAGGGGTCGACCTCGTACAGCTTGTCGGAGGAGCCGCCCGGCAGGTGCGGGCCGTAGGTCAGGAACCACAGCCGGTCGGCCCACGGGACCACGGCGCCCGTGCCGCACTCGCCCTGTTCGTTAAAGTAGGCCAGATGCGGATAGACGCCTGAGAATTGCAGATCGCTGCCTGCGATGGTCCCCGCGGCGGCAACACCAGTCAAGAAGACAACTGACACGATGTTCGATGTGATAGCCATGAAATGGTTATACGTCATGCATCAGGATAAATCAACAGAGCCCACATCTGAGTCATCCCCAGTTGCGGGCGGCTGGATTTCTGCACATCACGCCGGATCGCCCTTCGTGAGAGCCCCTGCCGGTTTGAATCGGGCAGGTTTTCGATCTGATCGACTGCCGCGTAGAGCGATCGGAGGCTCAACTTGGTATAATATAGGTATTGTGGCATCCATCTACGGACAACTCGTTCTCGTGCTGTTTGCACAGGCCGTTGCTGCGGATACCGTGATCATCAACGAGTTGATGGCGCTCAACGGCAGTTCGCTGCGAGATCCCCAGGGGCAGTTCGATGACTGGGTGGAACTCTACAATCCCACCGCAAAGGCCATCAACCTGGGCGGCATGTATCTCAGCGATGATCTGGACAGGCCATGGAAGTGGCGGGTTCCGGACGATCGGCCCAACCTCACAACCATCGCAGCGAGGAGCTATCTGATCATCTGGCTCGACAACGACGTCAACGACTTCGGGCTGCACGCGGCCTTTCGTCTCAGCGCCGATGGGGAGGAACTCCTGCTGCTCGATGCGGACGGTGTCCTGATCGATCATGTCGTCTTCGGCGGCCAGGTCAGCGACGTGTCGTACGGTCGATCTCCCGACGGCGGATCCACATGGGGCTTTCTCGATCCGCCGACGCCTGGAGGTCCGAACGGCAACGCTTTTGGCGGCGTGACCGCGCAACCTGCGATGAGCCACGAGCGGGGTTTCTACGATGCCCCATTCGATCTGGCGATGACCTGCGACACGCCGGGGGCCGCCATCCGTTACACGATCGACGGATCACAGCCAGGCGTACAGGTGGGCAGATCTCTCACAGGAAGCATCTACGCAGGGCCGGTCCGAGTCTCCACGACCACTTGTCTGCGGGTGCGGGCGACGAAATCCGGGTGGCTGCCCTCGAGGGTGGCCACGCACACGTGCATCTTCCCCGCCAATGTGATTCGACAGTCAGCGAACCCGCCGGGGTTTCCACCGTTTTGGACGGGCGCGACGGCCGACTATGAGATGGACCCCGATGTCGTGAATGACCCTGCCTATCGAGACGAGATTGTCCCGGCCCTGCGAAGTCTCCGCACGATGTCGATCGTAATGGCTCCCGACGACCTCTTCGACAGTGAGCGGGGGATCTACGCGAACGCTGTGAATCGCGGGGATGAGTGGGAACGGCCCGCGTCGGTCGAGATCATCAACCCGGACGGGACAACCGCGTATACCGGATCATGCGGCATGCTGATCCACAGCTATTCCTGGCGGACCCATGATCGGACGAAGAAACACTCCTTTCGGCTTGAGTTCCGCAGGCGGTACGGCCCACCGAAAATGGAGTATAAGCTGTTCCCCGATGCCCCGGTGGATCGGTTCGACAGCATCGTTCTGCGGGCCCAGCACGGGCGATCCTGGGCGGGCCAGCAGTATCCGGAACAGGCTCAGTACCTCCGGGACGCGTTCGCCCGTGATACGGCCCGCGACATGGGCAAGATCGACGGGCACGCTGCCTTCGTCCATCTCTATCTCAATGGCCTGTACTGGGGGCTATACAACCCGGTCGAGCGTCCGGACGCGCAGTTCGCGGAGGAATACTTCGGCGGGTCCGACGAGGACTACGACGCCCTCAACCGCCGGACCAGCACCAACGAGGCCATCGACGGGGACCTGGTCCGCTACAACGAAATGCTCGCTCTGGCAGACCAGGGACTCAGCAGTCCCGATGCGTATGCCCGGATACAGAGGTACGTGGACCTGGACAACCTGATCGACTTCTTCCTGATCCACCAGTACACGACCAACAAGGACGGCCCGGAAATTTTCCAGTCGAACAACCAGCGGGCGATCGGCGGCCGGATCGGGGACCCGCAGTTCCGATTCTTCGTGTGGGACATGGAATACAGCCTGTGGAACGCGACCGATTTCCTGAACATCGAGGTGGATGTCCCCACGAGCGCTTCGCATGTCTATACGAAGTTGAGGGCCAATCCCGAATTCCGCCTTCGCTATGCGGATCGCGCGCACAAGCACCTCTTCAACGACGGGGCCCT
Organism: uncultured Phycisphaerales bacterium; assembly: GCA_937927975.1. Classification (GTDB taxonomy): domain Bacteria; phylum Planctomycetota; class Phycisphaerae; order Sedimentisphaerales; family Anaerobacaceae; genus PLanc-01. Next base: position 133,567 of record CALEZT010000010.1, read on the forward strand.
GACGCCCGGCGCCGCCATGACTCGCTGGGAGACGCGGGCTCAGGAAGTCTATGGCGCCATCGTGTGCGAGTCCGCCCGCTGGGGCGACGCGCAGAGGGCCCGACCCTATACTCGCAACCTCGAATGGATGGCGGAACGCAACCGTTTGCTCACCGCGTACTTCCCCCAGCGAACGGGAATCCTGCTGGGCCAATTGAAGGCTGCGGGTTTGTATCCTCCGGTCGAAGCTCCCGTGTTCCGCATCAATGGCGTCTATCAGCACGGCGGGCCCGTCGCGCCGGGGGATCTGCTCTCTCTGCACGTGCCCGCCGGGACGATCTACTACTCTCTTGACGGCTCGGACCCCCGAGCATTACAGGCTCCCAGCGTGACCGATGGAACGGTTCTGGTGGGCCAGGATGCGGTCAAGAAGGCCCTGGTGCCAGGACGACCTCTGGACGAGACATGGCGGACCAGCCTGCGCTACAACGATTCCTCCTGGCAGACGGGCGTCGGCGCCGTCGGCTACGAGCGGACCTCGGGATATCAGTCGCTAATCGGCCTCGATGTGGGCGACGCCATGTACGGCAGGAACACGACCTGCTTCATCCGCATCCCATTTGAGATCAGCGGCGACCCATGCGAATACGAGACGATCGTCCTGGGAGTGCGATACGACGACGGGTTCGTGGCATACGTCAACGGTGTGGAAGTCGCACGAGCTTTGTTCACGGGGATACCTCAATGGAACTCGCAAGCCAATGGCGGTCGAGAGGCGGAGGATCTTGAGTTTTTCGATGTCTCCGCTTGCAGGGATCTGTTGGGGCCGGGCCCGAACCTTCTGGCGATCCAGGGCTTGAATACATCCAGTACGAGTTCGGATTTCCTCATCGGGGCCGAGTTGGTGGCGACCACACGAACGGGCACCAACGATGAGTCCTTGTCTGCGACGGCGCGATACGACGGGCCGATCATGCTCGCCACGAGCACCCTGGTGAAATCTCGCGCTTACGTGGGAGGAGTCTGGAGCGCGTTGAACGAGGCGTTCTTCACGGCTGAACCGGCGTGGGCCATTCCCCCTGGCGATCGCTGATCGCGGCATAAAAACAGCGAGGCCCGCGTCGGACAGACGCGGGCCTCGGATTTGCATGTCCTTGCAGAGCGCTGCCTGTCAGAACGGTTTCGGGAAAGATCCCGTCTGTCCGGCCAGGAAGGCGATCTCCGCCTGCGACAACGTGCGGTTGTAGAAACGGGCGTCATCGATCCTGCCTGTGAAGGGCCGTTCGATGCTGGTCCCGTTGAGCCAGGCGCCGATGTGCCCTTCTCCGAGAATGACCGTCGGAACGGCCGTCAAAGGACGAGAAACCTCCTGATAGCCGTTGAGCCACACCGCCACTTCGGTCGCGGAGACCGTGACCGCGACGTGATTCCACTGATCCGCCTTGACGATCGACTTGCCGTTGAAATCGCCGCCGGCGACGCCGTTGATGCCGCCGTTGACTTTGCCGTAGGAGTACCGCCAATGCAGATCGCCGGCGGCCCAGCCGTCGCCGTTGTAGAAGCTGGCGAACTGAATCGGAAGCGGGTCGACCGTCGTGTTGACCCACATGGCGATGGTCAGCGTGCTGGTGGTGGGCGCCAGCATCGGGACCTTCACCGCATCGCCGATGCCGTCGAGCGTGAGGACCTGGCCGCGGACCGGATCGTTCGTCGTCGTGGCGTCCCCGACGCCGGTGCCGTGGTTCTTGCCCATGGCGTCCTTGAGGTCGCCGTCGAACTTGTACCAGGCCAGCAGTTCCGTCGTGCCGGGATCGACCGGCGTGATGAACTCGGGAGCGGAGCCCTGCAATAGGATGTCGTCCAGGTAAAGCGTGCCCGAGGCGCCGGCGCCGTCAATGCCGATCGCCAGCTTCGTCACACTCTTGAGATTGACGCCGGTCGCGGCCAAATCGATATTCCAGGGCAGCCATTGCGTCTTCTTGAGATCGTCGGCCTTGCCGTTATAGGCGATCTTCGTATTGTTGATTTTCAGGTACATCTGACCGCTGTTGGCGGGGTCGCCGTAGAAGGCCAGCGACAGGGCCTTGTACCCATGCTTGGTCCAGTCCTGGGGCGTATCGAGCACACGCTCGGCCTCGGAATACGTGGCGCCGCCGGAGTTGTCATAGAACAGCGGCATGGCCTGTCGCCCGTTCTGGACGATCGCCCGCTCGGCGAACGGCGCCTGGGGATAGCCGACGATCGAGCCATTGGCCGCGACTTCGTAGCCGTCGGTCCAGGTCTGGAAGATGGCGCCGCCTGTGTCCATGTCGTCCGTGTAGCTCTCGAAGTCATCGACGACCAGGGCTTTGACCGTGGAGAAAGTCCAGGTGTCGCTTTCCCATTCCGCAATCGCCTCGGCCTGATTGACCTCGACCACCTTCCAGAAGTAGGTCGTGCCCAGGTTCAAGTCCGCCGCGTAGGCGGGTTCGCTCACCGTGCCGGCCAGGGACAGGCTATTGGCGTCGGTCCCGACGAACACCTGGTGCGATGCGGCCTGCCGTCCAGCCCGCCAACTGAGGGTCGTCGCGGGAGCCACATTCACAGCGCCGGAGACAGGACTGGGTTCCCAGGCGGTGACCGGCACAGAGAAGAACCTCACTTCGCTCAAGCCGCTCTGCGCCGTGAGGCCACCCCAGTTGCTGTTGATGGTCAACCTGACGTACTGAGCCCTGGCGCCTCCGAAATCGACGGTTGTGTTGGCGGCATACGTGGGCGTGCCGTTCGCCTGGGCGAATTCGGAGACTCCCGCCAGAGGCGTCCAGGTCTGGCCGTCGTCGGAGTACTCGACGATCACGTTCTTGGCGCCGAACCCGATGAACGTTTCGATCACCTGGTTGGAGTTCCAGACCAGCAGCTTGTCCAGCATGTAAGGCTTGTCGAAAGCGTATTGGATCCACGCGGGCAATCCGGCGCTGGTCATCCACATTGTCGTCAAGTCCACGGAGTGCTGGTCGTCGGCGTTCAAGCCCGACCCGTTGACCGTGTTCTGGGCGACCGCGCTGGCTTGCGAACTCGATGCGGTAACCGCAATCGCGGCGCCCGAGATCGGGTAAGAATACGGCTCGACCGTGAAACTCCAGACGCTGCCTTTGTAGATCGTATAGTCGGGGGCTGCGTTCACTTCGTCGACACGCCAGTAATAGACTTGGCCGAATTCGAGCCGGTCGAGATCGAACGTCGTGTCGACCTGGTCCTGGCTGACAAGGACGCCCATCGGATTGGCCCGGCTGGCATCGTTGACGTCGGCGAAGTTCGTCCCGAAGTACACGTCATGCGTAGCAGCGAACTCGCCCGCCGTCCAGCTCAGATCCGCCTCGCGGAGGACATCGGTCCCGCCGTCGGCTGGCTGAGGTTCGGAAGCGGCGCCCGAAACGAACCACTTGCTGTACAGGTAATTCTCCATGCTGACGCGTTCGTCGTCCGTCAGGGGGCGGTCGTAGATCAGCAGTTCGCCCAGCTTGATGCCGCCGGAACGGTAGGTCCGGTCGCGGGTCAACATGCTGGTCTCGACGTTGCCGGCCGTGACGAGGCTGATGATCGTGTAGTCGGTCGGCAGGGCCGTGGCGGTGCCGTCCACCTTCTGACCGTTCAGATAGGTCGAGCCGGTGCGGATATTGGCGTGGGCCCAGCCGTTGGCGCCGTCCCAGATCTGATTGGCGGTGCCACGATGGAAGTGATAGTTGTTGTCGTCGCCCAGGAGGAATCCATTGCTGCCGGCGTCCATCCCGCACACCCAGAACACGGTCCGGACGTTGCTGATGTTCAGCACGGCGCCGGAAGCGTTGCGAAACTGCATCCAGGCTTTGTGAACAGCCAGAGGATTCCCATAGGCCGAGTCGCCGAAATCCACGATCGGCTTGCCGCCGAGGGTCCCCCGGACATACATGGGCTGCTGAGCCTCTGCGGTCTGGTCCGCGTAGTGGTTGTTGCCCGAAAGGTCGTTCCACCGGCTGACTTTCTCACCGGACAGCACGAGGCTGCTGGTCTTGGATGCATCCAGCCAGAACGTCAAACCCGTCTTGACCGGCTGCGCGCCGGCCGCCGGCCCCAGAAAGCCGATCAGCACTACAAGCGTGGGAATCAGGATCAGTCTCTTGTTGCTGCACATGGTAGTCCTCCTTCTCGATGATGTTTGGGTCGACAGTTTCGGTTGCAGCGTTTCTATTCATGCCCGCGTGGCGGGCGATCTGTGCAGATGGGCCGGTCTCACTGCAGGGCCTTGAAGGCGTAGGCCTTCAAGGCGAAATCGAAATCCTCCATCTCTTCGTTGTCCTGGGGCGTCCGGTAGAACGCGAAGGTCTGCGGCTCGTGCAGCGCCTGGAGATTCCACTCGGCCAGTCCCCGACTGAGCCACCGGTGCATATCGACGTGGCCGTCGGCAAAGCTCAACGTGCTGCTGTTGTCGCGGTGCCAGACCCCGAACGGGTCCACCCACCGCTTGGTCTTGGGCTGGATGACCCAGGAACCCATGTTGTAACCGCGCGGATCGCACTCGGCCAGAAAGACGATCTTATTGGCGGGTTCCTTGACGTCGGCATACTTCTTGCAGGGCCGGATCTCCCAGGTGTTGTCGAGAACGCCGTTCATGCCGCCGGCGATCGAATAGGTGCGGTAGGCGTACTTGTGGTAGGGGTTGTTCTTTCGTTTGTCGGACGGGCAGCGGTAGACCTCGACCTTCTTCACATAGGGCCAGATCATGCCTCTCTTGAGGTATTCCTTCTTGAGTTCGACACTGGCGGTCTCCGGGCTCGGAGGCATCATCGCCCAGGGTGCGGGAACCACCACCGCTGTGTCCACCTGCGGATGGCCGCCGACGAGACTGCCGTCGTTCTCATCCTTGTACATCAGCCAAGCCATCGTGAGCGTGCGGACGTTGCCGCGGCACTGGACGCTGCGGGCCTGCTCCCTCGCGACGTTCAGCGACGGCATGAGAACCGCCATCAGCACCGCGATGATGGCGACGACGACCAGCAGCTCGATGAGTGTGAAGGCGCTCTTTCGCATGGCGGTCCTCCGATGTCCTTACTTGCCTGCCTGTCCCGAGGTCGGCGTGCGCTCCCTTTCCGATACGCCGTCGTCCGACCGTGCGGCGTCTCAAGAATCGATCCGACTGCAAACCGGCGCCGTCGTGTCCTCCAGCCTCGGCACTCGAACATACAGTATATTCTCGGACAGAAGACGTTTCAAGTGTATTCGATTTTGCGTCTTTGTCTTTCGATTTTGCGACATCTCCGGTCGGTATGCATTGCCGACCTCCCGATGCGGAACGCCTTTAGGGCAGAAGGTTCACCGATCGTCTGCGATGCTGCTGCGGGGTCGTGTGCACATGGCGTTTGAACGCGATGCTGAAGTGCACGGGATTCGAGAAGCCGCAGCGCCCTGCGATCTCCGTCAGCGACCAACTGGTCTCCACGAGCATTCGACAAGCCCGCTCGATGTGCGTTCGCTGGATCTCCTGGTAGACACTGGTGCCCACCACGTCCTTGAAATGCCGCTCCAAAAGACGTCGGGAGGTGGAGGTCGCCTCGACGACATCGTCGACGGAGAGAACCTCCGCGGCGCGGCTCCGGATGAAGCGAAGGGCCTTGATGACGATCGGATCTTCAACAGCCAATACGTCCGTCGATTGTCTTGTGTGAACGTAGGTGGGCCGCAGGCGGATTTCCTTCCTCGGCGGTCTTCGGCTGGTCATCTGGCGGTCGAGCTGGGCGGCCGCTTCGTATCCCGCCTCCTCGAAGTTCATGGCGATACTCGACAGAGGCGGGTGGGTCAGTTCGCAGATCATGTCGTCGTCGTCGACGCCGAGAATCGCGATCTCGTCGGGAATCCGCCTTTGTGCGATCTTGTTGGCCTCGACCACCTGCTGGGCGCGATCGTCGTTGCAGACCATGAGCCCCACCGACTTGGGCAGCGAGGCGAGCCACTCGGCCATGGAGATCTGCTCCGCCTCCCACGTGAGGCAATTGGACGGGCCCGGGGGCTCGTACAGATGGACGGTGAATCCGGCCTGTGTGACCCTGCGGACGAAGCCCTCCTGGCGGATGCGCGACCAGAACATGTGATCGTATCCGCAAAAGGCGAACCGGGTGAAACCGCGGTCGAGAAAATGCTCGGCGGCCATTTGCCCCACGGTGCCCGCTTTCTCGACAATGCTGCAGCAGCCGGGGGTCTTCTCCTCGATCGGCAGGACCACCGACGGAAAACCGTGAGGGATGAGCGTTTCGAGCTGCGCCTGGTTGGCAATGAACGTGATGATGCCGTCGATGTGCTGGTCCCGCAGTTGCGTCGGCGTCCTGGTGTCCGTGGGAAAGACGTGATACGGCGGCCTCCTGTAGAACGGGGGTTCGCGGAACAGGATCCAGGGCCGGTGAAACCGGCAATACCGAACGATGCCCCGCAGCATCCCTCGCTCAGATGCGCGCGAGCAACCCAACATCAACAGCACTCTGCGACTGTCGACCATATTGCCATTATAGTCGCGCCCTGCACCAACTACAAACCTTGCTCGACGAGATTCGCGGGTGAATCTGAGACTCCCAATCGGCAATCTCAATCCGATTCACCAAGCCGGACTCCCGGCCAGGTCGGTCTCTTGGACTCCATTGCCCACAGCGTCGCAAAATCGAAAGATGCAGCCGCAAAATCGAATACCCTCGACCGCATCTGCCGGACATAATCAATGCACCTGTGTTTAGGAGAGACCATCATGGAGATCCGAGCTGTTGCACGCGAGGAACGATGGGCCGCCTTGGTCCTGACCGCATTTGTGACTCTCATGTGCCTGTCCCCTGCTGTCGAGAACTGCCGGGCCGAAGCGAACGTCGGGCAAACCCCAGGGTGGCAGAATGCCAAACCCGAGGCCCTGCGCCGCTGGCAGGACATGCGGTTTGGCCTGTTCCTTCACTGGGGCCCGGTGTCGCTCAAAGGGACGGAGATCGGCTGGTCGCGGGGCGGGCCCCGTCGCGGCCGCAACGACGCGAGGACGGGCGACGTTCCCATGGAGGAGTACGACAACCTCTACAAGAGCTTCAATCCCGTCCACTTCAACGCCGACGAATGGGTGCAGATCGCCCGCGAGGCCGGGATGAAGTACCTGGTCTTCACGAGCAAACACCACGACGGATTCTCCATGTTCGACACTCAACAGTCGGACTACAAGATCACCAGCAAGGATTCCCCCTACGGCAAGGACGTGTGCAGGCAACTGGCCGACGCCTGCCACAAACAGGGCTTGGCCCTGGGCTGGTACTACTCCCCACGCGACTGGTATCACGCGGACTTTGCCACGGAGAACCACGCGAAGTATCTGCAATTCTATCTGGCGCAACTGCGTGAGATCTGCACGAACTACGGCCGCGTGGATATCCTGTGGTTCGACGGTTTGGACAGTCCGCGCCAGCTCTGGGGCGACACGCCGGAGAAGTCGTTCATGATGCTCCGCACGCTTCAGCCGGACATCATCCTGAACAACCGCGGCGGCTTGCCGGGCGACCTGGACACGCCGGAACAGCGGATCGGCGGCTTCAACCGGGAGAGGCCTTGGGAAACCTGCATGACGATCTGTCGCCAATGGGCGTGGAAGCCTAACGACGACATGAAATCGCTCAAGCAGTGCCTCCAGACCCTGCTCTACACCGTCGGCGGCGACGGCAACTTGCTCTTCAACGTGGGCCCGATGCCCGACGGACGGATCGAGCCGCGTCAGGTCCAGCGGCTGCGCGAGATGGGCGACTGGCTGAAGAAGTACGGCGCCGGTGTTTACGGCACTCGCGGCGGGCCCTTCAAGCCGGGCAAATGGGGCGCCTCCACCTGCAAGGACAGCAAGATCTACCTGTACGTGATGAACTGGCCTGAGGAAGGGCCCCTCCTTCTGCCTGCGGTTGGGACGGTTCGAGCCATCAAGGGACTCAGCACCGCTGAGGCGACAATGAAACGCACCGATGTGGGCATCGCGATCGACGTGCCGGCTGCCGGCCGCGATCCGATTGCCACGGTCATCGAACTGACGGTCGACGGGAGTGCGTTTGAGATCGCACCTGTGGCCTTGCCCACCAGCGGCGACTCCCTCGCCACGGGCAAGAAGGCAACCGCATCGACTGTCTTTCAGAAGAACCCGTCGTATGGACCCAGCAGAGCCGTCGATGGCGATTCGGACACGCGCTGGGCCACCGACGCGAGCACCCGTTCCGCTTGGCTGGAGGTCGATCTGGGCAAACCCGAGACGATCCGGAAGGTGGCGATTGATGAACCCCAGGAGTTCAAGCGGGTGCAGGCGTTCGAGTTGCAGTATCACGACGGCCAGAACTGGAGGACATTCCACGAGGGCACGACCATCGGGCCCGAGTGGTCGGTCAGAGTCGAGCCGGTTGTGGCCCAGCGGTTCCGTCTGAACATCCTGAAAGCTCCCGGGGGGCCGACGATCGCGGAGTTCATGCTCTTCTGAGGAGCCCGGGCCCATGACACCCCGCGAACGGGTACTGATCGCCTTCGACCACGAGCGGCCCGACCGTGTGCCCTGCTGGTGCGGGGCCTCCGAGGAATTCTGGAGCAAGGCGAAACAGCAGTTGGGCTGCGAGGACGAGCCATTGCGGATTCGCCTGGGCGATGACTTCCGGCGGGTGTTGCCGGTCTACGCGGGGCCTCAGATCCCGCTGTCCAAGGGTGCCAAGTCCCGGACTGTCTTTGGCATCGAGCGGAACGGCATCGGCTACGGTCATCCGATGAGTCACCCCCTGGCGCAAGCCACACTGACCGAGGTGCACGACTATCCGTGGCCGGACCCGAAGTGGGTGGACGTCGCGCACATCCGCCGGAGTGCTCTGCAATATGCCGGTCGCTACGCCATCCTGGGAGGCGACTGGTCTCCGTTCTGGCACGACGCCATCGATCTGGTGGGCATGGAAAACCTGTTCATCAAGATGTACACAGAGCCGTCGCTTGTCGATGCGGTGTTCGGCCACATCGTCGACTTCTACAGCGCGGTCAACGAGCGGGTCTTCGACGCGGCAGCAGACGCGATCGACATCTTTTTCTTCGGCAACGACTTCGGCAGCCAGATGGGGCCGCTGTTGGGTCCGGATCTGTTCACCCGGTTCATCGTGCCGCACATGAGACGCCTGATCGATCTGGCCCGCAGCTACGGCCTGAAGACGCAGCTCCACTGTTGCGGCGGATTTGCGCCGCTGATCCCCCTGATGATCGACGCGGGCCTGGACAGCCTGCACGCGGTGCAGCCCTCCTGCTGCGGCATGGACCTGCCTGCGCTCAAGCACGAGTTCGGCGACAGGCTCGTTTTCAACGGTTGCATCGACTCCCATCATGTACTGATCGAGGGCACGCCAGAAACCGTACGGCGTGAGACCCGCCGGGTCCTGGATGTCATGGCCCCCGGCGGCGGATTTGTCGCCGGCGCCAGTCACGACACAATTTTGCCCGAGACGCCGCTGGAGAACGTCCTGGCCATGTTCGAGACCATCGCGGCGGGGTGATCGCCTTTTCCTGTCGCGAGACGACCTGCCCAGGAGGCCTTGGGGAAATCAGCAGGTGCGGGAGCCGGGAGCGATCGGAAAGATGCCCTCTCCGAGGGCAATAGGCCCGTCAAGAATCGAAAAAACGCTACAAGTCCCTCAAATTCAAGGACTTGTGACGATTCTCGCAAACATAACGGAGAGGTCGGGATTCGATCTGCCCTCTTTCGCCAAGATCTTACAAGGACTCTGTTTACAGCTCAACTCCTGTGACAGCAAAGACTTAAAGACTCTTGGTGTTCTGCTGTTCTCACACGGTTTTTTGCCATCTCGTGACCCATTTTGAGGGCAATCTGAGGGCAACCTGAGAACAAATACGCCAGTCTACCGGTTCAAGATGCCCAGTGGATAGGAACCGGCAATCGAGCATGCCGTCAACGCAACTCGGTGGCACGCAAATCGCACGGCGTTCCGGAATCTCAAAGGAGGCTTGGCCCTGTGGTCGGCCCCCCGGTCTGACGACGCGGAGTGTCCTGGAGGAATCCGCGTCCGTCCAGATGGTCCATGTGCACATCCCCACGAGCAATGGGCGAATGCTGATCCTGTCGCGGTACGCCCAGCCGGGACCCGCAACGGGTGCTGATCCGGCTCAAGCTGGAGCTGCCGGCCCAACCGCCGCACCCGGATCACGGCCGCCTCCGGCGGCAACGAGGTGTCGATGTAGTGAAGACTCTCGGCTGAAACGGCCCTCTTTGACCATGTCAAGTCGGTTTGACCCAGCGAATCTGCGAAGTCGGGTTCATTCAGTCGAATTCAGTCGAAGATTTGCGTTTTCTGCATTGACGTGTTACTCCGGCGATCATAGACTCCACTATGGCGTCGGACTGTGGCATGAAAGGATGGGTCGCAAAAGCGACTCCTGATGTACCGGTGAAGGGTATGCCAGTCCTATGGACAAGGAGGTTCCTACCGTGAATGGCCTCATTCAATCGTTGTCGGTCATCGTCTGGGCACTGATCGCGTCGTCATCCTTGGCCGTTGCACGAGAGCAGGACCTGACCGTGACACTGACAGGCCAGGAGATCTTCTTCTCGCAAGACACCTCCGTTGCTTTGGTCGTCTCCAGCACCGCCGGTGGTGTTGTCAGCACACCCGGTGAAGGCACTTTCCACTACGACTGCGGCACACAGGTTGAGCTCCAGGCTGACCCCGACCCATTGTTTGAGTTCGCTGGCTGGTGGGGAAGCACCTTCTCTACCGACAACCCGCTGACCCTCACAATGGAGAGCAACCAGCACGTCAAGGCGCATTTTCTGAGTGTGCTGTCCGTGCTCTATGTCGATGATGATGGTCCCGGCGATCCCGGCCCTGGCGATGCGAATATCAGTGATCCGTATGAAGACGGCACACCGGAGCATCCCTTCGACATGATTCAAGAGGCCATCGACGTGGCCCGGACGGGGGTCCGGATCATGGTCCGGCCTGGAACTTACTTCGAGACAATCGACATGCTCGGCAAGAGCGTCGAGGTCAACGGCTTCAATTCGGACGACGCGAGCATTCTTCCGCTGCCGGTGATCGACGGCGAGGGCAAGGGCACGGTCGTGCGATGCACTCACGGCGAAGACCCCAATTGTATCCTGCGGGGTCTGGTGATCACCGGCGGCAAAGGATGGCAGGCCGGCGGGATTCTGTGTGTGGGCAGCAGCCCGACGATCCTCAATTGTCTGATCGTGGGCAATCGCGCCACGGCTCTCAATGCCGGCGGCGGGATTCACTGCGAAGACAGCAAGGCAGTATTCATCAACTGCACGATCTCCGGCAACCACGGGGGCAGTGCAGGGGCAGGCGTCTGCCTGTCGAACAGCCGGGCGATTGTGCTGGACTCCATCGTGTGGGCGAACACACCCACGCAGATCAAGCTACTTGGATCCGCCAGTCCCCTCGTCGCTTATACAACCGTTGCCGGGGGCTGGCCGGGCGATGGCAACTTGCGTGCAGACCCACAATTTGTACTACCTGGGTATTGGGCCGATCCTGCGAATATCGTCGCGGTTCTGCCGGCGACCGATCCTCTGGCGGTCTGGGTGCAGGGGGATTACCACCTGATGTCGCAGGCGGGCCGCTGGGACCCAATCTCCGAGACTTGGCTCAAGGACCTGGTGACCAGTCCCTGCATCGACGCAGGGGCGCCGGAGTCGCCGACAGGACAGGAGCCATCGCCCAACGGCGGCCGCATCAACATGGGTGTCTACGGCGGGACGGGACAAGCCAGCAAGTCTCCGACGACAGGCGGCAATATGTAAGGCCAGAGCACGAGTCGGCAGGGAGAAGGCTGTGGTCGAGGTATGTGGAAGAAGCGGTGCCATGGGGGATTCCGCTGCAGAATGATGGACTCCGACGGAGGAGCGGAGCTGACGACCTGGGTTCATGGGACCGAATGCCGTACTCTGGTGTAGTATGCGGGCCCCGTGCAGGAGCGTAATCTGTGGCAGCGAATGAGAAATCCCGGCTCGAAGAGACCGACGCGGCCGTCCGAAGGTACGCGAGGGTACGGAGGACCAGAGGCGTCTTGGCGTGCAGCAATCACCGGCTTCTTGCACGGCTGTCCGAGAGGGCTTTCGCCGATGCCGACGCCGTCCTGTTGATTATTGGGGCGGTTCTATTCACACCGCTTGTGACCCTGAAATCGACCCTCGACCCAGCCTTGGCGCCCCAATTCGTCGCGTGGGCTCTTGTGTCATCGATCCTCTGTCTGTCACTCCTGCTGCAAGCGGCAATCGGACTGGGAGCGACCGACTATGGGATCCTCAAGCGAGCGATCTTTCCAATTTTTCTGGGGTATCTCCTGTTCTCGACAGTCTCGTTGACCCAAGCGGTAAACGTGACTGAGGGCATCTACGAAAACCTCAAGATCGTCATGTCGGTCGTTTTCCTCCTCCTGGTGACCATCATCTTCTTACGGAAGAACGGCGGTGTCGCTCTGGTGGCCAAGGCAGTCGTCATCACCGCAATCCTCATCTCACTGATCGGTTTCTGTCAGTTCTTTACGTATGGCGTCGTAGATAGACCCGGCTATTCTCTTCTGAACGGGACCATGGGGCACAAGAATCTCTTTGCTTCAGGCCTGTTCGTCCTGTTGCCGTTTTGCCTGTACACAGTCCTTCTCTGTCGCGGCTTCTGGGCGATCATGGGGATCGTTGCGACGGCTTCCATACCGCCGTTGATCCTGTTAAGTCGCACGCGCGCTGTTTGGCTTGCGTTACTCGTCACACTGGTTGTGTCTGCCATCGTCGCCCTGACGGTGTTTAGGCGGGTCAATAGTGCCGTTGCCCCGGAGATGCGCACCCGGGTTCTTCGCAGGATGGCATATGTCATCGTGGGGTCTCTCCTCATTGGCGCACTTGTGGCAGCGCTGCACGTGCGGTCGCACTCTGTCAAGAACTTCATCGCCGCCGCGGCTAATACTGATTCGTTCTTTGAGCGAGTGTCTGTTTGGCGAAAGACAACACAGATGATCCGAGATCATGCCGTCTGGGGCGTGGGAGCTGGAAACTGGAAGATCGTATTCCCATCGTATGGCTTACTCGAGGGGACTCCGCCTGATCGGCTCAAGACCGTGTTCTTCATTCGTCCACATAACGACTTCTTGTGGGTATGGGCGGAAGTCGGGACAATTGGCTTCCTATTCTATGTGGCCATCTTCACTGTCACGTTGCTTTGTGCCCTCCGTATCATGACGCAGGGACCTTGGAGCGAAGACTCACTGCTGGCGTTTCTGATGTTCCTGGGAATAACAGGCTACATCGTCATCTGCGGCTTCTCCTTTTCTCGAGAGCGTGTCTTTGACACCGTCTTTCTACTCCTGATGATGGCGACGGTCATCGCGATCTACCACCGACGCTTCCCGGTCCAACAACATACTCCTCGATCTGTGCTGGTAAGTATTCTCCTTGTCGCCCAAGTCCTACTGTTGTCTGCAACTGCAGTCGGTTATGCGCGGTTAAACGGGGAGATTCACACGAAAAGGGCCCTGACCGCAAGAATGGTTCAAGACTGGAGAGGTGTCCTTCGCGAAATCGATGCTGCGTACTCCGTTTTCGCTTCATTGGACCCGATGGCTACGCCTTTGAAATGGTATCGCGGGGAAGCTGACTTCGCCTCCAATGACCTGCAGCAGGCTGTGGCCGACTACGAGCAAGCCATGGCCGCCCATCCGTACCATATTCACGTCCTGAACAACCTCGCCACGTGCCGTGTGCTCACAAACCGCCAGGCAGAGGCAATCCGCCTCTACGAAAAAGCAATCCACATCTTCCCTCGATTTGACGAGGCGGCCTGCAATCTGGCGGCAGTCTACTTCAACAAAGGTGACTATCGCGAGGCACAGCGGATCCTGCTGCGATGCAGCCCCGCTGTACAGAACGCCACGCTGGAGCGATATCGCAGAATCGTGGGCGAGAAGCTAGGGGGCGAAACACCCGCTGAAGCGGACGGCTCGGCCCGAGCCAAGACCGCTGCACACAGGACGCCGGTTCCGTCCTTCGCTGACGCGCTCGAGGATGTTCACCGACTCTGGTCCTCCGCGTATGGCAGGTATTTCTTTACGATCGACGTGGATGAACGTGACGCATTTCTTCGTCTTCGCCAGCAGGCATGGACCGATGAGGGGGTCGCGTACCGCGCCTTCGCCGAGAGCGCGATTCCCGGGCTGGTCCCCGTGCATCGATTCCATTCACCCACACTGAAGGGTTACCTCTACACCTTATCCCCTTTGGAGGTCGAGAAGCTGACGCAGGACTATCCGGACCAGTGGCGGTACCAAGGTATAGCGTTTTACGCCTTCGCACAACCGAACCAGCCGCACGGGACAATCCCTGTCCACCGTCTCTGGTCCCCATCGCTCCAATGCCATCTCTACACCGCGGACGAAATGGAGGTGAAGGAACTCAAGACCATGCACAACGATACCTGGGCCTACGAGGGAGTGGCTTGGTATACGTATCCGTGATGGGATAGATCTACGCATTGTGGGGACAGCATGCTCAAGTAATCGAGCACGCCCAGAGGGCGTGGTGTCAAGGATCGGGCAAAACCGGCCAGTCGGATCGGGTTCAAAACCGGCCACTTTGAGGAGCTGACGGTTTGCCGTAAGAAGTTCTCGAAATCGAACACGTTACGGTTTCGGGAGGTTCGGCATGGCAAACCAACTCAAGATGGCTGTGGTACAGGCAATATTGACGCTGGTGCGGCTGGGCTGGTCTCAGCGGCAGATCGCGAAGAAGCTGGGCATCCGCCGTGAGACGGTGGCTCGTTACGTGCATTCGCCGCCGGGGGAGGCAAAACCGGCGACGAACCCGATCCCCGGGTCGGAGCCTGTTCCTGAGGGGGGCCTTGGGGCAAAACCGGCCAGCAAGCCGATCTCCGGGAGCGACGGAGCTGGTGTGGCGGCGGAGAACCCGATCCCCGGCCCCGAGAGCCTCTGTGAGCCGTTTCGGGCGGTCATTGAGGAGAAGCTCGGTCAGGGACTGACCGGCCAGAGGATCTATCAGGACCTGGTGGAAGGGCATGGTTTTGGCGCCAGCTACTCCAGCGTTCGGCGGTTCCTCCAGCGTCTGGGTCAGAGCCGACCGCTGCCGTTTCGCCGGCTGGAGGTGCTGCCGGGGGAAGAGGCCCAGGTGGACTTCGGGACCGGGGCGTCGATCCTGCGGCCGGATGGCAAACACCGACGGCCCTATGTCTTGCGGGTGGTGCTGAGCTTCTCGCGGAAGGCCTACAGCGAGGTGGTCTACCATCAGACGACCGAGAACTTCCTTCGCTGCCTGGAGAATGCCTTCTGGTACTTCGGCGGGGTTCCGCAGACGATCGTGATCGACAACCTCAAGGCGGCGGTCAGCCGGGCGGACTGGTACGACCCGGATATCCATCCGAAGATCCAGTCCTTCTGTCAATACTACGGGACGGTGATTCTGCCGACGAAGCCGCGGATGCCTCGGCACAAAGGCAAGGTGGAAAAGGGGATCGATTACGTTCAATCCAACGCCTTAAAGGGCCACACGTTCGCCAGTCTGGCCGAGGAGAATCAGCACCTGGCAGACTGGGAGCAGCGGATTGCCGACACCCGGATTCACGGCACGACCCGCAAGCAAGTCCATCTGTTGTTCCAGGAGGAGAAGCCCCGGCTGATCCCGCTGCCTGCCGGTC
>CALEZT010000011.1 GCA_937927975.1 uncultured Phycisphaerales bacterium
GAAGACGTGTGATCCGTACGGAACTGGGTATACGGGTCCCCTCTCGATTACGACGCGCTCAATATTCGTCATCCTCTCACGCGTGAGTGATACAACCCCTGGATAGAGAGACCACTATTTTGACACCCCAGGGCATCGCAGGCTCTCGCCCACATTGGGGGATCACTGGTAGTCCCTCCTTCGGGAGATAGCACACCGCCGGCAGTCCGATAATTTTCAGAAGTTTGGACATGGCCCGTCCAACCACACGTCACCCGTTAGCCGCTCGGTGCCTGGAACCAATAATGGTCGTGCTCCCGCCGGATGTTCGAGCACGACTTCTGCAACCTTCGTCGCTTGCTCGGGATATATCTTTGCTAATAGACCGCACATTCTGCAAGCTGCACTTAGGTAGAAGACGCACTCGAGCAGCAGCGTTTTGAAGCCGACTATATCACGCGCCTCTACAAAGGCAGCGGCAACCTCCGGCAAGTTCTCGTCGCGGGCAGAGACAATTCTCTCTGCGGTTTGTATGGCCTGAGCTCGCAATCCCGCCTTGGCTTGAGAAGCCGCGATCCGACTGAGCATCGCGCTAGGATTCTCGGCTTCTTGCGCCATCTGTAACGCATCAAGGAACACGGAAGCTGCCTTCTCGTGATCCACTTTGGCCAGAGCGACACCGATGGCACACAAGGCATCAACACGATCTCCAGCATTCCTTATCTGCCGTGCGATCCGCAACGCAGCGGAGAACCTATTGTTCTCCACTTGGGAAATAGCCCTATCCAGGCCGGCTGGCCTGTCTTCGTAGGGGTTACCATAGTAATACGATCCCCAAGGCATTAGGGCGAACGTGGCCCTTGCTCCCTCTGCGTCCCCCGACTGTTTCTGGGCTATATAGATTGCGCGCAGCGCTCTGGCGCGACTACGGTGAGTGTGAGTATGCTCAGCCAAGTGGGTCGCAGCAGAGAAAGTGAGCCTGGCCTTCGCAGTATACCCACTCGCGGCCTCAACTGTGCCGATCTCGGCGAGTACTTCAGCCCAAATCGCACCATCTTCGCTTGGCTGTGCCGCATCCAACGCAATGGAGAACACGTCTCGTGCTGCCTCAGTTTCACCCGCAAAGGTTTGAATTGATGCGAGTTCAACCAAGACATCGGCACGCTGCGCCGAATCATGAATCTGCTGTGCGGTTCGTACAGCTTCTGAGAAGTCACTGGCCTCAGCCTGAGAGACGGCGATGCCACCTAGGGCCACCCCCCGGTAACCACCCTCGACTTCAATCTGTTGCGCTGTCTGCAAGGCAGCAACGAAGTCGCCCGTTTGAGCCTGAGCGATCGCAATGGTCGAGAGCACAATTCCCACGTTTGGGTCATCGTTGCTCTGTTGCGCGGTCTGCACCGCGACAGAACACACACTCTGCGCCGCCGCGATGTCACCCCTCTTGGCATAAGCCGCCGCGATGGCACATAGGGCCTCTGCTTTGCGCCAAGGTTCTTCAATCTGTTCTACTGTCTGCAGAGCAATAGAGCAGTCCCCAAGTCCAGCTTGAGTAGCGGCAATGGAAACAAGTGCTGTCATCTGAATCTCGTGATCGTTAATCTCATGCACAGCCTGCAGCGCGGACAAGCTGTCACCGGTGCGGGTCTGAGCATTAGCGATGCGCCATATGACCGAAGCCTGATCTCTTGCATCTGTGATCTGCTGCACGGTTTTGAGTGCAGCAGAAATCGTAGTACGCGCAGCACTGCTATCGCCCATTTCGGCTTGAACGAACGCTATACTCGACAACAGCCTTGAACGATTCACGGCATAGCCGTTCTTTTCCACCGCCTGGAGCGCAATGGAAAGTGCGGCGCGTGCCCCTGTTCTGTCACCTACTTTGATCTGAATCCGAGCGAGATCAAGCATCGCCCATGCCCGCTGCCAAGGGTCATCGATCTGCAGCATGGTTTGCATCGCAGACGACAATGTGACGCACGAGACTGGTTCATCATCTACTTGGTCTTGAGACACAGCGATAGCAGCGAGCGTCAGGGCACGAAGCTCGACACCGTGGATCTGCCGTGCGATTTGTAGCGCGGCGGGGAACAGACGTTGACGTGCTAGCCCAATACACAGCGCCTTTCGACCATAGTCGTCAAGTAATCGTCCCTGGATGGCAAGCAAGTCGCACAAGTGGGAATCCCTCAGGGCCGAGAGGAGAACCACAGCCCATTCCTGTCGTTTGGAGGTCAACTGGCAGAGCCCTGTACGCAACAACCGGTCCAATATACTTGCCGCCTCCTGTCTGCTGGTCTCATCCAATTCCCAAGCAAGAAGCAAATACCAAAGCACACGTTCCTCATTTTCACGTAACTCCACCAATTGGCATGCACGCTGCAGGTTGCCTCTACGTAGGGCATCCAAGGGCGGCTCATGGGTGCTGGCTGCGAGCCGACGGGCGTGGCCAAGACTAAACTCAGCTATTCGAGCCGCATCGTCTATCTCAGCCGCAGCTTTGATTGCATAGAGTTGTGTCTGGAGCGGCAGGTCTGGTTCTCCTAAGAACGCGTCCCACTGGGCAGTCAGAAAGCGTTCGCTGCGTGCGAGCGTGAATAGGTTCTCTGAGCGCTTACCTTCGAGGAGATGGTACGGTAATTCGTGCAGACTCCTGGGGTAGTCTGCCCCCCACATTCCGGTGTTTGCAGGGTCAGCCTTACCGTGAAAGTAACCGGCAAGTTGCACGTGGGCAGCTTGGCACTGTGCATCCGTCTTCAGCCAGGCATCTTTTGCGGCTGCACGGAACTGGGCATGGTAGAAGTCGAGTAGTTCACCCCGGTACATCACGTGGGGACGGAGCAGATGCAGCAACGCGGCGACATTGCCCTGTGGATCGGGTTCGATTGGTGGCTTCGCCTCGATGTGTCCGGGTGCGAGCAACTCAACCAGCTCGCGCTGGCTCAAGCCATGGCGGCTTACGCCCATCAGCAAGGCGAATTGAGGCACCAATTCCTGTCCCACCTTTCGGCCGGCCGCATCTCGGAAACCATCGTCATCTTCCAATCGCTTGAGAATCCACGTGAATAGCGACTGGGTGCTGGGCGGCAGTTGTGCGATGCGGCTGGTGATCTCCTCATAGGTGCCGAGTGTACGCAGCTCTTCCAGTGCGGCCAGCAGATAAAGCGGCGTGCCCGCGTCGGTCTTGGTCAGTAGCGCGGTACGCTGGTCCGGTTCGAATCTCTTATAGTACCGTTGGCGGAATTGCTCGATGATGGCCTCGCCGTCGGCGGCCGTCAGGGGTCTCAGTTCGATCTCTCGGGGCGGATGATAGCGCCGGCGCAGTTCCTCCAACGCTGGCCCGTTCAGTGCGGAGAGGATAACCCGGGCCCTCTCCGGCAGCTCTTCAGGGAGCCAGTGCCGCCCGCCAAAATGCGAAGCAGCATCGAACTGATTGATGCCGTCCAGCAGGATGATTACGTGTTTCTTCTCACAAATCTGTCGGAGGAAATCCGGGAATGCGTCGCGAAGCTTCACGGCATCGTCCGGGATTTCGGCAGTAATTCCAGAACAACCCGCCTTCAACTCATGGCACAGACGACGCAAGGTGCGGTGCATATTCGTCGAGCCGGGACTTGCGCCGACAAAGTGAGGAATGACGAGAGAAGGCTGGCGACCGAAGGTCGGGCTCTGAAGGCAGCGATAGAGGTGCGCGAACAGGGCCGACTTGCCGCTGCCGGGGGCGCCGGTGAGACAAATGCAGCCATTTCCGCCAGTGGTACTGGCGTGGGCGAGCAGTTCATTCAGTATTGGCTTCCGGCTGCCAAGTACGAAGCGTTCAGTGTGTTCCTCAACGAACGCTTCCGTCGCCGCGTTTTCCTCAGCGAATTCGTCGAGCTTCTCCGGCGGCTGTGTGCCTAATTCCTCATCAATGGTGCACATGAGGTCCGAGTAGACTCGGTCGCCAAACGTCTTCAGGCCGGTCAACCAGCTTGTCTCACTGTCCCACGTAGCCGGGTAGAGGAACGGATTCAAACCCGCATTGGTGATCGCGGACTTGAGTTTCGTTAGCTTCTGTTCATTCGGGCTGCTGAGGGGCTCGTGGAACTCCCCGAGCTGAGTCTCCACCATCGAGGCTGTGGCCACAGGATCGCGGAAATAGAAGAAGGCGTAGCCGTGCTCACCCAGCCGATCCAGCACGCCGTAGCGAACCTCGGCAGCGGTGATGGATTCTTCCTGGCCGGGTGGTGCCCAGCCGTAGCGGCCGCCGAGCATGCACAAGAATCTCGGCCGGCACTCGTCAATGATCTCCTTGCACACCTGCAACGAATCCTGCTCTGAGGTGACACCCCAGCGCAGATCCACGTCCACGAGATGAATACGCCGCGCAAGCAGTTCCTCCCGCAGCTTCGGGAACACAAATCGCACGAGATGATCCCGCTCCGCCTGCATATCCTTGAAGGTTGAGCTGATGAAGACGCGGACGGTTCGCCAAGAGGTAGTCATTTCTCGCCTCCCCCAGTACATGGACAACAGAGCCGCCCTGCGAACGGCTCGTCATCCCCCCGGGTATAGCTGATGAGAATGCGCTGCACCATCGCGACCGTTTGATCAATTTCCGGATCACAGCAACCTATACCATTCTATGCCTGTTTCGTGCCGCTGTCCACGCAAGAATGGCCCTTGGTGGTCCTGCGAAGCAGTGGCGGTATGAGGTCACAGATCGAGCAAGGCCACGATCTGCCGTGCTAAAGCCTCGGTGTTGGCGGCGACGAAAGGGGTTCTCTTGGGGCACTTCGGGTCGCGGCGGTAGGTGGCGAAGATGTCCTCGATATCGAGTTTGCAGTCAATGGGTTGGCCGGTTCTGGGGTCGAGGATGGTGAGGCTGGCCTTGTGTCCGATGAACAAGCCGGGCAGAAGATCATAGGTGGCAAAACCCTTCGTGAATTCGACCGCGGCATCGGCATAGCCGGCCGCAACCTGAAGGATCATGTTCGAGCCCCAGGCGAGATTCATCCGGCCGTCGTCCTGCTCTATGGCATCGAGCAGTCTCTTCTGCGAGGCCACGGACCGGTAGCGTGAAACCTTGGTCGTGAGGAAGTTCACTCGGGCGCCCGCCAGCTGTTCCCTCGGATTGGGCCCGCCGTCGAGCCGGAACCAGGAATGGGTCGTGAAGTCGAGTGCCTCGGCCTCGCCGGAGCGGCAAGCCCAGTAGAGCCGATTGAGAAATATATCACCCGCCACGGCACAGACCACCTCATCCGCCCGGCGGTCATACACAGCGATCAGGCACCACCCGCCCTGCAGGGACTCGATGAACTCCGTGCCGTCGATCGGGTCGATGAAGACTACAAGCTCAGCATCGTCCTCGCTCGCCCCTTCCGGCAGTGTCCGGATGCCCAATTCCTCTGAGAATACGGTCAGAGGACGTATTCCAAGCTTGCCGACCAGTTTCTTCTCCAGGGTGGCCACAATAAGGTCCTCAGCGAGGACATCGATCCCCTTCGTCAGGTTCAGCGGCGATTTTTCAACCCCACGCCTCTCGACCACCCCCTTGAGCAACAACCGGTCTGAGCCCCGCATACTGGCCCGCACACTATCCATCGCCTTGGAAAAAAGCATCAGAAAGGGGGCCAGGAGACGCGCCGAAATGGGGGCCACCT
>CALEZT010000012.1 GCA_937927975.1 uncultured Phycisphaerales bacterium
GGAGCACTCGAGCCCACAGCTTACAAACGATGTCTACACCAATGTCGATCCGGTGCTGCGGCAGGCAATCAACCAATTGCCCGTGGGGGACTGGCTCTGAAGACCTTACTGTCGGGGAGCAATAGCGGTACTCGAACTCCGGAACCGAGGCAAGAACACACGTGGCTCAGGAACCTGGCTGATGGCACGACCATCAGTGCCGCGTACGCTCACACTTCGCGCGGGTATCGAGAAGTTGTGACTTCTCCAGGAAGGCGACCAACTGGTTTCGCTCGATGGGTTTGACGAGATAGCCATCCGCCAATTCGCAATAAGCTGTAGACACATTCTGTATGTCGTTTAGGGCAGTCGTCATGAGGATCTTGGCACCGTCGGTGGAGAGGATGCCATGGGTTTCCTCCATCCCACGGATCTCACGCAGCGCGGCTTGGCCGTCCATCTCGGGCATCATGATATCCAGGCAAATCAGATCGTAGGGCTCCCCCATATCCATGGCCATTCGTACTGCCTTCACTGCTTCGATGCCATTCACCGCGACGTGGCACTCACCATAGTGTTCAAGCTGTTTTTGGAGGAGTAGACGGCTGGTGAAGTCATCTTCCACGATCAGACATTTCATCGCTGCATCTCCATATCATGAAGAGTGTTGTCCGTTGGCAGGTACTGCCCTGAGTGGAGATATCGGGTGGAGTGTACATGCTCTTTAGGTCAATTCCACATTCTCTGTCTCCATGTGGGTGACGACGAGGCACGGTGCATGGATTGGCGTCTTCATCCTCGCGCGCACACTCGGCATGGCAATGGAGATGTTCGGTGTTGGCTTGTCTTCGTGGCCAGCATGGCCCGAGACCTTCGAGTATCACATATTGTGGGGGCAAGACTATGGGACGTCATCACCAAATGAACCTATGCCCGACGGCTGTTGGTTCACAGGGACAAGAGGGTCCTCTCGTGGTAGCATGACCTGGCTGAGTGCATCATACAGCCTTTTCCACTGGATTGCTCCCACCTGATTCAAGACAGACACCATGTCTACCGTCTTCTTCGTGGTCAAGTGTGTCTGCGGACACGACGATAAGTATGGGGTTTGAATGAAGTGGTATGGTCCCGTGACGGAGCGGCAACAGAAGGTGAGTCAACAAGTGGTTGGGATGTGTTCCAGATCCTCAGTCACCCGATGAATTCCCTTCTCGGACCGTTGAACATGGCCCCCTCGCCTGGGATTGCGACAGAGGGTAGGTTGTGCGGCCGCAGGAGGTTCCACAGGATAATTCCGGCCAATCATGTAACAATGTGTTGTGGAAGGAGTAGCCCGTGCTAGGACTGTGCAAACCAAAATCGAGCAAAAGGACTGCCAGGATACTGGTTGTCGACGACCAGCGGGACGTCGTCGAGATCCTTCGACACCGCCTCGAATGCAATGGCTGGCAGGTCGTCACTGCAGCCAATGGCCAGGAAGGGATCGAGAAGGCTACGAACGAAAAGCCTGACCTCATACTGCTTGACACCATGATGCCTGTGATGAACGGCCATGAGATGCTGAAATGCCTGAGGGGGATTCAGGACACGAGAGGGGTGCCCGTCATTATGTGTACTGGGTGCGCCGATGCGGACGATCTCACGCAGGCTTCATTGTATGGGGTGGCCGGGTATGTCACGAAACCCTTTGATCTCGCGGAGTTGACTACGATAGTCAGGCGAGTACTGGAGGACAGGGGCTTCAAGTAGTCCCAGACAGGGTGTCGGAATAAGAAGGCGGTCATGGCCCCGGGCAGAGACACAGTATGAGTGCCGAGACGTACATGTCGAAACAGAAGATATGGCAGTGGATCACTGTGTTGATTCTGCTGACGATCGCCGGGACTATGTTCACATGGCGAGTTGCGACGCAGAAAGACCACCAGATGCGCGAGGGACTTCTTGAGAAGGCTGCATTGCTGGCCCAGGCGGTTGATGCCAGATGCCTGGGGGCATTGACCGGCACGGACACGGATCTGACGATGCCCGAGTACCTGCGCCTGAAAGAACAGCTTTCACTGATCCGATATGATTCCCGGGGGTGTCGGTTCATCTATCTGATGGGACGCCGGCCAGATGGCACGGTGTTCTTCTATGCGGATTCTGAGGCTGCTGGCTCGGAAGATGAGTCGCCGGCGGGACAGATCTACGAGGAAGCTTCCGAGATCCTCCGCCGTGTGTTCACAACAGGGCGGGGAGAAACAGAAGGTCCACTGGCGGATCGCTGGGGCACTTGGGTCACAGCCTTCGCTCCCATCGGTGATACCAAAGGGAAGACAGCCAGTGCGGTTCTTGGCATGGATATCGAGGCCAACGACTGGAGGTGGGAGGTGACATGTGCGGGGTTTGCCCCCGTGTTGTTGACTGCGATAGGGCTGTCGGTTTGTGTGGCCAGCGGTGTTCTATTTCAGCAGCGTGGCCGGTTTTCGACGAGGCTGCGAGGTTGGCCGCTCCGTTACGCCGAGGCGGTGATCACGGTGGGTATCGGTCTCACGAGTGCTTCTGTCCTTGTGTACTTGGCCCACAACAATGAGATCCGTTCTACGAGAATTGCCTTTTCCCAACTGGCGAGAGCAGAGACAGACCGTGTTGTGGACCTCATGAACGATGTCCGCGACACCCAGTTGGAGGGTCTCGCTTGTTTCTTCGAAGGCAGTATGGATGTGAGCCGCCAAGAGTTCCAGATTTATGCCGAGCATCTAACCAGAGGCACGTCGGTCCAAGCGTGGGAATGGATCCCAGCCATAGCAGAAGCAGACAGGACTTCGTGTGAGCACAAGGCCATACAAGAGGGATTGACAGGATTTGCCGTGTGGCAGAACAACGCGGACGGAGTTCGCACGCCTGCCACCGGACGGAATACCTACTATCCGGTGTATTATGTCGAACCCTTTCCGGGGAATGAGGAGGCTCTGGGCTACGACCTCGGCTCGGAACCAATCCACCTCGCTGCCTTCGGGATAGCTGCACATACTAGACTGGTGACTGCGACAGACGCGGTCACACTGCTGCCGGAGACCAGGGGCCCGAACGATATTCTCGTACATCGGCCGATCTTTGCGGAGAATGGGTCAGCGCAATTGCGTGGATTCGTGACAGCGGTCTTGTGCACAGAGACTATGCTCCGTGATGCCGTTGGTCAGGCTGACTGCCACACGGATATGTACCAACTGAAGGGCGATGTCCCCCCCGTTCTGCTGGCATCAACATGGTCGGGTCACACCGGGACTTCCACGACGGGCGAAGAACATCGCTCAGATTACTATCGCGACTTGTCTTTTGAGAGACCCATCTGTGCCTTTGGGAAGGTCTATCGGGTTGTCTCATACCCTGGTCCGGAGTTTCTGGCGACGCATCCGGTTCAGGCGGGGTGGATTTCGGCTTTAGGGGGCTTGCTACTGACAGGGTTGACAGCCACTGTTGTCACTCTCCTGACACGGCGTCGCGAAGAGTTGGAGGTTGAGGTCACGGCCCGTACGGCGGAACTACAAGAGAACAGTGAATTTCATCAGCAACTTCTGAACAGCCTCACAGCGGGCGTCGTGATGGTAGATGCTGATACACACACAATTGAGAGCGTGAATCCCGCGGCCGCCGAGCTTTTCGGGGCTCCGCCGGATGAGATCGTGGGGCGCAAGTGCCAACAATTCCTGTGCCCCGCCCAAGAGGGCAACTGCCCTATCACCGACCTGGGACAGGAGGTGGACAACGCCGATCGCACGATGTTGCGTGTCGACGGAACTCGCGCTCCGATACTCAAATCTGTCAAACGCATCAGGGTTCGTGGTCGTGAGAAGCTCCTGGAATTGTTCGTGGACATCACACAACGAAGACGGGCTGAAGAAGCATTAGCTGAGAGCGCAGTCAACTTCCGCACCTTCTTTGAGGCTCTCGGCGACATGGTCGCGGTGACGACACTTACAGGCGATATTGTCCTTGCCAATCAATCCTTCAGAGACAAGCTCGGGTACAGTGAAGAAGAACTCGGACAAATGAATGTGCTCGACCTCCACCCGCCGGAAAGGTATCAGGAAGCCACGCAGATTTTTGACGCAATAATCCGGCGAGAGCGCAATACTTGTCCGTTACCGTTGACGACGAAGAAGGGAGATTGCATTTCCGTGCAGACCCATGTCCGGTTTGGTCGGTGGAACGCCACGGAGTGCATCTTCTCAATCAGCCAGGACTTGAGCGCCGAGCAGGAGGCCCAGCAGCGGTTCGAGCGCCTATTTCGCAACAACCCGGCCCTGCTGGCGCTTTCCACCTGGCCCGAGAGACGATTCAGCGATGTCAATGACGCCTTTGTGAAAGCACTTGGCTATTCCCGGGACGAAGTCATCGGCAAGACCGCCGTTGAACTCGACCTGTTTGTAGATCCCGACCAGCAGTCTGCCGTGGCAGAGAAATTGAAAGCCAACGATCGCTTCATCGACCACGAGCTGCAGATTCGTACCAAGAACGGGACAATTCTTAACGGCCTGTTCTCCGGCGAGGTGATCAGAAGTCAGGGGCGACAGCACTTCCTGACTGTGATGATCGACATTACCAATCGGAGACGGGCGGAAGAGAAGCTGAACATCGAACGCAAGAGGTTGGCCAGCATTATCCACGGCACAAATGTGGGCAGTTGGGAATGGAACGTACAGACCGGTGAGACGGTCTTCAACGAGCGCTGGGCCCAGATCGTGGGGCATACCCTTGCTGAACTGTCGCCCGTCAGCATCCAGACCTGGAGAAGTATGTGCCATCCGGACGATCTGAAACACTCGGAAGAGTTGCTGGAACAGCACTTCTCTGGCCGGTTGGATACTTATGACTGCGAGTGCAGAATGAGGCACAAGGATGGTTCCTGGGTCTGGGTTCATGACCGCGGAAGAGTCGTGGAATGGACCGATGATGGCCGGCCACTACTTATGACTGGAACACATTCCGACATCACCGCGCGCAGGCAGGCAGAGGAGAAATTGCAGGATGCCCTCGAAGAGGCGGAGAAACTGAACCTCTATCTTGAACAGCAGACCGCTTTCGCGAACAATATGGCAGCGGAGGCGGAAATGGCCAATGTGGCCAAGAGCGAATTCCTGGCCAACATGAGCCACGAAATCCGGACACCTATGAATGGAATCATCGGTATGACGGGTCTACTCTTGGACACCGAACTGACGGAGGAACAACGACAGTACGCAGAAATCGTGCACAGCAGCGGCGAATCCCTGTTGTCTTTGATCAACGACATCCTCGATTTCTCCAAGATCGAGGCTGGCAAGCTGGAGCTGGAGACCCTCGACTTTGACATTCGTGACCTTCTGGAAGACTTCACTGGCATGTTGGCGATACGGGCACACGAGAAGCACCTGGAGTTCATCTGCGCCGCCGACCCGGATGTGCCATCCTACCTCCGGGGAGATCCAGGACGTCTTCGCCAGATTCTGACGAATCTGACCGGCAACGCTATCAAATT
>CALEZT010000013.1 GCA_937927975.1 uncultured Phycisphaerales bacterium
GACATGTTCGTCATCCCCGAATGGAACATGGTGATCGTCCGCCTGGGGCTCGACGAGGGCCAACGCAAGATCTCAGACGAGGTGTACTCGAACTTCATCGAGCAGGTCGGCAACGCGATCACCGACCTGCCAGGCGGACCCCGATAGGCGGCTCAGTTCGTGTAGCGAACCGTGCCGGAGTCATCGACCTCATAGGCCCACTTCGCGATGTAATCGCCTGCGGGAAGGAACTCGTCCTTTGCTGCCCTCAATCGCTCAGAGAGAAGGGCATCGAGGCGGGTCTGCACGGTCGCGTGTTCAGGGTCGTTGCACAGGTTCTTGAGCTGGTATGGGTCGCTCTGGTTGTCGTAGAGCAGCCATGGGCCGTTGAGGTCGCGGACATATGTGTATCGACGGGTCCGGACGCCTCGATACTCGCGGCCGCCTCGCGCCCTCGTCCACTGTCCGAATGGGGCGTAGCACGCAATCAGAGCGGCGCTGTCCGGCGCCGGCGCTCCCGTCAGAACGCCTGAGAAGTCGATGCCTTCGACAGTCTTCGGAACGGGGATTCCGCTCAAACCCAGCAAGGTCGGCATGATATCGGGCGAATTGATGGGTGTATTGATGGTAACACCGCTCTCGCCGAGCAGGGCGGGGTACCGCAGCAGAAACGGCACGCGAATCGATTCGTCGTATGGTCGCTGCTTGTTCTGGCAACCGTGCGAGTAGAGCATGTCGCCATGGTCGGAGGTGAAGACGAAGATGGTATCCCGCTCGATGCCGGCTTGGCGAAGCGTGTCGAGCAGTTCACCGATGCAGTCGTCGATGGCGGCGGCGTGGGCGTAATAGCCCGCAGCCGCCTGCCGGGCTTTGTCTCTATCCTGCTCGGGCACGTTGGGACGCAGGGCGATCCGCTCGGGATCGAACAGGTCGCGGTACTTCTGCGGCGCCGTGCCGTAGGGATCGTGAGGCGGCCCCCAGGACAGGACCAGGAGAAATGGCGGGCCCCCTGCGTGGTCGCGGATGTACTGGCGGGCTTCGCGCGTCTGGGCGATCGCGTCGTAGCCGTCCCAGCGGAGCTTGACATCCTCGTCGCCATAATAGAGGGAGTTGTTGTATGCGTGGGTGCAGCCCAGGGCCTTCCAGAACTCAAATCCTTGCCGGCGCTCCCGCGGAATGAACGCGCTTCGGTGGTTGCCGTCGAGGTGCCACTTGCCGATGTAGGCGGTCTGGTATCCCGCCCTGCGGCAGGCCTGTGCCAGCGAGACCGCCTCGTCCTGCAGCGGAACATCGTTCAGGAATACGCCGTGAGTCAGCGGGTACTGGCCCGTGAGCAGACTGGCGCGATACGGGCTGCAAACCGGGCAGCACGACACCGCGTTCGTGAAGTTGACGCTGCGGCCGGCGAGTCGGTCGAGGTTGGGCGTCCGGGCATTCGGGTCGCCGGCATAGCCGGCGGCCTGGGCCCGCCACTGATCGGCGAACACGAAGACCACGTTGGGCTTGCGCCGGGGCTTCTCGTCTGCCATGACTGGCACGCCCGCCAATACGGAGGCCGCGCCGGCTTTGAGCAACTCTCGTCTGTTGAAGGCTTTCTTCATATCCGGACCTCCGTCGGGGCTTTACGGCTGCCCATTCGTGAACTACAATCGCAGCCCTCGACGAGCCTGCGTCGCACAATCAATAATAGATCGTGAATCGGAAATAGTAAATCCTATGTCTTTGTCGGAATTGTTCGGAAAGCGTTTTGCCTGCCCCTGCGGCAGGACCCATCACATGCCACTCCGCACTGGTCTATGCACGTGACGTCGTGGATTCGCTGGCGGACATTCTGCAGCGTTGCCTGGGCGAGGTCCGGCCCCAGCGGGTGGCGGTCGTTGCCGACACGCGGACCTGGAATATTTCAGGCGATAAGGCTCAAAGAGCCCTGGAGGGGGCTGGTTTGACGGCCAGTAGGATCGTTGTTGCCGATCGGGGCCTCCGAAGTCCGATGTGCGACGATGTGACGTGTCGCGCACTGGTCGAGCAGCTTGGTCCTCTGCGCGTTGACGCGGTGGTCGCGGTGGGCAGCGGAGTCATCAATGACCTGAGCAAGTGGGCAAGTTTCGAGCTGGGCATTCCCTATGTCGTCGTCGCGACGGCCGCGTCCATGAATGGTTACTCCAGCGCCAACGTGGCGCCGACGATCGCCGGGGTGAAGATGCTGATCGAGGCCAGGCCGCCCCTGGCGGTGGTCGCCGATCCGGTTGTGATCGAGGGAGCCCCGCACGAGATGACCGCCGCGGGCTTCGGGGACACTATCGCCAAGCACCAGAGCAACGGCGACTGGGCGATGAACAGCCTTCTGCTGGACGAGCACCACTGTGGCTTCTGTGCCGGGATCGCCCGCGACATCGAGCCGCTGTATCTGGATCACCCTGAACATATTCGCGATCACAAGCCGCAGGCGGTTGAGGGGCTTTTTGAGGCTCTGTTCTGGACGGGCGCCGCCATGACGCTCATGGGCACCAGCATCCCGGCCAGCGGTGGCGAACACCTCCTGAGTCACACCCTGGACATGATGGCCGAGGTGCGGGGCGAACGCCACGACCTGCATGGTCGCCAGGTCGGCGTCGGAACGGTGCTCTCAGCGGCCCTCTTCGAACGGGTGCTGACGGTCGAGAGTCCCGATGCCGGCAGTCTGCCTCCCCCTGTGGACGAAGCGGTCTGGATCGATCCATCCATCGCCTGTGCGGTGCGGGAACAGGATCGGGCCAAACGTCCGCGGCTGGAGTTCCTCCGAGAAAGGCTCAAACAGAGGAATCTCTGGGACGAGGCCAGGACGCGGGCCGCAGCACAGGTCAAGAGTCCTCAGACAATCCGCGACTGGCTGACGCGAGCGGGCGCCCCGACCTGTGCGGCCGACATCGGCTGCTCGCGTCCGCGGATTCGCTCGGCCGTTCTGCACATGCACGAGATCCGTAAACGTCCGACGATCATCGATCTGGCCTGGTTGACGGGCGTTCTGCCGGCGGCTCTCGACGACATCGTGGACCGCTGGCTGTGCGTTTCATGAGAGGCTTTCGGCCAGGGTCCGTCAGGGCTCCAGGTACGTGCTGCGATCCAGCGATTGCAGCGCCGTGAATTCGTCCTCCGCGAACCGAAACAGCTTGTGCAGACCCACGCGAATGAAGATCCCGTTGATGCTGCTGGGGACCGAGCACAGGATGAGCTGTCGGTCGTTCGCGCTGACCAGGCGTTCGAGGAGCATCAGGTTGCAGATCATCGCAGAGGACAGAATCTCCACGAGGGAGAAATCGACGATCACATCGCGGTCGAGACCCGCTCCGGCGGATCGTACCATCACCTCCAGTTCCTTGCTCGACTGCGGCTCTGCCGGCAAGGTGATCAGAAGCACCTGTTCGGACAGATTCTGGATTGCCATGATAGATTTCTCCCATCCGAAATGCCGAATCCCTTTCATGCCCCCGTATATTATCGGAAGAACGCATACATCGAAGATTGCTGCTACATAGAATGTACAGCGCCTTCGGGAAAATCCAAATGCGGCCTCCCAGGAAAATCCCTGCTTTTCGACGCATCGGCCTATGAGGGATGCCTGAGGGCCTTTGCAGGGTTGAAAAACCCGAGGTCCCCAGGTAGACTGGAAACCCGAAATGGAACGGTGGGGCGGCGTACTGTTGTCCAGCGGATGCCATGTTGAGATTTGTGACCGATCGAGAGATATACGACGAAGTCATCTGCGGGGCCGTCCCCAAGGCCACCCGCCTGCTCTGGCTGGCCACCGCGGATCTGAAGGACCTGTACGTGCACAAGCGGGGCAGGATGACGCCGTTCCTGGAGGTCTTGTCGGACCTGGTTCGCAGGAACGTCGAGGTTCGTCTGCTCCATGCGAAGGAGCCGGGACCGGCGTTTCGGGCCGATTTCGACCGATACCCGAACCTGTCGAAAGGCCTGGAACGCATGCTTTGTCCGAGGGTCCATCTCAAGTGTGCGGTCGTGGATGGCGAATACGCCTACTCCGGCAGCGCGAATCTGACCGGCGCCGGAGTGGGGGCCAAAAGCGTGAACCGTCGCAACTTTGAGTCGGGCATCGTGACAACGGATCCGGCGATCATCGGCCGGATCATGGAGCAGTTCGACGCCATCTGGCGGGGCTCACACTGTCCGGAATGCGACAGAAAGGAGTTTTGTGATGAGCATACAGGGATGCTGTCCGACCGGAGAGCAAAGCACAGCCCGGACCGCTGACAGCAAGGCCAAGTGTTATGGGTATGTCGATATCGAAACGACCGGGTGCAGCCGGTATTCGGACCTGACGGTGGTGGGCGTGGGCCGGGTGCAAGGGGAGCAGCAGCGGTGCGAGCAACTCTTC
This sequence comes from uncultured Phycisphaerales bacterium, assembly GCA_937927975.1. Taxonomy (GTDB): domain Bacteria; phylum Planctomycetota; class Phycisphaerae; order Sedimentisphaerales; family Anaerobacaceae; genus PLanc-01. The sequence continues at coordinate 4,355 of CALEZT010000013.1, forward strand.
GGCAGCCAGATCACCGCCGACGCGGTTCTGGCCATGCTGGACGGCGTCGACGAAATCTACACGTACAACGGCCGCCGATTCGATCTGCCCTTCATCCGACAGAGGCTGCGGCTCGACCTGCGGAAGCGTTTCGCCCACACCGACCTGATGTACGACTGCTGGCGCAGGGACCTCAAGGGCGGCCTGAAAGTCGTCGAGGTCCGGCTCGGCATCGCCCGCGGTCTTCCCGACATGGACGGGTACATGGCCGTCAAGCTCTGGTGGGATTACGTCAACGACAACGATTTGGAGGCGCTTCGAGTGCTTCTGGAGTACAACAGAGAGGATGTGATGAATCTCCACGTCCTCCGGGAGAAACTGGGCGTGGCATGAGCCCTTTCAATAAGCATGGGAAGCCGATGGATATGCAAATACTGATCTATGGCGGAGGAGCGGTGGGGCTGGGGATCGCCAGTTGTCTGATCCGGCCGGTGCATCGGGTCGAGATCATCGCCCGGGCCGACACGGTGGCCGCGCTCAAGCAGAACGGCTTGATCCGAACCGGGATCTTCGGGCGCGTCCACGCGCGGCCCGACGAGTTCGTTTGCAGGGAATCGCTCGCGGAGGGGGACCGATCGGAGTTCGATTTCGTGCTCGTCTGCACGAAATCGTTCGACTCGGCGGCCGCCGCCCGCGATCTGGCCGAGCATGACGACCGCCTCGGATCGAGAGCCTGTCTGGTTCTCTTTCAGAACGGCTGGGGCAACGCCGAAACGTTCTGCGAGCACTTCGACAGAGACCGCATCTACAATGCCCGCGTGATCACCGGTTTTCGCCGGCCCCGGCCCAACGAGGTGGAGGTCACCGTCCACGCGGATGCGATTCGCATGGGTAGCCTCTTTGCGCCCGATCCCTCGGTCGTCCAACCGCTGGCCCAGGCCATTCGCGAGGGCGGCATCCCCTGCGAGGTCACCGACGCGGTCGAGAGGGACCTGTGGGCGAAGATGCTCTACAACTGTGCGTTGAACCCGCTGGGGGCGATCCTGCACGTGCCCTACGGGGCGCTGGCCGACGAGGGCTCGACCCGCCTGCTGATGAGCCAGATCGTGGGCGAGGTGTTTGCGGTCATGTCGGCCGCCTGCTATCGGACCCATTGGCAGCGTCCGGAGGATTTCCTTCAGGTGTTCTACGAGAAGCTGGTGCCCGATACCGCCGAGCACAGATCGTCGATGCTCCAGGACGTCTCCGCGGGCAAACGTACCGAGATCGAGGCCCTCACCGGCGCGGTTCTCAAGCTGGCGAAGCGATACGACATCGAAGTCCCCTACAATCGGGCTATCTACAACCTCATCCGATTCATCGAGAACAGCGCATGGCCGGCAAGAGAATAGACGAACACACCCTGGAAGTGCTCGAATTCGAGGAGATCCGGCGGACGCTCGCGTCCTACGCGGCCAGCGATCTGGGCAAAGACGCCGCCCGCGGCCTGTATCCTTCGGTGGACCTGCGATGGGCGGCCGCTCGCATGGCGGAAACGACGGAACTGACGAAGGTCCTGGACCGCGGCGAACGGGTGCCCATGGCGGGACTCAGGGACATTCGCCCTCTCCTGAAGGAGTTCGGCAAGAAGCAGACGGTCTTCGAGCCCGCCGAGTTGTTGGAGATCGCCGACACGCTGGCCGCCAGCGGCAGGCTGCGGCTGTTCCTGACGAATCTGGAGCCCGCTGAGAGCACGCATCTGCGGGCCATGGGCGAGAAGCTCGGCGACTTCGAGCCCACCGTCGAGGAGGTCCGACGCTGCATCGGGGGCGACAAACGCGTGCGGGACGAGGCCTCCGAGAAGCTTCGGGACATCCGTCGCAGAATCGCGCAGGTGAGCGAGAACCTCCATCAGCGGTTCATGAACCTGGTCGCGTCGCCGGCCGTGCGAAAGGCCATCGAAAACGACAACTACATGATGCGTCACGGGCGGCCGGTCATCGCGGTCAAGTCCACTCATCGTCACGTCGTCCGCGGCACCGTCCTGGACCGCTCGAACACCGGCGCGACGCTGTACGTCGAGCCGGACGAACTGGTCGAGCTCAGCAACGAACTGGAGGACGCGGTCTTCGAAGAGAAGAAGGAAGTGGACCGCATCCTGTGGGTGCTCACCAAGATGGTGCTGGACCAGCAGGACGCCATCCTCGACAGCGTCAAGATGCTGGCCCTGGTGGACCTGACTTACGCCAAGGCACGGTTCAGCATCGCCTACAGCATGAGTCCGCCCGACCTGGCGCCGGGCGCTTCGTTGCAGCTTCGCGACGCCCGCCATCCGCTGCTGCTCCAGTTGATCAGTCGGCAGAAGGGATGCAGCATCTCGCAACTGACGAACGAGGTGGTGCCCATCGACGTGCGGCTGGGCGACGATTTCGACCTCCTGCTGATCACCGGTCCCAATACCGGCGGCAAGACCGTCGTCCTCAAGACGATCGGCCTGCTGATCGCGATGGCGCAGAGCGGCCTGCACATCCCGGCCCGCGCGGGCTCGCGAGTGTCGGTCTTTCGTCAGATCTTCGCGGACATCGGCGACGAGCAGAGCATCCAGCAGAGCCTCAGCACGTTCTCCGCTCACATGCGTCAGGTGGTCAAGATCCTCGAACGGACCCACAGCGGCACGCTGGTCCTGCTCGACGAACTCGGCGCGGGAACCGATCCCATCGAGGGAGCGGTGCTGGCGACCTCCATCCTGGACAAGCTGATGCAGCAGGGCGGCAAGGTCGTCGCGACCACGCACCTGGGCCAGCTCAAGTCGTTCGCGTACAGCCAGCCTCGGGCCCAGAACGCCTCCGTCCAGTTCGACACGGAGACCCTCCAGCCGACGTATCGGCTGATGATCGGGACGCCGGGAAGCAGCAATGCGATCGTGATCGCCAAACGCCTGGGAATGCCCAAAGAGGTGATCGGCCAGGCGACCGCGCTTCTGGCGACCGAGTCCGATGGCACCTCCGAACTGATCAACCAGATCCAGGCGACGCGAGAAGACGCCGAGCAGAAACGATCCGAAGCTCAGTCGATCCTCGACGAAGCCGACGCCGCGAAAGTGGAAGCGGCCGAGAGACTCCAGCGAATCGAGGAGGAGGGCCGCCAGCTCCGCAGGCAGGTCGACCGCGAGATCGACGATTCCATGCAGACGATCCGGCGGGTGGTCGATGAATTCGCAGCCGGTATGCACAACGCTCCGGCCGCCTGGAGCGAGAAGGCCAAGACGCTCGCGGAGAAGGTGACTGCGCTTGCGTCGCGCACCGCCATGGCCCAGCGACACGCGGAATTCATCGCCGGCCTTCGCAGAGGCGACAGCGTGTTCGTCGTCCCGTTCCGCCGGGAGGGCATGGTCGAACGGATTCGCAAGAGCCGCGGGACGATCGTCGTCCTCGTGGACAGCAAGGAGGTCGAGATCCCGTTCCGCGAAGTTGTCAAACCTGACGTCGCGTAGGCAAGTCCGCAGGAGTCTCTTGACAACTCGGGGCGTAGGTGTCGCCCAAATCCAAAATCCGAATGTCGAAATCCGAAACAAGCACAAATGACCAAAGCCCAAAACTCGAAACGGAGTCCCGAAGCGGCGTCGGCGTTTCGGGCATTTGGATTTCAGTCATTTGGATTTGTTTCGGAATTCGGATTTCGTGCTTCGAGCTTTGGTTCCGCTGCTGCTGTCAAAGAACCTGTGCTGACCTCCTTGGCCCTTAGCCGATTGCCTGCGAGAGAATCGCGGTGAGTTCCTCGTCGCTCAGGGCGACGGGGTTGCCCTGCATGCTGCTGGCCTTGCGGGCACGCTCCACCACGATCGAGAAATCCACGCTGGAAAGCCCGTGCTTGCGCAGTCCCGGCAGGCCCAACGCCAGGCACAACTCGCCCACCCAAGTCACCGCGTCGGACGCGTCGGCGGTGTCCTTGCCGGTGACGATGCGGCCGATCTCATCGAAACGAGCCAGAATGGAAGCTGTCTCCTCGTCCGGATTCTCGCCGCGGTTTTGGAGCGCCTGCACATTGGCCTGCATCACGAAGGGCAGCAGTCTGCCGCAGATCACGCCATGCGGGGCGCTGGTCATGCCTCCCAAAGGACCGGCGAACCCATGCACCGCCCCCAGCTTTGCGTTCGCCAGGGCCATGCCGCCCAGGAGGCTGGCCAGGGACATGTCCTCGCGTGCTCGGGCATTGGAGCCGTCCTCGAATGCCTGTTGCAGCGATCGGGCCGCTCGCAGTATGCCTTCGCGGCAGAACCCGTCCGTGAGTGGGTTGGCCTTGTTGGAGACAAAGGCCTCGATCAACTGAGTCAAGGCGTCCACGCCGGTGCCGGCCGTCAACTCCGGCGGCATCGAGTGCGTCAGGAGCGGATCGACAATCGCCTGGCGAGCGAGCATCAGCGGGCTGCGGATGCTCACCTTCACCTGCTGCTCCGGCACGCCGAGCACGGCGTTGTACGTGACCTCGGCCCCGGTGCCCGCGGTCGTGGGGGCCGCCAGCAGAGGCGCCGCCGGCTCCCTGAGAGGCTTGCCCTTGCCGACCACTTCCAGGTAGTCAGACAACTCGCCCTCGTTCTTGAGCATCGCGGAGGCGACCTTGCCGATGTCCAGGACGCTGCCGCCCCCGACGGCCAGGACGACATCGGCCTTCGCCTCCCGGGCTGCAGCCACGGCCGCCTGGGCCATTTCCGTTGTGGGTTCGCCGGCGACGTTGAAGACCGCGACGGCGACGCTCCGGGCGGCGATGGCCTCGAGCACAGCGGCCAGACGATCCGCTTTGCTGCCGATCACGAGAAAGGCGCGTTTTCCGTATCCGGCGACGAGGCTGGGGATCTGTTCGGCGGCTCCCGGTCCGAATACGATTCTGCGGGCGGTGGAGAATTCGAATTTCATGGCGTCCTATACGGTCAAATAGTCCCAGCCGTCTTGGTCGGGGAAGATGCTGTTGTACTTCACGCTCGTGCGGGGTTCGGCCATCATGCTTTCGACCGCGTCTCGCCATTTCTGGTAGTGCGTCGTTTCCTTGTGTCGGGCTGGGTCGTTCGGCGTGCGGTAGACCTCCACGAGGACGAACCGCGTCGGATCGTCCTGCTGCTGGATCACGTCGAACCGGGCGATGCCCATCTCGCGGACGCTCTCCTGGGCGTTCTCGACGCTCGCGGCGCGAAACGCCTCGACCTGGTCGGGCTTGACATGGACGAAAACATGGACCACCAACATAGTTCTCTCCTTACCGGCGGCGCTCTTTTAGCGGGCAGTGTAACACGGTCAGACGGGGAACGCAACCGGATCGACGCGAGGAAATGACCCTGCCGCCAGCAGGTCCGGCGTGCAATCCACCCACACCGTCTTGCCGTACTCCTTGTCCGCGTTGCAGATCGCCTCGCTCGGGCAACTCCAGCCCTCGTGCCGGGCCCGTCTGCGGGGAAGTCGTTTCTGACATCCGGCCCAACCCTCTTGATTTCAAGAACTTCCACGAACCGCAAACCGGGCTGACAAATCCGCTTGAAATCCTGCAGAGCATGGAGTATAATGGTTCCCCGGCAGATAACAGTCAAGCCCTTCGGGCTGAGGATTTCGGAAAGGGTGAGAAATCATGAAGCGGAGTGCTGTCATTGCGCTGCTTGTGATATGCGCAATTCCATGCCAGGTCTTTGGCTGAGACGGTGAACTGGACCTCCGTGACGGAGGTGTTCGCTACAGCAGCGTTGAGCCGACGGACTTCATTGCAGGCCGAGCGGGGCAGCCGCTCACTGTCCGTGCTGCGATCGAAGCGGTGGGTGAACGGGACCCGAATCCGATCTATTTGAGTTTCTATGCGTCCGCGGACACGCAGATCGGCAAGTCAGATTACTACCTCGGGCAGATCAGCGTTGCGCTTTCGATGAACTCCTGGACGGTGGTCACCCTGCATTGCCAGTTTCCCGAGAGCATTCCGCCGGGGACGTACTACGTGGGATGGATCATCGACCCCGACAACATCAACGATGAAACCAATGAACTCAACAACACCGCGTTCAACGATTCGTCTTTGTTGACTGTGACGAGAATGCCCGATTCGGTCTTGTACGTCGACGTCAACGCCCGGGGCAGCCAAGACGGATCAAGCTGGGCAAATGCATTTCACTCGCTTCAAGATGCGTTGGCTGTCGCGGATGACGGATGCGAAGTCCGCATGGCTGATGGAGCGTACCTGCCGGATCGGGGGGGCCTCGTCCTGCGGGGAGACCGTCGGGCTACGTTCAAACTGAAGAAGGGGGTCGCCATTCGGGGCGGGTACGCGGGCGCAGGGGCGTCCAATCCCGACGCCAGGGACGCCGCGGTCTGGCGGACCCTCCTCAGTGGTGATCTGAACGGAGATGATCGGCCGATAGTCGATCGCGGCGAGTTGCGGCTCGAACCGTCCAGGCTGGACAACAGCCTCCATGTGGTGAGCGCCGTTGACGTCGATCACACTGCGGTCCTCGACGGCGTCTGGATCTCCGGCGGCCATGCGGATGGGAGATTCGATGTCGCAGCGTTTCCCGAGGATTCGCGCGGAGGCGGGATATACATCGTGCGAGGCGGTCCTCGTCTGCGAAGGTGTGCGTTCTCGGAGAACTGGGCATCGCGAGAGGGAGGCGCCATTTACGCAGCGGACGGTCATGTCGAGGTCTTCGACTGCACATTGTGGGGTAATTCCGCGGGCTGCGACGCCCAGGACTATCAAGGAGCCGGAGGCGCCGTCTTCATGGCCGGCGGCGATGTGGCTCTGATCAGTTGCACGCTCAACGGCAATGAGGCCAGTGGAAGCGGTGGCGCGATTGCCGCCGATTCCGGCGCCTTGTCGGGCGTCAACTGTTGTCTCCATGCCAATCGCGCCGGGGTGCAGGCCGGCGCGATTCATGCGGTGGATTGTCGGGTCGTTCTGGTGAATTGCACCCTGGCCGACAATCGTCAGGACGTCGGTCCAGGCGTGATCGTTGCCGAATCATCGGAGGGCCGCACAGGCGACGAGTTGCGTATCTTGAACTGCATTCTGTGGAATTCCGGACGAGAGATTTCGATCAACGGCAACCTCCTGGTGACTGTGGCCCATAGTGACGTCTGGGGTGGCTGGGAAGGTCCTGGGAACATCGCGGTTGCCCCCTTGTTCATCGACCCCGCCGGACCGGACGGACTGCTTGGTTCGGAGGATGACGACTTGCGGCTTGGTCACGGTTCTCCCTGCATTGACGCGGGGGACCCCACGGCGCTGCCGAAAGATTTCGCCGATATGGACGACGACGGCAACACGGCAGAACCTCTGCCGCATGACCGAGACGGCAGAACTCGGATCGTCGGGACATCGGTGGACATGGGCGCATACGAAACGCCAGCGACCGAAGCACGCAGCATGCCATAGAAGAGCAGGCGGCGCCAAGATGGCCTCGCCGCCTTCCGCTATTTGAGCTGCATCCAGAGATAGCTGTACGTAAGAGCCGTTCGCAGGGCCTGGTGTTTGTTGGTCGCCGCAGCCGCGTGACCGCCCTCCATATTCTCGTAGTAGTAGACCTTGTGTCCCAGTTCTTCCATCCGAGCCGCCATCTTCCTGGCGTGGCCTGGATGGACGCGGTCGTCGGCCGTCGAGGTGTAGAAGAAGACGTGCGGATACTCGCGGTCGGCCCTGAGGTTGTGATAAGGCGAGTACTGGCTGATGTAGGCCCACTCTTCCGGTACATCGGGGTTGCCGTATTCCGCCATCCAACTGGCCCCGGCCAGGAGCTTGTTGTAGCGTTTCATGTCCAGCAGCGGAACGAGGCACACGACGCCGTTGTACAGGTCGGGCCTCTGGGTGAACTGGACGCCCACGAGCAGCCCGCCATTGGAGCCGCCCATGATGCCCAAGTGACGGGGCGACGTGATCCTCCGACGGATCAGGTCCTCCGCCACCGCGGCGAAATCGTCGTACGCCCTCTGGCGGTTTTCCTTAAGAGCCGCCTGGTGCCAGGCAGGACCGAATTCACCGCCGCCGCGGATGTTCGCCAGGACGTAGACGCCTCCTTTGCCCAGCCAGGCAGCGCCTGTGGTGGCGGAGTACCCAGGCAGAAGCTCGATCTCAAAGCCGCCGTAACCGTACAGCAGCGTCGGATTCGTCCCGTCGGCCTTCATCTTCTTGGATCGCACGACGAAATAGGGGACTTTCGTGCCATCCTTGGAGGTTGCTTCGAACTGCTCTGCCACGAGCCCTTTGGCGTTGAAGAAGTGCGGCAGGGTCTTGAGTCTGTTCATCTTGCCCTTGTCCGACACATGGTAGAGACTCGTCGGCGTCAGAAAGCCCTGGTAGCTCAGGAAATACTGGTTCGACCGTTCGTCCGTGGATACGATGCCCAGGGTGCCGAGCTTGGGGGCATCGACTCGTTCGCCGGCCCAGCGGCCGCCCTTGACCTGGAATGCGTGCAGTTCGCTTCGTACGTTGTTCAGCAGCAGAACGAGCAGGATGTCCCGAGTCCCTGCATAAGAGACGACGTTCGAACGATCGTTCGGCTCGACGACCACGCTGAAAACACGATCGCCTTTAAGATACCTGTCGTAGTCGATGCTGATCAGCGAACCCTGCTTGTACGTGCTCTGGCCGAGCGTCCAGTCCGATTTAAGACGGACGAGCATCTGGTTCTTGAAGAAACCGCCGAAGTCCGCGTCGTCAGGGATCTCGATCCTCAAGGGTCGGCCTTCCTCGATGACGAACGTGTTCGAGGTGTAGAACGTCATGCCTCGATGGATCACATCGTATCGCCGTTCGGGCGTGTGGATCGTCGCGCAGCCGGTTCGGACGTCCTTCACATCGCCCTCGAACACGGTTTCGGCGCTGCTCAGCGGCGTCCCTCGCTTCCACAGCTTGGCGATTCGAGGATAGCCCGACTCGGTGAGGCTGCCGGCGCCGAAATCCGTCCCCACATAGATTGCGTCGCGATCTCGCCAGGAGACGTCGCTCTTGGCCTCGGGAAGCGAGAAACCGTCCTTGATGAACTGCCTGGCGTCGGCGTCGAACTCGCGGACGACGACCGCGTCGCCTCCTCCCCGCGATAGGCGCACCAGGAAGCGATTGTAGTCGGGGTACAAGCCGCTGGCCCCTTTGAAGACCCATTGCTCGCCTTCCTCTTGGCAGAGCTTGTCCACGTCCAACAGCACTTCCCAGGCGGGCGACCTGCGATTGTACTGGGCCAGTGTCGTTCGTCGCCACAGGCCGCGTTCGTTCTTCTCATCCTGCCAGAAGTTGTACAGGTACTTGCCGCGGATCTGGGGATAGGGGATACGAACGTTCGAATTGAGGATCTCCAGGGCCTTGTCGTACGTCTCTTCGAATCCCGGCTGGGTCTTGAGGGTTCCCAGAGTGCTCTCGTTTTGGAGTTTGACCCATTCCAGCGCCTTCTCGCCACGGACTTCCTCAAGCCACAGATACGGATCGACCGATTCCTGCGATCGCGACACTTGCGAAAGAACCACGATTGCGGACAGACAGGCGATGATACGACCCTTCATAGGCAACTCCTGATTTCGAAGTTTTCCATTCACAGCTCAGTTTGACAGACTATAGCACAGATTGTGCCCGCAGAAAAGATGCCAGATGCCTCCGGATAGAGAAATGGTCTCTCTGTGACCTAGACCGCGCCGTTTCCATCACGGCGCATCATCAATTGTGTTGATGCAGGCCTCGCCGTGCGTGGACTCTTGGGCCACAGTGACACCGGATTCGAAGGGGAACGGTGACGACAATGGGTATTTTCCCCGTTGACAATCGTGGGTCCTGTGCATAGCCTGATCTTTGCTGTGAATGAGAATCCACTTTTTTTGGAAAGGAATTTGCCGTGACACTTCAGAGTCGCATGTCGTTGTCGTGTGTTTCGTTGGCTCTCCTTTTGCTTGCCTGTGGGTGCGGCAAGGATGGCGAGGAGAAACAGGCGTCCCCGTCCGCGCCGGCCGCAGGCGGGACTCAAACCGCGGCGGTGGACACGCAGAAGCCCATCGCCGAGGTCCAGACCCAGGCGCAGGCGATGAACGTCGAGAGTCTCAAGGCCACCGTGCAATCGTACAAGGACGCGATTCTCGCCAAGCAGGCCGAGATCGAAAAGCTGGTCGCCAAGATCAAGGAGACCCCGATCGCTGAGGCTCTGGGAGAGCAGGCCAAGACTCTCAAAGGGGATCTGACGAACCTGGAGACGGGTCTCAAGGCCCTGAAGGATCGCTTCGAGGTCTACTACGATGCGCTGAAGCAAAAAGGCGGCGACGTCGCCGGTCTGGCCCTCTAGGGTCTCCCGGCACGCTCGCTTGCAGGTCCTTCGGCAGCGGCGGACGTCGCCCCATCGAGGCGCGGACGACAGCCGTTTCTTTCACAATCGATCTTCTCGAAACGCTTGTCTCGTCGCCTCGGGGCGCCTACAATTAGGAATTGTGACGAGCTAAGAATTGTTCGGAGGTTGTGACGCTGGGGTGAATGAGGTTTTCGACGCGTGACAGACTGCCGGGAAGTGATAGTGTGAATTGTCCCGTCTCCTTGCTCTGCGTCGTAATGTGCCGTCATCCTGATCCGGGGAGCGGAACGCAACTGGAACCTTGATTTGTTGGGAGGCAACACAATGGGATTGTTGAAGGAGTTCAAAGAGTTTGCCGTGAAAGGCAATGCGCTGGACATGGCGGTCGGCATTATTATCGGAGCTGCCTTCGGCAAGATCGTCAACTCCCTTGTCAACGACATCATCATGCCGCCGATCGGAATGCTCCTGGGCGGATCGGACTTCAAGAACCTTCAGTTCGTTATGAAAGAAGCGACCGTGGACCCGGCCGGGAAGGTCGTCGAAGCGGTGGCGGTGCGCTATGGGTTGTTCATCAACACCGTGATCGACTTTCTCATTGTCGCTTTCACGATCTTCATGGTGATTCGGATCATCAATCGGCTCTCCCACTTGCGGGGTCTTCCCGGTTCCCGCGGGGCGTCGGACGCTCCGAAGGCGTGATTCGGCGTCGCAGCGTTGCGACGGCCGGCCCTGGCGGTTTGGCGGCGCATTCGATCGCGCCGTCGGCAAGGGTTTCCTGTAGTTGTACATTTCGAAAGGAATCAACGATGCGAGTGAAACTGGCGTTTGTGTTGGGGTGCCTGGCCGTCCTGTCCTCCCCTCTGGCCGCGGACCAGGTGGTGTTGAAGAACGGCGACCGCATTACGGGCAAGATCGTCGCTGTCGGCGACGGCGTCCTCACGCTCAAGGGCGACCAGGTCGGACAGATCACGATCGCCATGAAGGACATCGCCACCTTCGCGAGCGATTCGCCCCTGGAAATCCATCTCAAGGATGGTACGGTCCTCAACCAGCCGGTTGTCGCGGCCGACGCGGACCGGTTCGCAATCACGGAGGGTCCCGCTCTGCGTCCCCAAACGTTCTCGCTGGCCGACGTGACGTCGATCAACCCGCCGCCCAAGCCCCAGCCCAAGTGGACCGGCAGCATCTCCGGCGCCGTCACCTCCACGCACGGCAACACGAAGGCCGAAGCCGTCAGTGCAAGCGTCAACGTCGTCCGACGGTCGGAGAAAGACCGTACGACGGCCGCAGCGGATTACGGCAGGAGCGAGCAGAGGAACCGCACCACCAAGGAGGACGACACCACTGAAGACTGGTGGCGGGCCCGCGCTCAGTACGATTACTTCTTCTCGAAGAAGTTCTTCGGCTTCGGCAACGTCCGTTATGAGCGGGACGCAATCGCGGATCTGGATCGTCGCGTCGTGGTCGGCGGCGGCGGCGGTTATCAGTGGATCGAAAACGCCAAGACCAGCTTCAGCACCAACCTCGGTCTTGCATCGTTGTATGAGAAATTCGACACCGCCGACGACAGCAACAGTGAAATCTCCCTGCAGGTCGGCTACAATCTCGATCACCGCATTCGCGACGGTCTGCGGTTCGTGCACGACCTGACCTACTATCCCAGCCTGGAACAGTTCTCCGACTACTACCTGACCACGACCGGCGAACTGCGGGCCAGTCTGACCAAGTCGATGTTCGCGAACTTCAAAGTGATCTTCAACTATGATGAGAGCCCGGCCCCCGGCCGAGGCAGCACCGACGTCAAGTACCTGCTCGGTATCGGCATGAACTTCTGATTGCGCATGGATCGGCCCTGCGTCCCGCTACCTATGATGGCGGGACGCAGGGCCGGATCGTTTCGACTCCGAACCCAAAAAGCGGTTTCGGAAAATGCATGGATCCGCATCGAACGTCACGGGATCGCCTCTGGCCCGTCGCATGGGGGGACGCCCTCGTGCCGAGGCTGAGGTTCTCATCTTTGCCGGTTTTTCTTGCAATCTCGTTCGGTTGCAGGTAAGGTGAGTCGAACCCGTTGGGGCCGTGGATAGACGACCGGCAGCCGCTGCGTCGTAAGTTCTGTTTAGGCAACAACTTGGGAGTGTAGCTCAGTCGGTAGAGCAACGCACTTTTAATGCGTAGGTCCTGGGTTCGAGTCCCAGCACTCTCACTGATTCAGATTGATTCTTCGGCGAGACTTGCGTCCAAGAGGCCCATCGCAGGGACTCTTGAAATCGTTGTCATGTCACGCCGGACGCTGGGTGTGAGCATCCCTATCACAACCAGCGTCTGCGTCGGAGCAGACCGGTCATCGAGGCTCCGAACGCTCCAAGCGCCACGGCCGCCGGGACCGGGACAACCGGAGTGTCCACAGAGTCCGGGACCAGAACGTGATCTGCGATGCTGCCGTTGGAGGGCGGATCCGACGGATCGGTTTCCGGCATGCCGAGCAGACCCCAGTTGTAGAATGCGTTGAACTGACCATCGATCACGAAACTGCGTGCATAGAAATCGCCCCAGACCGGCGCGCGAGTGGAATCGAAGGCGATCGTCAGAGACGTCGGGTCGATGTCCGCCGTACAGAACTTGATGCCGTAGAGATTTCGCGGCAGGTTGGGGTTGTCCGCGGGGCTGTGCAGACCGACGTTGACTTGCTGAAGCCATTCCTCCGGCGTGCTGGCCGGGGAATACAGATCGCCCGCGGTGAAGATCGGTCCGCTGGTTCCGTTCGACGTTTCGACGATGATGCACTGGACATGCGCCCACAGATCGGTCGCAGTGGGCACGGTGATCGTGTACTCGTAATGCCACATGCCCGGCGTGGTGAAGTTGTCCACCTTCCAACTGAGCGACGTGTCCGGCGACAACCATCCCTGACCGGGGGCCGTGTTCGTGATGAACAGGCTGCCGTCGCCCGTGCCGCCCAACCCGGTGAGCTTTCCCATGAACGACACCGGCGACGCCTGCAGCGAGCCCGCGCCGACAGTTCCCAACAAGAACAGAACCAGCAACAATCTTCTCATACTTGTACCTCTCTCCCGTTTACTTCCGCATCTCAATGCGGTTCATGTGTTTACCGGACGGAACATCCCCATCTTCCATCACAAGATGGACTCCTCTCGTGGGCCCGAACGCGCAATCCGTCAGGTCGCGATCGCGCCACGCACAGGGGACACGCTGTCACAAGAAACGTCGGTACTCCACCCCATCGCATCCGGTCTGGTTCAAACCGGATTCAACATAACGAGTATTGTATCGTTTCTCCCCGGCCGAGTCAAGAGATAATCGCAGAAATAGGCGGGATTCGGTCGCCGCTGTGGTTCGAGCCACCGGTCGCGCCTCTGCCCTGCATTTCACAACCTCGCGGTTCTCCAGGCTCATTCTCGGCCGGGAGACAGGCTGGCCTGGCTCGTCCCGCCGTAGACGCCGAGGTTCACGCGGCGGCCGTTGGGGGCGGGTTCGAAACCGGTCCCGACGGACGGATCGCCGGCATCCACGCAAGGACTGGTCGCGTCATCCAGCACCCATACGCGGTTCTCTGCGTCCCAGCGGCCGGCCTGCGACTTCACGTGGTAATCGCCGCTCGCCCAGACGGACCAAGGCGTCTGGGGCCCGACGATTGCGGCGGGATTGCCGCTGTCAACCCACGATCCGCGGCGGATGAACAGGGGATCTGTGTGGAGGTTGCCGGCATCGGGCCACCACCCTCGGATGCAGCAGTACCGGATCGATGGGGCGCAGTTGCCGCGGCAGTTGATCTCGGCGGGAAGATTGCCCCATACGATGGAGCTGGTCATCTCGATATCGGAGTCGATCAGCGTCAGACCGGCGCCGTCGGGCCCGCAATAGTTGTCGGCGATGGTGCAGTTGACCAGCACCGCTCGGCTGTCTGCGAAACAGACTCCCGCGCCGTCGGCGTCCAGGCTCCGGTTTCCGACGATCAGGCAGTTGGCGATTCGCGGGCTGGACCCGCTGCAGAAAAGGCCTCCCGCAGGCGAGCCCTGACCCGAGGTGATGACGAAGCCGCTCAGGCTGCAACCGTCGCCGCTGCCGATGGGGACGCGGACGACCGGACCGCCGCCGATTCCCTGGATCGTCGCGCAGGGCGCGCCGCGTGGATCGGTCGGATCGATCGCCGCCACGACGATTCGTTTGCCGAGCAGGTCGATGTTCTCGCGATAGACGCCCGGCCGCACGAGGATCGTCGTCCCGTCGGCAGCCACGCGGATCGCTTCCTGGATGGAGTCGAACGGTCGCGTGTTGCTCCCGTTCTCCAGGGGATCGCTGCGGCGTGCGTCGCCCGGCGCAGGGTCGAACGGCGCGTCGTCGTCGACGTGCAGTTCGCTCAGGAGACAAACGAAGTCCGCCTGAATCTGGTGGTCCTGGTCCACCGTCAGATATGCGGGATTCTGCGCCGTGCTGTAGGTGCCCGACCAGCCGACGAAAGCGAAACACGGGTCCGCCTTGGCCTCCAGGACGATGAGCTGGTCGTAGTCGAACGTGAACTGCCCCACGCCGGGATCCGTCACGGAACCGCCGGGCGTGCACTCGATCGTGACGCTTCGCGGGCGGTAGATGTAGGAATCGTACACGATGATGATCCCAGGCCGGTTCGCGTACATCGCTGGGATGCAGGTCTCGTAGGCCGACAGGTCCAGCGGATCGCAGCGAAGATCGACCCAGGTCAGGGCCGGCAGGTTGACCAGCGCCGAGATGTCGCTGACCGGATTCTTGTGCAGGCTCAGCCGCGAGAGGTTCTCCAGGCTCGCCAGGGGCGAGATGTCCGAGATCTGGTTGGCCTCCAGGTCGAGGTTGGTCAGGTTGACCAGACCCGACAAGGGGGACAGGTCGCTGATCCGGCTGGCCTGCAGGATGAGTGTCCGCAGTTCCGTCAGGCCCGACAGCGGAGACAGATCGCTGAATCGATGATGCCTGAGAGTCAGCGACTGGAGATTCACCGCGTGCTGAATTCCCGTGAGATCCGAGATTGCTTTGCTCTGGTCCCACACGCAGTTGCACTCCAGACTGACAAGACCCAGCATATCCGTCGGGGTCGGGTCGACGATCCAGAGTGCTTCCTCGACTGCGGCCTTCATGCAGGGATCCGGAAAGTGCACCGGATCCTCCGCCCAAGCACGCGCGCACACCAACAGCCAGACCACCAGCGTAAGAACACGCCTGTTCATGGTATTTCCCTCCGAATCAGTATGTCTCGAGAACACGCATCGCTTTTCCACGGCATGCGATCAATATAACCATTATAGGCCCATGCGACCTGGGTGTCAACTCCGTTCTTGCAGGATTCGCGAGGATCGATGCCGGCGCGACGGATTTGGCGTGAACTTGGTGGTGTGGTGAGCGTACAATATCTGAAGTTCGGGTCATCTCCGGTGGAGGCGAATGGTCCCCTGGAGTGATTGTCGAACGATTGTGGGAGCCATGTCGAACGCAGGCCGTGCCATGATGTTGATGGTGTTGTCGTTGGCGGCGATGACTATGCCGCATGCGGCGGTGTTATGCATTGGCGACGACGGGCACATGGCGATCGAGCTTGCGGGGCACGGCCACTGCGAGGATGGTTCCCATTGGCACAATCACCACTCGACCGGCTCGGAAGCGGCCGAGCACTCGCACGTCGGGCGGCCGCACTGTCGGCCCTGCGTCGATATCCCGATTCCCGTCGAGTCGAGCGACCGTCGTTTTGCGTCGCAGAGATCCAGGATCACTCCCGCCCAAGCGGCGGGTTTCATGCCTCCGGTCGAAATTCCCTGGCTCGCCGAAGGGATACATTTCGTTGACCGGTTGTGTTTCTTCTCTCCTCTTCTGCTCGGCGTTCCTCCTCAATACGTCATTCTTCAAGTGTGATTTCCGCAATTGACGAATCGTGAGCCTGGGCAGGTCTGACGAAGAATCCTCGTCCCGATTGCGCCAGGCGGGAGATTCTCGCTTGCACAGCTCGTGCGAGCGTCTTGTCGATTGCGGGAGCACCTTCCATGCACCAAAAGGCATGCGTTCTTCTGTTAATGACCTTGGCCGCGTTCGCCGGTTGCCGGGTCGCGGACGGGCCCCCTGCCGGCGCGAAAGCTGCGCTCGCCCGACCCAGGCCTGTGGATCTGCACAGCATCAGCACGGACCATGATGTGATTATCGAGCCGGCCGGTGTCATCACTTTGCTCGATGTCCTGGCTTTGGCCCTGTCGCGGAATCCCGAGTTGGGGGTCTATCCATACGAACTCCAGGCCGCCGACGCCCGCGCCCTGCAGGCGGGGCTTAGGCCAAATCCTGAGCTTGAAGTCGAGATCGAGGAATTCGCCGGCAGCGGAGACCGCAGCGGTTTCGACGGAGCCGAGACGACGGCTCGAATCGATCAGACCATCGAGCTGGGCGGCAAGCGGGCCAAGCGGGCCCGCGTGGCGCAGTTCGACAGGGAGCTGACGGAGTGGGATTACAGGGCCTCGCGTCTGGACGTGACCCGAGACGCGACACAGGCGTTCGTGGCCGTGCAGGCGGCACAGGATCGCGTCGCGCTGGCCCGTCAGGTGGTAGAGCTCTCGGAGCAGGCGCACGCGGCGGTGGCCCAGCGGGTGCAGGCCGGACGCGATTCGCCGGTCGATGAACTTCGGGCCTCCGTTGCGGTCTCGACGAGTCGGATCGAGCTGCAAAAGACCGAGAGGACCCTGGCGGCGGCGCGCCACGCTCTCGCGGCGGTCTGGGGCGGCAGGGCGCCTTCGTTCGAGAAGGTGGCAGGCGATCTCTACGAAGTCCCACCGCCCGGGGTGCCCGAGGACCTTGCGGCTGCGATCGCTGAGAATCCCGATGTGGCCCGGTGGGAATCGCAGGACCGAAGGCAGCGGGCGGTGCTGCGTCTGGAACAATCCAACGCGACGCCCGACGTGACCGTTGGTGGCGGGGTCCAGCGATTCGAGGAGACCGATGATTCGGCTTTGGTTCTCGGCGTGGGCGTGCCGATCCCTCTGTTCGACCGCAATCAGGGCGGTATCCGCGAGGCGACGGCGGAACTGGGCAAAGTCCGTCGGCAGCGAGAGGCCGTGCAGGCGCGGATTCTGACGGCGCTGGCGGAGGCGACAAACGCCCTGACTGCTTCCTATGAAGAGGCGACGATCTTGCGAAACGACGTGCTGCCTAAGGCGGAGCAGGCCTTCGGCGCCGCCCGGCAGGGCTATGAACAGGGCAAGTTCGACTATCTCTATGTGCTGGACGCGCAGCGGACGCTGTTCGACACGCAGGCCGGCTACATCGATGCGGTCGAAGCGTATCACAAGGCGTCGGCCCAGGTCAGGCGTCTGATCGGCGCATTGCCGGCGGGGGAGGAACTCTCCCATTCCATGCTGAAGCCATCTTCCCAGGAGGATTCCCATGAAAGGTAAGTTGATCCACGCGATTGCGTCGTTGGCGGTCTTTGCGGGGCTTTCGGTCGCGCTGCTGGGCCTGACGTGGCAGCCGCATGTGCACGCCGACACGACCAAAGGACGTGAGAGTCACGACGCCTGCTGCCCGCCTGTGGCAGAGCAGGCAGCCGAGACCGCGGAGCACGAGCACAAACACGCGGAGCATGGCGCCGCCGGGACGTTGAGCCTGGACCAATTGCGTCAGCGGCGCTGCGAGCATGAGGTGGCGATCATCGATTGCGACGAGTGCCGCTACGAGGCGGGCGTGGCGAAGATCTCGCCGCAGACGGCCAAGGGGCTCGTGGAGACTTGGCCCGTCCGCATGGAGTCTGAGGCGATCCGGCGGCTGACCCTGACCGGCGAGGTTCAACTGGCCCCGACGCGGGTTGCCCAGATCTCGTCGGCAGGGGCCGGGCGGGTGGAAGAGGTCCGCAAACACCTGGGCGAGAAGGTCGAGCCCGGCGACATCGTCGCTGTCGTACAGTCGCCTCAGTTCGGCGAGTCGCAGGCGACGTTCTTTGAAGCTCGCGCCCGGCTCGATCTGGCCCGCCGGACGTTCGATCGGGAGAGGCAACTGCATGAGAGCAAGATCAGCAGCCAGGCCGACTACCTGGCTGCCCGCGGCGAACTGGCCTCGGCGGAAGCTTCGGTCGCGGCCGCTCGCAAGCGATTGCAGTTGTTCGGATGGAGCGGCGAGCGGATCGAATCGCTCACTGTGACCGATCCCGACGCCTCCTTCGGGCAGCTTGCGTTGACCTCGCCCCTTGGCGGCGTCGTAATCGAACAGAATGCAGTACGGGGACAACTCGTGGAGACCACCGATACGCTGTGTCGGATTGCGGACCTGTCTCGCGTGTGGGTCTGGTGCGACGTGTACGAGGCGGACCTGGCTGCATTGCACGACCGGATTGCATCGGGCGTCGGCGTGCCGGCCCAAGTCCGCTCGGGGGCGTTTGGACAGGTCGTCTTTCACGGGACGCTTGACCTGATCGGCAGCCAGTTGGACCGCCAGACGCGGACGGTGAAGGTGCGCGTGGTTGTGGACAACTCCGAACGCCGGCTCAAGCCGGGCATGTTCGTCCGGATCGCGGTCGGGCTCGACGGCGACCGCGAAGTTCTTCGCGTCCCGGCGACGGCGGTCCTCTCCGATGCCGGCCAGACGTTCGTTTTCGCCAAGCTTACGGACGATCTCTGGATTCGCCGGGACGTGACCACCGGGCCGGCACAGGACGGATTCGTCGAAGTGCAGGTGGGCCTGACCGACGGCGACGTCGTCGCTTCGCGCGGGGCCTTCATGTTCAAGAGCGAAATCCTCAAGGAGAAGATGGGCGCCGGCTGCGCACATTGATTGAGGAAATGGGACTGATGGGACTCGTGGGAGCCGACGCTTCCTCGGACGGAAGAGTCATTCGTGTAGGAATGTGTGATGTTCGATCAAATGCTGCAATTCGCCCTTCGACAGCGGTTCCTCATTCTGCTGATGGGGGGCCTGGTTCTCGTGCTGGGCGGCGTCACGTGGCTGCGTCTGCCCATCGACGCCTTTCCCGACGTCACGAACGTCCAGGTGATGATCCTGACGGAATCTCGCGGGCTGAGCCCGGAAGAGGTCGAGCGGCTGGTGACCTTTCCCATCGAGACGCAGATGTCGGGCCTGCCCGGCGTGCAGCAGGTCCGATCTCTGTCTCAGTCCGGCCTGTCGCAGGTGGTCGTGATCTTCGAGGACCGCGTTGATTCCTACTTCGCGCGAAACCTCGTCTTCGAGCGGCTGGCCATGGTGCGTGACGATCTGCCAGGCGGGGTCGAGCCCGAGTTGGGCCCGATCTCGACCGGCCTGGGCGAGATCTATCAGTACACCGTGGAGTCCGGGTTCTACTGCCCGTCGCACCGCGAAGTCTGGACGCAGGGGGCGGGAGCCTGCCCCCAGTGCTCCGAGCCCCTCATCGCCGGCGACGTGGACCTGATGGGCCTGCGGACGATCCAGGAATGGCTGATCGCGCCGCAGTTGCGGATGCTGTCCGGCCTGAATGAAGTCAACAGCATGGGCGGTCTGGTGCGCCAGTTCCACATCGTGGTGGACCCGGACATGCTGCTGAAGTTCGGCGTCTCGCTGCGGGACGTGATCGAGGCGGTCCAGAGCAACAATCGCAACAGCGGCGTGGGCTTCATCGCCAAGGATTTCGAGCAGATCAACGTCGTCTCTCAGGGCCTGCTCAAAGACGCTGAGGATATCGGCCGGATCGCGATCAAGGCCGAGAGCGGCGCGCCGGTCTACTTGAGCGATTTGGCGAAAGTTCAGATCGGCGCGCAGCCCCGGCTCGGCGGCGTCGGCCGGGATGGACGCGGCGAGACCGTCGTCGGCATGACGATCATGCTCAAGGGCGAGAACTCCAAGCTCGTCGTGGACCGCGTGAAACAGGAGATCCCCGAGATCCAGAAGTCGCTGCCTCCGGGGGTGAGGATTCGACCATTCTACGACCGCACCGACCTGATCCAGGCCTGCATCCGCACCGTGTCGAGCGCGCTCGCGCAGGGCGGTTTCTTCGTCGTCGCGATCCTGTTTCTGCTGTTGTGGGACCTGCGGGCGGCGCTGACGGTCGCCCTGTCGTTGCCGCTGACGGCCGCGGCGACGTTCATTCTCATGGACTGGGCCGACGTCTCGGCCAACCTGATGAGCCTGGGCGGGCTGGTGATTGCGGTGGGCATGGTGGTCGACGCGGCGATCATCGTGACCGAGAACATCACGCGCCATATGGGCGAAGATGCGCACCGCGGCCGGACGCGAGTCGAGATCGCACGGTCGGCTGTACGCGAAGTGGCCCGACCGGTGACGTTCGCCATTCTCATCATGGTGGTGGTGTTCGTTCCGCTCTTTGCGCTTCAGTCGCTGGAAGGCAAGATGTTCCGGCCGCTGGCGATGACGATCTGCTTTGCGCTGCTGTCGTCGCTGGTGATGTCGCTGACGGTGGTTCCGGTCCTGGCGGCCGCGGTTACGAAGCGCGTGGCTCGTGACATCCACGGGAATCCTCTCGTTCGCGCATTTCACGCGGTGCATGCGCCTTTGCTGCGGGTGGCGATTCGCGGGCGATGGATCACGGTTGCGGTGGCCGGCGCGCTGCTGGTTGGCGGGGCGTCCGTGCTTGTGCAACTCGGCACGGAGTTTCTACCGGCCCTGGACGAAGGCGCCATCGCGATCAACGTCGTCCGCCTGCCGACCGCGGGCCTGGAGGGTTCCGTGCTCCAGAGCCAACGGATCGAGCAGCGTCTGCTCGAACGGTTTCCGAACGAGATCGAGACGATCGTCTCGAAAACGGGTCGCGCCGAGATCTCCGAGGATCCGATGGGGCCCGAGCAGACGGATTTCATCATCACGCTCAAGCCCAAGGGGCAGTGGTCGGCCGCGAAGTCCAAGGACGAGCTTATCGAGGGTATCGAGAAGGAGCTGAAGGCGTTTCCCGGCATCCGGCCCGCGTTCTCGCAGCCCATCGCGCTTCGCGTCAACGAGTTGATCAGCGGGATCAAGTCCGACGTCGCGATCAAGGTCTTCGGCGACGATATTGGCGTTCTGGTGCGGACCGCGGAGGCGATGGCGCCGATCCTGACCGGCATCGACGGGGCCGAGGATGTGGCAATCGAGCAGGTCAGCGGGTTCTCGCAGCTCAACGTCGTTCCCGACCGCCAGGCCATGGCGCGCCACAAGATCAACGTGGAGGCGATCAACGAAGTGCTGGAGGCGGCGGTGGGCGGCACGACCGCATCGACTCTGTACGACAACCTCGTGCCGGTCGAGATCGTGGTCCGACTGGGACCGTCGGAAGCGGCCGGTCGGGACCTGGGCCGGCTGCTGGTCGCCAGTCCGCTGGGCTACAACGTGCCCCTGGGCGAGGTGACGCGAATCGAGCAGGCAGAGGCCCCCGCGAAGGTCAACCGCGAGGATTCGCGGCGACGGTTGCTGGTCGAGTGCAACGTTCGCGGCCGGGACCTCGGCGGTTTCGTCGCGGAGGCCCGTGACAAACTGGCGGGCATCGAGCGGGATCTGCCGTCCGGCTATCGTCTGGTCTGGGGTGGGCAGTTCGAGAACCAGCAGCGGGCCATGAAGCGGTTGGCTGTCGTCGTGCCGATCTCGCTGCTGCTGATTTTCGTTATGCTTGTCAGCGCGTTGAACTCGCTCAAGAGCGCGTCGTTGATCATGGTCAACTTGCCGTTCGCGGTGATCGGGGGCGTGGCAGCGATGCACCTGTTGGGTATTCACCTGAGCGTGGCTGCGACGATCGGGTTCATTGCGGTACTGGGCGTGGCCGTCGAGGACGGCCTGGTTCTCATCAGCTTTTGCGACCAACTTCGTCGAGAAGGGCGAGGGGCCGTGGACGCGGTGTTAGAGGCGTGCCGGCTTCGCGTCCGACCGCTGGTGATGACGACCGCGACGACACTACTGGGCCTGTTGCCGATGCTCTACGCCACGGGCGCCGGCTCCGAGCTTCAGCGTCCGCTTGTAACGGTGATCTTCGGCGGCATGGTCAGTTCGCTGGCGCTAGAATTGATCGTGCTGCCGGTTCTGTATGTCCTGGCGCACGGGAGGGAAACCCCGTCGTCGGCCTGATCCGGGTTCGAGATACAGCCTTCGGCGATCCAGAAGCCTGTTCACCTGCCGACGCACGGTCTTTCGTCCTTCAACTCGTCCTATAATGCACGCAAGGAGACTCCAGGCGCAATGGTAGGACGGCGGGGCGCAAAGACTCTTTTGTCCACAAGAGTTCTTTTGTTTGTCAGAGCGAGCCCAATATGGTAAACTGGAGGGGCATTAGGGAGGATGTGTGAGTTCTTGAGATGAACTCGCGGCGGTGGGGCGCCGCAGGGCTGCTCGGCGACCGCAGAAACAGGTCAAGAAAGAGTGTCGTCGCACTCGGAGGGACCATGAGAAAATGTGAGTTCATTCTTGTCTTCGTGTTGTGGTTTGCGGTTTCGGCGCAGGCAATCAACACGACCGCCACGCCGACCGAGCGGAACTGGACGCCGCCTCAGTGGACGTTGATCGGCGATGTGGGGCCCTTGAACGAAAACGCCGATATGGTTGCGAGGCAGGCGCTGGACGTCATGAGCCTGTCCGACGACGAACCTTTGCCTTCGCTGTACGCATATCCGGAGCTTGCCTCTTCTTTGCAGATCGATCCGGCCGCATCGTTGGGATCGAGCGGGTCGAGTGAAGCGGGCGCATCGGGAATGCCGTTGGCTGGCGGCATGGCTCAGGCCACGAGCCTCTTCGATGAGACGCACTGGGACCCCGACGCAGATGTATACGGCGACGCGGCTCTTATCACGGCAGACAGCGAGAGCCTTCCCGCCTTTGCCGACATTGACTGGATGGCTGCGCCGCTGCCGGCCGCGAGGGAGATTTCGATCATGGAGATCGTCGTATTTCCCGCCCTCGGCGTCCTTGTGGTGGGTTCCATTCTGGGCATGGTGATCGTTCGCCTGCGGAGGCGGCGTCCGGCTCGTCGGACGCAACAGCTCCTTCAAGTCTGAAGATCGTCGCGGTTCAGGGCCGGGGCAGTTCCGCTTCTCGGGCCGAGAGAAACTCCGCGATCGCTTTGTGTCCGGCGCGGACGGCCGCTTGTTGCGGTGTCTCGTTGTGACGTCCATTCTTCGCGTCGATTCTGGCGCCATGCGAGACGAGCAATTCGACGGCCTTCTGGCGGCCTCGCTCGGCCGCATAGTAGATCGGTCTGGCGTCGGCGCGGTCCTTGGCGTTGACGTTGGCGCCTTGCGACAGGAGTGCCTTGATCTGCTTGAGGTTGCCTGACGCGGCGGCCTGGTGCAGGGGGGTGACACCCGTCTTGAGCAGATCCATGACCTGGTTACCGTCGGCCCCCTGGGACGCCAGGTAGTCCACAACGTCCTTCTGGCCCCGGCGGGCCGCTTCGTGGATCGGATCGTCGCCGTCGTTGTCCTTGCTGCGAACGTCCGCGTGAGCCGTCACGAGCATCTCCACCACGGGCCTGCGTCCTTCAAATGCGGCCAGGTGGAGAGCGGTGGCGCCGTTGTGATTCTTGGCGTTGATCGACGCGCCTGCCGCGATCAAGTGAGCGACAATCTCCTCGGCGCCGTCGGCCGCAGCCCGGTGCAGGGGGGACTGGCCCTCAGCATCCTCGACGTTGACATCGGCGCCCTTGGCGGTCAACAACCTGGCCACATCCGCGAATAGGCCTTTGGGCAGTTCCCTGCGTCCCCTTGAGGCGGCCTCGTGAAGCGGCGTGATGCCATAGGCGTCTCGATGAGACAGTTCGGCTTCGGATGCGATCAACATTTCTGCGATTTCGTACAGTCCGCCGGCGGCTGCGATTTGCAGGGGAGTCTGGCCCTGCCACTCGCTGTCGGGCCGGCCCTTGAACCCGGTCTTGATGACTGCATTGACGTCGGCCCCGCGGGCGATCAGCATCCTCACGAGATCGACGTTGCCCACGCGGACTGCGTGGTGCAGCGGCGTTGATCCGGAGACGGTCTGGGCCGCGCCGCGCGCCCCGGCCGACAGCAGCAGGGTCGCGTTCTTCTCCTGGTATCCCTGAAGGGCCTTCAGAAGAGGCGTTGCCCCCGAGGGGTCCGCGGCGTCGAGATCGGCCTTGCTCTCGATCAACAACCGCATGACGTCCTCGTTGTCCCGCGGGGCTGCCAGGTGCAGGGGCGTCTGCCCGTCGGAGGTTCTGGCGTTGACGTCCGCTCCTGCGGCAATCAGCATCGCGACGATTTGCGCGTCGCCCGGCGTCATCGTGGTGCGAGGACGCACTCCAGCAACCGCTTCGTGCAGCGGGGTCCAGCCTGCGTCATTTCCGGCGTTGACATTCGCATGGTGGTCCACGAGCAGCTTGACGATGTCCCTGTGGTTGCCGTCCGCGATCGCTTCATGCAGGGGTGTGGCGCCCTCTTGCGACTTGGCGTTGACCTGCGCGCCCTTGGCGAGCAGCAGGCGAACCGCCTCGGCGTTGCCGTTGCGGGCCGCCAGGTGCAGCGGCATCGGGGGCTGGACGCCCTGTGCGTCGGGGTCGGCCCCCCGATCCAGAAGGAGCCTGACGATCTCGACGTCTCCGCGATCGATGGCGTAGCACAGCAGGGTCTGCACGGAGGTGTCGTCCATTCCCCGGAGGTCGGCGCCGTGGTTGACCAGCCATGCGACGAGGTTGGTCCTGCCTTGGATGACGGCGCTGGCCAGCGGGGGGATCTTCTCCCGGTTGAGGACGTTGACGTCGGCCCCGCGAGCCAACAGCATCTCGGCGATTTCCTGGTCGCCTCGGGAGGCCGCGAAGTGCAGTGGCGTATTGCCAAGCACGTCGGCGGCCCGAGCATCGGCGCCTTTCTCAATCAGCAGCCGGACGACGGTGCGATTGGTTCGGCTGATGGCGTGGTGCAGGGCGGTGGCTTGGGCCGGGTTTTTCGCGTTGACGTCGGCGCCTCGGTCGATGAGCAGTCGGGCGATCTCCTCATAGTCCTGGGCCGCGGCGACCAGCAACGGAATCTCCCCAGCGGTCGTCCGAAGATTGATGTCGGCCCCTGCGTCCAGGAGGGCCTCCACCGCCTGTCGTTGTCGGCGAAGGATGGCGTGGACCAGAGGAGTGCGTCCGTTGGAGTCCTTCTGGTTGACGTCGGCTCCCTTGTGAGCGAGCTCGCGAATCGTTGCGACGTCTCCATCCCTGGCCGCCCGGTGAAGGAGCGACGGATCGCGGTCGGGTCGTCGCTCGCAACCGAGGCCTGTCAGAACGAGCACGAGCATCAGGCCGACAATCTCATTCGATTTCACTTGTGACTTCCTCATCCTCATGAACGCGACGGAACTCGTGTACGAGCCGGCCGATGGGGTCGGCGAAGCGGCTCTTGCCCTTTGAGGGACCATTATACTCGTTCCTGTCCGTCGTCCCAGAGGCACTCTCGCTTTTTGAAGGCGGAACCATCAAGACGTTGAAGAAGGACGAAGGTGTGTTTCCGCTGGGAGCCTCGGACCTGGACTGCGCAGGCGTATCATGCCGGTGGTCGCGGGAAAGAATCTGCGTGCGAGCCTTCCCCTGACGACAGGGCCAGGGAAAGGCTCGCGTCTCCAATCACCCCTCCGCATCACCCTTGCGATGCGAGATCCCCCGACATCATCCCTCCGGCTCGGCATCGTCCTCCGCGGGGAAGCTGGGACACTCCCCTTGAAGAGAATTGGCTGTCAGAGCGACACTGCAATGGTTACATCGTAGGGATCGCCGGCCTCGTCGAACATAGGCAAATGGCTCAATTCGCCCTGAGCAAATCCCTCTGTTTGGAGAGGCCTGCTCTGTGTGCGGACCCTGAGCCGGAGGAGGGAGCGACAGGGGGAACTGTCGGCGTATGCGACGCCAGATGAAGAAGGGCTTGCGCGGCCGCCGAATCCGGTGGTCGCGCAAGCCCGTCGGGGAATCGCATCACGAACCGGACGCAGCGGCGGCGACCTTCTTGATGTCGACCTGGCTCAACGCCTGCTTGAGGGTATCCATGGTGACGCTGTTGCCTTCGAGTTCGACGACGAATCGCTCGGAGACGAAGACGCGGATCGTGCCGGACTTGTCCTGTTTGTTGTACTCCTCCATGCCCTTGAAACCGCTGTAGGTGGCGGTCTTCTCATAGCCGGTGTCGGTCTCGCGGCTGTACTGGGTCATGGTCCAAGCGGTCATACCGAGTTTCATCGGGCCGCTCAGGTTGCCGACATCGGTGATCGTAAGACGGATCGAGGCGTCTGCCTGCCCTTCATACTCGCTTTCGGCGTGCGACATATCGACGCCCATCATCTGGTTTTTTTCGGCCGAGGCGCTGATTCGCTTCATCCCGGCCAGAGTCTCGGGCAACAGGACCTTGAGCTTGTCGCCCTCGATAGCGGTGATCGCCTTGCCCTGGTTTGCCTGGGTCAGGATCTGGCGATTCTCTTCCGCCAGCTTGGCCATATCGGTTGCGGTGCCTGGGACGCTTCCCTCTCTCGCGGCGGCGGCAGCCGGGGGCTGCGCCGGAGCGGTTTGGCCGGCGGCGCTCTGCGAGGTCGCCGGACCCTGCGCGGGAGTCTCTTTCTCTGGTCCATCCTTGCCGCAACCGCAGACCAACACTGCGATCGCGCAAGCCGCAACCCATGCCACGAGTGTACCGTGCCTCATATTCAAGCTCCTTTCAAATCTGAAGACTGGTTGGCTGCTCATTCGCAGCGAGGGTGGAAGACTACGCGAAACGGTCGGGCAAATCAACTCCCTATCACAGGGGAATTGAGCAACTCTTCGGTCACAGGCTTGTCCTGGGGTCGGGTTTGAAGTACTCTTGCGGAGGACAGACTCGCGACAACGAGTGATGCGGATCGTCAATAGTCCGTCATCCATCATCAGTGGATTGACCAAAGTCCTATAAGGGCGTATGATTACGGCAAGTGTGTTCGATCACAATCCTTTCTTTTGGCGGTACTTACGAATGAAACACTTGGGTTGGAAGACCTTGTGCTGCGCCGCTCTGGCGGCGTTGCTGACGATGGCGGTCGGCTGCCGCAAGGAAGCGCAAAGCGACGACGATTCTCTGACGTCTCGCGCTGCGCTGGGAGCGACCGTGGGTTCCGTGGCCAAACTGGCCAGGCCGGAGCCTGTGGCGGTCGAAGGGTACGGTCTTGTCGGCGGTCTGCCGGGCACGGGTTCGGCGTTCTGCCCTCCTCAACTGAGATCATATCTGAAACAGTACATCCTCACTCAGTTGCCCACCGAGCGTGTGAACCTCGATCAACTGCTCAACAGCAAGAACACCGCGGTCGTCCGGCTGGAAGCCCTGGTGCCTGCGACCGCCTCGGTCGATGAGCACTTCGATGTCCGGGTCTCGCTGATCCCGGGTTCGGAGGCTACATCGATCAACGAGGGCTGGCTGTACAAGGCCGATCTGGTGGCTCAGGGGACGTTCGGTGTGGACACCAGGCCGTTGGCGACGGTGGAAGGACCGGTGTTCATCGTCAGCGGCACAGCAGAAAACCATCTCAAGGCCGGTCACATCATCGGGGGCGGCCGGACCGTTTTCGAGTATACAGCGATCCTGCGGCTTCGTCGCGCCGATTACCGCGTGGCCAGCACGATCCGCAACCGGCTGAGCGAGCGATACGGCGCGAATGTGGCCCGCGCCATTTCTCCTCGAGACATTGAGGTGCAGATCCCACAGGAGTATCGTTTGCGGAAGCTGCGGTATCTGGCGATGGTCGAAGCGACGTATCTGGAAACCGCCGAAGATCTCGACGAGGCCCGCGTGAATGCGTTCGTGCACCAGTTGGCCGTCGGGAAGGACAAAGAAGACGCCGAAATCGCCCTGGAGGCGATCGGTCGAGAGAGCGCCGGCAAGCTGGCCTCGCTCCTGAAGGCCTCGGAGATGGAAGTGCGGATGCGGGCGGCTCGATGTATGCTCGGACTGGGCGACGACCGGGGCTTCGCCGTCCTGCGGGAAATGGCGCTGGATGCCAAGTCTCCGCTCCGTATGGAGGCCTTGGCGTCCATCCTGGTCTCCGCCCGGCGGAATGACGCTTCGGCTCTGGCCTTGCGGCTGCTCCGTGACAACGACAAGGCGGTCGTGCTGGCCGCGTACGAGTATCTCCGCCAGATCAACGACCCCTCGATCCGACGGGAACCGATCGGCCGAAGTTTCCAGTTGGAGCAGGTGATTCAGACCGGCCGGCGGGCGGTGTACGTCACCCAGCGAGGCGACCCGCGGATCGTGCTGTTCGGAGGCCCGCTCCAGTGTAGTAACAGCATTTTTGTGGAATCCGCGGACCGTTCGATTGTCGTAAACACCCGCGTCGGCGAGGATTCGATCTCTATCACTCGCAAGCACCCCGTCAAGCCCAGTATCATGGGGCCCATTCGAACCGACTTCGAGGTTCGCAGCATCGTCCGGGCCCTGGGGTCCGAGGCGAGCACCGCCTCCGGCGGACAACTGCGGGGCCTCGGTGTGTCGTACGCCCAGGTCGCCACGATCCTGGAACGGCTGATCTCCAAAGGGGCCCTGGATGCCGAATTCTGGCTGGGGCCGCCGCCGGAAATCTCGGTTCCAGTCAAGAAATGACCGCCTTGAGGCCGATAAAAAAGCTGGCGGTGTCGCCCAGGCGTGCGGAGGACAGGGTGTCTTTGAAAATCAGGACGATTAGGTAGGCCATGCGACTTGAGAAGATCATACTCGACGGATTCAAGAGTTTTGCGGATAAGACGGAGTTCAACTTCGATGCCAAGATCACAGGGATCGTCGGACCCAACGGTTGCGGCAAGAGCAACGTGGTCGACGCGGTCAAGTGGGTGCTCGGGGAGCAGAAGCTCAAGAGCCTCCGCAGCGACCAGATGGCCGACGTGATCTTCGGCGGCAGCGGCAGTCGCAAGCCGCTCGGCGTTGCGGAAGTGACCCTGGTGCTCTCCAATCCGAACACCGCCGACACGCAGGGCAACGCCAGCGGTCGTCTGGCTATCGAGACCGAGCAGGTCTCGATCTCCCGCCGAATCTACCGCAGCGGCGAGTGCGAGTACCGCATCAACGGCAAGCTCGCCCGGCTCAAGGACATCCGAGAGCTGTTCATGGACACCGGCGTCGCCACCCGGGCCTACTCGATCATCGAGCAGGGCCAGGTCGAGCAACTGGTCAGCGCGTCCAAGCAGGACCGACGGCTGGTCTTCGAAGAGGCCGCCGGCATCAGCAAGTACAAGGCCCACAAGAAAGAGGCGATCCGCAAACTCGAACGCACCGATCAGAATCTGCTTCGTCTGGCCGACATTCTGGCCGAGGTCGGCAAGCGCCTTCGCAGCGTCAAGCTCCAGGCGGGCAAGGCCCGCAACTACCTCGAATACAGCCAGCGGCTCAAGGAGCTGCAGGTGAACTATTCGCTCGTCGAATATGGCAAGAACAGAGACCAGCTCGATGAGAAGAACGGAATTCTCCGCCAGTCGGAGGAGTTGTTCTCAGCCGCGGCGGCCGAGGAGGCCGGCGCCGAGGCCGAGGCCAGTCGGCTCGGAAACGAGATCGTCGAGAAGGAGCATCGGCTCAGCGAAACCGGAAACTCTCTGGTCGCCATCCAGAGCAAGATCGATCAGAAGCTCCAGCGGATCGAGTTCCTTCGCTCGCGGATCGTGGAACTGGAGCAGCGAAAGAACACCGCGTCGCAGGAGATCGAGCGGCTCCGCGTCCAGGGGGAGGGCCTCAAACGCGACGTGATCAAGCACCAGGACGATCTGGCCGACTGCGATCGAATCGTCAAGGACAAGAACGAGGCAATCGATCGGGTCCAGAAGATCGTCTGCGAGGTGGACATCCAGCTTCGCTCGCTGCAGGCGGAACTGGAGGACGAGAAGTCGGGCATCATCGACATCGTGCGTCGGACCGCGCAGCTTCACAACGAGATCCAGAGCCTTTCGAATTACCGCAGCAATCTATCGAGCCAGAAAGAGCGTTTGGCGGGACGGGCTCAGACCGCCAAGGCCGAGTTGGAGCGAGTCCTCACCGACAAGGCCCAGCACAACGCCCGGCTCGGCGATATCGCCAAGGTGATCGAGGAACTGGAGAAGAACCTGGAGTCCAAGAGGCTGAGCATCGAGGACACCGAGAAGCAGATCGCCGAGGGATCGAAGCGGCTGTCCGTCGCGAAGGAATCCCGAAGCGCGTTCAACAGCGAGCTGTCCGTGCTGGTCGACATGGAGCGACGGTACGAGGGCCTGGGCAACGCGGTCAAGAACATCGTCAAGTCGCAGAAGGACCAGAACAAGCGTCTCGACTACCTCGACGGGATCCTGGCCGAGAAAATCGGGACCGAGGTCCGGTACGCCGGAGCGGTCGAGGCCGCGCTCGAAGGCCTCACAGACGTGCTGCTCGTCGATGACAGCGACAGGCTCCTGCAGGACCAGCGGACGCTGTCGAGCTTCGAAGGCCGCGTGCATTTCTACAGTCTGGATCGGGTCGAGCCGTTCGTGGACGACGCCGACTTCTCCAGGTATCCCTTTGTCAAGGGACGCCTCGTCGAGTTCGTCAAATGCGAGAGTCGGTATGCGCCGCTGGCCTGGAGTCTGCTGGGCAGGACGCTCGTCGTGGACTCGCTCGAAGCGGTCAAGGAACTGCCGGACCGGATGCGGATCGGGTACCGCTTCGTCACTCTGGGCGGCGAGAGCCTCGGTGCCGACGGCTTGCTTCGCCTGGGGCCCATGGGCAAGACGACCGGTCTGATCTCGCGTCGCAGCCGGATCAGCGAATTGGAGGAGGCCATCGCGGGCCTCAACGCAGAGATTGTCCGGCTGGACGGCCAGATCCAGCAGAATGGCCAGACCAAGGCTCATTTGGAGAAGCTCTGCAAGGAGCTTCGGACCGCCATCTACGAGGCCAATACCGAGAAGACGCAGGTCAATTCGAAGCTGGCCATGTACGAACGCGACATCAAGCGGCTCAAGGACGAAGAACCGCTGATCGCCAGCGAGATCGGCTCGCTCGAATCGCAGATCGCCCAGTCGGTGCAGCGCGAGTACGACTCCAAGCAGCGGCTCGGCGAACTTGAGACGGTGAACAATCAGCGGAAGGCCCGCATCGCGGACATCGAGGAACGCTATAGCGAGCTTCGAGATCAGCAGCAGGACCGGATGCAGGATCTGACGGACCTGAAGGTCCGGCTCGGCCAGGCGCTCGAGCAGCAGAAAGGTCTGCGTCAGATCATCGAGCGGCTCGAAGGCCAGATGCACGCGAGCCTCCGCACGCTGGCGGGCGTGCAAGAAGAGGTCCGGGCCGGAGGCGCCCACCTCCTCGATGCGCAGCGCGACATTCTCGTCAGCGAGACCGCGGTCTCCGACCTGTACGTAGAGAAAGAGGCCGCCCAGCAGGCCAACCGGCTCCTGCAGGAGCAGCTCGAAACCCTCGTGGCTCAGCAGAAGCACAAGGATGAGTTCGTCCGCGCCACGCGGGTTCGCAAGGCCGAGATCGAGCACAGGATCAACGAGCTGCGGATTGAGCTGGGACAGGTGAGCGTCCGCCAGCAGGGGCTGATCGACCGCGTGAAAGAGGAGCTGCAGATCGATCTGGCCCAGACCTACGAGACGCGCACCACCAGCAGCGACGTGGACTGGGAGCAGGTCAAGAACGAGATCACCGAACTGCGCGGCAAGATCGAACGGCTGGGCAATGTGAACCTCGATTCCATCGCCGAGCAGGACACGCTGGAGGAACGCCACAACTTCCTGGCCACCCAGGTCCAGGACCTCACCGAGAGCAAGAAGCAGCTCGAAGAGCTGATCGCCAGGCTCAACAAGCAGAGCCGCGACAAGTTCGTCGAGACGTTCGACCAGATCCGCGTGAATTTCCAGCAGATCTTCCGCAAGCTCTTCGGCGGCGGCAAGGCCGACATCGTCCTGGAGGAGTCGGACGACGTCCTCGAAGCGGGCATCGAGGTAATCGCCAAGCCACCGGGCAAGGAGACCCGCAGCATCTCGCTGCTCAGCGGCGGGGAGAAATCGATGACCGCGATGGCCTTGCTGTTTGCGGTGTTCCGAACGAAACCTTCGCCGTTCTGCTTCCTGGACGAGGTGGACGCGGCGCTCGACGAGGCCAACAACGAGCGGTTCACCATGCTCCTGCGGGATTTCGGCATCGACAGCCAGTTCATCGTGGTCACGCACTCCAAGCGCACGATGAGCGTCGCGCAGCAGCTCTTCGGCGTCACGATGCAGCAGCAGGGCGTCAGCAAGCGGATCGCGGTCCGCTTCGACGAATACGACAGCGAAACCGCCGCGGCGTAGATCGTGGGATCCCTCGTCCGAGCATTCCTTCGTGGCTTCCTGGGGCGAAGGCTGTGACAAGTCCGTTCGCAGTGGTGCCACAAGGTGCTCGTTTCTGTGTGAGCGGTCTAGGGTGTGACTAATTTTTCTGGCGCGAAATTTGGGGGCTTTGTAGAATACGGGCA
>CALEZT010000014.1 GCA_937927975.1 uncultured Phycisphaerales bacterium
ACACAAGCGCACGTGACGGCCCGCATGTCCAATCCCGAGCCAACCCCCGACCGGCTCCCGAAGAAGGGCACAGGCGCGCCCTGGGGCCCCGTGTACGGGGAGCTTCTGACCTTCGACGATCCCGAGGTCCGCCTTTTGGCCATCGACCGGCTGGAGGGGTTTCACCCCGGCGGTCAGAGTCTCTACAGTCGGGTCATGGTACCGGTATGTATGGGTAAAGGAAGAAGGCTGGCCGCTTGGGCATATGTAGCGGGGCAATCCATTTTGCCGAGAGACCTTCGGCAACTGAAGGAGGTATCTGTATGGAACCCGGGCAGAAAGTGATCATCCGCCAAAATCCTCATCATCCTGGTGCAGAAAATATCGTGGGCACGGTGACAGTGTTCCGGCCCAAAGAGGGCTTCGCGGGCTGCGACCTCGTCGACGTCCACTACAAGAATCCGCGGGACGGCAAGGGGTATACGATGCCGTTTGGCATGTCTTGTCTCGGTCCAGCGGACCCAGGCTCCCTGATTGCTCTGGCCGAGCATTATGAGGCCATGGCGACTAAACTGCGTGAGTTGGCCATCGGTACGTCATCGTCCAAGTAGCGGAATTCAGCCGCTGTCAACTGCACGTCCTTCTTTCGCCTCCTCGTTTCCGAAAACCCTTGACAAGGCCGTGCTTTATTGTATGATATATCATCTGACCGGTTGCTTGATATGAAGTGATCCGATCAGGTCCCTGTCGGATTTGAAAGGAGAACAGCGTTGAATGCCCAGGCTGACATACCCCGATTAGTTCGTGAGCTTCGGGAGCGAACGGGGCTCACTCAAGAGAAATTTGCGGCCAAACTCGGTGTCACTTTCCCGACAATCAACCGCTGGGAAAACGGACGCGCGAAACCATCGCCTTTGGCCATGCAGAAGATCGAGGAGCTACTTCGCAACATGGGTAAGAACGGCGCTGATCTTCTGAAGCAGTATTTCCCGGAAGAGCAATAGGAGGTGTCCAGGTGAAACCTATCAACGAAGACGAAGCCGAAATTCTGATAGAGGAACACCTCCGCGAACGCGGATGGAACATCGCCGACTTTGCTATTACCCGGAAACGCTGGCGCGATCATCTTGACGGAGATGAGGCCGACCGGGTTTTCCTCCACGAAGGCAAAATCGTCGCGATACTGGAAGCCAAAAAACCTGGGAAAGACCTGTGGGCTGCGCTGGAGCAAGCCAAGGGTTATGCTCGCGCTTATAAGCGCAATACCGGCGGGGACGTTCCCCTTCTCTTCGCAAGCGATGGCGCGATCTACCTTCGCCAGAATCTCAAAGCCAACACTCTTCCAGAGCGCATAGCTGCTTTCCCGACCCCCGCGGAATTCGGCGAATTCTTCCGCCCCCAGGCGATGGAATTACACGGCACTCTTCGGGATTACCAGCGTGTTGCAGTCTCCCAAGTCCTCGGCGCGGCTCAGGCCGGCCGTCGACGCATGTATCTCCAGATGGCCACAGGAACGGGAAAGACCATCACGGCTGCCGGTGTCATCGCCAAGTTATGGTCCCTCGGCCTGATTCGCCGGGCTCTCTTCCTCGTAGACCGCGACGCTTTAGCGGTACAGACAGTGAAGAAGTTCACAAATCATCTGGGAGACAACTTCAATATTGAACGCGCGACCGGTGCGAAAGAGGATAAACACCGAGACATTCTGATCACGACGATCCAGCATCTGGCTGTTCGCAACAAGTACCAGAATTACGCGCCGGACCACTTCAATCTCGTGATTCTTGACGAGTGCCATCGATCCTATTTTGGCGATTGGTACGGCGTGCTCGACCATTTCGCCAAGGGGGGTGCCATTCTCCTCGGCCTCACCGCCACGCCTGCTGACAAGGAAACGGTAAATACCGACCGGTTCTTCACCGATGCCGGTCAGTATCGCGGCCCGATCTATCGTTACACGATTCGCCAAGGCGAGACCAATCCGGAAATCTCGGAATGGGAGCGCTTGGCAGCCTGTATCCATCACAAGTTTCATACGAACGTGGACCTCGAAGGCGTCCACGACATGGGTTTCGATTTTGAGCCGGATCAACTCGGTCGAGCTGTGGACGTGCCTCAACGCAACAAGCTCATTGCAGAAAAATACTTCGAGGACATCCTTGGGACCAGGCAACCGGTCAAGACCATGGTCTTCGCGGCCAGCATCGCCCACGCCAAGAACCTGCGTTACGCCTTGATTGAAGAGTACAACCGCAGGAACAACCTT
Organism: uncultured Phycisphaerales bacterium; assembly: GCA_937927975.1. Taxonomy (GTDB): domain Bacteria; phylum Planctomycetota; class Phycisphaerae; order Sedimentisphaerales; family Anaerobacaceae; genus PLanc-01. Next base: position 2,246 of record CALEZT010000014.1, read on the forward strand.
CCGCCCAACGATGCGGCCGCCGAGAAGTTCATCCTGGCGGTCCACAACGAGATGGCTGGAGCCCGCGAACTCATTGAGGAGTTCCAGAAGGTTACTGGTCCCGACGAACGCAAGGCCATCGTCAACCAAGCGCACAAGGACTACAACATGGCTCCGAGGCCCATTGTTCTCGTGGGCATCGGCATGCTCGACACAGGTATTGACGCTCCGGACGTTGAAGTCCTCCTCATGGCGCGACCCACAAAATCCAAGGTTCTCTATGTCCAGATGAAGGGTCGTGGTACCCGGAAGTGCAAAGAAACCGGGAAGGACATCTATAAACTCGTAGACTTCGTCGACATTGCTCATCTTGAAGCGCTTGTCACCAATGATTCGCCCGGCGTCGTGGACGAACCCGTTGAGCAGGAAGAAGAAGAGATCATTGACCGCGAGCGCGGTGGCGAAGGTGGCGGCGGTGGAGATAGCGGGGGTGACGATGGCGGTACAGAACAGGAGATGGTGATTGCCGATGTCCCTGTGCACCTTGTCTTCTCCGAAACCATCTCGCCGGCAATTCTCGAGGAGTTACGCCGCCAGGTGGAAGCCCAGCTCAAAGGCGGCCTGGAACGTGAGGGCCTCAAACAACGATTCTCTCAGACCATCCTTTGTTGGCGCTACTTCAAAGGCACATCGTTGCCCGACCACGCCTTCCTGGCGACCTTGGGATTCGACCTGTCTGCTCTCAGAGATCTCTTTGGTGAGCCCGAAGCAACCCTCGAGGATTTCGTTGCCGTGGCCACCGGAGAAGCGGATTTCGACACCTTGCGCCGCCGCCGGGAGTTCGAGAAGTGGTCGCTGGAAAAAAAACTGAACAAGGAGCAGCGCGAAATGGTCTTGATGGTCTGCGACTTCAAACGGGCCAATCCGGATATCTTGCCGGAACAGATTCTGCGCAGCCAATGGCTTGACCAGGCTGGCGGCATCATGCGCATCAAGGCGCTGTTCGGCGGATTCGACAAGCTCATGAACCTGGCGGAAGAAGCCCTGGATATGTCGGCGGGCGCTCCCGTGGAATCGGAGGTGAACGATGGCCAAGACGCCTGATTTCAATCAGTTCGGCGAGGAACTATGGGAAGTCGCCAACGTCTTTCGGGACGACGCTCTGCATGCTACAGAGCGATTGGAGACCTTCAGCCTCTTCTTGTTCCTCAAACTCTGGGACGAGATCGAGATAGAACACGAGGAGGCGACCGGCAAGAAGCTGCCGGACAGCCAACAACTTATCCCCGAGATATACCGTTTTCAAAACTGGGCCTCAGACCCGGATGGCTACGCCAAAGAGAAAGGATACGAGGATTCCATCGATTTCTGTAAGCAGATGTTCACCCATCTGGCCACTCGTGACTCTAAGCACCCGACAGCACGTGACGTGCGTCGGCTCTTCAAAGACACCGTTTTCAGGCTGCGTTATACCACAACGGTTCGCGCGCTGGCGTCCCGTCTGCTTGGGCTCAACCTCCGGGAGGTCATGTCTCGAGGTATGGGCGAGGGTGAGCGGTACGACATCTTCGGCCGAGCTTACGAGTTCCTGCTCCAGCAGTTTGGCCAGAACAAGGAGTTCGCGGAGTACTTTACGCCGCGACACATCGTTGATCGCATGGTCCAGATCGTTGATCCGCAGATTGCCGAGACCATCTATGACCCTGCATGCGGCACCGGCGGCTTTATCGTCCGTGCCTTTGAACGGGTACGAGATCAGATCAACCGAAAGCGTATCTCTGCTGTAGAGAAGGAGCGGATGCTCCGACAGTTGAAGGAAAAGCATCTTTTCGGCGTCGAGCACGTCCCCCTCGTTTTCAAGCTGGCGCTGATGAATATGATCCTCCACCGGGACGGCTCCAGCCAGCTTCAAAACGACGACAGTCTCTCCAACAAAGCCCAGGACGTTCACAAGGGCAAGTACGACGTCATCCTCGCCAATCCTCCGTTTGGTCCTACCAAACAAGAGCGCATGGCCCAGTTCGAATTTCACATCAAGCTTTACGAGGCGCTCTTCATTCAGCACATGATGAATAGCCTCAATCCGGGCGGACGGGCGGCAGTCGTCTTGAAAGAAGGCCTCCTCTTCGATTCCAAGAAGATGCTTCGGAAGATCTGCCGTAAGATGGTGGAGCAGTTCGAAGTTCTTGGTGTCCTCAGCCTTCCTAACGGCGTTTTCAACCCCTACAGTGGGGCGAAAACCAGTATCGTCGTGCTGCGCCGCCCCCTTGGCCGTGATGATGTGCGCACATCACGGGTTTGGTTCTATCGGGTGGAAAGCGATGGCCGCGATCTCGGAGCTACTCGCCGGCCTCTGCCTGATTTCGACACGGACGGCGACCTGGATCACATGGTTTCTATTTGGCCCTACACATGGCGGCACGAAAAGGACGGCGGGGTTCGAGCGATTCTAAAGGCGGACGACCTCAAGCAGTTCGAAAGCGAGCGGTCCTGGTGGGCAACCATCGAGGACATCCGGAAGACCGATTACAACCTAACCGCCGGGCGTTACTGTCCTCACCAAGCAGCGGCCGTCGAGCATGAAAAACCCGAGGTACTGATCAACCGGCTGCTCGATCTTGAAGATGAGATCAAGACCGATCTCCAGGACCTATTGACGCTCGTGACGGTCCCGACTTCGGTCGAGGGGCTTAAGGGATCTGTTCGGTTTGAAACATCCACAGCGGAGTAAAAGCGGATGCCCACAGCTACTGAGCGCATACAGGAAGTGACGCAGGCCATGGCGACGGGGAAACCCAAAATCGCCTTGGATACCTGTTGCGTTCAGTACTACCTCAGCAATCCGCCGGTACAGCCTTGGGCGGACTGCCTGGACCCGATCTTTCAGGCTGCCGTTGACGGCAGGATCGATCTCTACGTCAGCACCGTGGTCGTATCCGAGCTGCTCGCTCATGTCTATTTTGCCAACCGGCACAATGCGGGCTACGACCCGGAGTTGGACCTTCTTGCCATAATTAAGCGGCACTTTCAGGTCCTTGATGTGGATGGCGCGGTCGCCAAGGCGGCGGGTAGGCTACGAGGCAGTTACGCCCCTGGTGACAGGATTGCCCTGAAGACACCCGACGCACTGATTGGAGCTACCAGTCTGACAAACGGGCATACCCTCTTCATCACCAACGACGCCCAGCTTGCTGACGCTCTGCCTGAGACGAATTGCATTTATCTTCGCGATGTAGCCCTGGAGTGGCTCGTCCAGAGCTACCCTAATCCCTGCTTTGACGGCAGTGCCCCGGTGTCACCTTCAAAGAGCGGCAAGGGCCTGCCGACGGGTGTATCAATGGCTTCTCTGGAACTTGGCGGGGTTCAGCCCGACCCATCCGCCAAGTGGAAGCGTATCCTGAAGGACGCCCAGATTGTAGCCTCAGCACTGAACGAGCCCTGCGTGTTCTTCATTCTTGCAGAGAAGAACGGCCGAAGGATGGAAACTCGTGAGGTTCTGTTCTGGCACGAGAGCCTAACCGAGAGCAGACCCCCGAAAAGGGTCATCAAGAGACTTCACGAGCATCTGGCGTATTCAAGCAGAACGGGAAAGGCTGCCAACCCCCAAGGCCATATCCATGGTTTCGTGTTCGCGTCCCTGGCTCGAGAGAAAGTGCGGCAGAATCACCCTGGTTTCGCATCAAAGAGCGATCACCAGAAGCATGCGGACGCATGGAATGCCTATCTGACACCATGGCGGACCTATCGGTCGTGTCTCGACCTGCCGCAAACGACTTGGCTGCTTTGCGAGGATGGAGCGGCCCATGTGTTGACAATGACAACAACGGGTCGGTTCTTTGACCAAGCAAGGAACGTCCTCGGATGGAAGGACGAAGGATGACAATAAGAAGCGCAACACGAACATGGCCGCAGAAAAGCCTTTGTGAGATCGCCGCAGTGACAAAGGGCAAGAAACCTGGAAGCTTCGCGGGCGCGGCATCTTCAGAGTCGCTGCCATACCTTGAAGCTGCCTTCCTGCGGAGGCAAGGCGAACCCAAGCGTATTTCTCTAAATGAAACAAATGGGCTTGTTCTACTCGATTCCACGGATACGCTGATCTTGTGGGATGGGGCAAATGCGGGAGACATATTCCGTGGAGAGATTGGTGTGGTGGCTTCGACAATGGCGAGGGTTCGAGCACAGACCACGGAGATACTCCCCGAATTCCTCTACTTCTGCTTGTTGGCATTTTCCTCGAAGCTGCGTGAAACCGCTGCTGGCTCTACGGTCCCACACGTTCGTGGGGCCATTGTTAGTGATCTTCAGATTCCCTTGCCCCCAATCACTGTTCAGGAGCACATACTCCAGATTCTCCAGAAGGCCGACGAGGTTCGCCGCAAACGACAGGAAGCTCTGGCGCTTGCGGACGCGATCTTATCTGCATCGTTCATCGGAATGTTTGGAGACCCAGGGAACAACCACGACGCCTATGAGCGCGTCCCGCTTGGAAAGATCGCGGATGTGCGGAGTGGCGTCACAAAAGGCAGAAAGCTAGGGGACAGGGATACCGTTGAAGTCCCATATCTTCGTGTGGCCAACGTTCAGGATGGATTCCTTGACCTCACTGAAATGAAAACCATCGAGGTCTTGCCCGGTGATGTGGACAGATTCCATCTGGAAGACGGCGATATTCTCATGACCGAGGGAGGCGACCCCGATAAATTGGGACGTGGAACTGTATGGCGGAATCAGATAGAGGGCTGCATTCATCAGAATCACGTTTTCCGGGTCAGGACAAGCCGCGAAAAATTGGCCCCCGAGTATCTTGCTGCGCTTCTGCGAACGCAGTATGCAAAGCACTATTTTTTAGGTTGCGCCAAACGGTCAAGCAACCTCGCGTCTGTCAACTCGACGCAGGTCAAGGCCTTCCCTGTTCCGCTGCCGAGCATCAAGTTCCAAGACAAGTTCGTGAGCGCGGTCGACCAGTGGGTGCAGGCATCAGAAAGATTAGCGGAAGGGCTGAAGGATGCTGGCAGGCTTTTCGCGAGCCTCATGGAAGAATCCTTTTCCGGTAATCTCACTGCCGAGTGGGAAGCGGCCAATGCGGATTGGATTAAGGCTCAGATCGATCTGCAGGAACGTCTGCCGCGATTGCTTCTCTTGGCTCTCATCCGGGAACGAGCGGCACGCGCCGAGAAAGCCGCACAAACAGCCGTCTTGGTTACATCTCTAATGAAATACGTTTTCCTGTTCCAGATGGAGGGGAACGGCCGCCGCCGGTATTACCAGTTCGTCCCGTACCACTACGGTCCCTTTGCCAAGGAGATTTACGACGATCTGGAACGTCTCAAGGCCGATGGTTTCGTGTCCGTTGAGAACAACACAGAGGAGGACAGGACACGGATCACTTTGGCCGACTCTTCTAAAGCCGATGCTGCCCTGGCCGATTTCCCAGACGATCTCAAGGAAGACGTGCCTGCGATCCTCGACGCCTATGGCGACCTCGACCACAACGCTTTGCTCAAAACTGTCTACGAAAAATACCCCGCCTACGCCAAGAAGAGCCGCGTTCACAAGAAGGATAAGGCGGCTCCGAAGAAGGGATCACCCGGAAGGAGGGCCAAGAAATGAGCGTGCGGGATGCCGCTATTCAGGTCCTGCAGGAAGCCGGACAGCCTCTTCATGCTGAAGCGATTACAAAGATGATCCTGTCCACAGGACTTTGGAAAACCACGGGAAAAACTCCGGCCGCTACCGTAAGCGCGCGGCTCTATTCAGACATCAAAAAGCACGGAGAGGCATCTCCCTTTATCATCCATGCGCCACAGACATTCGGCTTGAGGGATGCAAAGCTCTCCGCCGAGCCCACCAAGAAACTACAGCCAAAAGATGAAGCCATTGAAGCCAACAAGGCACAAGGTCAGACTTATTCGTTTACCGATTCAGCCGAAAAGGTGCTTGATGAATTCGGCCAGAAACAACCCATGCATTACCGGGCAATCACAAGCAAGGCCCTTGAGAGGGGCTGGCTCATCACCGGAGGCAAGACTCCCGAAGCCTCTATGTATGCTCAGATTATCACCGAGATAAAGCGTTACACACGTCGCGGCGAGCAACCTCGGTTCGTTCAACATGGAAAAGGATTCGTCGGGCTTTTCAGGTGGATGGGGCGAGGCTTGGCCTTTGAAATCGAGCAGCACAACAAGAAGGTGCGTCAGGCTCTGCACTCGCGGTTACTCGGTATGGAATGGGATGGATTTGAGGAGTTGATTGCCAGACTGCTGGCCGAGATCGGATTTGAGGATATTGAAGTCACCAGTCGGAGCAAAGACGGCGGTATCGATGTCCGAGGGACTCTGGTTGTGGGTGATGTCATTCGCACACGAATGGCAATTCAGGTGAAGAAATGGAAGCGCAATGTTCAAGCGCCTATTGTTCAACAGGTCCGGGGAAGCCTTGGGACTCACGAGCAGGGGCTGATTATCACAACCAGCGATTTTAGCGTTGGTGCACGCAAGGAAGCCGCACGTCCAGATGCCATTCCTGTGGCTCTGATGAACGGCGAGCAGCTCGGTTTGCTGCTGATCGAGAATGGCATTGGGGTTTCCCGTCGAAGCCACGATTTGTTTGAGCTTGAGGAGCCTTCTGGCACGGACGAGGGAACAACAAAAGCAGACGTTTCCGATGGCCAGGTGCATGACAGCGCAGGTGCGAAAGGGCCTACGGAATGACGAACGAAGAAATCGCCAGATTCTTTAATAACGCGAGGCCGCATATTCAGGGTAACCCGAACCTGCGTGATCCCCAAGTAGAAGGTTGGTTCCGCACGCGCCAGCATTTCCGGAACAGCTCCGAGCATGCAATCCTCCAGATTCCTGTGGGCTGCGGCAAGACCGGTCTCATGGCCCTGCTGCCCTTCGAGATCGCCCAAGGGCGGGTGTTGGTGATCGCTCCGAACCTCGAGATTAGGCGGGGCATTTCCACCGCCTTCGATGTCGCCGGGCGTGAATGCTTCTGGACCTCGACGCGCGTCTTGACCGACGTGAGCCATGGTCCTTTCCCAGCCGTCCTGGACGGTCAGGACGCGAACATCCACGACTGCGAGAGCTCGCATATCGTCGTCACCAACAT
>CALEZT010000015.1 GCA_937927975.1 uncultured Phycisphaerales bacterium
CGGCCGCCGGAGATGGCGATCGACGACTGGATGGCGGGCTCTTTGATCTGGGTCTCGAAGATCACCTTGAAAGCATCGCCGCCGGTCTGGAGCACGACGACATGGCCCGCTTCGCTGAGCAGGAAGATCTTGCCGTCGGCCGCGGTGGGAGAAGACCACCACGCGCCCTGGCCCGGGACTCTGCCCTGCCAGAACACCTTTCCCGTCGCGGGGTCCAGGCATGTCACGGTCTTACGCTTCATGCCGTCGAAGACGTAGAGCCGGCCGTCGTAGAACAAGGGCGTACTGGCATCGGAGGTCGCCGCGTCGAACTCCCAGAGGATTCGCCCTTCCTCCCCTTCGCGAGCGGGCGGCTGGAGGGCGAAGACCGCCTCGTGTTTGTGGCGCGAGCCGAAGATCAGGCCCTGTCCGGTGACCAGCGACGGAATGACCCGCGAGTCGCGGATCTTCTCAGTCCAGTATTCGAACCGCCACAGCTCCCGTCCGGTGGCGGGGTCGTGGGCGGTGACGAAGTCCCCGCCGGTCAGCAGCAGTTCCGTCTTCCCGTCGCGGACGAACGGAACGGGCGTCGAATACGTCTCCATGCCCTCGTCGAAGGCGTTGGTCTTACGAATCTGCTTCCAGAGGTCTTTCCCGGTGCTCGGGTCGATGGCCAGGAGGAACGAATCCAGCGGCCCACTCGCCGGCGGGTCACGATACGGGCTATCCCGGCGGATCACGGTGACATACAGCCTGCCGTCATGGACGAAGGGGCTGTTGCTGTAGCCGAACTGGAGCGCGAGGTTGCCGAATTCCTTCTCGATGCCGCGGGACCAAAGCTCCTGGCCCTCGTAGTCGAACGCGACCAGCGTGCCGTCGCCGTACAGAAAGAAAACCCGCTCTCCATCGGCCGCGGGAGAGGGCGAGGCCATGTTGTTCCGAGGGAACCGCCGCGGGTCGGAGCCCACGTCCTTGCGCCAGAGCACCTTGCCGCTAGCAGCGTCGAGACACAAGGCGACGAACTGCGGCGTACCCTTGACCGTGGAGGTCACGAACACCCTGCCTTTGGAAATGACCGGCGTCGCACCGCTCGGCCCGGGCAGAGAAGTCACCCAGGCGATTCCCTCGTCCTCGCTCCAGGACATCGGAACGCCCTGTTCATCGGTCGAACCGTTGAAGAACGGCCCCCGCCACTGCGGCCAGTCCGTCGCAACCGCTGGCAACGAAACGACTAGGATCAAACCAAGAGAGAACATAAGACGCTGCATATCTGTCATCCACTGAACTTGTACGTGATTCGAAAGGAATGGTGAGCACGGCACACCCTACGTACTATATCTCTGTCCACTTTCCCGGAACCGGGATCGGATAGCGGCCCTCAGCGTTCGCCTGGAGCGGGGAGGGGCTCTCCATCGTGAAATCGACGTTCTCGCAGAACTTGAAGTTCGACGCCAGCATCTCGTCCCACGTGATGATCCGGCCCATGTGGATCGCGGCCCGGCCCATGATCGAAGCGAGGTTCGTGTAGGCGGCGCGCTCGACCTCGTTGTGCGGACGGTTCTCGCGGATCGCGGTCAGCAGCGTGTCCCATTCGACCTGGTAGGGGCTCGCCTTCTCATTCTCCGGCCGCCACGCGACGTTGTCCTTGACGCACCGCTGGTTCTTGTATGTGTGAACCGTCGGGGCATGGATGTTGCCTGAGAACTGGCCGGCGCACTTGGTCCCATGAACCCACGTGGCGAACTCGTTGTGACAGCCCGCCTGGTTACGGCTGTTGACCAGGGCCTTGGTCCCGTCGGGGAAGGTGTACTCGATGGCGTAGGTGTGCAGGTTCTGGCTGCAGTCGGCACTGCCCGGCTCCACGCCGCCCAGGCCTTCGGCGCTGATCGGCCAGGCGTCCTTGATCCAGCAGCACTCGTCCACCTGGTGAATCATCATCTCGATGAACCAGGCGGAAGAGGTCCAGATAAAGAAGTACGGCCGGCGGATCTGCCAGAGGAGCTCGCTCTCAGACCCTTGGTACGGCCCCATCCTCGCGCCGCCGTCCATGCGATAGGCCCGGACCAACTGGATCTCGCCCAGGGCTCCCTCGCGAATCTTGCGGATCATCGCCTGACGGGACGCGGAGTGCCGACACATCAGGCCGCAGCCGATCTTGAGGTTCCTGGCCTTGGCCTCTTCGCCAAGTCGCAGGATTTCCTTAGTACCGCCGGGGTCGGGGGCGAACGACTTCTCGATGAACGCGTTGACGCCCTTGCCGACCGCGTACTTCAGGTGGGTCGGGCGGAAAGCCGAATGGGTCGCCTGGATCAGAACGTCGCGTCCGGGCCGCAGGCAGTCGATCGCTTTGCGATAGGCGTCGAAGCCGACGAATCGCCGCTCCGGCGGCACGTCCACCTGCGAGGCGAACTGCTCGCTGAGGGCTTTGTGCGAGTTCGTCAAACGGGCCTCGAAGACGTCGGCCAGGGCGACCAGCTTGGTCGGCCCGGTCTGGGAGGAAAGGGCATTGGCGGCTGCCCCGCTGCCGCGCCCGCCGCAACCGACCAGGGCCAGGCGGATCGTATTGTCTTCGCCGGCATAGGCGCGAGACAACACCGTCGCGGCCAGCATCGAGCCGGCCACCGCCTTGCCGCTATGGGCCAGGAACTCCCGGCGAGAGGATTGATCGGACGCGGTCTTCACCTGCTGCTGACTCTGGCGACTCATGCTGTACCCCTAAAAGCGACTGTTTTCGGTTGTAGTCTGAACCCGTCTGTACGATTCGGCGCCGACCTTCGAGAGATAGACGCCGTTCTGTTCCGAAACCGGCAATGACGGCCTGCGAGTCCCCTCCACATCGCACCATGCGTTGCGTCGAAAGACGAAGGTCTGGGCGGCAGTCCGCGGCCCGACGTTGACGAAGACCTGCACTCGGGAGTCGTAGAACACGAGATTGTCCTCGAAGATGCCGCCGTGACAAGGCGTAAACTGCGGGTCTTCCGTCTCCTGCAGGATTCGCAACACCCACTTCTCCGGGAGCACGATCGTGTTGTGATGGACGTGTCCGCCGTCGGCGGTGACCCAGGCCACAGGCGCGAGGCTCCCTTCGAAGCGGTTGCCTGCGATCGTGATGTCCCTGGCCTCGTAGCCCTGGACGCCGGGCCGGAAGAATGGCAGACCCGTGCTGCCGCCGAGATTGATGGCGCGTTGCCCGGCGTTCTTGAATAGGCAGCACTGCACGAGCACATCCGCGGTTCCACCCTTGAGCTGCACCGCGTTGTCCTGCGAGAACCCCTCCCGGCCGATGAACGTGCAGTCCTCCACGACGCCGTGATGACAGCCGACCATGTCGATCGCCGAACCGCCCCAGGCTTCGAAACGGCAGTTCCGCACCACGAAGTGATCGACGCCCGACATCTTCAAGGCGTCGTGGTTGCCTTTGGGCCCGGTCTCCAGGATCGTGACATTTTCGAGCGTAATGTGATGCGACGGAGTCTCGAACGACGCGCCGTCGTCGATGTTGATCCCGTTGCCGACATAGCCCTCGACCCGCAAATTCCTTAGAACGACGTGGCTGCAATCGGCCAGGTGAAACGCCTGTCCGCCGCCGCCTCGAAAGACAGGCGGCGCATTCGGATCGGCGCCTTGAATGACGATCGGAGCCCCCTCGGCGCCGGAGACGTTGGGCAGGTACAGGCCGCCTTCATAGACGCCCGGACTCAGCAGCACCGTCACGCCGGGCGCGACGTGGGCCAGGGCCGCTCGCAGCTCGACCGTGTTCGCGACGCGAATCTCTTCGGCCTGAACGAGGGGCTGGAGAACATAGATCAGTCCGACGCAGAGAGTCACGGCATCATGTCGCATTTCATCACCTTGAGGCGGCCAGTTCATCGGCACCGATGTCCGGCCTGGCCCCGCGTTTCTGTCCGTCGATATCCGTATCGGGTGCTTCGGCGATCGCTTCGCCTCTGTCAATGATCTCGGATGCCGCTTTCGCCAGATGGAGATTGCCGCCAACTGGGTCCACGAAGACGTTCGACACGTCTCGAAGCAGATTGCCAAGAAACTGAATGTCGCTCGCCGATTCGTTGCTCATCGCCCGGCCACTGAGCAGGTTGTTGGCAACGATCAATCCGTCGTTGTCGAAGACCGTGCGCATCAGGCGGCCTCTGGAACTCTGGGGGTCGTGGATCGTGTTGTGAAGAACCCGGCAGTCCTTCGTGAAGACGGTCACGATTCCCGCTTCGGGAGCCCGCGTGATGAAGTTGTTGCGGGCGACGCATCGCACGCAATGAAGTTCGACGTTGTCCGCCCGGTGGGCGTTGCCGAGCTGAAGCCCGACGTCGCAGTCGATGATGATGTTCCGCTCGATCAGGCAATCCTGCGAGTCGAACCACAGGAAGATCGCCCCCCGGCCCTCGCCCGTCCGGCCCTGGATGCCGACAAACACGTTGTCGCTGATGATCCAGTCCTTGGCGTACATCACGTCGATCCCGGCGACGTAGTTGCCCTGGGCGATGTCGCCCAAGTCGTCGGCCAGTTGCTTGGGACGGTCGTTGTAGAACAGGCAGTACTCGATCCGGCAGCCTTTCGGACGCATGGCCTCGCGGCCCGTCTCGGGGACTTTCACGCCCTTGACGCCCCGCTGCCAGATGTTGTGGATAATGCAGTTGCGGATCGTCAGCCGCTGGACGTTGGAATCGGAGTTGATCTTGAAGCCGTTGAAGCGGATGTTCTGGATGGTCAGGTCGGCGATCGTCACGTCGGAACAGCCCCGCACGCCGACCAGTTCGCCGTGCATGCTCTGGACCCCGTCGAGGATGACTCGTTCCCGCCGGCCCGACGCTCCCCGCAGGGTCACGCGGTCGGCTCGGATCTCGATGTAGCGAGGCATCAGGTAGTGCCCCTCGGCGACGAGGATCGTCTGGCCGGGCCGGGCCTGCTCGACGGCCCGAACGAGCCCCTCCACGGTCGAGACCTCGACGACATCGCCGGTCGCAGGCGGCAGAGCCGGCGCCTGGGGGAACCAGTCCTGCATCGGAGGAGTCAAAGCGGCCTGCGACGCACAGCACAGCAGCAAACCCAGGCAAAGACGGCCTGCCATCAGCCGACCACAAGACCAGCCCCTTCTGACCGCGAATCTACCCATTCCGTATACCCTCACATAAGAATCACCCCAGTGTAGGGCAAATCGACGAACGAATCAACCCTATGGACAGTAGGACTCTCGATGATATGATGGCAACCCTGGGATCAGCGTCATGCTGCCAGGACCACAACGACCAGCGGATTTGAGGAGAACATGGCATGGGAACGATTGCAGAAGGCGTCAGACAAGCCATCGACAACTGTCTGAAAGTCCAGGAAGATGAAACGCTGGTCGTCATCACAGACAAAGAGACGCTCGAAATCGGCTCGGCATTGCGGGAAGCCGCGGAGAAGAAAGCGGGCAGACCCGCCCAGTTCTTCGTGATGGAGGACTTCGGCGTCCGGCCGATCCCATTCCCCGACATAATAAAAGAGGCCCTGCTGGCTGCGGACGTCAGCATTTACGCCGCACAGGGCGCCAAGGGCGAGCTCCAGACCTTCCGCCGGCCCATGCTCGCCGCGATCGACACGAATCCCCGCCTCCGTCACGCCCACATGATCGGAATCACGCCGCAGATCATGACCGATGGCATGTGCAGCGACTACAAGGAGATTCAGCGGATCAGCAAGCTGGTGTACGAGAAGGTCAAGAACGCCCGCGCGATTCGCGTGGTCACCGACAAGGGCTGCGACTTCACCGCCGAGTTCAGCCCCGACCTCAAGTGGATCATCAGCGACGGCGACATCCGACCCAAGCACTGGAGCAACCTTCCCGATGGCGAGGTCTTCACGTGCCCCGCGACCCTCAACGGCCAGGTTGTCATCGACGGCTGCCTGGGCGACTTCTTCACCGAGAAGTACGCGTCGATCGAAGAGACGCCGATCCGCGTGCAGGTGAAGGACGGCCGGGCGATCAAGGCCTCGCTCGAATGCGGCAACGACGCGCTTCGACGCGAGTACGGCCAGTACATCTTCGAAAGCGACGAGAACAGCAACCGCGTGGGCGAGTTCGCGGTCGGAACCAACACCGGCCTGAGCCGCCTGATCTACAACCTGCTCCAGGACGAGAAGTTCCCCGGCATCCATATCGCCTTCGGCAGCTCCTATCCCACCAAGACCGGCGCCAAGTGGGACAGCAAGACCCACGTCGACGGCGTCCTCAAGAGCCCGAGCATCTACGTCGACGGCGAGCCGATCATGACCAAAGGCACGTTCAAGCTATGAACCATGGTCGCGGCGAGCACCGGTTCGTCTTGTCATCCTGAGCGTTAGCGAAGGATCTGGGCACAGTACAAGAGTAAACGTCGCCTGCATCCGCGGCCCGGATGCTTCGCTTCGCTCAGCATGACAAGCGACGACCCTGCATCCGCAACACTCTGACCTGGCGGGGTAGCGTCCATCAGGTGGCCAGATCGACCGCGATGACCTCGTGATCCAGAATCGAGGGCACCACGACGGTCGCGATTCCCTCCTTGATCTGATGCTCGGGGACGCTGTCCGCAACGAGCAGATGGAGCCGTTCGGCCTTTGCCCCTATCGGCACGCGGACCCGGACCTCTTGCCTGCCGATAGGGATCAGCTCCCGAAACGGGCCTTTCATCATCATCGGGTTCGTCAGGTTGACCAGGTGCACCGTGAGGGACTGCTTCTGCCGCCAGGCCGTGACGTCCAGGACGCCGGCACCTGACACTTCGACGATGGGCTCTTCGTTGATCGTCCAGCGGATGATGTTCTTCAAGAGCCGGGCGTGATCGGCGTTCATGACCTCCCAGAACGCGCGGTCGATGTCCCAGGGAACGTACGCGATCCTGCTGCCGCCCTGCTCGCGGAGGTACACCTCGCGCGGGCCCGGTTCCGCCGTTCGCGGATAGACGTGCTCCATCGGCAGATCCGGGTAACTGGGGATCAGCGTCACAGGCGACGAGAAATCCCCCTGCGGCATGACCTCCAGCCGCCAGATGCCGTTGATGATGCGATAGGCGTCCTGGAGGCCATCGAGGATCGGGTGAAACCGGCCGGTTGCAGGATCGCTCGCCAATCGCAGGTAGGAGTTCTTCATCGGCCCTTCGACGCGTTCTGCCGCCCTGACCCCGAAAAGGTCGGACAGACCGAAGTCCTTGCGCCGCTCGGCCTGCTCGTCGTAGAGCGAGGTCTCGAACGTGGCCAGCAGGCTGCCGCCGCGCTGGACGAACTGCCTGAGCTGATCGCACTGGGCGTCCGACAGAGCCGCGATGTTGGGCAGGACGAGCAGCTTGAACGGCGCCAGATGCTCTGCGTCGAGCAGCCTGTCGTTGACCATGTCGAACGGGACGCGGGCCTCGATCAGAGCGTGGTACATACCGAGCGCGTGCCCGCCGCTGCGCTCCTGCCATTTCTTGCCGCCGTAGTATCGTTCGGTTTGTTCGGAGTACACCATCGCAACTCGGGCCAGCGACGCGGTGTTTCTCAGGTACCGCTCGCAACGATAGTGCCAGTCGTAGATCTTCTCGACCACCGCCAGCCATCGCCGGTCGTAGAGGACGCCGGAGAATTTCGCGAACCACGGCCGCATGTTGTTCGCGGTCCCCTCGGCCACCCAGACACGGGTCTCCGCCTCGCTCTGCACCGAGTCTTTCCAGCGATAGGCCTCCTCCAGGCCGACGCTGAAAATGCCGCCGAGCGGTTTGACGCCCATCGTGGCGCGAAGCTCCTTCGCCCGCTTGCCGTTGGACCAGGGGGGAATCACGCCGCTGCGGCCCTGGTGGTCGGTGAAGAAGATATCCGAGAGCTTGCCCGTCACGACGTTGTCCGGAAAGCCGTTGGGGATATACCGCGAGCCGGGCTTGACGGCGCGAATCGTCCGATCCCAGAGGAACCACAGGCCTCGCAGCCGCTCCATCTGCCACTGCCCGTACTGGCGATAGGCGGGATCGCTTCGGCTCGTCGTGCGAGGCAGGTCCATGCCGGAGAACGCCTTGAAGTTCCTCGCGCAGTGCTCGCAGTAGCAGGTCCCGTGGCCCGCCCAACGGTTGGAGAAGATGCCGTCGACGCCGTACAGATCCATGATCTCCTTGTGGACCTCGGTCATGAACTCGAAGTTGTACGGCCCCAGGGCGCACGTGGAGGTTGTCCCGTTCTCAGTTGGAGGTGCGGTGACCACTCCACGGTGAATCCT
>CALEZT010000016.1 GCA_937927975.1 uncultured Phycisphaerales bacterium
GTCGCGGGTCGCCTTCAAAATTTCAGATTTTGCAGGTGCGCCGAAAGGACACCCTATGCATCCTCGATGACTGGCCTTCAGTAGATTCCATCAGGATGCCTCCACATGCGAGGGCCGAGCCTCGCAAGACCTCGCGGCATGCGTTTCAAACAGGAATGAAGCGAGTGTGGTTGCGGCCCCAACCGCAAGCCTCGCATGGCGAACCGGCAAACGTTTGCGTTTGGCGTGCTTCCCGTGACCGGTCCCGTACAGATTACGCAACTCCGCCATGCCCTGGGAGCTCATGGCCAGATTTCCAAACACAGCCTTGATCGTCTGTGCGCCTTTGGCCGCATCTGGAATGTCGGTAGGTACCAAGTGGAGGTGCTTCATCGTCTGCTTCACCAGCGGCATAAGATCGAGGCGATCATAGTCTGTTTCGCCGCTGGCCGCCAGGATGGTCTTGCAGCAGGTTTCCACAAGTTCCTTTCATGTGTCCGTCTCCCTCACGGTAGACTCGGCAGCAGGAGACTCGATCCCGTTACTTCGGAGTTCGGGTAGCAGTTTGTCGCACAGCCCAGCTTGGTAGAGATTCTGGCAAGAACCGACAAAGCGCAGACTAACCCGACGACCCTCGATGATCTCGCTGGTGATCCCTTCGTCGGTCAACCTGGAGTGCCGGCCCGGCTCCCGGAACGGCGAGTTGATGACCGGGTTCTCAATAACAACCTGTCTCACGATACTCGGGTCTCCCTCGCTGTTCTCATGTGACAGCCACAGACGACAATTGTTCCGCCATTCGGCCCGCACCAACCAGTATTCAGAGCCACCAACGAGCCCCATGATACTGCGGGTCCGGCGGGCAGGCAATCCCGGAGGGACCAAATTCTTGCGGCGGGACGGGGCGGAGGCGGGAAGCGTCGGGCGGCCAGGGGCCGCAGTGACTCGTGTCTTGTGACCCGTGGCTCGGTGCGGCGGGACGCCGCACCAAGAACCGCCGACCGAAACCGCCGCTCCGGGCACAAAGCGATTCTCACACGCCGGAAAAAGGGACCTGACACCGTCCCGTTTGCCCGCCCGTTCGGCGATCAAGCCGCGAAACCGGAGCAGGTCCGCCTGCTGCTCGAAAGTGAGTGCGGGTTTGCTGTACTCCACGGGTTCTCCGCTCCCATAAAAAAACCCACCACATTTGAGCATGCCGGAAGGCAGAGGCTTGGCGGGTCTACTACATATAGTATCTTCTATCGAGGGCTGAAGATCAAAGAAAAAATCACGATTTTGATGGATTTTCACGTAGTCCCGTAAATCCTCGTCCCATAGGACGAACCAAAGGGAGCGAGACAGATTGTCAGGTGCGGGTTCTTCCCCGCATCCGCGCCTCCACGCTTCCATCCGTCCGACTTTGCGTTCTTTGGGGCCTGGCGAGAGACAGTCTGTGGTTGCGGCCGGAGGACGTTTCGCGTGTTTCGCGTATCTCGCGGTAGATCATCCCACGGTCCTGGATTCCTGCTTTCGCAGGAATGACAGAGGGCAGGGGCCGGGATCACGCGTTGCAGTGGGCCTGAGGGGCTTGGCGTCTCGTGGCGGCAACGCGTGGGCTCAAGAGCCCACCCTACACTGCATCCGTGTCAATCCGTGTGGATCCGTGTCGAATACCGGGAATGCCGGGTGCGGCGGGACGGGGCGGAGGCGTGAAGCGGTCGGAGGTGCATGCGGGACGGATCTCTCGTGTTGCAGGAATGATGCTCGTGGTGTAGTCTGTGCCTGGGAGCGGACCCATGCCGGGTCCGCAGACGAAGGTGCGTCATCGGAGGTTTGAAAGGGGCGTGGTCGTGAAGAACGTCGTGTTTGTGTGCCTGGCGGTGGCGTTTCTGCTCGAGGTGGGGCTGGCGGCGGAGGGGGCGGGCGTTCATATGGCCAATGGGATCAAGATTGGCGAGGTGACGCAGGATTCTGCGATCGTCTGGACGCGGCTGACGCGGAATGCGGAGCGGAATATTGACGGGCTGGCGTTCAATCAGGAACGGACGACGGTGCCCGCGGGGCGGACGCTGGAGGATATGGAGGGCAGCGTGGCGGGGAGGGGCGGGGAGGTCCGCGTGGTCTGGTGGCCGCGAGGGGCGAAGGACCAGCGGCAGGAGACCGCCTGGCGGGCGGTCGATCCTCGGGCGGATTTCACGCGGCAGTTCACCCTGTCGGGACTGGCGGCGGGGACGCAGTATGATGTCGAAGTGCAGGGGCGGGCGGCCGGCGCGGAGGAGGCGAGTTGTCGTGTGGCCGGCGGGTTCCGGACGCCGGCGGAGGCGGAAACTCCGGCCAAGGTGACGTTTGTCGCTGTCACGTGCCAGGAGTACCCCCGGCGGGATGATCCGCAGAATGGGCACAAGATCTATGCGCTGATGGGCAAGCTGGAGCCGGATTTCTTCGTCCACACGGGGGATATCGAGTACTACGACAAGCCGCATCCGTTCGCCAGGACGGCCGAGCTGGCCCGATTCAAGTGGAACCGCATTTTTGCGATGCCGTTTCAGCGGGAGTTCCACCGACATGTGAGCAGCTACTTCATGAAGGACGACCACGATTGTCTCAAGAACGACTGCTGGCCCGGACAGACGTACGGCGAGATCACCTGGGAGCAGGGGCTGGCGATCTTCCGCGAGCAGGTGCCCATGGGGGAGCGGACGTACCGCACGTTTCGCTGGGGCAAAGACCTCCAGGTGTGGCTCGTCGAGGGTCGGGACTTCCGCAGTCCGAACAACCAGCCGGACGGGCCCGGCAAGACGATCTGGGGGACGACGCAGAAGAAGTGGTTCTACGACACCGTGAAGCAGTCCGACGCGACCTTCAAGATTCTCCTGAGTTCCACACCCGTCGTCGGCCCCGACCGCGAGAACAAGAACGACAACTACGCGAACAGGGGATTCACCCATGAGGGCTCGGAGATTCGCAGGTTCCTCGGCAGCCAGAACGTGTACGTCATCACGGGCGACCGTCATTGGTGTTATGCCTCGGTGGATCCCGCGACCGGCGTGCGGGAGTTCAGCACGGGTCCGAGTTCGGACCAGCATGCCGAGGGCTTCAGCGAGTCGTTGCGGCAGCCCATGCACCGTTACCTGCGGATCAAGGGCGGATTCCTGGCCGTCACGGTCGAACGAATCGACGGCAAGCCTGCGATCACCTTCCGGCACTACGGCACGGACGGCAAGGTCTACCACGAAGAGGCTTTCACAGACGGGTGATTTCGGTGTCGGCCCACGCGTCGGCGAATCGGCGTTTGCCCCTGAAAGGCGGCAGAGAACGCACCCTCCCGAATGATCCCCGGAAGGTTTTTTCCACCTTTCTGTGTCGTGGGTCCCATATTCCTGCGGGTGCCAATTCGGGCTCTGCGGAACGCGGAAATGCATTGTCGGATCGGTGGATTTGTTCGGTTTTTGTTTGGGTTTTTCGGGGGTTCTGGCCGATAGAAAGGGGGAGAAAAGAAGGTAGATCAAAGAGCACGATCGGAGGATATCTAAGGATGGATATGCAAAGATTTGGACGGATCGAGCCGGCATGCAAGTTCGGGCCCGGGGGCGACTACCAGTCGGTCTGGCCGGCAAGGCCGATGGCTGGCGACCCCTCGGCCGGGCACCTGACGCGGGTGCTGGAATCGATCGCGGAGATCATGGGCGCCCTGTCGGGATCGCGGCGCGTCGAGATCCACGATGTGCCCGCCGACAGCACACCGCTGATTCCCCAACCCCAAGCCCAGACGTGCAAGGAGGAGACGCAGGATGCGGCCGAGAAGCGAAGACCTTATCGACGGTTTGACCCCCAAGCAGCTTCAGGTGCTCCGTCACATCGCCGCGTTCCAGGGGAACCAACGCTATTCTCCGACGATCGCGGATCTGGCGTCGCAGTTGCGTCTCAGCCGAAGCACCGTGTTCGAGCATCTCGGCGAGCTGCAAAGAAAATCGCTGCTCACGACTTCGCCGGGCAAGGCTCGCTCTTTGAAGTTGACGCTCCAGGGGCGACGGCTGCTTAGGAATGCGCAAGCGGGCGAGCCGCAACGCGATGAACCTGCCGGCGACGGCATTCCGCTGCTGGGCCGGGTCGCGGCGGGATTGCCCGTCGAGGCGGTGGAGAATCGCGACGATCTGTCGCTGAGGTCCTGCTTCGGCACAGGCGACGAGTTGTTCGCCCTGCGGGTCTCGGGCGACAGCATGATCGACGAGAATATCCGTCCCGGCGATTACGTGATCTGCCGCCGGGCCGAGACGGCGCGGAACGGCGAACTCGTCGTCGCTCTGGTCAACGAGGGCGAGGCCACGCTCAAACGCTTCTACAAAGAGGCGGATCGCGCCCGGCTCCAGCCCGCCAACGCGAATTACCAGCCCATATACTCCGAAAACTGCCGAATCGAGGCGGTGGTCGTGGGGCTGGTCAGGAAGTTCTAATCGAATTTGAAGGTGGAAGCGTGAAGTTCGAAGCAAGAAGGAGGCGGCACGCGTATCGTGCACTTCACACTTCAAACTCCGCGACCCATATTCCTCTTGCATAATTCACCCGCGGCGTCACAATACTCCCATCGGGGGCGCCGCAGGTCGCCACAAGGCCGGCCCGGGAGCCGGATAACGGAGCCAGGAACGCAGGAGTGCCGATGGGTGGACGGGTCGAACACGCCGGAGAGGGGTACGCAAGTCATACGATCGCGTTGACGCTGCTGCTTGCCGTCTGTGCCTCGGCGAACGCCGACAACTGGCCGCGGTTTCGCGGGCCGAACGGGCAGGGCGTCAGCGACGATAAGACAATCCCTGTCCAATGGTCGGACGCGGACATCCGCTGGAAGGTCTCTCTGCCGGGCGGGGGGCATTCGTCGCCGGTAGTGTGGGGCGACAGGGTGTTTGTCACGAGTGCGGAGGAGAAGTCGCTGACGGGCACGCTCCTGTGCGTGGACGCCGCGGCGGGCAAGGAACTGTGGAGCAAGCAGCACTCGCTGGCCAGGATGCTGATGAACTCGCTCAACAGCTACGCCGGCGCGACGCCCGCCCTCGACGGCGAGCGCGTCTATGCGGCATGGCCGGGCACGGAACAGACCACGCTGACGGCCTGGACCTTCGAGGGCAAGGAAGCGTGGACCGCCAGGCTGCCCGGCAGCCGCGCCCGACATGGAGCCGGCAGCTCTCCAATCCTCTATGACGACACGGTGATTCTCTCCTGCGAGCAGGACAAGATCGGCGGCGTCCTTGGCGGTTGGTTTGCACTGGACCGGCAGACGGGTCAAGTCCGATGGCGATGCGAGCATCCCGAGAACCCCAATGCGTCCTACTCGACGCCGTGCGTGTTCGAGGACGGGCAGGGGCGATCTCAACTGGTCTTCACCGGCAACCTGTACGGCGTTGTGGGCGTGGACCCCGTCAAGGGCGAGATCCTGTGGAAGACCCCGAACTCGCTGCCGGCCCGGGTGGTCAGTTCGCCTGTGATTGCAGGCGATGTGATCGTGGGCAACTGCGGCGAAGGGGCCCGCGGCATCCGCATGGCTGCGGTGAAGCCTCCGGCCGGCAGTTCGTCCGTCGGCGAGGAGGTCTACGCGATCGATCGTGGCGTCGCGTCGTACGTGCCGACACCCATCGTTCATGGCGGCTTGTTGTTTCTGTTCCACGACCAGGGCACAGTGTCCTGCCTGCATGCGGACACGGGCGACGTTCTCTGGAGCGAAAGACCCGCAGGACGCTACTACGGCTCGCCCATCTGCGTGAATGGCAAGCTGTACTGCGTGACGGTCGACGGCGACGTCGTGGTTCTGGCGGCCGGGCCGAAGTACGAGCTGCTGGCCGTCAACCCCCTGGGCGAGAAGAGCCACGCGACGCCCGCTGTGGCGAACGGCCGAATGTACCTGCGGACCTTTTCTCATTTGATTTGCATCGGCCGATAAAGATAGGGGCTGCAACATGAGGTGCAAGACGACTGCGGCAGTGGTTGTCTGTGTGGCGATTCAGTGGGCGACTGTCTGGGGCGGGCAGGAGACGATGCCGCAAGGGTCGGTGAAGCGGACCCGTGCGGAGATCGAGTCGTTGATCCAGAAGGTGGGAACGACGCAGCCGGACTGGTGGGATTCGGTTCCGTTGACGTATCCTCCCACGCTTGATCTTAACTGGCCTCTGCGGGACGACGGGCCCTGGGACGCCAGGCGAAACGTCGGCCAGTACCTCTGGGACGTCA
The DNA here is from genome assembly GCA_937927975.1 of uncultured Phycisphaerales bacterium. Taxonomy (GTDB): domain Bacteria; phylum Planctomycetota; class Phycisphaerae; order Sedimentisphaerales; family Anaerobacaceae; genus PLanc-01. The sequence continues at coordinate 6,181 of CALEZT010000016.1, forward strand.
TCAACCCGAACCCCGACCGTTGGAGAGAGGGAATCAAGCTGGTGAACCATCTGATGATCCGGCACAAGGACGACCGGGCGAAGCTGGCCCGTTCGACGGAGACGCTGGGCCGGATGTACCACGATCTGATGGAGGACTACGCCCGGGCGGTGTTCTGGTGGCGGATCGCCGCCAAGTACGACGGTTACGTCGAGCCGATCGATCTGGCCCACTGCTATTGGAGGCTGGGCTGTCGCGAGCTGGCGGTGGAGACGCTCGCGCAGGCGACGAGCGACTACACCCGCCACGGCGCTCTGATCAAACTGTGGGCGGACATGGGCGAATTCGACAAGGCCCTGAAGTTGGCCGAGCAGAAGGCCAGGGCCGGAATGCCGACAGTCGGGTATCTGGCGGCCGGCGACGCCTGCCGGCTCGCGGGCCGGTACGACGAAGCGCTGGCGTACTATCGCAAGGCCCTGGCGGGCCAGGATGCCGCCGGTCGCGAGGGCGACGTCAAACAGGGCAAGGAGCGGGCGAAGGCCAGCATCGAAGGCATCCGGTTGTTCGATGCCCTGGATGTCACGCGGGTCCCGGACGGCACGTACACGGCCGCCAGCCTTGCCTACGCCGGTCCGCTGCACGTCGAAGTGACGGTCCAGGGCGGGCGTATTGAAGCGGTCCGCGTGACGAGGCATGGAGAGAAACAGTTCTACTCCGCGCTCACGGACACGCCGAACCAGATCATCGCTAGGCAGAGCGTCAAGGGCGTGGACGCTGTCACTGGGGCAACGATGACTTCGGAGGCCATCATCTACGCGACGGCCAAGGCCCTCGCCGGCGGCATGAGAAAGGCGGGCGGGCGGTGAGCGGGAGGATCGCACGGACGCTCACCGACTCGCACGGACCGGCACGGACGTTGCCCGTGCGGCGACTGATCCAGGCGACGTGCCTCGCCGGCTTCCTGGTTTTGTTCTTCTGGATGTGCTGGCCATATGGCTCGAAGCAGTACGCGGAGGCGTTCCGGGCCCGGGAGATCGTAGACGCCGAATTGTTCCTGATCCTCGACCCTCTGACCAGCATCAGCACGGCTGTTGCCGGCAGGATGGTCGTCTGGTCCCTTGCCGCCGGAGCGGGCGCGATGCTCGTGGGCGTGCTGCTGCCGCGGGCATTCTGCGGCTACGTCTGTCCCCTGGGGACGCTGTTTGACGTCTTTGACCGCCTCATCGGCAGGCGAGAGCGACCGCATGGCCGATGGACTCGTATGAGGTTCGTTCTGCTGGCGATCGTGCTGGTCGCCGCGGTCTTCGGCTTGTTGTTGTCGGGGTTCGTGGCGGCCATCCCCGTTCTGACTCGGGCGATGCTCTTCGTGCTCGCGCCCGTTCAGACGGGACTCCTGAAGGGCTGGTACCTGGTTCCGCCGGCGAACGTCGGCCACGTGCTTTCGATCGTGCTGATCGCGCTGATGTTCGGCCTGAGCCTCCTGGGCCGGCGGTTCTGGTGCAGCTATCTGTGCCCCACGGGCGCGTTGCTCTCTCTCTGCAGCCTTCTTCGCTTGACGGAACGTCGGGTGACAGGCAAGTGCGTCCAATGCGGACGCTGCGTCGGGGCCTGCTCTTTTGCCGCGATCCGCGAGGATTTCTCGACGCGGACGCTGAGCTGCGCGTCCTGCCGGGCTTGTCGCGGCGCGTGCCCGGCGGGAGCCATCGAGTTCCCGTGGCGGTGGAGCGGCGCCAAGCACGCCGGCGAGGTGGACCTCTCGCGTCGCGGTGTTCTGGCCGGGTTGGGTGGCGCGGCTGCACTGGGCGTGGGTTTGCCTCTGGCGATTGGGGACGGCATAGAGCCGCGGGAACTGCCGATTCGTCCGCCGGGCAGCGTGCCCGAGGACAAGTTCCTGCAGCTTTGCGTTCGCTGCGGCCTGTGCATCAAGGTCTGCCCGAACAACGTGCTGCAACCGGCCGGCTTCGAACTCGGATTCAACGGGCTCTGGACGCCCAAGGTGGTTGCGGACTGGTCGGGCTGCGAGCCGAGCTGCAACAACTGCGGGCAGGTCTGTCCGACGGGGGCGATACGGGCCCTGAGTCTCGAAGAGAAGAAGGCCGCTCGGATCGGGCTGGCCGAGATCGATTGCGGGGCCTGCCTGCCGCACGTCGGACGAGAAGCGTGCCAGTTGTGTGTGGATGAATGCCGGATGGCGGGGTACAATGCCATCGAGTTTGTCCGCGTCGGCGGCGAGGTGGGTGAGAAGGGCGAGCCGCTCGATGGCAGCGGGTATCTCGCCCCGGTGGTTCGCGAGGACCGGTGCGTCGGCTGCGGCCTGTGCCAGATGCGGTGCCGAAGCATCAACGTCAAGAGCCGAAAGCTACTGGACGCCAGCGCGATCCGGGTCGTTGCCGGCTCGGGCAGGGAGGACCGCATCGTGAGCGGCTCGTACCGGGGCCTTGCGGAGGAGCGGGCTGGACAACGACAGCAGCGGAACCGTGTCGAAGAGGAGACCGGTGGGACCGAGTATCTGCCTGATTTCCTGAGATAGAAAGGGGACTGCGATGGCTGATGGCAGCGGCGGACTGACGCGACGGAACTTCATGCAATCGGCTTCGATGGGCCTGGGAATCGGTGCGGCGACCGGATCCGTGTCCGTCGCAAACGCACAGCCGGCCATCGGACCGGTTCGGCGGGGAAATCGCCTGCCTCGCGAGGTGTGGATCGCGAGCGTCTCGCAGAATGGGCTCCAGGCCGATTCGGTAGAGAGCATGAGCCGCCAGATGCTCCGGCGCATGGCGGAGGTTGTGCCGTTTGAGCCCGACATCGTGTGTCTGCCGGAGGTGTTCCCCTTCGTGAACCTGTCCGCAGGGCGGCCGCCGCTGGCCGATTCCTCAGAAGAGCCCATCGGGCGGTTCTCGCGACCCTTTGCGGACTTCGCAGCCAAACACAAATGCCACGTCGTCTGCCCGATCTACACGGTCGAGAACGGGCGGTATTACAACGCCGCAGTCTTCATCGACCGCAACGGCCAACTCCTCGGCCAGTACCGCAAGATGCACCCGACGACCGGCGAGATGGAGGGCGGGATCATGCCCGGCAGTCCCGAGCCGCCTGTCTTCAAAACGGATATCGGCGTCCTTGGGGCGCAGATCTGCTTCGACATCGAATGGTACGACGGCTGGCGAAAGCTCCGCGAGAAAGGGGCGGAACTGGTGTTCTGGCCCTCGGCCTTCGGCGGCGGCTCCATGGTCAACACGCACGCCTGGCAGAACAAGTACTGCGTCGTCTCCAGCACGCGCAAGGGCACGACCCAGATCTGCGACATCGACGGGCAGACGCTCGCCTGCACGGGGCAGTATGCAACCTGGGTCTGTGCGCCGGTGAACCTGGAGAAGGGGTTCCTGCATTCCTGGCCTTTCTGCCGGCGGTTTCGCGAGATCGAGGCCAAGTACGGTCGGAAGGTCCGCATCCGCACGTTTCATGAAGAGGAATGGACGATCATCGAGAGCCTGGACGCCGACACTCGGGTCGCCGAGATTCTGAAGGAATTCGAGCTTCAGACGCACGAGGAGCACATCCGCGAGGCCGACGAGGCGCAGCGCCGGTGGCTCGACAAGCTCAAGTGACCATCTGCGAAAGGCGATCGCGGAATGCAGAAGGGAGAACGAACATGGCGATTGTGAATTGTCCCGAGTGTGAACGAGAGATCTCCGATCAGGCGATGGCGTGTCCGCACTGTGGCTATCCGATGCGAGGGTGGGGATACGAGTACCGCTCGGAGCGTGAGCTGTTCGGCCTGCCCCTCGTGCACATCGTCAGCGGGCAGGGCATCGATCCCGTCACAGGCAGGATACGGGTCGCCAAGGGCATCATCGCGATCGGTCCCGTGGCGGTCGGAGGCTTCGCGATGGGCGGGGCCGCGTTCGGGATTCTGAGCTTTGGAGGGCTGTCGCTGGGAGCGGTCGCTTTCGGCGGCGCAGCGGTCGGGGCGCTGTTGGCCGTCGGGGGACTTGCGATCGGCGGCATCGCCCTGGGCGGAGCGGCGTTCGGGTACTACGCCATCGGCGGCGGCGCCTGGGGCGTCCATGCCGTTGGCGGCAACGCGCAGGACCCGAACCTGCTGGAGACCGTCAGAGGCTGGTTTCCACGCGGGGGCGGAAGATCGTAACGAACAATTAACTTGCGAGCTGTCGCTTGGCATGATATTTCGACGATGAACTTGGATGCCCGAGGTGTCGCAACGAGGTTTTTGGTCTGAAGAAAGGGTTCTGCAATGAGGCGTTCGAAATCCATCACACTGACTGTCGTGACAATCATCGTCCTGTGCTGTGCGACCGGCCTGTTCGCCCAGGTCCGCCAGGAGGTCCGAATCCCCGACATCATGGGCTACAGGACGCTCAAGTGCGATTTTCACATGCACACGGTGTTCTCCGACGGGAACGTCTGGCCGACCGTCCGCGTGGAGGAGGCCTGGCGAGAGGGACTCGACGCGATCTCGATCACCGACCACATCGAGTACCAGCCGCACAAGCAGGACGTCCCGACCAACCACAACCGGCCGTATGAGATCGCGTTGCCGCTGGCCAAAGAGCGAGGCATTCTGCTGATCAAGGGCGCCGAGATCACGCGGGACACGCCGCCGGGACACTTCAACGCGTTGTTCCTCGACGACATCAATCCGCTGGACACGAAGGACCTGCTGGACTGCATGGCCGCGGCGGACAAGCAGGGCGCCTTCATCTGGTGGAACCACCCCGATTGGAAACCCCAGCACATCGGCTGGTTCGATATCCACACGACGCTCTACGAGAAGAAGTACATGCGGGGCATCGAGGTCGTCAACGGCAACACCTACTCGGCCAGCGTGCACCAGTGGGCCCTCGACAAGAAGCTGACGTTCCTGGGCAACTCGGACATCCACGCCCCGTCGCTGGTGCAGCAGTCGACTGCGGACAAGCATCGCTCGATGACGCTGGTCTTCGCCCAGGAGAAGAGCATTTCCGCGGTCAAGGACGCCCTGGAGGCCGGACGGACCGCGATCTGGTTCGAGAAGCAGATCATCGGTCATCAGGAGCACCTGGAAGCCCTCTTCGCGGCCATCGTGAAGATCACCGATATCGAGCGAGAGGACAAGGTCGCGCGATTCACCCTCCACAACGCCTCGGATCTTCCGCTGGAACTGACGCGACAGGGCCAACTGGGCCCCAAGGAGCTGACTCTGCCTGCAAATTCCGTCCTGCGTATGAAGCTCAACGCTCCCAGTGAGGACGCGACGATCGAGTTGTCTTATGTCGTGAAGAACTTCGTCATCGCGCCAGGCAGCGGATTGCCGGTGAATCTGGCGATCGCCGGGCAGACCACGATCGACCTCGATGTGGAAATCGGTGCGAAGTGAAGACCAAGCGGTAGGTCAAACCCGGATTTCGGATTTCGTGCTTTTTTCTACTCTTGACTCATCGCCTTGATGAAATCATTGGCCTCGGCGATGGAGGCCTCCATGGCCTTGAGCAGGGTCGAGACGTCGGTTCGCACGGAGACCAGTTCTTCCTCCAGCGAGGCGACGGCCTGGGCGTTGAGGTTATGCTTGAGGAACAGCACTTGGTCACGGAAGGCGGTTAGGACCGGGTCGATTCGGCTCTCGGCCCGTTGCATCGCCTCGATGAGACGGGTGTAGCGCTCCTGGGTTTGTTCGAGCCGTTGCTGGCTGAGGCTCTTGAGGTTGGCGTTGGTGTAGTCGTCGAGTTCCGCCTTCCATTCGCGGAACAGGGCCTTGGCGACCTCCTGGACGTCTTCGATCCTCTTGTGGACGGCCTTGGCTTTCTCTTCGCTGCGTTCGAACTCGGTCTTGAGACGCTTGTAGGTCTTCTCCAACTCGCCGCCTTCGTAGCCGACCACGGCGGTGAATTGTTCGAGCGCCGACTCGAACTGCTTCTTGGCCTGTTCCTGGGCGTTCCGAGCGTCCTGCACGCGATCGACCAGCAGGTCTCGCTTGTGATAGCCGATCTTCTCCATGGCGGAGTAGTAGGTGCTCTTGCAGCCGCCCAGGATTGCCAATGCACAAAGAACCGCCACGACTTGCCCGGTATGCCGTTTCATCGTTTCACCCTTATAATAGGACCCACGTTCGACAACGCCCATTCTACGGTCCTGTGCCGGGGGTTCAATGAAAATCACATATGCCCGATCGGGTATGGTGGGCCCGGCGTTGCAGAGTCGGATGAGGGACGCCCATAAATACCGAGCCCCGCTCGGGTGGGCGGGGCTCGGCATTTGGTGGAGGCAGGTGATAGAGAGCTGCTATCATCAGGGAAGCGATAGTGGTGTTGGTGTGTGTCGGATTTCCGGGCCTCCTGCATCGGGTGTAGTAGAGGGTAAGTCGCAGGATGCTGGTGTCCTTTCAGTCCGCGTCGCGTCCTTGGCGATGAATCTCGGCTCTGGGTGTCCGGCCCATCCCTGGCGGCTGCAGCTTCTTGCGGAAGCGGGGACGGCAGCTTGGGGTTCCCGGCGTGTGGCGTCGCATCGGGTGGCCCCTGTCGTCAGGCGTCTGGCCGAAGGGTTTTGATTGTTTGTCTTTCCGAGAGTCATCTGTACCACCACCTTACCTTGAATTCGTTTGAGCCGTATTGCTCAGTGCTTTCACTAATAAGTGCCCAGGAAGGCCTCAAACGTAACGCGGTCTTTTCAGGATTTTCATAAATTTCTTGCGGTGGCCATAAGTTCTGAATCAACAAAGACTTGAGACTGCATCAATCCGGGAGGCGACACTGGCTCCCAGGGGGAATCCGAGAGCGACCACGAGCGAGCCATCGGAGTCCGCGGAGAAAAGGTCGGGTCGACCCCGATTGGGATGGGTTTTCGAGAATACAGGCGATTGGGAGTTGACAGGGCGCGGTCCCAGCGATTACACTGCCGCCATCAAGAGCGCCTGTAGCTCAATTGGATAGAGCGTCAGCCTACGGAGCTGAAAGTTAGGGGTTCGAGTCCCTTCAGGCGCATCCCATTACTCTGTAAGCACTTAGAAGCGGTCGTATTACCTTGTATAACCCCGTTTTTGTGGCCTTCCGGCAGGGTGGCTTCCATTGTCTCACGAGATAATACAGGCTCTACGGCATTGTACTGTGCGCACTGTGTGCGCATTTCGGCAGGGGGCTTTGTCGCCCGTTCGAAGTCCTCGTCCCGGACTTGGAGATAGTGTTTCGCCCCCACAATCTGGGAATGACCGAGCCAAGCGGCTACGATGTGAGCAGGGAACACCTGGGCAAGCTCCGTCGCCCGGCTGGCTCGCATGTTCTGGAAGAGCTTCGGCCACGTCGCCAGCCCGGCCCGGTGGATGATCCGCGTAAGCTGGGTTCGCAGGTTGCTGTTGCGCTGGCGATAGCGGGTTATGACGTGCTCGCTGCCGGCGGGGGCCTGCTCAAAGACCTCGCGTAATGGCTCCCGAAGCTCGGGGAACAGGGGAATCACCCGCTCGGCCTTGCCCTCGAAGTGTTCGGTCTTGACGGAGTGAATCACGATTCGGTCGTCGGTGATGTCGCCCCACTTCAGAGCCAGCATCTCGGACGGCATCCGCAAGCCGCCGTAGCGGGCCAAACTGACGATCAACCGCCATTCGGCGTCCGGGCAGGCTGCGAGGATCTTCTCGATTTCCTCCGGGCTGACGAAGTACTCTCTGGCCTTGTTGGCTATGGCGGTGGACTTCAGCCCCGCGAAGGGGTTCTCCGTCAGAATCCGCCGCTTGACTGCCGTCCGGAAGATCTGCTTCGCAACTCCGGCCCGTTTCCGGGCTGTCGCCTCTGAGAGACCCTGCCGGGCGAGGTCGCGCCGCCATTCGTCTGCGTCGTGCGGGGTGATCTCCCGTATGGGCTTGTCGGCCCCGAAGAAGCCCACGAGATTTCGGCGGGTCAGTTCGTAGACGGTCTGCGTCGAAGTCCCCACGTCGTCACGGCTGGCGATGTACTGCTCGCATAGCCCCCAAATGGACAACCCTTCGGCGGCCTGCCTCGCCCGGGGTATCACAAGCCCCAGCGTCGCGAGCTTGGCGTGCATGTCGTCGGGCAGGGCGGCCACCCATCGGGCCGTCTCGTCGTCAATCCCGGCGAAACGTCCGGCCAGTAGGGCCTCGAACCGGATCTTGAAAGTCTCGGCTTGCCGCTGGGTGCAGCGCCCGAGCCGCAGACTCTTTCGTTTGTCGTCGTCCATGAACAGAATGCGTCGTCTACCGTTGCGGTCTTGGCCGATGCTCGCCATCGTCTCACCGTCCCTTCGTCTTACGGGGCCTCAGTTCGAGCCCCAGATACGCGCACAGCTTGTCCGCCGTCTTCATGCCGCATGTCCCGCCGTTCACAATCCGGCAGAGAATGGCCTGATCGATCCCGGTTTCCTTGCTGATCTGGTAGCGGGTCTTCCCGCACGTCTCTATCGCTTTGCCTATGCTCTTGACGATCATAGCCACGAGCCTATAGCATACTTGCAGCGTTGTCAAGTTCATTCTGACGATTCCCGCACTTTCTTTTCGATCCATGCCTGCAAGTCCTCCATGCGGTATCGCACGGCCTTCCCGATTCGGACGGCCGGAATCTTCCCGCGAGGTTGCGTGAGTGTCCACAGGGTTTTCTCGCAGACCGTCAGGGCTCGGGCCGCTTCTCGGGCGGTCATGAGAATGGGTTCGATGGTCCGTTCACTTCGATGCTCAAACATGTTCGCTTTGCTTTCCATAGCTCTCATATTTCAAATACTCTGATGCCGTTGACGTTGACAAAACCCCACGGTTCACCCGGAATCGAGGGGTTCGTCGGCATCGGCACGCGCCGCCAACACGAAACGCCGGGTCGGACGGCCCCCGGTCGGGGCAATCGGCAGGTCTTCCCAGCGGCCGTATCCGGTTTGGCACAGTTCCTCCAATGCCGCTTCGGCTGCCTCGGCACTGGCAAACATCCGGGTCGTGCGTTGCAGATCGCGGACTGTCGCGGCTCCGCCTTTTCGCTCGATGGCCTCGACCAGCCGCCGCCGCTCGCGGTCCTCCTCGCTCTCGCGGAGAATTGCATACACGCGTTCAGCTTCCTGGCCGAACCACCGCGAAAGCTGGACTCCCGCCTCGATGCTCCGCTCATCGACCACGTTCGGATTGTCCAGTGTCCGATCCCGGGCGGCCCAGCGGACCAAATGCACGATCAGAGCCAATCGGGCCGCGTAGCCTTCCAGCTTCGACCAGACGGCCGCCAGATCGCCGGTAAGCCCCTCCTGCTCCTTGGCGTGGGCGTTGTAGAAGTCCACCCAGGACATCTTGGCCTCCGCAGACAACGGCAAGTCCAGCGGTCCCGCGTCCCCTTTGCCATCCTCGACGAGTGGAAGCGAATAGAGCCTGTCGAACAGGGCCTCCATGCGGCTCTCGATCTCCCGCGATATGTCGGCTTCGGTCCACCGTTTCGCCTGCGGAGTGGGACAGGCCAGCAGCAGCCGGGCCGCCAGACCGTTCTCCCGATGCTCCACCCCTAGCGCCCGGCGCAAAGTCTCCGGCTGTATCCCGCCCGTCACCGAAACGGCCGCCCGCGGCACGTAGACCGTCCTGGTTTGGCCGCTCTTGCGGTCCACCAAGATCGGGCGCGCGCCGAACACCTCCAGCCACTTGGCCGCATCCGATCCTTTGCCTTGTGCGTACCGATCAAAGCTGCCCAGCCACCCGGCCAGCTCATCCCGCTTGAGCAGCAGGCCGCGTGGATTCTGCTGCAACAAGACTGCCAACGCCTCGATGGTAACATCGTCGCACCAGCACCGGACCGCGACGGGCTCTTCGGGCTTCAAGGGCGGCTCTCCCCCCATCTTCGACTGCTTCCACGTCGCAAGCTCCTTTTCGTATTCCATCAGCCGGATCTTGTACGCCTCCATCGCCTCAACAAACGCCTTCATGGCCGTTTGCTGCCGCCGGCGGATCGGTCGCAGCGCCAACTCCAGCGCCGGACTCTTCAACGTCCCACTGTCCCCGACGATCGCGCCCCACAAAATCGCGGGCTCGCACCAACTGTATTTCAGGAGAATCCGCCGTGTGTTGCCGATGGCCGAAGCCAATCCCGCCAGCAGCGGCAGGGCGATATACGACGGGTCACACCCGATCGCGCGGGCCGCGTCGCTGACGAACTCGCCAACGGGGGACGGCAGGCAGGCCACCGGGAAGGGTACGGCCGGGGCAGGCGGAATGATGGGGCGTTTGTCCGCCGGACGGGGCAGCCTGCTCGCCTTTGCGGCCGTGTGTTTGTCCCATCCTATCGCCCGCCGAAAGTCGGGCCAGTGAGCATTCGCATCATGCTTGCAGCTTGCCGCGTATCGCCCATCCGCCTCGACCATGACGCAGCACTCGTAGGTATGCCCGTCGTCATCGGTGTGCACCGGGCATTCCTCGAAGACGAACAACTCCCGGCCGCCCTTGTTCTGCCGCCGGTATGTAAGGCCCTTCGCCCTCAGCACCCGCTCCAGTTCGGCCAAACTCCTGTCCCGATCCCAGCCGCTCGAACCAAGCACCCTGAGTTCTTCGGCAGTTTCCGGCGGCTCGTGGCCTTCCACGTCGGCCGCGTCGATCTCGCTGGCGAGTACGCCAAAGAGGTCGATGTCTTCGGGCACGTCGCTCAGGTCGATCCCGGACCATCGATGTGGCCGGCGCTCGATGTCGTCCCCTTTGACCGCTTTCGTTCCATACAGTTTCAGTACCCGGCTGGCATTGAAGACCCCGGTGTCGATGGTCGCTTCCGACGTGTCAAACATCCCCGCCAGCAGCGTCAGAAGGGCTTTGGCCTTCTCCACGGCCCGGGCGACATCGGAGTAGTCCACCGTCGGTATGAGCAGGTGATAGCCGTTCCCGCTGTCGGCTTCGATGCACCGAATGCCGCGTTCCGCAAACCACGCTCTGACATGTTCCTTGACCTCGTAGGCTGCCCGTTTCTCCTCGGTGGTCACGGAGATCCCTGCGATTCGCTCCGGATCGACATCGACCGCAAACAGGGCGTAGCCGACGATATCCCCGTCAGAAGTCGAATGGCCGGTCTTGGCCAATGTGATCCGATTCGCACTCCGGGCGAGCAGGTCCGGGTGAACCGCCTGCATGCTGAAGTATATATTCGCCTCCCCGATACAGGGATGCTCCCCATACGGAACGCGGGACCGCTTCTTCGGCAGGACGGCCCGGACCAACTCGTCCTGATGCCCGGCATCGAACCAGCCCGAATAGACCCGCTCCCCGATGATACGGATCTCTGTAACCCCGCCGCAGTGGGCGTGCCGCTCGGTGATCCAGCGGGCAAACTCCCGGAGATTATCCAAGGCGCGGGACTCGGCGTCCCGCAGGTCGTGAACGAGTTGCGTACTGCTCATTGGCCGACCTCCTGCCCCTTCGGGCCTTCTGCATCACGGAACTGCCCATCCTGGCCAGTTCCTGAGCCATCCTGGTACGGTCGGACGGCGTACAAAGGGCAGCCCAGATCGGTACATCGGGCCACCTCGGCGCTCTGCCAGCCACAACATTCAAGACACTGGCTGTTGACGCAGGCCCGCAGGCTCTTGCCCTTGAGTGCCCGGCGGTACGTCGGTCCGTATTTCGGCGGCATTTGCCGCAGCCGCTCGGCAATCTGTTCGTCTCGGTTCATGTTCATCGCGCCACCCCCTTATGAGCCCGACGCAGGCGACGATCCAGCAGGGCCGTGAAGCCTATTCGGGCTGTTTCGCTCAGGGGGAAGAACGCCAGAAGACAAAGGACTTCGGCTGCCTGCTGCAAAGCGTTCATCGTTGCACGCTCGCTTCGATTCTGGTAGACTCCATTCTGCAATGCTTGTTCGGCTGCCCCGGCCGTTGTGGCGACGTGCCGGGCAGCCCTCTCCGTAGTGTTCATGCTGAAACCCCTTTCTGATTCCTCCTGCGGCTGTGCAATCCCTGGATGCTCTCTTGGATAGCCTCGGTCTGTTGCTCGCTGAACAGGCGGATGATCCCCACACGCCCGACCGGTTTGAGCCGGTGCTTGGCGATCAGGTACGCCACCCGTGAGGGTGACTGTCCGAGTCGGTCGGCGATTTGCCCTACTGTCAGAACGGCTGTCTTCATGCTGTACTCCTCAAAAAACCTCTCCCCCCTGTATCTGGCCGTTCACGAGAAATGTGGCGTGAACGCCCGAATACCGGCCATGGTGCTGCCGAAAATGCGGTTTTTGGAGTCCGTCGCCGTTCATGAACGGTTCATGAACGCGATTTCCTGGATTTCTCGTTGACCTTGGCCGATAGATTTCGTATATACAATGTATGGACAGTGTATTGATATGGGTGCAATAACCCGTGAGACGGGAGGTTGATATGAGCAGTTCAGCGACAGTTCAGGTAAGAGTCGATGAGCAGACCAAAACCCAGGCAAAGCAGGTGCTTGGTGCGCTGCACTTGTCGATGTCGGAGGCCATCTGCCTGTTCCTTCGGCAGGTCGTTCTGCACCGGGGTATCCCCTTCGATGTCAAGCTTCCGAACGCCCTGACGCGGGAGACGCTGGAAAGAGCCGAACAAGGAATCGACCTGCACAGGGCTTCGAGTGTTGACGAACTCTTCGAGGAGCTTGAGGCTTGAACCTTGTCTGGACCGGCCAGTTCAAAAAGGACTACAAGCGGGCCAAGAAACAAGGGAAACCGCTCGACGATCTACGGTCTGTTGTCGAGAAGCTGGCCAGACGCACGCCGCTGCCGCCCAAGAATCGGGACCACCCTCTTTTCGGCCACTGGCACAAGCACCGCGAATGCCACATTGCCCCCGATTGGCTGCTCATCTACCGGATTGACGGCGACGACCTGATCCTCGAACGAACCGGCTCGCATTCCGAGCTATTCGGGTAGTCAGGATTCACGTCTCTTGGGCTTCTTCTCGTGGCTCAAGTAGAGTTTCGCCTGTCTCGCTTCCTCGCGCGCATCTCCCTCCTGTTCGGCAACCAACTGCCGGAGGACTTCATCCTTGTCTCCGGCCCCCAGGACGGTCTCCATCTCGCTCGTGAGAGATACCGTCTTGATCGTTCCATCCTTCCGCACTTGACCTCTCCGTTCGTTGTACACCTTCCATGCAGGACATTTTGAAATCAGCCCCGTGGAACAGCCTATCTTGTCAGCCAGTTTCTTCACCGTCCAATCCGAGGAGGGTGTCTCCTTCAACAGCCGGCGCACCTCGATGTTTGCTTCCTCCCCAGTTACCTTACGCTTTTGCCCGCCCGCTTCCTCCGGCCCGTTGGGAGTCCTGATGGTCTTCCGATCCTGGCTCTGCTTCGCACCCTCCAGACTCCGGAGTCCCATCGACCCAACCTGCAACAGCTTGTCGTGGAGCCGCGCCGCACATGCTTTTACTTCTATTGGGTCGAAGTCCCTCTCATTCCACCACGGCAGGATACTCAAGCGTTTGTAGTGCCTGTCTGTCTTCTTCGCCGCTTTTGCAATGGCCTCATATAACGTCCGGAGGGTCTTCGACAATTCTGGATTGTGAAACTGCCAATACGTCAGAAGATCGTCCATGTTGCCCGCACGAGCAATCACGCATTCGAGTCTGTCGGAACAGGGTGTTACGCCATAGACGTAATGCCGGAAGACCTTCTCTGTCATCTCCTCCTCTACCCAGTGTCGCAGCCATGTTGCCATCCTGTAGGCAGCATTCACTGCCCAAGCTGTCTCCTCATCCTCATACTCCCCGAATTCTTGGCAGGGGAGATTTCCAAGGAGTGCCTCGGGACATGAGACTACCTCACGAATCTCGTCTATCGCGTTCCATGTCTCATCGCTATGTCGCGGGTGGCATCGCGACCGGTCAGAACTCTCTCGCGGCGTGTTGTCGTCGCGCAGAGTGTCATAGGAGATTCTCAAATACCCTTCCAGGCGGTCAATCCATTGAACGGCCGCCTCCGCAAGTCGGCCGAGTCTTTCGCCCTTGGCTGGGTCTTCTGTCTGCTCTATCAGATCCCACCAGTCATACACCTGCCTGTGGAGTACGAGCAGATGCCCACGCGCATCATCTTCTGCTTTCCTACGTTCGGTTTCCAGCTTCTTGTCATCCGCTTCAATCATCTCCTGTACATCCTTCGCCAGGGCTTTCGCCTTCCTCCCTGGACTCCCCAGCGAGAACAGGCTGATCCCACTGTCCGCATGCAGTCTGTAGTATCGATAAACGACTTGCTGTACCTCCCCCAAATAGATCACCGCTCGTTTGATTGTCTCCTCGATGTTGTTCATCCTTGGAGAGTCTCCAGGTATCTGCGTGTGCAGGAAGAGAGCCGGGGTTTTGATGACGCTGGTAGTCGCGCGGCCAGCCTTGCGGCCTGGCCTTCCCCGGCGGGATAGACTTGACGATTGCGTGGATATAGGCCTGCTACCAATTTCATCGTCCGCGACTATACCCAGAACCGGACACGATTTCAAGGATTTCGCTTGATCTGAATGTGCCGTTCCTCTACAACGAGGACCGTCTGGAGACCGTTCGCCATTGAAGTCGGGCGAGTACGGAACATGAGCGGTTATCGTTGTCCTGTCAGCAGTTCTGGAAGGGAGAAGAGTATGAGAGCCACACTTCTGGCATCGAGCGTTTGTCTGTTCGTTTTCGTGAACGCGGGATGTACTACTCCAATGAGACCCGGCGTGGTCTCCTTCTTTCAGCCCCCGTCCCCGCAGGCGGTCGTAGATCCGGCGATGGAGTCGGGAACGTACCAGAAGTTCACGGTTGTTCCCAGTGGCAAAGAGGCTGCCGAGTTAGGGATGCATCCGCTTGTCGAGAAACAGCTCCTCTTCATGGTCAGAAATGAACTGGAATGCCTCGGCTATCAGTACGTCGAGAATCCGGACCAATCGGATTTCTTCGTCCGCCTGACCTACTCGAACGAACACAGCAGAGGGGCGACAGAGGCAACGAAGGCAACGACGACATTTCACGACTCCGGCGGTGGCTTTGGGGTCGCTCGGAGTCGTGGCACAGCAACGAAGTATGGCTCCTATTGTCCAACGCTCAAGGTTGCAGCATTTGGCACGGATTCCAAAGAAGAAATATGGTCCGGTTCGATACTTGCTGAGACTCCAAATCCAGAAATCAGACTCTCTGCGAACCACCTACTTCCGATGCTGCTGGCCGACCATTTTCCTCTGGCAAGGCACATCGGTGACACGGTGGATTCGAAAGGGGGAATATTCGGCTGTGATCTCAGAATCGTCACGCCAAGCGGGAATGACTGCTTTCCAGTCGTAACGGGCATCCTGCTTCCTTCGCCCGCCAAGCCGAAGCTGAGACTGTACGATCTCATTACTGAAATTGACGGGAATAGTACAAAGAACAGGTCGTATTTCGAAATCCGGGCTGCTCTTGACAAGGACCCCGGCGAGCAGGTGTCTCTAACACTTGTTCGATATGAGAAGACTCGTAAGACCACCATTGTTGCGGCCGAAGAGGCGGAGGTTCGATACTTCGACCTCTCGGCGGCTGACTATGCCACCGGCGTAGTAAGGAATGTCTCCCTTTCACATGCTAAGGCTCAGTACCGCACTCTCAGCAAAGAGCGTCTATTGAACCTACTGCCTTGATTGCGCAGGCGGACTCCTTCCGGACGATGCTTGCCTTTGAACCTGGGTCGGCTCTTTGATCTATGCGCGCCGCTCCAGCCGTTCCTCAATCGCATTGATCCGGCCGGTGAGTTCGTCAAGCCCGTTGAACTCGGCGTGGCGGTCGGAAGAGTCCCTGGCCATCCCCAAGGGCAAAATACGTATTTGTACGTATGCTCTTGAGCATCCAATGGGCCTGGAGTCCCCTTATTCTGGGTTGATTTCCCCTGTCCCAAGAGCTACAATCAAATCCAGTTGGCGGCCTACCCCTTGGATGAATCTGGATCGCGAAGCGATTGCCGCCGGTGGGAGAAGGCCGCTTTCCGAAGGGGAGAGTATCATGAGAAAGCAATGGTCCGTCCTGTCTGCGGCGATACTTTCGGCCGCTCTGAGTCCCTGCGTGTACGCCGACCCATGGTATGGCCTGACAGATCTTGGAGCATACGATGGACGAGAGAAAAGCTCCGCCCACTCAGTCAACGACCAAGGCCAAGTGGTGGGCTACGCTGCCTATCCGCAGTCGAACCGTGCCCTTCTTTTCGACTCCACGGGAGGCGGAAACAACACCAACTTGGGGGCCTTGGGAACGGGCGATCCTGGCTACGCCGGCCGCGCCTACGGTGTCCTTTCGGCGCACCTGCAAAATCTGAAATTTTGAAGGCGACCCGCGAC
>CALEZT010000017.1 GCA_937927975.1 uncultured Phycisphaerales bacterium
CGCTCGATGGCCCCTTCGTACTTGAGCAATCGGTCGAGGTCGTACCCCTCGGGAATGCAGCCGATCTCCTTCTCGATCTGCAGGGCGACATCATTCTCCTGCTTCCATTTCTGCTTCTGCTTCTGGAACTCCTCGATTCTTCGGGCGTACACTTCCATCTGTTCCGTGCAGAGATCAATGTGGGCCTGCCAGATCGCGTCGTCGGTCCAGCCGGTCTCGCGGGCCGCCTGGCGGATACCCGCCGGAGACCCATCCTGAAGGTCCTCAATGTCTTGGAGCCGGTCCTCGTAAAACGCATTCCAGCTATCCTCCCGATCGTAGATCTCCTCGAGGTCCTTGCCGGCCTTGTGCATCTTTGTGAATCGGCTCTTGTCATCTTGCCAGGCCCTGTGCAACTCCTGGGCCGTGCTCACCTTGATGTCGATTTCGTCGTCTCGGCTCTTTGTCTCGTCCGGCTTGAACGGGTCGCGTTCATAGTACCTGTCGAAGGTTGTGCTGAGGTTCCTCTTGATGACACCGGCCTCATATCGGTAGACCCGCCGGAGGCGCCAGTAGGCGACGGCGATCTTCTCGACCAGCATCTCCTCCAGAGGGCCCTGCGGATTGAACTGGTTTCTCAGATCCAGTACAAGGGCGTTGAACTCCTCTTGGCTTTCGGCGCCTTCACCGGCGTCGATGACGATCTCTTTGGCCAGAAGGCCGTGCTTGAGGGCGTTGCGCGATGCGATGGCCTTGCCAGCCGGCGTTGCCGGCCCGGTGGAGCGCGTGGCGTTCCTGCGATTGGCGGCGGCCTGTTTGTCTGTGGTCTTCAATCCTTGCCTATCTTCACAAATGGGTTCGTTTGGGAAAGTTCCGGTTCTCGATGCCACAGAGCGACGGGACGCCGCGTAGAAGCGTGAAAGCGTATAAGCGTTGAAGCGTTTGGGGGAAGCCGCATTCCTTCTGTCCTTCTACCCTTCCTACCTTCTATCATTCCTCCGTGGTCTCGGTGGCCTCCCTGGTGACAGACAGTTGTCTGACGGTAGCGGCGAAGCCGCGTTACTGCTTTGCTATGTACTGGCCGATCCCCTGGACGAGGACCTGAACATCCGTGAACAGTTGCCCGATTTCGTCCGCATCCAGTTCGACAAAGGGCAAGTAATCGTCCTGCTGCCTTTCATTGAACGCTCGATGGAGCGTCTTGGAATATTCCTTCGGCAGGCGGCCGGAACCGATGAACTCCTTATCGAAGAATGCGATCACCGCCGAATGCTTGGAGTACTGAAGCCGCTTGGTCAACAGCGCAGCCACGGCGGCATAGAAACATGCGTAGTACAACCGGTTGGCGGTCGCTCGATACCGGCCGGCGTTCAGCAGAAGGTCCGCATCCTGCAGGGCTTCTCTGGCTTGCTCCATGCGGTAGTCGAGCAGTGATCCAAAGTCCTTGTCTCTCATGCAGTGATTTCAACGCCCTCTTCGCGGACGTTCCGGGCATATTCGGAGACAGAGAGCGGACCACTCTCCAGTGCGTCCTGACTGACGACGGCCACGGAAATGACGTAGCCTTCCTCCAGACTCAACTCCCAGGCCCGATCCAGGATTCGCCTTCTGACCGCAGGGGTGACCTCCCGCACTTCCACCAGGAGATCGAGGTCCGATCCCGGATCTTGGTCGCCTCGGACCCGCGACCCGTAGGCATAGACCCGCACGACGCCGGTATCCGGGTCGAGGCCGCCGATGAGCCTCCTGACGACTTCACTGATGTGTGTCTCGCCCTCTGCCTTCATAGAGCGTCCTGCCCTCGCGTAAGATGGTGGTCCGTGGCCTCGCCCCGAGCGTAGGAACCGAAGAGGATGACCTGCGACGCGTTCGCCGCCTCACCCAACTGGACCGCAACGTGTTGTATCCGGCTCTCAGGAATCATACAGAACAGGATACCGTGCGAGAGCATCCGTGTGAACCAGGAACTGACTGAAGGACTTGGTTGCCGGCCCGGTGGAGCGGGCGGCGTTCCTGCGATTGGCGGCGATCTGTTTGTCTGTGGTCTTCAATCCTTGCCTATCTTCACAAATGGGTTCGTTTGGGAAAATGATGGGTCGGCGTTCCTCTGCGGAGGCATCGGTCCGACGGTAGCGACGGAGCCGCGTTACTATCCGCTGCTCTTACACCTTGCCGAGAGCCACCAGGTGCGAGTTCACTGCATCGACAAATCGCTCCGCCTGGCTGACGACCTGTTTTGCCTCATCATCCTGTAGCTTGACCTGCTCGCGGTAATCCACACGCTGTCGCAGCTCGAATCCCTTGGCCAGGGAAAACCCGAGGGATTTGTCGAAGATGCCACCCTTGATGAAGTGCTGATTGAAGTAGCTCAGGACGCCGCTGTGTTTCGACGACGAGAATGCTTCATAGACCAGCAATGCCAACACCGCGTAGAACATGGCATAGTAGGCTCGATTGATGATGGAACGGGCACTCTTTCCGCCGGCCAGGAGGAAACGGGCTTCGTCCAGGCTTTCCTCGGCCTGCTGTACGCGGTACCGCGCAAGCTCCCTCTGCTTCTCGCTAGCCGTCACACCGAAATCCCTTCCGCCAAGACCCTCTTATATAGGGGCGATTCGCCGAGCGGACCTTCCTCCAACTCCTGCCTGCCGAAGATCACCACCGAGATCAGACAATCGTGGGCCAGGTTGATGTCGTAGACCAATTCGTCGATGGCTGTTTCGCTCTCGGGCGTGTAGTCGTCCACGACGATCATGACGTCGATATCCGAGTCGGGCGAATCGTCGCCCCGGGCCTTGGAGCCGTAGACCATCATGCAACGGACGCCGTAGCGATCCCGTAAGGCTCGTTTCAGCTCCTCCAAGGCTGTCTTCTCTTCACGCGTCATGATCGATCCTTCTCACCCAACTGGACCGCAACATGTTGTATCCGGCTCTCAGGAATCATACAGAACAGGATACCGTGCGAGAGCATCCGTGTGAACCAGGAACTGACTGAAGGACTTGGTTGCCGGCCCGGTGGAGCGGGCGGCGTTCCTGCGATTGGCGGCGATCTGTTTGTCTGTGGTCTTCAATCCTTGCCTATCTTCACAAATGGGTTCGTTTGGGAAAACGGAGGGTCATTCCTTGGCTCGTGAAGCGTCCTGCGCGACGGGCCAAGCGTCAGAATCTATGTCTTTCTCTCGCCTATCACTTTCCGTTTCGCGGATCACGCTTGACGCTCGCCGCGTTGCGTCCTTCGCTCCGTGAGTTACGCCTGCTGCTTCGCGTCTTTTCGACTGCTGAGAACGGAATGCCGGGCGAACTGCTTGCCCGACGTCAGCAGCAGCGCGGTGACCGCATAGAAACAAGCGTAGTACAACCGGTTCACGGCGAAGCCAGGGTGTCCCTCGGCCAATTCCAGCCGGGCCGAGGCGAGAGCTTCCGCGGCCTTTTGCAGCCAGAGTCTGATAAGGATTCGATCGGCCTGTTCCTTGTTCATACGGTACAGCCGTCCCTCTGGACTTCCGCATAGAGGGGCAGGTAGTGCAGCAGACCGTCTGCCCAGTCCTTCTCGAAGACGACCACGGAACTGAGCACCACGTCATTCTGCAGATTGATGTCCGCCAGTTTTTCCGAGACCGCCGCACGCAGGTGGGCCGTTACCGGACAGGACGAAATCACCAGGAGATCCAGGTCCGAGTGCACGTCGGCCTGCCCGCGGGCCTTCGAGCCGAAGAGAATGACTTGGGATATGGGCAATTCCGATTTCAGGGAACGGGCCGCCTCCAAAATGGAGTTGCGGTCCTTGTCCGCCAGATGGATACTGTCCAGTGTCTTCATAGCTCTCTCGATCTCGATTCTACCCGGCCACGATCCCTTGGGATACGGCGGATCCGAACAGGGCACGCCGACTGAACCACGCTGATTGCAGGAAGGAAAGTGACCTACGGTCCTTACAGTCCGCGGTCTACTTGCCCGGTTGATGGGCATCCATACCCCCGGTAGGCGAGCTGGCGGGTCCGCCAGGCCATGAGGTCCTCGTATTCGGCGCAGGTCCGGGCGTAGAAGTCGGAGAAATCCTGCTCGCGGCCGGGCCGAACGAACAGGACCCGACCCTTCAACGCCTCGTGGCGCAGCACGATTCCCGCCGTGTTGAGCACCGTCAGATCGCAGGAGACGAAAAAGGCATCCTCGATCCTGCCGACGATATCCACCAGGAGATCAATACTGGCGGCATTGCCGTCAGCCAACCAGACGGCCACGTCCAGATCGGAGTGCGCCCGCACGACCCCATCGGCGGCCGAACCGAAGACCAGCGCAAAATCAATGGAGGCAATCCCTCTCAGGACAGCCGCCAGTTGCTCCGGATCGACCTTCTTGCTGCCTGGCAGCCCAGGGGCGGCGATCAGCCAGTGTTCAGCGACCTCTTTCATACAGGACCTGGCCTCGGTTCATGATCTCCCTGGCGAAAAGGCTATCCAGCCGGAGGAAGGCTTCGTGCATCGGCTTCGTATGGACGATCAGGTCGATGGCCACCTCCCGATTGATCGGCCGCAGCAGGGAAGAGACTTTCAGGTGATTCCGCATGCGTTCCCCGTAGCTGGCAGGCATGGAATCGTCCTGCGTCACGACGTAGAGATCGATATCACTGTCCTCCGTCGGCCGGCCCCAGGCGTAGGAACCGAAGAGGATCACCTTCTCCGGATGCAGCGGCCTGAGCGCCTCGCTGATCCGATCTCTCAATTCGTCCGAAAGCCCGGTCGTGTCTGTTGCCATACGTTTGTTCTACCGGCGTCCGGACCCTCGCGCCAAGCAGGTACTTCCTGCAGGCACCACGGAGGACACGGAGAAGAGAGGAGCATATCTTCTTTCAATTCCTGCTCTGTGCTCTCTGTGCCCTCCGTGGTGACAGACAGTTGTCTGACGGTAGCGGCGAAGCCGCGTTACTGCCCTGCTATGTACTGGCCGATCCCCTGGACGAGGACCTGAACATTCGTGAACAGTTGCCTGATTTCGTCCGCATCCAGTTCGACAAAGGGCAAGTAATCGTCCTGCTGGCTTTCGTTGAAGGCTCGATGGAGCGTCCTGCAATACTCCTTCGGCAACCGGCCAGTCGGAGACGGCCGTACCGTAGGTCGGGCCCTGTCGATGCGGTTGTGGTACGCGGTCCGCCGCGACCCATCATCCTGCCTGGCCCAGTTCCTCCAGGAAGTCCGCAAAGGCCAACAACTCGCATCGCAGCTTGGTCCAGAGCGGCGGCAGCTTCCCCATCAAAGCGGCCACCCTGTCGGGCGTCAGGTTCATCGTATAGACGTTGCGCACTAGATGTCTGAACCGCCGGAACTCATCGAGCGCCGCCGCGTTGTCTGGAGCGACCAAAGCGGGCCGTATCCGCGGCAGGTCTTGCGCCATTCGTTGCAGTAAGTCGCGATGCCAGGCCTCGCCGGCGAGGGCCACGCCATCCACGTGTCTGGCGATCTGTTCGAAAAGACGCTCCAAGCCCGAATAGAGACTGTGGAGATTCAGCGCCACGGCATCCAGGTAGGCATCCTCTTGGGGCATCCTTTCCACGTGCATCCAAGCCGCCATCGCCCGCCCGGCGACACGTTCCAACTCGGGCACCTCCCCTCGAATCCGCTCCGCCAGTTCCAGATAGCGGCCAATCACAGGTCCACCCCGTGGCGTGCAATCGCCCGACGCAGGGCCGGCCCGGCCCTCTCCAGTTCGATCAAGTCCACCGTCCTGTCGCCGATGATCTCCTCGGCTAGGCCCCAAGCCCCCCAGTAATCGTCGGCCGCCAACCCTTCCACCGCCAAGTCCACGTCGGAATCGGGCACGAACCAGCAAGCATGGGCCAGCGATCCGAACAGGACCACGCGCCGGACGCCGAATCGGCTCTTGAGCGCAGCGGCCGCCTCACGAACACGGCTCAACAACCGCTCCCTCGCCTCGGCTTGGGCGGGAGTCAACTCGGATGTCGGCTGCGGTCTCGCCCCTGCGACGTAACTCTTCCATTTCGCACGAGTCAGCTCCAGTGCTGTCGGCATAACGACCTCTCTTCTTGCCACGTCTGCTGTCGGTCGCATCATGTCTTTCGCCCCGGTCGATTGTACCCGGCGAGCCGAACGTGTCAAGCGTCATTGCAGGCCACGGACAGCGGCGACAATCGAACCCTGTGGCTCGTGACCCGTGGCCCGTAGCGGCGGTCCGTGGCCTCGCCCCGGGCGTAGGAACCGAAGAGGATGACCTGCGACGCGTTCGCCGCCTCACCCAACTGGACCGCAACGTGTTGTATCCGGCTCTCAGGAATCATACAGAACAGGATACCGTGCGAGAGCATCCGTGTGAACCAGGAACTGACTGAAGGACTTGGTTGCCGGCCCGGTGGAGCGGGCGGCGTTCCTGCGATTGGCGGCGATCTGTTTGTCTGTGGTCTTCAATCCTTGCCTATCTTCACAAATGGGTTCGTTTGGGAAAACGGAGGGTCATTCCTTGGCTCGTGAAGCGTCCAGCGATGACCGCTGTGTCCCCTCCTGAAGCCCGTTCTCATCCAGCAATCGGCCGAAGAGCGTGGCTCGGCGGCCGATGGCTTCCAGGGAGCCGTTGACGGAGATGGCTACTTCCAGATGATGAGAGACCCCCGGCGTGTGGCCGTTCTTCAGGGGGATCGCCATGGTTACGATCCGCGAGAGGTCGGGTTTGCCGGTTGGCGGACGCCAGATCTCGTCTTCGATGCGACCATCTTCGTGGGTCGTCTTGAGGGCGATCCAGGCGAAGTCCATCTTTTGGGCGGCATCGCAGACCGCGGTTCGCCACTGGTCGGGACTGCGGACCTGGCGGAACTGCAGTTGGAGGTTCTCGAAGACCTTTCTTTCGTTGCGCTGCTGGTGGGCGAAGCTGTACTTGTCCTTCAGACGGGTGACCGTCTCGTGCAGCCGGACCGCTCCCACGAAGCGGAACAGGTAGATCAGCATGACCAGCGCCGCGGCGAAGATCGCCAGGGACAGCCAGTCGTCGCTGACCAGCATCATCAGGCCAAGACCCGTGACCAGCAGGGTCGCGGCGTAGATCGCATATACCGCGTGGCGATGGGTCAGGCCCATGGCGACCAGCCGATGGTGGAAATGGCTGCGGTCGGGGGCGAAGATCGAACGACGCTCCAGGAACCGCCGGAGCATGCAAAAGAGCGTATCGAAGATCGGGACGCCCAAGGCCAGGGCCGGCAACGCCAGGCCGACCAGGGCGGTCGACTTCGAGACGCACATCACGCTGGCCGATGCGATGGTGAAGCCGACGAAGAGGCTCCCACAGTCGCCCATGAAAACCTTGGCGGGGTTGAAGTTAAAGAACAGGAATCCCACCAGGCCCCCCAGCAGCGCCAGGGCGAACAGCGCCATGATCACGTCGTTGTCCTGAGCGAGACCGGTGTGGATCGTGCTGCCGTAGATCGAGAAGACCGCGATGACGGCGCACGCGATGGCCGAGACGCCGCCGGCCAGGCCGTCCAGGCCGTCGCTCATATTGACCGCGTTGGTCACTCCCACGATCCACAGCAGCGTGACAGGGCAGCCCAGCCAGCCCAGGTCGATCGCGTGGCCCCCGCCCAGGTCGATGACGCCGATCTTCACGCCGACCAGGCACAAAGCCACCGCGCCGCACAACTCGACCGCGAACTTGAATCGGGCGGGCAGGCCGCGGAGGTCGTCGATCAGGCCGACGATGAAGATGGCGGTCGCAGCGACCAGCAGCGTCGCCACCTGGGGCCAGATCTCACGGAATCGCTCGCCGATCCGGTTGTTCAGGAACAGCAGCGAGACGATCAGGCACATCGACGAGACGTAGATCGCCACCCCGCCGATCCGCGGGATCGGCAGGGTGTGGACGCTGCGGATGCCGGGGAAGTCCACCGCGCCGATCCGCCTGGCGAGCCGGATCACCAGCGGCGTAATGAACACCGCCAGATACGACGCACCGAAGAATACGCAGATATATGTCAGCATTTACTCCCCTCCCTATCCGTCCCCGGCTCTTGTGCAGGGGACGGTGTTCCGACGTCGTGCAGCGGTCCTGGCCGCCCTTGGTCGAATTCCGTTTCCGCCGGCGGTCGCCGACGGGTCTCTCGCGGAGGGATACAAACCTCCGCGGGGCCTGCCTCCCAAGCCCTCTATTTCTTTTCAGGAGCCGCGGAATCCCCTTGCGGCTTCTGATCATCGACGCCCGCGGGCAATTCCTTGCGGACGCCCGGCTCGCCCTTGGCGGCGTGAGCGCTGTGATAGTAGCTGTATGCGCCGTAGCCGTGGTGGCTGTAGCGGGTGTCTCGCTTGTGGACGTCGTTCACGACCGCCCCCACCACCTTGGCGCTGACGGTGGACAGGGCGTCGCGGGCCCGCTGCGTAGTGACCCGAGAGGACCTCTGGGCCCTGAGGACCAGGAGGGTCAGGCCGCACCGGGCCGCCAGGATCTGGGCGTCGGCAACGACCCCCACCGGCGGCGAATCGACCAGAATGCGGTCGTACAGGCCTTTGACCTGCTCGATCAACGCGGCGAACGCGTCGCTGCTGAGCAGTTCCGAAGGATTGGGGACCGGCTGGCCGCTCTCGAGCACGTCCAATCCTTCGATCTCCGTGTGTCGAATGGCCTCATCGAGAGTCATCGCGCCGCTCAAGACGTCGATGACCCCTTTGCCCCGGCCGCCTCGGGCGAAGACCCGGTGCTGCATGGGCTTTCGCAGGTCGGCGTCGATGATCAGGGTCCGCTGTCCGGCGTGCGCCATGGCGACGCCCAGGTTGCTCACCAGGGTCGTCTTGCCTTCCAGGGCGCCGGGCGAGGTGACCAGGATGGTCTTGCCCTCCTCGTGTGAGGACCCGAAGAACAGGGCGGTTCGGATCGAGCGGTAGGCCTCCGATTCGCGAGAATTGAGCGAAAGCCGGGTCCTCGGACCTCGGCGGAGGATTCCGCGACGAGGGATCTTCGGGACCGCGCCGAGGATGGGGACGCCCAGAATCGCGGTGATCTCGTCGGCCGAACGCACGCGAAGGTCCTTCATATCGCGAAGGAAGGCCAGGCCGCCGCCAGCCATCAAGCCCAGGATCAGGCCGATGCCCATGGTCTTGGCTGTCTGTGAAGGAGGCGCTTCTCCCCTCTGGGCTTCCTCCAAGACATGAATACTCAATCCCTGCAATGGGGCATTCAAATCCAAGTCATTGATCTTCTTCAGTATCGTAGTGTAGGTGAGGCGAAGCATATCGCATTCGTCTTTCAGCGCCTCGTATTGCGACCTTGCCACGGCGGAGCTGCGGAGCTTGCCGATCTCCTCGTTGTACCGAGTTTGGTAGTGGGTCTCACGTGCTTTCGCATCTGCCAGCACCGCTTCGGCTTCTTCAATCTGCTCGCGCACGAATGTCTCATCGAGTTTGGCGATCTTCGCAACCAGCTCCTTCTTCCTATTCTCCAGGAGGGTGATCTGGGACTTCTGCACAGTTCCCCCAGCCGATACCTGCTCAAGCTTCAACTGCGTCTCATACAGATCTTCTGTCGCGCGAGTCCGCTCGGCATCATCCCGGGCTCTTCCCTGAACCAGCACGTATTGACGAAACCTGTTGGGATCGGATTGGAGTTTGTTGAGCCGGTCGCAAACAGACTGCTGCTCGATAACATAAACTTTCGCAGTGGCCAGGTCACGGCGAAGAAGATCCAATGAATTAGCGACGGTACTATTCTCTGTGGTCTCCCAGATGTCTTCTCGGTCCGCATGCTGGGTGAGCTGTCGGCGCTTTTCCGTCAAATCCTTCAAGGTCTTCTCTGCCTGCAGGTTGAGACTCTCGAGCAGATCGGCCACCGTGTCTTTCTTATTCTCGCTGTGCCATCCTATGTACTTACGCACAATGGTGTTGATGACTACCGGAAGTACATCCGGATCCTCGGATGACGCCGTCAGATTGATGATGTCATCCTTGCCGACCTTGGCCGAGAGCGAGCGTCTCAGCGCCGCGCGACGGCCTTCAACGCTCAAAGAAGCCACAGACACGACATTCGCGTCCGCGAAGGCCGCGCTGATGACTTGCGAGCTCAGGAGGATACCTATCTGCTGCGGGAGGAAGTTGGGCGCTGAGGTGCCGGGCTGCGTGATGTCAATCTGTCCGGTTGGGGCGCGGGGTTTGTCGACAAGTATCCGGGAGATGCTGGTGTACGCCTTGGGCATGAGGAACCGGTAGTACCCATACCCGCCGCCCAGGCCCAGGAGGGCGCAGAGCAGGATCAGCCATTTGCCCTTCCAGGCGATCTGGAAGAGGCTGTCCCCGCCTCCCATGCCGGGCATGGGGGCGCCATAGGGCATCATCCCGACGTTCATCATCGGATTGTTGGTCTGTCCATAAAGACTATTCATCGGCACTCCCCCGTTGTCGAACCCATTCACCGCCCCGACCGGCCTTGGAATCCGATATTCCCTGAGAACAGCCGAAGGCAGCTTCGATGGTAAATCCAGTGGGTAGGAACATCAAGAAAAAGGTCTTCGCAGGATCGTTCGCAGCAGCCTGACCTCGGCCGTGCTCGTCCCGGCAAGAGATGTGATGGTTGGGGTCTGACAGGCAGACTCCGTCCCCGTCGGTTGCGCCCGTGGATTCACTTCCCTTCGGGCAACAGCCTTCCCTTACAAGCTGCGTCCGTGCATCCAAACGTCTCAAATCGACCGATCCGACAGCCGTCCTCTACGCGTCTGCGACGAGTCACGGCGTGTCGCCGGCCCTGTCCGGCACATTATCCGGAACCCACGTCAGGCGAGGCAAGTCCGCAGGCCACAGAAGAATCGCACCTGCGGCGTACACGCATAGCAGGAAAACTCAGCATCCCCACTGTACGAAGTTCGTCAGGCATCTGCCTCTACTCACCTGCCACACCAGGCAGCCTCGGACGTCCCAGAGCCCGAGCCGCCTGCAATAACCCGGAAAACAGTCAGTCTCTTCGCGAAGGAAACGCGCGGGCAACTCACGAATGCACACGCACCTACTGCCCTCCTGGGTTTTCTCGATTCCTCCTTCTACTATGGCAACCTTCCCCGGGTGCCAGAATCCGGGGATCCGGTCTCTCAAACGTGACGGACTGGCCGCAAAACCGTGTCACGGCATGCCCGTTACGCGTCATTTTCGACAAAGGTTCGTCTCTAAACCCGCAGCCTCAATTCGTTCACCCCAATCGCGTATCCGATTCCCGTGGCCGGCAAAGCCTCGACACCGGCCACGACACTATTCGTACGATTTTAGAGTATTCGCACTAGAAACACAATACGTAGAAATACGTATTTTCTCCCCAAGGATCTCGATCCCCTCGCAGGATCGCAAACCCGTGCTTTTACCGGTACTTAGCAGAAAAAATGGCAGAAATTGTGCGTCCTGCTCGACCAGAAGAACCGCCAGCCTATACCTAAAGGGGTAGACACCTGCTGTTTTCGCTGATTGGCCTGCCTCTGGGCTCACGTCACAACGGTTTTGCGACGATGTACTTCAAGTGCCATCGATGAGACGCCCAGCACGAGACGAACGTCCCGGTCGATGGAGAATAAAGCGAATGGGAGAGCCATATGAGACGTGCAACGTGCACAACGCAGGGGACCCTCGTTGGGCCTTCCGGCGGGACGGGCCTCGAGACGCTGCAGACTCGCGACGTCATGCAGTGCGGCGTCTGGGGCATCGAAAAAAATGAACCTGTCCACAAGGCCATCCAGCTTCTGCTGGAAAAACACGTCAGCGGACTGCCGGTGACGGAGCAGGGCCGCTTGGTGGGCGTCCTTTCCGAGAAGGACGTGCTCCGGCTCCTGTCCGAGCAGGAATACCTGCCTGGCGTGGTGAGCGACTACATGAATGAGACAGTCGTCACTTTCGACATCGACGACCCCTTCTCGGACATCTACCAATGCCTGGTGAACAGCGCTTACCGGCGAGTGCCGATTCTCCACCAAGGGAGGCTGGCGGGTATGATCACGCGAGCCGACCTGATCCGCGTGTACCGCCAGCGGTACTGCACCGCGACGTCACGCCCTGCGACAGCGCGTTCACGAGAGAACCTTCTGGCCCGCGACGCCATGACGCACGGCCTCTTGACCGTCCGAAAGGAGACTTCTCTGGGCGAAGTGATGGACATCCTCGCGACGCAACATGTTACCGGACTACCCGTCGTCGATGACGGAATGCGTCTGGAGGGAATGATCACCGAAAAGGACGTTATCCGCTGCATCGGCGATCCCGAGAGCCCCCGATCGACGGTCCAAAGCCACATGACGACGGACCTGGTGACCTTCGAGCCGACCGCCCGCCTGGCGGACGTGTGCGAGTGTCTGATCGGGCAGAACTTCCGACGGGTGCCGATCGTCAGCGACGGCAGACTCGTGGGGATCGTGGCCCGCGCCGACATCATCCGAGCCATGTCCGCCGTGTACAAGCTTTCCGGGACGAAATTGAACTAGCGAAAACCGTGCCCGGCGCTCTCGGGAGGAACGCCCGCCTACGCCGCCGCGGTCGATTCATCGTCCTCGTCCTGGCCCGATGTGAAACAGACCATGGCGATCAGGACGAGACTGGCCCCGGAGATGAACAGGATGATCCGCTTGGCCGGATCGCTGCACCGCTGGAGCCACCTGGGGATCGTCGCCTCCGTCGGCTCTTCATTGGCGGCCGTCAGCGCCTTGCGGGCGATGGCCAGTTCCTGGGCCCGCGCCTTGGGATAGACCGTGTTCGGATCTTCGATTCGAGTCCCCAGCGTGACCGGGGCGATCCGCTTGATCAGGTTGGGATCGTTCTCCAATTGCGACAGGAGCACGTCGTATTGTTCGTTGAGGGATCGGAGCTTCTGGATCGACTGCTCCGCCTGGGCGACAAGGTGCTGGTTGCGGCAATGCTTGATGAAATCGTCGCACAGGACCGCCCCGCCGAGCGATGCGGCGCCGGTGCTGAAGAAGATCACGAAGATCAGGAAGCGAAGCATATGCGCCTTTGCACGATCCGCAGACGGGTCCCGACGCGGGGGCCGCGTCCGGTCCCCTGCCCCAAAAACTGCGGCAGGCATGGCCCGTCTCCATCGACTGGAGAGGGCCACACCTGCCGTTTTGCATCCACATCCAACCGTTCAGCCAAGGGCCCCCAACCGAAGGGCCTCCAACCTACTGGGTTTATCGGTCGTTACTGGGCGTTTTCTGAAGCGATTCTCTCAGAAAAACCGAGCTTCGGTCACATTTCTCAGACCGGGTAGACCGGCAACTGAGCCCGCAGGAGCTCGTACAGGGTCTTGCCTTCCTTGATCGCCTCGGCCGCGGTCTTCTGGAACAGGGCCTGGAGCTGATCGTAGTCCATCTTCTTGAGGTCCGCGGCGGATCTCTTCTCGCCCTTGGCGTTGGCGGCGACGAACTTGGACATCGTGTCGGCCGACATTTCGCGAATGAGCTGCCAGAGTTCCTTGCCCTGACCGGCGGCCACCGCCCGGCCCAGCGCCAGCGACATCGACAGGATGGCGTTCATACCGAGCACGCTCTTACGCTGCATGGCGTGAATCTTCTTGTCCTTCGGAGCGTCCTGCGGAATCCGGCCCATGCGAATCGCTTCGCCCAGTTCCAGACCCAGCAGTTCCTTGTCGGCGTCGAGCAGGGTGCCCAGCTTGCCGACCTTGCGGCCGACGAACGCCTTGGCGAGCACGCCCTCGATATGGCTGACGGCGTCCATGCAACCCTTGCCTTCGTACCGTCGGGACTTCTTCCAGAGGGCCGCCAGCTTGTCGTCGTTCTTGGCCTTGACGTCGGTGACCTTGACTTCCTTCTTGAAGCGGAAGGTGCCGTCGCCGGCGTTCTTGAACATGTCGGGGTACTTCTTCGTGGTCTCGGAGGCCTCGATGATGCTGTCCACGTAGTGAATGGCCTCGTCCTCGCCGGCGCTGGTGCCCAGCGGGGTCGAGCCCTTGAAGCGGATGATGCCGCTCTTGCCGAGGAAGAGCGAGGCAGCTGCCGACGGGATACCCGCGTTGGTCGCCTCTTCGGTGCCGCTGACGGCCTCGATGGCCAGCATCTTGATGAACAGGCCCGTGATATCCACGTCGCCGGCGTCGGCCTTGAGGGTGACGTCCTGGCCGGTCAGCGTCTTGACCAGTTCCTTGATGGTTTCCTGGGTCTCTTTGCGCTCCTTCTCGGTCAGCTCGCGCTGCGAGGAACGGGCCAGGGCCAGAATCTCCATGACGCGGCCGTACTTCTGCAGACGCTCGGTGTTGGCGCCGCCGCCGCACTTCAAGCCGACGGCGTTCATCGCGGTGGCGATTTCCGCCTCGAACGGGTCGTTCGGGCTCTTGGACCGGTGGGAAACGATCA
The DNA here is from genome assembly GCA_937927975.1 of uncultured Phycisphaerales bacterium. GTDB lineage: Bacteria > Planctomycetota > Phycisphaerae > Sedimentisphaerales > Anaerobacaceae > PLanc-01. The sequence continues at coordinate 14,305 of CALEZT010000017.1, forward strand.
GCTCGGCGCCGTAGCCCAGAGAGGTCAGCATGGCCAGCACGGTCTCGGTGACGGTGCCGATCTGGTTGGCCTTGATGAGGGAGGCGTTGATTTCGCCGTTCTTGGCGCACTTCTCGATATTCGAGTCCTTCGTGGTGACCAGGTCGTCGCCGACGATGAAGATCTTGTCGCCAAGCTCTTTCATCATGTTCTGCCAGCCCTGGTGGTCGCGTTCGCCGAAGCCGTCCTCGATGGAGAGAATCGGGATGCCGTCTTCCATGGATTTCTTGAAGAGGCCGAGGATCTGGTCGCGGCTCATCTCGACCTTGTCCTTGTCGCGCCAGAAGCGGTACATGCCGACGGAATCCGGCTCGCCGCGTTCCTCGCGATAGGCGTTCTCGAGTTCGGAGCAGGCGGGGTCGAGCGCGATCGCGACGTCCACGCCGGGCACCAGTTCGCAGTCCAGAATGGCCTGCTTCATGAAGCGCCACATCCGCTGCTCGGGCACCTGGTCGGTGGGCTCTTTGTCGATGTAGGGGGCGATGCCGCCTTCGAGACCGACGCCCATGACCTTGGCGCCGGGGGCGGACTCGATGATTTCCTTCAGACGGGTCTGGAGCTTGACCGTCATTTCCTGCGAGTCTTCATAGGTTTTCGGCGACAGCGGCATGAACATGCTTTCCTGCATGCTGATGTTGCTCTCGGGATACTCTTTCTCAGTGTGCCGACCGCCCATGGCGCAGTTACGGTACTGCCAGGGGGCGGTGACGCGGCTGCCGTCCTTGAGGGTGACGTGCTGCATACGGCTGGTGAGCATGGTCTTCTTGACCTGCGCCACGCGGGCCGGCCAGGCCTCGCCGGAGGCGGCGATCGCGGCGGCGCGGGCGGCGGCCTCCGCAGCGGCCTTCTCGCGGTTGCGGAATTCCTTCAGCTTGCCCGGGTCGGCCAGGAGTCTGTCGAGCAGGCCCACGATGCCGGGGGCGAGGAAGAACCGGCCGATGTAGATCATCCAGTCCTGACCTGCCGCCAGGCCCACGATGATGAAGAACGCGGCGATCGGCAGGCAGATCGTGGCCAGCCACTGGCTCCAGATCGGAGCGGCGGCCGACACCGCCAGGTTGTACGGCGCGTCGGGGGCGAAGTTGCCGTTCTCCTTGCGGACGCCGTAGAACTTGCCCCACGGGATCAGGGCAAACATCTGGGCGTAGTAGCCGAACTTGTTGCCGCTCTTGAGGGCGGCGTCGGCCTTCTCCTGGGAGTCCTTGTTCAGAGCCGTCAGCTTGGCGGCCGTCAGGAAGTGGCCCATCTCATGGACCGCGATGGCGATGTGCCAGGACAGGTACAGAACGATCAGGGAAATCCACAACTCCGGGTGCGCCGGCGAGAACATGAAGTTCAGCACCGCATACTTGATGTTCGTGCCTGCTGCGACCTGCTCGGCCAAGTCTTTGGCCGGAAGGCTCAGGACCGATGAAATGAAGGCGGCATGGAACGAGACGAGCTTGTGGTTCGCGATGACCCAGCCGCGCTCCAGGTACCCTGCGGGACCTTCCACAAGGTCGTGCATGCTTCTGTTCTTCTCCACCGCTGACTTGTTCATTCTGAACTTCTCCTTTTACGTTATTCTCAACTGTCGAGGCAGGGTCGTACCTTCCCCGCGTTCGGGAAACGCAAGAACATACCGCCTTTGGAAAATCAAGTCAAGGGAGATTCCGTCGAGAAACCCGATAGTTCTGTCAATTGCCGGCGGCGTTCCTACGCCTTCCGTCGGGAAACGGCCCTTCCCAAACAGAGAGGCTTCCGCGATCCTGCCCAGTCGTTTTTTTTTTCGAAAACCCGCAGAAACTCTGTAACACTCGCCCGTCGTCGGCGTCCATAGTGGTGAAGACGTCGAGGAATCAGGCCCTTGGGAGACTGCACGAGTGCAGATCGCCCATCTCCTCGCTGTTTTTGCCTTCTTGCGATACGGATCACTTTCTTTCGGATGGCCGACTGGCGGAGGTCGGCCTTTCTTCTTGCGCCTGGGCGGGTCCACCGGTTGTTTTTGGTTGATTTGCAGACCTCGAACACATAGGATGACTCCACATATGCGAATTCCATTGACCAAGTACGGATTGCCGGAGGTGGTCGTCTATCCGGCGGCCGTCCTGGCGCTGATGGTCGCGGTCGGACTGTTTGGCCCCGCGTGGCTGCCGCTATGGGGAGTCGTGGCAGTTGAAGCGGCGTTGACGCTGGTTCTGGGGTGGGCCCTGATGTTCTTCCGGGACCCGCACCGGGCGCCGCCTCGGGACGAAAGCCTGCTCCTGGCACCGGCCGACGGCACGATCACGGATGTGGGCATGGTCGAAGACGCCGAGTTCATCGGGGGGCCGGCGCTGCGCGTGGGGATCTTCCTGAGCATCTTCAACACGCACATCAACCGAGCCCCGTGCGGCGCGACGATCGAGAAGATCACCCACCGCCCAGGCAAATACCTCAACGCGATGAATAGCCGGGCCGGCCAGGTCAACGAATCGAACAACATCGAGATGGTGCGGACAAGCCATCCAAAGGATCGCCTGCTCGTCCGCCAGATCAGCGGCGCCATCGCCCGTCGGATCGTTTGCGCCGCCAGAGAAGGCCAGCAGCTCACCGGCGGCGAGCCCTTCGGCATGATCAAGTTCGGATCTCGAACCGAGCTGTATCTGTCCGCCAGCGAGAACGTCGTGTGCATGGTCCGCATCGGGGACAAGGTCAAGGCGGGCGTCACCCCGCTGGTGAAGTACGGCCCTGCGTCGCTCCAGCAACCCTCCGTCTCTTCGACAGGCACAGGGTCATGAGAAATGAATGGTAAACGCCAACAGATGATGACTCACAAACCGAGACGGCCTTTGTTCCGTCGGGTGCGAAGGCACCGCGTCAAGTACATCACCCTGCTGCCCTCGCTGGTGACGATCCTCAACGGCGTCTTCGGGTTCACCGCCATCGTCCTGGCCAGCAAAGCCAATCAGCCGGGAGCCGACAAGATGTCCGTCTACGCGGTCGGAGGGTACATGGTCCTGCTGGCCATGGTCGCGGACATGCTCGACGGGCGCCTGGCGCGGATGAGCCAGAGCACCTCCAGTTTCGGAGGCCAGCTCGACAGTCTGTGCGATCTGATCAGCTTCGGCGTCGCTCCCGCCTTCCTCATGCTGCGGCTCGTGGAGAGCGAGCTGGAGCTTTCGGAGATCTTCTGCGGCAACCTGCTGCACCGGTTCATCTGGCTGGCGGCCCTGGTGTATCTCAGTTGCGCCGCGATCCGTCTGGCCCGGTTCAATGTGGAGAACGACGAGAACGAAATGGCTCACATGAGCTTCGCGGGCCTGCCCAGTCCCGCCGCGGCCGGAACGGTCGTCAGCCTGGTCATCTTCCACCAGGAGCAGTATCCGGACCTGGATCTGATCGTGTATGGGCTGCCCCTGGTGGCCCTGGGCGTGGGAATCCTGATGGTCAGCCGGGTGCCTTACCCGCACATCGTCAACGTCTATCTTCGGGGCAAGAAGCCATTCGGCTATCTGATCCGCGTGCTGCTGTTCCTCGGGCTGGTCCTGTGGAAAATCCAGATCGCGATGGTGCTGATCTTCGGATACTTCGCGATGGGCAGTCTCGCCAAGTGGTTTTACGGCAAGCTGTTCCGCAAATCGGGTCCGCTCCTGGCCTCCGGCCAAACCCCGGCGGCCAACGTCCCGCACAACAACGACCCGAACGTCTGATCCGTCAATCCACCTGGAGTTCCGCGGGCGGCTGGGACGCGCCCGTCGTCGCCGGCTCGCTCACCGATCCGCCCATCTGGTTGACCTTGTGGTAGTGTTCGACCACCTTGGCCAGACGACTGAGGACCTCGCGTCCCTCCTCGCTGGCCTCCAGACCGACGATCTGCAGCCCGACGCACAGACCCTCTCGGTCGGCTGTGGGCAGGACGTTGCGGATCTGGGCGTTGAACATCAACGGGGTCTCGTAGGGCATGGGCGTGAACCGAACGCCCATGAACTGCCCCTTGTGGAAGTCCGTTTCGCCCGCGGCGCCGGCCTGCGAGTCCGGACCTCGCTTGAGCGGAACGATGATCTGGGCGCCGCCCGCGGAGATGTCCACGAGCCGGCCCTCGAAGTAGGCGTGCGTCTTCTCGGTGGGCGTGCGTTTGCCCGTTCGGTGCCAGAGCACGACGTTGACCTTCAGCGCCGGCGGCACGTTCACGCGGAAGTAGCTGCGGCGCTGGATCACGCCGATCCGCTCGGGAACCGCCAGAACGATCGTCCCGCCCGACAGCGGATCGGAGGAGGGCTCCAGGTCCACCACGACGGTGTCGAAGACGAACTTGCCGTAGGCGTGCTTGAAGTTCATTCCGACCGGTTGTTCGATTCGGATGTTGATCGGGTGAGGTTTGCCGTCGGCGTGGAACCCCTCGACGTAGAGCCTGCCGCCGCGGGCCGGATCGGACGAGAGCCGCTTCATCGCAACCTTGGCCACGTGCCATTTGTCCTTGGACAGGTACGACATGATCGCGGCCGACTGGCTCTGCACGACAGCCTGGAGCACGGTCTGGGAATCCGCCCCCTGGAGCATCACGATGTCACTCATACAAACCTCCCATGCCTACGTCTAGGATAGCCCGCACGCGGTCTTGGCGTTCGGGGACTCCTGGCCCCCCACAGGGCACAATGAGCCTGTGGATCGAGGCTCGTCTAAACCATACGAAATGATTCGGCCGGGGCCAAAGACCACATCAGCGTTTTATCCCGTTGTCGCGATCGATCTGCCTGCGCCCGCCCGCGACGCAGGCAAGGTCCTCGAATCACGCGTGTGGAAGCCCTGATCCCATCCCGCGCGCCAGGCCGATGAAGGCGTTCGCCACGATCTCCCTGGGTTTTTGCGAGGAGGGCATTTGTCCGTTTATAGGACGTTCCTCTGGCTTCATTCAGCCCGTTCCAAAATCGCTTGATTGCACGAACGGTGGGCATGGGGTATGGTGTCTGGACTGTCCAGGGGCTCATCCGTCCCCTCTCTCGGAGCATGGTCGCAGTGAATGCCTGCGCATAGGAGATACAACATGAGGATGCAATTCGTCGGTGTCGTCGCGATCGTTGTCCTGGGCTCTTTCGTCGGGTCCGCGGACGGGGGGACAAATGCTGGCCAGCGGGATCTGACGCTCTGGTACGCGCAGCCCGCCAAAGAATGGACTGAAGCCCTGCCCATCGGCAACGGCCGGCTCGGTGCCATGGTCTTTGGAAGAACCTCCGACGAGCAGCTCCAGCTCAACGAGGACACCCTCTGGGACGGCCACCCTCGCGACACGACCAATCCGCAGGCGCTGGAGGCGCTGCCGGAGGTCCGCCGGCTGCTGTTCGAGGGCAAGAACGCCGAAGCGACGAAACTGGCCGGCCAGAAGATGATGGGCCGTCCGATGGGCGTCGAGTCCTATCAGTCGCTGGGCGACCTGCACATCAGTTCCCCCGCCACCGGCACAATCGACGACTATCGACGAAGCCTCGACCTCGACACAGGGATCGCTGCAACGACCTGGACCACCGACGGCGTCCGGTTCACCCGCGAGGTCTTCGCGTCGGCTCCCGACAACGTGGTCGCGATCCGAATCTCGGCCGACAAACCGGGGTCCATCACCTGCACCGCGACGCTCACCCGTCAGCAGGACGCCAATTGCGTCAGCGAAGGCGACAACGGAATCGCCCTTCGAGGCCAGATCAAACGCCTGGATCGCAGCGGCAAGAACGTCGGGATGAAGTTCGAGGCCCGCGTCGTGGCCCGAGCCCAGGGCGGATCGGTCGCCAGCCGGGAGGGCAAACTCCTCGTGGAAAAGGCCGACGAACTGCTTCTGCTGATTGCCGGCGCGACGAGCTATCGCGGCGGCGAGCCCGCGGACCTGTGCAAGGCCCATCTGCACGCGGCCCGTGGTTCTTACGAGCAGCTCCGCGACCGACACGTGGCCGATCACCAGAGGCTCTTCCGTCGGGTCTCGCTGGATTTGGGACGCACCGAAGTCGCCGACAAGCCCACCGACCAGCGACTCGCTGCGATCGCCAAAGGCCAGGCCGACCCTGGACTTGCGGCCCTGTATTTCCAGTTCGGGCGTTATCTGCTGATCGCCTGTTCCCGGCCGGGCGACCTGCCCGCCAACCTCCAGGGCCTCTGGAACGAGCACATGAAGGCCCCCTGGAACGCCGACTACCACACGAACATCAACCTGCAGATGAACTACTGGCCTGCGGAAGTCGCCAACCTGGGCGAGTGCCACCTGCCCCTGTTCGACTACATGAAGGATTGCCTCGTGGAGTCGGGCAACCGAACCGCGAAGATTCACTATGGCTGCGACGGATGGGTCGTCCACCATCTCTCCGACATCTGGGGCTTCACCACGCCCGCCGACGGCGTCTGGGGCGTCTGGCTCATGGGCGGAGCCTGGCTGGCTCAGCATCCGTACGAGCACTACCTCTTCACGCGGGACGAGACTTTCCTCCGCGAGAGCGGCTATCCGCTGATGAAAGGAGCCGCCGAGTTCATGCTCGATTTCCTCGTCGAAGCCCCGGCGGGCACGCCCGTCGCAGGCAGACTCGTAACGAATCCATCGCATTCGCCGGAGAATCAGTTCCGCAAGCCCGACGGCTCGACCTCCATGTTCACCTACGGCGCCACGATGGACCTGCAAATCCTTCACGACCTGTTCACCAACTGCATCGAGGCCGCGACGATCCTGGATGTGGACATCGAGTTCCGCAAGCGACTTTCGGCAGCCCTGGAGAAGCTGGCCCCGCTGCAAATCAGCCCCAAGACCGGCCGGCTCCAGGAGTGGATCGAGGACTACGACGAGCCCGAGCCTGGCCATCGCCACGTGTCGCACCTGTATGGGCTCCACCCGGGCCGCCAGATCAGCCTGGCCCGGACGCCCGATCTGGCTCAGGCCGCCCGAAAGTCGCTCGAATACCGCCTCTCCCACGGCGGCGGCCACACCGGCTGGAGCCGCGCCTGGATCATCAATTTCTGGGCCCGCCTCCAGGAGGCCGAGAAGGCTCATGAGAACGTGGTCAAGCTCCTGGAGAAATCGACCCTGCCCAATCTGTTCGACAACCATCCGCCCTTCCAGATCGACGGCAACTTCGGCGGCGCCGCCGGCATCGCGGAGATGCTCGTGCAAAGCCACGCGAACGAGATCCACCTGCTGCCCGCCCTGCCGAAGGCCTGGCCGCAAGGCTCCGTCACCGGTCTGTGCGCCCGTGGCGGATTCGAAGTGGACCTCTACTGGAAAGACGGCAAGCTGGACAAAGGCATCCTCCGCTCCAAGGCCGGCGGCGTCTGCCGCCTCCGAAGCGCGACGCCTGTTCGCGTAAGCCTGGCCGGAACGCCGGTCACGACAAGCGGCTCGCCCAACGAGGTCGTATTCGCGACCCAGCCAGGCCGAAGCTATACGCTCGAAACACAGATTCGTTGAACCGACGCGATCCCCAGCCATAGATCTAAAACACAGTGAAGGACGGATGAAATGCCTGTAGAGCTGGGTCTCGGATTGGTTTGGTATGCGGTGTTCGTGATCTCGACGACGTTTCACGAGGCCGCCCATGGCCTGGCCGCGTGGAAGCTGGGCGATCCCACGGCCCGCGAAGCCGGACTGGTCACGCTCGATCCGGTCCCGCACCTGCACAGATCGCCCATCGGCATGATCGTCGTTCCGATCGTCGCCTTCCTCACATCGGTAACCACAGGCGGCGGATGGATGATCGGCTGGGCCAGCACTCCCTACGATCCCTATTGGGCCCAAGCCCATCGCAAGAAGGCGGCCTGGATGGCCTTGTCGGGACCGGCCGCCAACCTGGTGCTGATCCTTCTGGCTGCCGCGATCATTCGCATCGGCATGTCTGTGGGCCTGTTCGCGGCCCCGCTGGAATCGACGTGGACGCAGATCACCGTTGCCCGCTCGCCGGGCCTGATCAGCAGCGTGGCGATCGTGGTCAGCGTCCTGTTCTCTTTGAACCTGATCCTGCTGGTCTTCAACCTGTTGCCCCTGCCCCCGCTCGACGGCAGCGAGATCGTCATGCTGTTCCTGGACGACCGCACGGCGGACCGCTACCGGGAATTCATGGCCCAGCCGGCGGCCGGCCTCATCGGTCTGGTCGTCGCCTGGAACCTCATCGCCGTTCTCCTGGGCCCGGCCCAGACCCTGGCTTTGAACCTCCTCTACCCCGGCGCCGGATACGGGCATCAGTAATCTCGTATTGCCCACTGCAGGTGCCTTGCGGTCGGACGGCTTGCCGCATATTCGCAGTATGCGGCAGTCAGAAATGCGGACTTGACAGATCCTGCAATCTGTGCTCTCCTGACTCCCCAGGGATGGGGCATCCAGCCGCGTGAGCATGTTTCTGCTGTGACAAATCGTTCGCAGAAGATCGTTTCCGAACCTCCGAAGAGGTGTCCTCGTGTCCGCCGTGCGGCGGCCGAGTTGAGTTCATTCCTTTGGAACTGAAGGAGATGCATCATGAACGAACAGACGATCGTTGCCAGAACCAGTCGAAGGGAGATGTTGAAACGATCCGGGATGGGCGTGGTCGCCGGCGCAGCGGTGGGCGCTCTGGCCGCCCCGAGCGCCCGAGCGGCCGCTGAGGCGGACTTCAACATCTCGTACGCCTCGTGGATTCACGGCCACAGCATGCAGATCGAGTATCCGGACCGGATCGCCTCCCAGTGGCGAGCCGGATTCGGCATCACCGTCGAGGGCAAACCGGGCACCACCAACTGGTTCCATTTCGCGATCCCGACCCCGGTGATCATCGACGACGTGCGCCTGCGGGCCGACAAGGTCCTGCTCCGCTTCAAAACCGGCTCGGTCGACGCCTTCGTCAGGGACGTGCACGTCTACGACGGCGAAAGACTGATCGCGGCGCATGACAACGTCCACCTGTCGAAGGAGAATCCCGTGGCCGGATTCATCGTGCCGGATCGCCCGCTGATCCTTTGGGGTCTGGGCATCTCCATCGGCGTCGGTTTCGGCGTGGAAATGATGGACCACCACATGGACTTCATCGCCGCAGGATGCGATTTCACGCTCCGACTCCCTCTGTGAAAAGCGTTCTCTCGTGGGACCAGACTCGATTCCCGCTTCGCCTGGACGGAAGCCTTCGGACACGGGGGACGCGTCTGAACCGCAACAAGACGCGCGTATCCGAGGACTACAGCTCCCCTGTTGCGCCATATCCCTATTGATAAACCCTCCGCGCGCCACTATTCTACAAAGGCCAAAGGGGATCCAATCGTTTCGCCCTTTCGGAGGATGAGCAATGCAGACGCGACAACTGGGCACAACCGACATGCGGCTGACCACGGTGGGTCTGGGCACCTGGGCCTTGGGCGGACCGTGGGAGTACGGCTGGGGTCCGCAGGACGACGAAGAGGCGCTCGGAGCGATCCTGGAGGCGCTGGATCTGGGCATCAACTGGATCGACACCGCCCCCGCTTACGGACTGGGCCATTCCGAGGAACTGGTGGGCCGGGCCCTGCGCCAGACGACGCACAAACCCTACATCGCGACCAAGTGCGGAATCCTCTGGAACGAGAAGAAAGAGAAGGTCGTGCACCTCAAACGCGACAGCATCCGGCGGGAGTGCCACGACAGCCTCCGGCGTCTGGGCGTCGAGCGGATCGACCTCTACCAAATGCACTGGCCGGACCCCGACCCGGACATTGAGGAGGCCTGGGAAGAGATGGCACGCCTCGTCGAAGAGGGCAAGGTCCGCTACATCGGCGTCTCGAACTACAGCGTGGCGCAGATGGAACGGGTCGCGAGAATCCACCCGATCGCGTCGCTCCAGCCGCCGTACAGCATGCTGCGTCGCGATGCCGAGAGAGAGCTCCTCGGCTACTGCGCCAGGCATGGGATCGGCGTGGTCGTCTACAGCCCCATGCAAAGAGGCCTGCTGACGGGCAAGTTCAACGCCGAACGGCTGGCGGCCCTGGCCCCGGACGACCATCGCCGGAGGGCCCCTGAATTCCAGGAACCCCAGTTCTCCGCGACGATGGAGTTGGTCGACGGGCTCAAGAGAATCGCGGATCGCAACGGCCGAACCGTGGCGCAACTGGCCGTCAGTTGGGTCCTGCGAAAACTCGAGGTGACCGCTGCGATCGTCGGCGCGCGTCGGCCCGGCCAGATCGTCGAAACCGCCCCGGCCTCCGGCTGGAACCTGGGGAAAGAAGACATCGCAGAAATCGAAAAGCTGCTGACTCGTCGAGACAAGAGGCTCGCGGGAAACGCAGCGTAAGTCCTATTTGTCCTATGGGTCCTATTCGTCCTATAGGACGCATGGGACAAATGGGACCTATAGGACAACCCTCGCACAGCGCGAGATTCACGACAAAAAGGAATTCGAATGCCGCAACAAAGCGTCTACACCAGTCCTCTCGTGGAGCGAAACGCCTCCCGCGAGATGGCGGAGCTCTTCGGAGCGCAGAAGAAGTTCAGTACATGGCGAAAGCTCTGGCTGGAGCTGGCCAAGGCCCAGAAGAATCTGGGCTTGGAGATCACGCAAAAGCAGATCGACGAGATGGCCGCCCACCTCGACGACATCGACTTCGACAAGGCCGCGGCCTATGAGAGGCAGTTCCGCCACGATGTGATGGCCCACGTCTATACGTTCGCAGAGGTCGCGCCCAAAGCCGCGCCGATCATCCACCTCGGCGCGACGAGCTGCTACGTCGGCGACAACGCGGACCTGATCATCATGCGGGACGCGCTGCGCCTGCTCGCGGGCAAGCTGGCCGCCGTGATCGATCTGCTGGCGAAATTCGCCCAGCAGTATCGCGACCTGCCCACGCTGGGCTTCACGCACTACCAGCCGGCCCAGCTCGTCACCGTGGGCAAACGCGCGACGCTCTGGTGCCAGGAGTTTGCAATGGACCTCGACGAGGTCGAGCACCGCATCGAGACGATGCCCTTTCGCGGGGTCAAGGGCACGACCGGCACGCAGGCCTCGTTCATGGAGCTCTTCGAGGGCAGGCACGCCAAGATCAAGCAGCTCGACAAGGACGTCGCGGCGGCCTTCGGCTTCAAGAAGCTCTGCGCGGTCACCGGCCAGACCTATTCTCGCAAGGTCGACACGATGATCGTCAACGCGCTGGCCCTGATCGCCCAGTCGGCGCACAAGACCTGCAACGACCTTCGCCTGCTGGCCAACCTCAAGGAGATGGAAGAACCGTTCGAGAAGTCGCAGATCGGATCGTCGGCAATGGCCTACAAGCGAAATCCGATGCGATGCGAGAGGGTGACGGCGCTGAGCCGGATCGTTCTGAGCCTGGCGACCAGCCCCGCGATGACCGCCTCCGAGCAGTGGTTCGAGCGGACGCTCGACGACTCGGCCAACAAGCGCGTGGTCATTCCTGAGGCGTTCCTGGCGGTCGACGGCATCCTGCAGATCCTGCTGAACGTCTTCGACGGCCTGGTCGTCTACCCCAAGGTGATCGAGGCGCACGTGATGGCCGAGTTGCCGTTCATGGCGACGGAGAACATCCTGATGGCCGCGGTCAAGGCCGGCGGCAACCGCCAGGACCTGCACGAGAAGATCCGACAGCATTCGCAGGCCGCCGCGAGCGAAGTGAAACGCCTGGGCAAGCCCAACGACCTGATCGCCCGCCTCCAGGCGGACGGGGCCTTCGCGAAACTCAACTTCGAGAAGGTGCTGGACCCCACGGCCTACGTGGGCCGGGCCCCCGAGCAGGTGGACGAATTCATCCGGGCGGTCGTGGCTCCGATCCGCAAGAGATACGAGAAGCAACTGGGACAGAAAGTCGAATTGAAAGTGTGAAGATCACCAAATTCGAAATCCGAAGCACGAAATCCGAAACAAATTCAAAGGACCGAAATCCAAATGATCGAAACGCTGACGCCAGCCTCGACTCTCGTTTCGAATTTTGAGTTTTGGTCATTCGTGCTTGTTTCGGATTTCGATATTCGAATTTCGGATTTCTGGAAAGGACAACCGATATGACAAGGCAGGAACTCGTCAAACGCATCAAAGAGACCGCGTACCTCGAAGGCGACTTCGTCCTTCGCAGCGGCAAGCGGAGCAAGTACTACATGGACAAGTACCTCTTCGAGACCAAACCCGACATCCTCAAGGCGCTCGGCAAGGAGTTCGCCAAGCACATGACCGAGGACGTGACGCTGATCGCAGGGGCGGAACTGGGAGGCGTCGCGCTGGCCGCGGCGACCGCCATGGAGACCGGCAAGAACTGGATCATCGTTCGCAACAGCAAGAAGGACTACGGCACCAGCAAGCTCGTCGAGGGCGTGCTCCAGCCGGGCGACGTGGTCCTGCTCGTCGAGGACATCGCCACCACCGGCGGCCAGGTCCTCGAAGCCGCCAAGGTCATCACCGACGCCGGCGCGAAGGTCAAGAAGATCGTCGCGGTCATCGACCGCAAGCAGGGCGCCCGCGAGAACATCACCGGCGCAGGTTACGTGTTCGAATCCATCATCACGAAGGACGACCTGGGGATCGCTGATTGATTGTTGATTTGTGATGGTTGATCGTCGATTTCCGATAGGCGTCGCCGCGCGGCGTAGATCGACTATCCCCCCTCCAGCTTGAGGCAGCTCTGCTCCGCCGGCTCACTCCGCGACGGTCGCGATCAGAGACAGAATCCTTCTGGCGACCCGCGTCTTGTCGCTTCGCGCCATCTCCACCCAGTCTTCGCCTCGGACCTTGATATGGACCGTGGATCGCTCGGCCCCGATCGCATCCGGCGCGTTGGCGACGATCATGTCGAGGTTCTTCTCGCGGAGCTTTCGTTCGGCGTTGGCACGCAGATCCCGGTCCTCCAGAGCGAAGCCGACGAGGATCTGTGAATCAGCCTTGTGCCGGCCCGCCCACTTGAGGATGTCCTGGGTGGGTTTGAGTTCGAGCGTGAGCTTCGTGGCCTGCTTCTTGAGCTTGGTCTTGGAGGGTCTGGCGGGCGTATAATCGGAAACCGCGGCGGCCATGATGAGGCACTCGCACCGGGAGAACTCCGCTTTCACCGCTTCGAACATCTCCGCGGCGCTCTCGACGCGGATGACGTCGGCGTCCGTCGGAGGCGTCAGAGCCGTTGGAGCCGTGATCAGGATGACTTCGTGGCCGGCTTTCAATGCCGCACGGGCCAGGGCATGACCCATCCTCCCGCTGCTGGCGTTGGAGATGAACCGCACCGGGTCAATGTACTCGCGGGTGCCTCCCGCCGTGATCAAGATCCGCATGGCCTGCCTCCTGGAACAGGACTTCCGTCGCCCGAACGCGCCGGGCCTGACGGACGCGTCGCAGGCGGGGCCGACTCCCCCGCGCGGTTCGGCGCCGCCGATTCAGGAAGTCTACCGGCCGGAAGGAAATCCGGCAAGCCGTCGGGCAAAGAGCCAAGAATCGAAGCCCCCAAGAAGCTCTCGCGGGTTGCAGGCCGTCCAGCTACGAGAACTCGGCCAATCGCACAGTTGCACCGTCGATTCCCGCGTGTTTCGGCCAGTTGTGGATGAGATGGACGATCTCCCGCAGGAAGGCGCACCGGCATTGAGCCGGACAGGGGCGCAGCTCCTCCACATGGAGACAGTAACCAGGGCAGCTCGCGCCGCCGGTCTGAGGCACAGTGAAGATGGGCCCGTCGTAAAGGTCGGCGAACTCGCCGGCGTGGATCGTCACCAGCCCGTTGCAGCGATGCTCGAACAGGAGCACGCCTGCCGGCAGGTCCGAAAACATGGCTTTGTACCCGACCAGCCGGACATCGGGGTCCGCGAGGAACCCCGCCCGAGTGGGCCACAGGGCCTTGCATGAAGGGCACCGCTGAAACAGCATCGGATTGTCGGGTCGGCCGGTAGAGATCATCATTCTCTTCATCGGCCAGCGACGGAGGGGAATCCAGACAGACGACGATTTTCCGCCCCATTTCAGGACGGCAATCGCCTCAGGCGAGTAAGACAAAAGCGTATAGGAGAGAGCCCCCTGCCCGGCCAGGACAAGGAATCCCTCAAGCCGGCAGGCATGGCCCTCGCGTTCACGTCTGGCGGTTTGACGCAGCCAGTTCCTCGATGGCCGCGATGATCTCCTGCGGCTCGGCCATTCGACCGACGCCCTCCGTGCCGCAGGCCAGACGTCCCGCGACGGGCCCCACGATGCGGACGCCCTGTCCGCGCAAAGTCTGGATGTTCCGCTGAACCGCGGGGTTTTCCCACATGCGAGTGTTCATCGCCGGGGCTATCAGCGTGGGAGTCGCCCAGCAGACGCACAGGGTCGTGCTGAGCAGATCGTCGCAGATGCCGTTGGCGGTTTTGCCCAGGATGTCGGCGCTGGCCGGGGCCACGACCACGACCTTCGCCCAGTCGGCCAGGGAGATGTGGCTGCTGCTGTGCCCCTCGGGGTCGCTCCAGAGGCTCGTGTAGACCGGCGCCGCGGTAACCGCCTCAAAGCTCTTGGGCATGACAAGCTGGCAGGCGCTTTCCGTCATGACGGTTCGCACCTTCGCCCCGGCGGCTGTCAGCTTGCTGGCCAGATCCACCGCCTTGTACGCAGCGATTCCCCCGGTGACTCCCAACAGGATGTGCAGGTCTTTGAGCATCGATGGACGTCGGCTGTCCCGAAATTGCGGGCGAGCCGCGAACTACAGAATCCGTTTCTCGAAGAGGCGGTCCATGTCGTCGGTGGAGCGGGTGTCCACGACCTCGGCCCTGGGCTTGCGCTCGTACGGCGTCTCATCGACCGCGATCTTGTCCTGGAGGATCTCCTGGACGACGATTTCCATCATGGTCCGACCCTCGGGATGTTCGATCAGGGGCCGCGAGCCCTGCATCAGTTCAAGCATCCGTTTCTGGATCAGCGCAGCCAGCTTGAACCGTCCGCCTACCTTCTTGACAATTGCGTCGCTCTTGAGTTCTTCCAGCATAGGGTTCTCCAAATCCCGATCAATCCGGACGGTCCGCCACCGGGGCCTTCCGGACGATCTGAACGATCTCTTCGATCGCCTGTTCGAGGTCATCGTTGACGACCATGTTATCGTAATACTGCCTGGCGGCAGCGATCTCGCTGGCGGCGCGGTCGAGCCGCCTGGCGATGATCTCGCTGCTCTCACGCTTTCTTCCGCTGATGCGGTCCGACAGCGTCTTGTCGCTCGGCGGCAGGATGAACACCATCACCGCCTGCGGGTAGAGGGCCTTGACCTGCCTGCCGCCCTGGATGTCGATCTCCAGGATCACGGTCCTTCCGGCGTCCAGGGCCTCTTCGATCCTGTCCCGCGGCGTCCCATAGAGATTGCCGAACACCTCGGCGTATTCCAGGAACGCGCCGTCTGCAATCCGGTTGCGAAACTCATCCGGGGAGACGAAGTAGTACTCCCTGCCGTCCAGCTCCCCCGGCCCCGGCTGGCGGGTCGTCATGGAGACGCTCAGATGCGCGTCCGTCCGAGCCACGAGCTGCTTGCAGATCGTGCTCTTGCCGACGCCCGAGGGTCCGCTGATGATGATCAGCTTGCCGCGAGTGGTGTTCTGGTCGCCTGCCTGGGCCATTCTGTCTCAAACCAAAGAGTCAGTCAATCCGTCGCCGATTGGCGACTGTACACAACAGCCGAGGGCCTGTTCCCAGGCCGCCCGGTTCGATCATTCGATGTTCTGGATCTGCTCCTTGAGCCGCTCGATCCAGCACTTGATGTCCACCACGGACCGCGCGATGTCCGCGTCCGCGGCCTTGCTGCCGATCGTGTTCACCTCGCGGAGCATCTCCTGGCTGAGGAAATCCAGCCGCCTCCCGGCCTGCCCGTCCGTCTGGCAGAACTGGCGGAACTGCTGCAGGTGCGCGTCCAGACGGGCGATCTCCTCGGAGATGTCCGACCGGTCGGCCAGGATCGCCACCTCGCGGGCGAGAGTCTGCTCGTCGAGCTTGAGCTTGGCCTCCGCCAACAGTTCCTCCACGCGACGCCGGAGCCGCCTGGCGTATTCCAGGACCACCGAACCGCTTCGCTGGCGGATGATCTCCAGTTCCGCCAGCATGGCGTCGCAATGCTTCTTGAGGTCGGCTTCGAGGAACCGGCCCTCGGACTCGCGCATCTGCTGGAGCTTGTCGAGGGCCTTCCCTGTCAGCCCAAGCACGAACTGCTTGATCCTGGCGCTTTGCTCCTCATCCGGCTGAACCGGCTGGACGATTCCCGGCAACTCCAGCAAGCCCGCCAGATCGATTGCCCCGGTCACGCCGACCGAGGAGCTGACCTGGTTCAACTGCGACACGATGGACCGCAGCGCCGCTTCGTCGATCTGGAACAGGGAACTGGCGGTGGCGCCTTTGAGCCGCAGGACGCAGTTCACCGTTCCGCGGGAGAGCCGCTTTCGCAGCTCTTTGTCGATCTCCTCCTCCAGGAACGTGACGCCTTCCGGCAGCTTGATGATGGTCTTGAGATATCGGTTGTTGACGGCCTTGATCTCGACGGCATAGCAGACGCCCTCAAGTTCCTCGGTCGCCTCGCCATATCCGGTCATGCTGTTCAGCATCGTCATTCACTCTCAAAGAGGACCTTCGTCCGAGGCATCCACGAATCCCCGGTTCGAACGTCGCCTCACTCCATGTCGAGGTCGCGATCACGCCGGCTCTCGGGACCCTACGAACCTCCCCGTCCGACCCTGCCCCCATCCAAGGCCACGCGGAAGTCCGCCCATCGGTCGAGACTTACTGCCCGTCGGCAGGAGCGTCCTGTGCAGGGGTCTGAGCTGCAGGCGCTTCGCTCGTCGGAGCCGGCTCCGGGCTCGCCGCAGGGGCCGCAGGCGTCGTCTGCTCGGCCGATGCCGGAGCGGGCGTCGGCTCGGCGGTCGTGGGGGCCGCCTGGGTCGTCGGAGCCGGGACCGAATCGCCGTACGTGCCGACGCTCGGCCGGAAGTACCGGGCCATCAGGACCGCAAGACCCAGGAAGACGACGAACAGACCGATGGTGACCCATGTGAGGAAATCGCCGGTCTTGGAGCCCAGCAGACCGCCGGCCATGCCGCCGCCGAACGCGCCGCTCAGTCCGCCGCCGCGGCCCTTCTGGACCAGGACCGCCAGAACCAGGACGACGCAGACGAACACGAACAGGATGGCCACCAACGTCATCAGAACGCCAACTGCCAACAGAGGTAACGAAATCATACAAACGCCTCAAAAACGTTTCATTCAGTCAGGCTCGCCCGAACAGGCGGCCCTGTCGATTATACCCGATCCAGACGGCCCGGCCCCCGCAAAGGGCAGATCCGAACGTCCGGACGTCGTCACGCCGCGGCCTGGATGATCTTCACAAAGTCCTCGACCTTCAGGCTGGCGCCGCCAACCAGGAGACCGTCCACATCCTTCTGACCCATCAGTTCCTTGGCGTTGGCGGCATTGGCCGAACCGCCATAGAGGATGCGGGTCTCCTCGGCCAGCTTCGCACTGTACATCTGAGCCAGCAGGCCGCGGATGAACACATGCACATCCTGCGCCTGCTGCGGGGTGGCGGTCCGGCCGGTGCCGATCGCCCAAACCGGCTCGTATGCGATCGTCACGGCCGCCATCTTGTCGGTGCCCAGGCCCGCCAGGCCGGCCTTGAGGTTCCGCGCGACCACCGCTTCCGTCTGGCCGGCGTCGCGTTCCGCGAGCAATTCGCCCACGCAGAGGATGGGCAGCAGTCCGGCGCTGATCGCAGCGGTCACCTTCTTGCCCACGAACTCGTCGGATTCGCCCAAGACGTGGCGACGCTCAGAGTGCCCGCACAGGACGTAGGTGCAGCCGACGTCCTTGAGCATCGCCGGGCTGATCTCGCCGGTGAAGGCGCCCTTGGCCTCGACGTACAGGTCCTGAGCTCCGACCGCGACGCCGCTGGAGCTTACCGCCTTGACGACCGACGGCAAATACACGAACGGCGGAATCACGGCCACATCGACCTTCTCGCCGGCCAGGCCCGAAGCGCCTTTGGCGACTCCCTGAGCCAATTCCACGCTGGAGCGGCTGTCCGTGTTCATCTTCCAGTTGCCGGCTACGAACGGTTTTCTCATTGTCTTCTCCTATGTCCTTCTAAAGTCGCCAAGATCCCAAAGTGTGAAGTTTGAAGTGTCAGGTTTGAAGAAGGCCCCGTCGCTCCGACTCCAAACTTCGCACTTCACACTTCCAACTCCTACAGCACTTCCTTGGCCCGAGGGAAGCTGCCGAGCACCGAAAGCTGGAGGCAGTGCTGCTTGGCCTCTTCCAGGCCGACCTGCACCCGCTCTTCCGTTCGGTGGCCGAGGAAGTCCACGAGGAAATGATATTCCCACTCCCGTTTTTTGCTCGGCCGGGATTCGATGTTGGTCAGATTGATATTGTGCCTCTTGAACGTTTCCAGCACGTCGGCCAGGGCGCCCGCCTTGTGCGCGGTGCTGAACACGATCGACGTCTTGTCTTCGCCGGTCGGCCGGGCGTCCTCGCGACTGACCACCAGGAACCGCGTCACGTTGTTGGCGATGTCCTCGATGTTCTCGCAGACGACGTTGAGCCCGTACAGTTCCGCAGCCACCCGCGAGCCGATGGCGGCCGAATAGGACTCTTCCGCAGCCATCTGCGCCGCCTTGGCCGACGACGCCACCGCGATGGTGTTGGTCTCCTTGAACGTCGACGACAGCCAGTTGCGGCACTGAGAGAACACCTCGGGCTTCGAGTAGATCTTCTCGATCTCCTCCAGCGTGCAGTTGGCCAGCAGATTGTGGTGGATCGTCATCACGACCTCGGCGCAGACCTTCACGTCCGTGTCGATCAGGGCATCCAGAGTCTCGATGACGCCGCCGCCGGTGGAGTTCTCGACCGGCACGATGCCCAGGTCGCAGTGGTTCTTGCTGATCTCGTCGAAGATGCTGCGGATGTCCGCCAGGGGCTCGTACTCGACGCTCCGTCCGAACTTCAGCAAAGCCGCAGTGTGACTGAAGCTGCCGCCGGGACCCAGGTACGCGATCCGCGGCCTCTTCTCCAGCACGAAAGACCCGCTCATCATCTCCCGCCAGATCGCCACCAGCGTCCGGTCGGGCAACGGCCCCTGGTTGGCTTTCACGATCTTGTCGAGCACCTGCTTTTCGCGGTCCGGCGCATAGATCGGCCGATCACTCTGCGCTTTGAGCTTGCCGATCTCCACGACCACGCGGGCCCGCTCATTGAGCAGGCTCACCAGCTCGATGTCGATTTCGTCGATGCGTTTTCTCAGTTCATCCAGCGACATAACACCAACCAAACACCGCCGCCACGGTCCGGCGGCAGCCTTTCTGCGCGTTCCCAAAGCCCTGGCGTCCCGGCCCGCCTTCGTAAAAACTCTCTTTCTTAGCACAATCAGCAGGCCTCGTCAACGAATTTCGCCTTCCGTCGCAAGATTGTGTTTGTCGGGCGAAAACGGTTGACCGGACGGGCCCCACGCTGATATCTTGCGACGAACCGAGAAATGGGAGGCCATGAATGTTGTACTACACGGTTTTTCGGACGCAGTGGGGCTATTTCGCCTTTGCCGGCGCGGACGACGCCGTCAGCCGGACGTTCCTGCCTGTGGCGGACCGCCAAGCGGCCGAACGCGGTCTGCTCTGGGGCCTCGGTCCGGCCGCCCACGACGTTCGATTCAGCCAGGGGTACCTTGCGGACCTCCAGGAGCAGATCGTCGCCTACTTCGAAGGACAGACCGTCGATTTCAGCATCGATCCGCCGGTCGACCTGGACCACGCCAGCCCGTTCGGTCAGAAGGTCCTGGCGGCCTGTCGAACCATACCTCTTGGCTGCAAAATGACTTACAGCGATCTGGCCAGACAGGTGGGCTGCCCCGCGGCCGCCCGCGCCGTCGGCGGCGTCATGGCGGCCAACCCGATCCCGCTGATCGTCCCCTGCCACCGGGTCCTCCGCACCGACGGCGGCCTGGGCGGTTTCTCCGCCCCCGGCGGAACCGCCATCAAACAGCGTCTGCTCGAACACGAGCAAGCGATTCGTCCACGACATCCCGAGGGCCGGCTCGCCCGTCCTCTCTCATGAACTGATTCCCCCCCGCGCATCCTGGAGACCGACCGCATGGAAAAACGAACCCCCTTCCCCCCAGTGTTCTGGGTTGCCAACACCGTGGAAGTCCTGGAGCGATTCGCCTACTACGGGATCTACATGGGCTTCGCCATCTACATGAGCGAGCACCTGGGTTTCAGCATGAGCCAGCTCGGGGTCACGCGGACCATATTCCTTCTGTTCTCCTACCTCATCCCGGTCGTCTCCGGCACGTTCGCCGACCGGTTCGGCTTCAAGAAGGTGCTCATCGTCTCCTACCTGGCCTATCTTCCTTCGATCCTCCTGCTGCTCCTGACCAAGTCCTATTCCGGGATCGTCCTGACCATGCTGAGCATCGGCCTGGCCGCGGGGATCTTCAAGCCTCTGATCTCCGGCACGGTCCGCGCCGTGACCGACGGTACGAACAAAACCCTGGGGTTTGCGATCTTCTACGCCATGGTCAACGTGGGCGCCTCGTTCGGCCCGATCGTCGCAGGAAGGCTGCGGGTCATCTCCTGGAACTACGCCTTTGGCGTCGCGGCGCTGGCCATCGGACTGATGCTCGTCATCACGATCCTGTTCTACAAGGAGCCACCCCGACAGACGGAAGGAGCCACCCTGGGACGCAAACTCAAGGAGATCGGCACCACCCTGGCGGACGTGCGGTTCTCGACGTTCCTCGTCCTGCTGGGCGTTTTCTTCTGGCTGCCCTTCTGGGCGTTCTTCAACCTATGCGCCCTGTATGTTGAGAAAGCCACCGACACCGCTCTGTTGTACCGGAGCATCCAGAGCGTGTTCGGAACGACCTTCGCCAACCTCTTTTCCGCGGAGGGCACTGACGGCATCCGGCGCGTCCTGGGCGAGACCATCTCCCACACCGGCTACATCATCATGATCTTCCAGCTCCCGGTCTCGCGGATCGTGGAGAAAACCCGCGCCATTCCCGCTTTCCTCTGGGGCCTGGTCATCGCGGCCGGCGGCTTCGTGGTCCTGGGTCTTGCCGCCGTGTCCTCCTCGTCGCTGGTATTCCTGGGCATCGCCTTGTTCGCCGTCGGGGAGATGATCTCCTCGCCGCGAATCCAGGAGTACATCACCTGGATCGCGCCCAAGGAAAAGGCTGGCTTATACATGGGGTCGAACTTCCTGGCCACCGCCATCGGCGGCCTGCTCAGCGGCATCACCTACGACCCGCTCTACGGCTACTTCCAAAGCCAAGGCCACCCCGAGTACATCTGGTACGCCCTGACCGCGAACGTGCTCCTGGGCATCGCAGCGATCTACCTGTTCACCAGGATCGCAGGCGAATTCCACGAGCAAAAGGAATAGGCTTTCGACGAGTATCGAAAGCGGAATGGAACGGAGTTCCGGCGCTTCGCGACGCGCGTCTATCGCTTTGGGCCTCCAGCATGGTGTGGGAGTGAAACACTTCTCCCGAGGGCGTGCGCAGCACCCCTTTCGCTGGTGGCCTGAAAGCGACAAACTCCCCGAGCAGGGGTGCATGACCGTTCCTGCGAAGGGGCCCGGCCGGATGGAACTACGAAATGGAGGAAGGGACGGACAGATCCGGAGTCCGGCGGCCCGCCGCCTCGCGACGGGCCGTCGGGCATTTTGCGCTTTTCGCCAATGGCATGATTTGGGAAGAGAACAGCCGACCCTTGCCCGCTCAAGGGCGATGCGCAGCATCGTTCTCGTGCTGCTGGCCCAAAGCGCAAGATGCCGGGGTGTCAGGGGCGGAGCCCCTGGGAGTCTTCGTATGCCTTCCCTGTAGACCTCGCGAGTATCCCCCCTCGAACGCGACCCGCTCACGATGTTCGCGCAACTACGGTCATGCCCCCCCCCCGAGCAGGTCCGCTTCGGACCTGCATTGCATTTGCGCCGCTCGCGGAATACAATGGGAGAAGGCGTTGAGGGCCGAAGGACAAATCAGACTCCCGCGTTCGGGCGTCACGTTCTCCGGCTTTCCCACGAGACTGATTTGTTGCGGAGTGGAGACAAATGAAGCTCACCCACGATTCGAACGGCAGGCGATTCGTCCCTCGGATCACGATCCTCCTTCTCTCATGCGTCTTTGCCCGCGGCGGGGTCTGCGACGTTCCAAGCCCGCCGCCGCTTATCATCGTATACGGCGACGAAAATCCTCCTGTCAATTACGTCACCGTAGTCGTCACCAATCCTCGAAGAGACGTGGCCATGCAAATAACCTCCCTGGAATTCGAGGGGCAGTTGCCCGAACAGCGGTACTTCCTCCATGGCGTGTATGGACGTATTTGGAGAGAAGGCGCCAACTACGAGCATTCCGAATGGTCTCAAGAGCTTTCTCGGCCGGTAAGCACTTGTTTTCTGTTGCCCGGGCAATCTGCGAGTTGGAAGCGTCCCATGAATGTCCGGAAGACCGGCTATCAAGCCAAGACTCAGTGGTGGGAGGTTCGAACGGAGGACCTGAGTCGGTCCGTCTGGTTCGAATCACACCGGAAGGAGAGGACGTTGAACACCGTGTACGTGCCGCTCTCCCAAGATCAGGAAGGTCGATACAGCAACATCACGGCGGGAAAAGGCGTCACCCCCAAGGTCATCCTGGAAGGACAATTCGCACGCCGTGACGCCGACGTGAACGTGCCGCACGCGCTCACGAATCCGGGGAGATTCGCTTGGCCCGCCGACGTCCCGGAGGAAAGCCTGCGCCTGCATATCGAGCCAATTTCAGATGCAGTTCTCGTGACTCAAGACAGAGCAGTTCTACAGAAATTCAACAGGCCATTGAAGCAATATGAAGATATCGCAAGCCCGGATATGTCCGCAAATGCAGGGGCCGGGACCGGATCGATCTGGACCCTAGCGTCTTGCGGCATCGCGACGCTGTTTCAGTTCTCGCCAGGTGGTCAGGACGATTCCCTGGTCCTTGATGAAGGATCGGATGTCGGGATCGAGCATCAGGTTCAGCTCCGCCTGGCGGGCGGGGCCGGAGCCGGAGATGTGCTGGAAGACCTCCGTCGTGGCCGTGCAGTGGACGATGATCTGCGTCACGCCGGGCTTCATCGTGCCGAGCAATTCCATCAACTCGCGTTTGCGGCCCTCGTAATCGCTCGCTCTCGTAGGCGAGGTCACGAGGTCGTCGAGCACCGGAAGGCCCGCGTTCCAGACGCCCTGGGCCAGGACCATGAGCATCGGTCGAAACGCCCCGACCTCTCCGCCCACGTGCTGGAGGTGGCCGCCGAAGATCATGACCGGGATCTTCTTCTCGATCCCCAGTTTCACGTACCGCTCGATGAACGGCAGTTGGAAGCACGTGCCCATGTGGCTGTCGAGGTGGGTCGGCTGGATGCCCATGGCCAGGGCCTTGTCGAGCTGGGCCCGGATCTCGGTCTCGAACTCGTCGGGCGAGCCGTTGGAAACCGCCTGCTCGACGCCCCGCCAGAGGTAGCCCTGTGGATCGACCAGGCCCGGGACGACCGAGCGGCCCGCGACCGGACCCCAGCGGTAGTTCTTCCATTCGGCCGTGAGCGTCAGGTGGACGCCGACGTCGATCTGCGGATGCTCCTGCACATACGCCGCGAACTGCGGAACCCAAGGGCACGGCATCATGACGCTCGCCGAGGTCGCGAAGCCCTGTTCGAGGGCCCGGATGGTCCCCATATTGGAGTCGTACGACATCCCGGCGTCATCGACGTGGAAGATGACCACCCGGGTCCCGCGGGGCCAGCCGAGCCGCTCGGCGTAGGTGACTTGCTCCGAACCCGCGACGGCATGCCCCGCCGAAACCGCACAGACCACCAGAACTCCGAAGACCAAGTGACTCGCCGGCATTTGATTCTCCTTTCGCACGTTTGCAGCCGGAGGGAAACGGTGCGTGGTACGCGCCCTACGGATGCGGCCGTGTCTCTTGTAGGGTGCGTATCACGCACCATTCAACCGTGGGACTGACACACGACCGCCCTCCGGCCTCACTGATCCTTATGAGAACCTCCGGCGGCCTGTTTGTCCAGCGATTTCGCCAGCTCGGCCAGGCGGATCTCCAGCCGCTTGATCTCGCGTTTGATGCTGTTTCTGGCAATCATTTGCCAGGCGAAGACCTTCATCAGACCGACGAACTGGACGAGACAGATGAAGACCGCCGCGTACAGGATCTGGCTCTTGACTTCCTCGGCGTCGAAGAACCGCACGGCGCTGTAGATCGCCCCGACCATGAAGATCGCACCCCAGATCCAGATGAAGACCGCGGTGGAGAGCATCCTGCGACTGTAGAAATCGCCGATCATCGCGCGGATCGAGTCCTCGCGGGATGCATCGTACTGATCGTCGAGAATGTTGCGGATATCGTTTCTCATTGCATTGTCTCCTTTTCTTCGTTTTCAGCACGCGATCGTCGATCCCAGGGGCTCTGCCCCTGAACCGCTGAGATTTCCCGCTTTGGGCCGGCAGCTTCACACGTTCTTGGGTTCTTCCAGCCATAGAGTTCTCAGTTCATTCCGTGCCGCGTGCAGGCGCGACTTGACGGTGCCCTGCGGCACATGCAGGATTCCCGCGATATCGGCCAGCCCGAACCCCTCCAGGTAGTGGAGCGTCAGGACCGTCCGACTGGAATCCGAGAGCCGGGGCAGGACGCTCTGGAGATCCGCCGCCTCGATCGCCGCCTGCTCGTCGGAGCGCCCGTCCTCCGGATCAAGGTCCGGCGGCAATCGCCTGGCCCTGGCGTTTCGCCCGATCCAGTCATTGGCTTTGTTTGTCACGATTTGGTACGCCCAGGATGCGAAGCGGGCCGGATCGTGCAGTCGCGAAATGCCTCGAACGATGGCCAGCCAGCTCTCCTGCGTCACATCCCAGGCGGCCTCCCGGTCGCCCGTCAGCCGCAGGGCGTAGCGCCACAGGCATTTCTGCCACCGAGAGACCAGCTTCTCCATGGCTGCCCGACTACCGTCCTGGCAATCCATCACCAGCAGTTCATCAACGAGTTGTTCGCGAGAATCGTTCATCTCTGTCTATCCATTGAGTCTCTCTTACCACCCGCTTGGTTCACCACCACACAGAAAAACCGCCTTCTTGACACGGATTCGCCACCGAATACCGGCGGCGCCCTCGGCAACGATTTTGCCATTTGGGCTTGTCCTTTCCCCTCTCATGTCGTAGAATCGGGCTTCCAAACGGTTTTGGTTCGCCGTTGGAGAGGTGTCCGAGTGGCCTAAGGAGCGGTCTTGGAAAGGCCGTGTAGGGTTTATCTCTACCGCGGGTTCGAATCCCGCCCTCTCCGTTGGAGAAGTGTGGAGTTTGAAGTGCGAAGTTTGAAGCCAGAAGGTCCGACGTCCATCTCTTCACTTGAAACTTGACACTCCAGACTTGAGACTTCCTATGATCAATTTCCAGGCAGAGCGGCTCAGACGCCTTCCTCCCAAACCTGGGGAGATCTGGCAAGGCGGAATCACAAGACTGCCCCTCTGGGTCCGAGCGGATGAGGACGGACTCCCTGATCCCGTTCGTTCCTGGGCGGCCGGCTGGATCAGTCTACAGACGCGAGCGGTCTTTCTCTCCGAGGGATACACCGAGACCACAGGCCAGGCCGAGGCCCTGCTCGACGCCTTGGTCGATCTGGCCTACGACAAGAAAAAGGCGGGCTACCGGCCGGGGAAGGTCCAGGTCTGCGAACCCCTGCTGGCTGAGTTTCTCCGCAGCCAGCTCGAAGGCTCCGACATCACGGTCGAGCTGATCGCCAGGTCGTTCATCCTCGAACGCAGTCTGACCGACGCCGCAGAGGCGAGCCGGCCCTACTACCCGATGCCTTGCGGCCCGATGGACGCCGAGGGCGTCACGCCCGAGATGATGCGGGCCTACGCCGCGGCGGCCGCCGAGCTCTATCGGGCCCGACCCTGGGAACTGCTCGACAACGACGACCTGATCGTGCTCGAATCGCCCGTCCCCGACCCCGTGCTCAAGAACATCTGCGTGCTGGGCGCGCGGGGCGAATTCACCGGCCTGTGCTTCCACGAGTCGCCCGAGACCGTCCAGCGGTGCGCCTGCAACCAGGACTCCCAATGGATGATGCCCGGCCGGCACTGGCACTTTCGGTTCGACCCGATCGACGGCATCTCCCTGGGCGACGTGGACCTCTGGGAGCGGTACGACCTGCCGGTGGCCGGCCCGAACGCCTACCCCTTCGCGGTCTGCTACGAGACGAAGGGCCCCTACCGCCGGCCCGGACCGATGGAGCTGGCCTTCTTCGAGGGCTTCATGCGGGCCCTGGCCCAGTCCACCGAGCAGGAGTTCGACTCCGGCCGCTGGACCAAGCGCGTGGACACGTTCGACGAACCGATGGAGTTCGCTTTCACCCTGCCCGACGTGCTGGCCCCCGAGAAACCGCGGGACCCGAGCCTGCCTCTGGCCAGCCCGCTGGTGATGGATCGGGTCTCGGCCCACATCGACCGAATGCTGGCGAGCCAGGATTTCAAGACGCAGGAGGAGTACGAGGCCTTCATGCAGGCCAATGTCCTGGGCAAGAAGATTGAGGACTTCGTGCCCGAGACTTCGCTGGAGAAGGCCCAGGACATCGTGTTCCGCGCCTACAGTGTCAAGGGCCGCAGGCAGATCCACATGGCCCGCCAGGCGCTGGCGGTCGATCCCAACTGCGCCGACGCCTACATCATGCTGGCCGAACGGACGCCCCTGCAAGATAAGCAAATCGAGTACCTCATCCAGGCCCTCCAAGCGGCCGAGCGGACGCTGGCCCCCGAGATCTTCGAGAAGCACGCCGGGAAGTTCTGGCAGGTGGTCGAGACCCGTCCCTACGTGCGGGCCAAGTTCCGCCTGGCCGAGTGCCTCATCAAGATGTCCCGCCTCCAGGAGGCCGCGGAGCACCTCCGCGAGCTGCTCCGCCTGAATCCCGAGGACGAGATGTGGGCCCGATTCTGGTTCTGGCCCTGCCTGCTCCGGCTCGGCAAGGACGACGAGGTCGAGAGACTCCTCAAGCAGAACAAGGCCGACAAGGGAAGCTGCCCCTGGGATTACATCCGCGCCCTGCTCACGTTCCGGCAGAAAGGCGACAATCCGCTGGCCAAGCGGCACTTGAACCAGGCGATCAAGAACAATCCGATGTGCGCGAAGTATGTAATGAACGGCAAGGCGTTTCCGACGCCCACGCCGGACGGCCGCTCGCTGTTCTACGATCAAGAGGCCGCCTACGCGGTCGAGGTGCTGGCCAAGGCCTGGCACGAAACCGCCGGCGCGGCCGAGTGGCTGGACGAACGGATCGGCTGGTCCGCCGAGCCGGAAGAAGAGGAACTGGAGCAGTAGGACGTTCCCCGAACGGGGGTCATGGACATTCTCTTGCTGACTACGGAGAGCCACATTGTCTGAATCGCCAATCCCCAAACATCGAGTGGTCCGCCACGGGCCGTACCCCGAACTGACCTGGACGGCCATGCTAATCGGCTACGGCATCGGCATTCTCATCACGGTCAGCCTCGGGTACGCGGCCCTGATCCTGGGCTTCTCCCATGAAGGCTCGGAACTGGCTGCGATCCTCGGCTTCGGCATCCTCCGCGGCATTCTGGGCCGCACCAGCATCGTCGAGAACAACATCAACCAGACCATCGCCAGCGGCGTCAACTCCGCCTCGGCGGGCATGATGTTCACGATCCCGGCCTTGTTCATCCTCGGTCGGACCGACTTCAATCCGGTTCTCATGGTCGCCGGCTGCGTCGCCGGCAGCTTCCTGGGCGTCGCGTTGATCATCCCGCTTCGCAAGCAGATGATCGATTTCGAGCGACTGACCTACCCCGGCGGCGTGGCCGTCGCGACGGTCCTGAAGTCCCCGGGCGCGGGCGTGCACAAGGCCGCCCTGCTGCTGATCGGAATCGGCGCCAGCGCCGCCGTGAGCCTGATCAGCCACCTCACAGGGTTCCAGTACTGGCGGGTAGGCGAGATGCTCGGTCTGCCCGCGTACCTGAACGCCACCTGGTTCGTCTCCCTGATGACCGTTGGCGTCGCCTTCATCGCCGGCCGGGGCGGATTCGCCTTCATCATCGGCGGCTTCGTCTCCTACTGGATCCTCGGTCCCATCCTTGCCCAGCGAGGCCTGCTGCCGCCGGGACCGTTCGAGAACCCGCACGTCGATATCCCTGAGATCATGCGGGTGAGCCTGTTTCGACCGGTCGGGATCGGCATGCTCGTGGGCGGCGCGATCGCGGGGATCGTCCTGGCGTTTCCGCTGATCATCAATGCGATCCGCAGCATGCAGAGCGCGGCCCGGGACCGGACGGGCCGGTCGGCGGACGAGATGCCGATCCGGTTCCTGTACTTCGGCATCGCGGCCTCGGTCCTCATGCTCTCAATCGTCGCGGTGTACTCCGTCCAGGGGATGGGACTGGTTCGCGGCATCGCCATGGCGGTGGTCGGAACACTATGGATCTGGATGGCCGGCGTGATCCTCTCCGAGTGCATCGGCCGGACCAACTGGTCGCCCATGAGCGGCATGACCCTCATCGGCGTGACCATCCTCGTACTGATCGCCCGGGACCTCGGCGCCAACGCCGCGATCATCGCCTGCGTCATGGTCGGGGCGGCCATGAGCAGCGCGATGGCCCAGGCCACCGACCTGATGATGGACCTCAAGACCGGCTACCTCGTCGGCGCCCGGCCTCGCAAGCAGCAGATCGGGCAGTTCATGGCCACCTGGCTGGGTCCGATCGTCATCATGACCCTGATCTACGTGCTGCACCGCCACTACGTCCTGGGCAGCGACAAGCTGCCCGCCCCCCAGGCCAGCGCGCTGGCGGGCGTCATGGAGGGCATCCTCGGCGGCGACGTGCCCGTCCGCAAGTACGGGGCCGGAGCGGTCCTGGGCCTGCTGCTCAGCGCCACCGGCGTCGGCGGGCTCGGCATCCAGGTGGGCCTGGGGTTCTACCTGCCGTTCAACATCGTCCTGACCTACACGGTCGGCATGCTGCTGCGGCTGGTCGTCGACCGCGTGCGGGGCCCCCGCTACGGCCATGAGGTGGGCATCCCTGTGGCCGCTGGGTTCATCGTGGGCGAGGGCCTGATGGGCGTGGGCTTCGCCGTGTACTCCGTTGTGCAACCGTGGCTGGCTGCAAGGGCCGCGTGAGGTGACTGCATGAGACGATTCGGATTCGTGTCGAGGGCGTCCCGCCCTCGAATCGCGGGCAAGATGCCCGCGACACAGCTCGGGTTCCTACTGGTGACCATCGGCTTCCTGGGCGGGGCCCTGGCCTCGGTCCTGAACGAGGACACCGTGCGATGGGACTGGTTCACGGCCGCCGCGATCGTAGGCTTTGCCGGCGTGATTCTCGTGCGAATCAGCCGGCGGCTCGAAACGCGGGACGTCAGTCGCCTGAGCTCCAACATGCAGGCCATCGAAGAGAGCCTCCGCCGGATCGCGGAGAACGCCACTCGCCTGAACGCTGATAAGCACGCCCTCGACCCTTACGACGTGCGGCACCGGATCGACGACCTGTTCACGGACGACCTGAACACCTTCATCGAGGCCCGCGAGAGCATCGCGCACTCCCATGGCCTGGCGGCCTACGCCGAGGTGATGAACTGCTTCGCCGCCGGAGAGCGATACCTCAACCGCGTCTGGTCGGCCTCCGCCGACGGGTACGTCGATGAAATCAATGACTACCTGGACCGGGCCCGGGAGCAATTCGCCGCCGGCCTGGACAGGGTCCTGAGCCTCCGTGCCAAACCCGGTCTGGCATGACGTCAGCACATAGGGCCCGCTCACATCGGTTCAACAAGAATAGTCGGGTTCTTGCCGACCCCAATCACTCGCTCGTTTTTGTGTCTTCCGGGAACAAAAATGACGGTATCCGGCGGATAGCGCCGTCGGCCTTCACGCAGGCCAGGACGCTGGAGCCTTCGGCCAGGAGCAGGCCGGTGGTTTTGCGGGTGAGCCTGTACATGTGTTCAACTTTGCCGGCCGTAACGTTCGAGCAGGTGGTCTCCAGGAGCAACTCCTCGTCGTAGAAGGCGGGCCGACGGTACTTGATCCGCAGCTCTGCGACGACAAAGAAGACCCCCTCGGTCTCTAAGTCCTTGTAGGCAACGCCGTTAGTGCGAAGCAGCTCGGTTCGGCCCATCTCGAACCAGACCGGGTAGACGCTGTGGTGGATCACGCCGCCTTTGTCCGTCTCGACGTACCGCGGGACGATCGGGATGGTGTGACTTTGAATCGTCGTTCTTTCGGGAA
Source organism: uncultured Phycisphaerales bacterium (assembly GCA_937927975.1). Taxonomy (GTDB): domain Bacteria; phylum Planctomycetota; class Phycisphaerae; order Sedimentisphaerales; family Anaerobacaceae; genus PLanc-01. The sequence goes on from CALEZT010000017.1 coordinate 44,482, forward strand.
AACTCATAGCGCCAGCGAGCATACCAGATCCGCAGTCAATCGCAAGAGATTGTCCAGGCGTGACTTGCGACAAGGCCCTCTCCTGTCGAACCGCTTCCCTACGGCACGGTTCTCATCCAAACCGATAAAAGACGTATCGATTGACCGGTTTAGGAGCGTCGTCCGAGGCTAAAATCTTCACGATTTGTTCCAAAAAATGTAGCAAATTCTCTTTACCTGTTGATACAGGGCCTGTATAGTAAGAATGCAGGTTTGAGCCCTCAAGCCCCTGCGTGTTATCTCGCTTTTCCTCTCCCTCCGCCGCGCAGGGGCTTCTTTTCTTCTTGCTTGTGGTATTGCTACGCGGCGAGTGGGATGTGTGATTTCTGATTGTTGATTCAACATGGACGTTTCTGCGCCCTCTTCAAATCAACAATCGACCCTCGAAAATCAGACTCATCCGGCTTTTGCGTACTTGGAGATAGGGCAACGACCGGCCGCTGGGGACGCTGTCCCCGGACCCCTGGGATTTCCCGCTTTGGGCCAGAAACATGAGGAGCAGAGCCGATCCGTGTTCCAGGAAAACCGACGCCACTTGCCTTCTGTCCTCCCACCTGGCGTCTGCTGTGCCGCGTCTCTTGCCGTGGGCCGCGGCGGAGGATAGGTCGGGACCCCAAACGCGATTCATCGCGTTTGGGAACCCGCTCTGCTGGGAAGCAACCCGAGCGCCGCCACGGTCCAGGGACATGGGCGACGTT
>CALEZT010000018.1 GCA_937927975.1 uncultured Phycisphaerales bacterium
CTTAGTCGCATTCTGAGAGAACGTACAGAATCGACGGCCGGCCTTCGCATACTCGCGGGCCTTGCCCCCATAGGGTGCATCGATGGGCGAACCCGGGCTCCAGACCTTGTACGTGTATCCGATGTGATAGCCGGCCTTCCCCAGCAGCAGCGGATAGCTGGGGATCGTTTCGTCCCACTGGGCCCCCTGCAGAATGGCCCCCAGACCCGTGCGATAGAAGTACTGTCCCGAGAGCAGGGAACTGCGGCAGGGCGTGCAGGACGGGGCCGTGACGTGGGCGTTGTTAAAGCGGATGCCCTCCCGCGCAAACCGGTCCATCACCGGCGTCTTCAGGGCACTGTTGGGGCCCAAGGAGTCATAGACACTCGCGTAGCGGCCCCAGTCGTCAGCAAAGAAGAAAAAGATGTTGGGTCGGCTTTTCTCCACGACGGCATCCGCCAACGCAGCGCCGGTCTGCATCCCAGCCATGCATGCGGCCGTCAGGGTCGCGCCCTTCAAGAAACCTCTGCGCGACAAGGGCATGCCTTCTGAACCGGTTCTCCCCGTTCTGTGCGTCATCTGATCGACCTTTCCATGCCATCTGCCGATACGTGCAGCGCCCCGTCTCTCTACGCCTCCGGGGCACGTGCCTGCTGTATTATAGGGGGCTATGAGAGGTATTCAAGCGGGGGAGCTGCCACAGGGAGGTTCTACCACGATGGCACGTTGGCTCCATTTCGCCCTGATCTCAGAGAGTGGTTGAAAAGGTGGGATCCGGAGCCTACCGAAGCGGTGGTCCGGCTCTGCGGTCTGCGACGGTCACCTTTTCGCGCAGTTGTGCGGGGCGACCGTAGAAACGCCTCAGCCTTTGCTGGAGAACATCTTCGATCTGCCGAGTGATGCCTGTGGGTCCGTGCCGGCTCAGCGAATCCTCGTTGAGGAAGACTCCCTCCACCCCGGTGGTCTCGTAGACTTTCATCTTGTGTTCCGTGCGTCTGTCGTAGCCGGCGTCGCCATTGATGCCGAAGTACTCGAGAATCACTCCGTATTCCGGCAGGTAGAAATCGGGGTACCAGATTCGAGTCTTGCCCTGGTCGACCACGGCCAAGGGGTGCTCGTACCGATAGGCGATCTCTTCCCGGTCGAGAATGCCTGCGATCCGGACTTCAGCCCGGCTCCTGTATCCAGGCCCTTCATTAGTCTGTCTTTGGTGATAATGCTGTTCTGTCATGCCAGAACCAAGGCGGCCTTCCTTATATATGTTGCGCCCTGGTGCGTTGCGGCCCTGTCCCGTCATGGCCGACCGGTCGAGGTATCCGACCGTAGGGTCGCCCACCTGGACGCCCTGGGGCGAGCACTCGACCACCATGGGTCGCCCAAAGGCGACCCACGATCGTCCGCCAGGCAAGCCGCCGAATCAATCGAACCGCATCGACCAGACCGTTGTCAGAATGCTGGGATCGAACGTCAGTTGAATGCGGTTGGCGTAGGTGCGGTGGACCTTGGTCGAGATCAGGACGAGAAGCCCGAGGCTCTGGAGGTAGGAGAGGTTGGAGTAAAAGTGCATGTAGCTGAAGGGTTCTTCGTGGACCTGGACGCTGGTTCTGCGGTAGGTTTCGTAGACGTCTTTGGCGAAGCCATCGGCGCGATCGCGGACCGCCTTGAGGATCAGGAGGTTCCTGTCGTTGAGGTCCTTGATCACATCGAAGGTGATATCGCGTCTGGCCTTCTCGAACTGTCTCTGGAGCTCTGCCTCTGGTTCGAGAGCCCACAGGTACAGCGTCTTGATCGCCACCCGCACATCGGAATTGGTGTTCCTGGCCGTCAGAGCGGCGATCTGGCCGAGGATTGCCTCGGGGCTCGTCTTAAGGCCGGCCCTGGCCCGCTCCAGGAGGATTTGCTCGATCTCAGTGGCGTCATAGTTGCGGAAATGCACGATCTCCGGCTGGAGGGTGCTCTTGATGCTCTCATCGAGGGTGTTGAGGAACTTGGGATTGTTGCTCAGAAGGACCGCCATGTAGTTGCGGGCCGAGCGGCTGATGAGGTAGAGGATATCCTTGTACTTGTCCTTTTCGCTGATCAGGTCGACCTCATCGAGCACAAAGACGACCCGACCGTTGTGCGAAACCTCGAACTTCTGCCACAGTTCGTCAAGGCTGCACCCTCGCGGCCGCAGGCCCAGGAGCGCCGCCAGGATCTTGACGCTCGTATTGTGCTGGCGGCAGTTGGCGTAGGCGAAGACAAGCGGGCCCTGGCGGGCCATGACGGTCATCATGTATCTGGCCAGGACGCTCTTGCCCGACCCCCGGGACCCCAGGATCAGCACGTTGTTGGCGATCCCGGTCTGCTGGTAGCGCAGCAGGGCAT
>CALEZT010000019.1 GCA_937927975.1 uncultured Phycisphaerales bacterium
AATTAGGGAAGAAGCGGGGTCACATCCGGAATTAGGGAAGAAGCGGGGTCACATCCGGAATTAGGGAAGAAGCGGGGTCACATCTGGAAGTAGGAATTATTGAGTTGAGTTCTCATTTGGGTTTCGTCGTGTGTGAAGCGCTGGCAGGGAGCCGGTCAGTATCTCGTATCTGGTGAAGCGTACCTCGAATGTGCTGCGTGAAGCGCAGGTCGTGAAGCGTCAAGCGTCAGAGGCTCCTGCCGCAAAGTCCCGGCCGGTCGTGGCCCCTCTACCTGTCCGAAGCGGCGAGGCAGGGCTTATCTTGCGGCACGAAATGGATACAGACTCTGTGGCCGAGGGCGTGGGCGATTCGGGCGAGCATGTTGAGGCTGTGGCCGTCGTAGTCGGCGTCTTCCAGCCGGCTGATGACCGACTGGGTGGTCCCGACCCTGCGTGCCAGGTCTTTCTGGCTCAGACCCGCCGCGGTTCGCAGCGTGTAGATCTGTTCCGCGATCCGGAGGTTCTCCCGCTCGCGTTCCAGCGAAGCCAGTCGCTTGTCGTCGCCTTTGATATAGCGGCTGTGTAGTATTCCAACGGCGTCGGTTGTTCTTCTACCAGCCATCATTCGTCCTCGCGATACGTATGTTTCAGTGGAGCGCCCTGGTAGGCGGCCAAGTTCCGCACGGCCTGAGTAATCTCCGTTCTCGGCACCACGCCCAGCTTGGTGCAACCGTGGGAAAGAAGCACCACGTCTCGACCGACGAAGGCATAGAGTATCCGATAGTGAACCCGGCCGAGCCGCACGCGCAGCTCGTATACCTGCTGCTCCAAGTAGTCGCAGTGCGGCCTGCGCAGCTCGTGGCCGCGTTCGGCGAGCAACTCGATCCTCGCCGTAATCTTGTCCTGTGCCTTCTCCGGCAACCCGTCCAGCCACTCCAACAACGGCGCCGAACCATTCGTCTCCTGGTAGATGAGCACGACCGTTTCAGGCATCACGGCTCCATCGATAGTATCGCAAATTTGCGATGGATGTTCAAGGACAATTTTGAGGAAATCCGCAGAATCTCACAAGTCAGAGCCGGCACGTCAGCGAAGCAGCCCGATTCTACCTTGTCCCCTCTTGCCCGTCACCTATCAGGTACAGCTTATCATCCTTCATAGCGGCTTGGCCTCCTGCACCACCTTCTCGCGGATGTACCAGTGCAGGGCGGGCTCGGTGACGACGTCCACCTTGCGGCCGAGGAGGTCTTTGAGGTCCATGAGCAGGCCGCCGAGGTCGAAGAGGCTCCGGCCTGGCTCCAGATCGACGAGGAAATCCACGTCGCTGGCGTCGCCGGCGGTGCCTTCGGCGACCGATCCGAAGATGCGGATGTTTGATGCCCCGTACCGAGCGGCTATCGCCAGGATCGCATCACGTCTATCTCCGATGATTTCGCGTATTCCCATGGATGGCTACCTCAAACAGACGCGTGGGTTGAGAACCCACCCTACAAATTTCGCATCGTTCGCGTGGTTCGCGGTTCCAAGGCCGTGGCCCGTGCCTCGTGGCTCGTATCTCGTTTCTCTCTGCGAACCTCCGCGTCCTCTGCGGTTACATTCGTCTCCGGTTCGCTGGTTCTTCGTTCTAATCTGCGTAAATCGGCGTTAATCTGCGGACAAGTCCCTCTTTCGTGGCCCGTGACCTGTTTTCGTTCTTCTCTCCGTGGCCTCTGTGACCTCCGTGGCTAACGTAATTTCTTATGGGTGAATTTCCGGGCGTTGGGGCCGGAGTAGTCCGCGACGATCTGGCCTTTGCCGAGGAGTTTCCACTTGTAGATCACCAGTCCGTCGAGGCCGACGGGGCCTCGGGCGTGGATTTTGCTGGTGCTGATGCCTACTTCGGCGCCCAGGCCGTAGCGGTAGCCGTCGGCGAAGCGGGTGCTGGCGTTCCAGAAGACGTCGGCGGAATCGACGAGGTTCATGAAGCGCTCGGCCTTCTCGCGGTCGGCCGTGACGATGGCGTCGGTGTGGCCTGAGCCAAAGCGGTTGATGTGGTCGATCGCGGCGTCCAGGCCGTCGACCACCTTGATCGAGAGGATGTAGTCGAGGTACTCGGTGGACCAGTCCTCGTCGGTGGCGGGCTCGCAGTCGATGGTGGCGCGGGTGCGGTCGCATCCTCTGAGCTTGCAGTTGTGGGCGATGAGGGCCTTGTGGACCAGGGGCAGGAAGGCCGGTGCGATCGCGGAATCGACCAGGAGGGTCTCGGCGGCGTTGCAGACGGCGACGTACTGGCACTTGGAGTCGACGGTGATGCGGACGGCCATGTCGAGGTCGGCGGCGGCGTCGACGTAGACGTGGCAGATGCCGTCGGCGTGGCCGAGGACGGGGATGTTGGTGTTGTCCATGATGTGGCGGACGAATTCGTTGGAGCCGCGGGGGATGATCAGGTCGATCTGGTCGTCGAGGGCGAGCATGTCGGCGACGTCCTGGCGGGTTTCGAGCAGGTGGAGGAAGCCCTTGGGCAGGCCGGCGGATTCGCCTGCGCGGGCGATGGTGTCGGCAAGGATGCGGTTGGTGTGGGCCGCTTCGGAGCCGCCTTTGAGGAGGCAGGCGTTGCCGGACTTGAGGCAGAGGGTGGAGATCTGGACGAGGGCGTCGGGGCGGGACTCGAAGACGACGCCGATGACGCCGATGGGGCAGGAGACGCGGTAGAGTTCGAGATCGTCGTCGAGCTCGATGGCCGAGAGGGTGCGGCCGGCGGGGTCGGGGAGCTTGATGAGGCTGTGGATGGCGGCACAGACGTCGTCGAGCTTGGGCTCGTCGAATTTGAGGCGTTTGAGCAGCGGGGCCGCGAGGCTGGCCTTCCTGGCGGCGGCCAGGTCGCGTTCGTTGGCCGCGACGATCTCGCTGCTGCGGTCCTGCAGGGCCTTGGCGATTTCGGTCAACGCGGCGTTCTTGACCTCGGTCTTGACGGCCCCCAGTCCAATCGAAGCCGCCTTCGCCGCCGCCGCACACTCGGATGTTTTCATTTTTCTTGACATTTGCACCATCACCGCTTAACTTCTGTCCATAAACTCGGATCGGCTCTGTTCTTCGGAGTTCGAATCAAGAATTATACGCTCTCGGCAAAACACAATCAACGATTACGCGGGTGTTGCTTAGTGGTAAAGCACTAGCCTTCCAAGCTAGCTACGCGGGTTCGATCCCCGCCACCCGCTTTTTTTTCTTCGCTTTTATCGACATGCTGGGGCGGACACTTGATCCGTATCGCGCTGGAGAACGGGCCCTACGGGCAGGGTCCAGGCCTGGCCCAGGGGCAGCCCTGAATGGCACTTCCATAAGAGCGATGTCGTATTGAACAGGCGTGCTTTGGCGACGGATCGAGGCTCGGTCAGGTACACCTGTTTTTTGGGTCGTCTCTTCAGCGCCCGCGGCTCGACGCGGCCGCTGAGGCGATGGGTGGCCACGGCCCGCAGGACCGCCGCATACAGGTCGTTCCGTCGCTCGGGACATGCCCAGCCCGCGGCGGCGAAGACGACCAGCGTTTGCAGCGTCCCTTTGAAGCTGAGGTTACGAGGACAGACGCCGGCCGTGACCGCCGCTTGGGCCATCAGCATGCGGATCCGATTTATAAGCGAGCAGGTGCATCCATATCTCCTTGCGGACCATGGCGGGGCACTTGCACCTCGCGTAGACGCAACGTCTGGGGCAGGCTCCGGTAGAGCGTCCGGCTCATCCACGACGGCCGCCGCCCGCAGACGGCCGGTCCACGAGCGGGTCGTGATGCTCCGGGAGTATGGCTGGAGCAGCTATCGCAGCTACATCGGCCGGGATCGACGGCAGGTGTTTGTGGACTACGATCCCATCCTGGCGACGGTCGTTTCGGGGCCGGCCCGCCGGACCCAGGCCTATCGGCGCTTCGTCGAGTCCGCGATTGGCCAGGCCGATGAGAAATTCCTGGAAGTCAAGAGGGCTTCCCCGTTGAGCCTCGGGAGCGAGGGATTCCGAGAGAGAATTCTGTCGCTGTACCACGATCTGCTCGACGCCAGGGACGGGCGGGAAGACATTGCCTTCCGCCGGCGGGTCGCGGTGTTGTCCCCTGAGGAGGTTCTGACGGCTGTCTGCCATGGGCTGGGCGTGGAACGGGCCCTGCTGCTTCGACGGCGGCGGAACTCCTTCGATCGGGCGGTGGCCTCGCGGATGCTCTGCCGGTACGCCGGCCTGACCCAGCGACAGGCGGCCCACGTGGTCGGCATCCGCAACGGAGCGTCGGTCAGCGGGCAATTGAATCGGCTCGCGAAGGAACTCCAGTCCAATCGCAGCTTGCGGAATCGCGTCCAGAAGATGGAGGACGACCTGAAATGTCGCCGGAGCGAAGGCTAAAGCATAAACGAAGGGCTGACCCTCGGAAGATCCCCGGCATGCTGGAGAGGATCTGGACGGCCCGATCGGTCTTGATCTCGGCCTCGGCGATCCGTCGGACCTTGTAGGGATTGGCCAGCGTGATCCACGCGTTGCTCCCGGACGATGGAGCCTTGGGCATTCTGGATGCTGACAATCGAGTAGTGCTTGGGGTAATCAACTCCTGCGTAGTACATGGCAGAACCTCCTGATTCTTGAACCTCGATCGCCGCTATTTAGCGGCGAGGAGGTTCTGCCTTTCATGCTAGCTGACCCCGTTTCCCTGAAAAGGAGGGGTATTTCCGCGTGATCGATGAGTCCGCCGAAGACTACCTGTATCCGGCGTCCTATTTCATCCTCGTGGAATTGTCTACGGAAGCCCAGGAAGCGCTGCGGGTGGCAGGATGATGCCTCGTCGTGCGGGCTGCAATAGGGACAGTCCCGAGTAACCTCTAAGAAAGAAGGTGTCGGTAAGCTCTGTTCCGATAAGGAGGTACGCGAGTATGCATAGAAAAGGTACCTGACACCTTTAATTCGCCCCCTGACACCTTTAATTCGCCCCCCAAACGCGATCCATTGCGTTTGGGAGACCCTTGCCGTTGCCGTCGTAGGCGTAGGCGGCCCCGCCCACCGCGGTGTACTGGTTCAGCGCGTTGGTCACGTAGCTGCTGGTGCCTTTCTACTTCCATCGAAGCTGCTTCAATTCCTCCTCCGTGCGGATGAACTTCACCGTGCCGTTCCTCAGAATCACACAACCTCCGCGAGGATTGTGATTGTCGAAGGTGAACAGTTCAGGACCACCATGTTCGTTCCATCCAGGCGTCGTCTCGAAGAGAAGCACAGTATCAGAGGGAGAATTTCGCCTGCATTCCGGATTCAAGGCGTATGTAGACTGCCCTCGATACACCGCCGGGCAACGGAATGGAGCCATCATGATGTCCTTGTCAAGATGATCATCGCGGAGACGGGAAACAATAGCATCGCACCATCTCTTCGGCGGCGGCGAATAGGCACCAGTCCCATTATTAGGGAGTCTAGTCCATAATGTCGCTAGGTTATGGGAGCACCTTGCCCGTAGGCGAAATGGATCCAGTTGCGCAGTTAGCGCATTGAATGATGCCAGTCCCTCGTCATATTCAAACTGGTGGCCAGCGTCAGTAATCAAGCTATGACCATACAGCATGAACTGAGCTACAGCTTGAGTACCCTGGTAGCAGGTGATCGCTACTCTATCACGTATCGCGGGCACGCCAGATGTATGCCCATTGTATGATCCCAAGCTTATCTCCCGCGCAAGAACTGTCAGAGCCTCCTCATCCGTAATTACAAATCGATCCAATGACTGGACGTACTCTATTTCTTTAGGAGTGAGGAAGTTCTCCCTCGCGTCCTCAAGGAAGAGATAATCGAGCGCAGATGGCAGGAACTGAATCTCGACGCGTGTATATTGGGTCATATCAGGAGCCGATACTGTCGAAATCTTTGGCATGTCTGCATCACGAGATGGCCGAGGACTGACGGCCGACTGTGTCTCGCAAGAAGACAACACGTACAGTGCCAGAAGAGATAGGACAAAACTCGCACACTCCCAGAGCCTATAATTTCTGTCACATCCAACACACGCTCCATCGGATTTCATATATGCATCCTTTCGCACACCTAAGGCACGTCCTTACTGACATGGAGCAGCTTTAACATCAGACTCAATACGGTTGGTTGGGATTTATCCTATTACCCTCCCAACTTTCAATGATACGTTGCCAGGCGATAGTAGGCTGCTCACCAGGCTTCGTCTGCATGAGGTTGCCCATGAATTCATAGTCGGGCTTATCAGTGCCATCTGCGTTCTTCTTCTCCTTCGAACTCATGTTCACGGTGCCGTCAACACCCGTGCACGTTCGACCAGACCATTTGGCCAGATTCTTGAACAATTCCTGGTTCTCTGCCGCCCCAACATAACAGTGGCGGAAGTGAATTTCAGTACCCTTGTCTGTGTACTTCGCAAGTGTGCCCTTGCAGAAGTTCTCAAGCGCCGTCTTGTTCCAGCACTGATCGCCAAAATCAAGCCCCTCAATGGTCTTAGAGGTTCCTGGAAGCACCTTACAGTGTCCAAAGAAATACACGTCGGTAACATCATAACCCCAGAACTCCAGAGACGACAGCACCATTTCAATGTAGATTCGGCTGAAAAACCCAGGTTGCTGGAGAGTGGGCGTAGCTTTTCTGTGAGGCGTGCGGGGAGCTAGAGAATCACGGCGGCGGCGGCCGGGGGAAGGCGCCGGAGGTCGTTTTCCCTGGGTTGCCTCGCGAAAGCCTGTGGCTGGTTGTTTTCATACGGATACAGATCTCCTTTCTTCTCGTATTACAGGGTCGCGGTGGCGTTCGGGAGGTATAACCGAAAGTTGTGGATGGAGTGGCTGGGAGAAGCGGCGTATCATCC
>CALEZT010000020.1 GCA_937927975.1 uncultured Phycisphaerales bacterium
ACCACCGAGATCTACACTCTTTCCCTACACGACGCTCTTCCGATCTCGGCATACCTCAGTGAGGACGGTCGAGCCGAGGCGTTCTACGCCCATCGTCCCCGGGGCCGTGCCGTCGGCCCAAACCGCCTCCGGCTCACCGCATAAACGGTCATGCAACCAAGCAGACACAAAAGAAACTTGTCGACTTACACACATGAGGCTATCATGAATTACTTGGGAAGCCACTTTCCGGCTTTCATATGGAGCACTGCCGGGAGGATTATAACGGATGCCGAAAGGCCCAAACGGTCTTGCAGGTGCTGTTACAGCTGTTGGCTCCGTGCCGCGGTTAAATCTGCGACGCCGAGGCTTCCCTCCCGGATCGCTTGGTAACGGGAGCGTCCGGGCACTTGGTTTGATAGGCTGCGACCGTTCAGTCAGATGGTCGCGGCAACGCGGAAGCCGATAGCACCCGTCCAGTCAGACGGGTCCCTGTAGGCTCTCGTAGCAGAACGACAGTGGCGTCTCGACATGGTGCAGCTTCCTCCTCGGACTACTTTGAAGATAGACGGGAAGCTCAGATCGTCTCCTACTTTGACCTGCCTGTCGTACCAGTCTTCACACCACTCCCACACAAGTCCGTGCATGTCGGAAAGCCCCCAGTCATTGGGTTTGAGACACCCAACAGGAATGGTCATGCCATTCGCAAACAGACCGCATCTTGCATATCGTCGTAGGAGAGCCGCAGTATCACCGAAACTGTAGGCCGTCCTGGAACCAGCACGGCAGGCGAACTCCCACTCCTTTTCCTCTGGGAGGCGGTATCTTGCGCCAAGCCAACGGCAGAATGCCCATGCATCGTACCAGGCTATATGAATTGCAGGATACCGGGCCTTCCATCTGGCTCTGTCCGTGTGACCAGGGTGCATCGGGTCATAGAGTTCGTACTGTTCGATTGTCACCGGATAACGCATCAACTCAAACGGCCTCTCGATCGCAGTTAACCTCAGAGGCTCATCAGCCTCATGGCCGTCCTCCTGTTCCGGCGATCCCATCCAAAACGACAGATCCTGTGCGGGCGTGTAGTCCTTAGGTATAGGCCGAAAGTCCGTCAGAAGCTGTTCGGCGATACGTTTCTTCTTCTTTCCGCGTCTTCCTTGCAGGATAGACTGCGAGAACTCCGACTGAAAACTCTCGATAGCCTCTCTGGCTAACTTGTATCCCGGGCTCTCCTGCACGTCAGCGGCATTCGTGGTCTGAGCATAGCTGTGCATTGTCACCCAGCTACGGTAAAGCATCTCGTTGGAACGTTTCACCGTTCGGCCTGGGGTGTAGTTCGCGCTGTACATGGGAGACATCGCCCGTACCCATGCTTCAGGATCGCGGCCTGCCTCAGGCATTTCCGCAGCAAATCGCCAGATCCAGTAGAAGGCGCCGGTCTCAGGATCCGTAGGTAGATGAATGAACTTGGACATCTCTTCAGCTTCTCGCCCACCCGAGAATTTCGTCAACCACATCCCGGCAAAGAACTCCTGGAGAGAACGGTTCCTCCAATAGATCTCCTGTGGACAGCCTGCCTCCAACAAGCCATAGCTGAGAAACTCGTTCATTGCAGCAACTTCTCTCAGCTTCTTACGGCACCAGCCAAGCTCGTAGTTGCTATCGTAGCTTCTACACCTGACCGACAATGCCGAGAGAAAACGATCCATCTGATTTTGACGGACTCCATCGAAGTTCTGACACCCAGCTGCCATCTCAAAAGCGATTGCGCTCAGAAGGAAACGGGCTTCATTGGGATCCAACCCTCGTGTATGATGAGCGCGCAGTCCTTCCTCCAACATTCTAGATGTGCAAAGCCAGTATACATCACTTGTGGTTCGGACATTTCTGTAGTCTTCAAGCGGAATACGTCGGAGATAGTACAAGACGCGAGGGACAGACAAAATAGCCCTGGCATCGGGTGGAATAGCATCATATCTGGGTGATCCCAAATAGTAACGCTGCTGATCGTCGTTGAATTCTTCAACAAGGAGGAAGTTCCAGCCCGTTGCTCTTTCGTCACCAAACAAGAATCCCCAATAGCGCTCCATCGCGTAGGGTCTTGTGCCAAGAACAATGGTGCAGTCCGCCCAATTTTCGTCTCTTAGGACATGCTTAAGGGTCTGGAGACATGTGGTCTCAGTAGTCTGGATTTGATCTAGTCCATCGATCAAAAGGGATAGCTGTCCCTCCTTTCGCAGAGTGTAAAGCAGCTTCTCCAGTCTCGCCTGAGGCACGACGTCGGCCGCGTTCCAAGCCGCCTGGCGAAGGTGCAGGGCCAACGTTTCGGGGATCAATGTCTCGGCATTCTCCGGCAGGTCGGCGGCATCGACCAGTATCGCGAGGCCGGTTGAATGTGAAGAATTGAGCGCACAGTGCAGCCACCGCATGTTCGTGGTCTTTCCCACTCCTGCTTCTGTGACGACAACTGAACGACGGAGGCTGTGCTTCGAAGTGATATCGCCCAGTCTTGCGCATAATTCCTGTCTAGTGATCGGCCGCCAAGCTTCTCTTGGGATACCCGATGGATCAGAGCCGGCCTCTGACAATAACCTCTCCGCGTTGTTTCTATAGCGTTGAAGGCCATACTTACTCGGCAGAATCTGACGGCTCATATGCCGTCGGTATGTCTCCGCACGAAGTCGACGCAAGTACTCAACACGGAGAAAATGACGCGGAGTGTAACCCGGTTTGCTCAATCGGAGCACACGGATTCCCTGATCTCCGATGAATGGCGGGTGACCATCGCCTCCCACGCTGATCTTAGCCGGCTGCCAGTCCATTTCCCATTGCCTTCTAACATATGTCTGGTAGTTGGCGATTGGAGCAGTCGTCTTGATGCCCGGTGGCCACACGGCACTCAGTTGAGCGGTTAGTGCCTTGGTCAAGCCTGTGACACTCTCTACGGCCAGTTCCGTTTCGGGGGCGAACCCCGCAAGTTCGATAGTCTGGAATGGTCCATCCCCCAGGTTCATGAATGGTGAACTCTTCAACTTCTGGGGCGTCCAGAGGAAGATGGCATCAGGTCCGCTCTCACCCTTCCAAACAACGTCCAGATCTCTCTTGGTGCCGCGAGCCCCAAACAGCGAGTGATAGATTGACAACCGAAGCACGGGAAAGTCCGGGGAGGCGCTATCGCTTGTGTCAGAACGGGCCCATTGGCGCAACTTGAACGCTAGCAGGGCATATTGCGGCACTGTCCTCTCCATGATCACTTCGTCAAGTCTAAGTTCTCCGTGTCTCTCATATGTCAACAGCGCATTTACAGCAGCCACGAACACCGTCTCAAAGAACCGAGGGACAACAGCTTTGGTCTCAGGTGGGTAGTTGTCCGCCGACAGCCCAACGACGTACCAGCGATTGGGGGCTTCTGCAAGGTTGATCAGGGCGTGCGTCAGGGCGTCTGTGGGGGGGAGCCCGAAGTCTACGACAAAGCCGAGGTGGCGAACCTTGGACCATTTCCCGCGGTCGGGGGATTCCTGTCTCGGATCGCGAGATGTGCCAAGATTTTTTTTCATTCGTGCTGCCAGCTGTCCGCAATGGGTGTCCGCAACAATTACGGAACTCAGTAATCAGCTTATCCGACAACCTTTGCTTCGGCAATCCTCTGTAGGGTATTGGAGGACCAGACGCTGTCCGCAAGCAGTGTCCGCACTGTGTCGTAACCCATTACAGGAAAAGAAGATAGAACATTTTGGCCTCACGGACCGTCTTGTTCATCGGATGGTCAGTCGATCCGCTACACGCGATCAGAGTGATCGTCCAAGAGAGCAACCGGCGAAGCTCGTCGTGAGCGATGCGGGTTCCGATCCTACTGGGCGGTAGCAGGACAGATGAGCACTGGACAAAACAGCCTGTGGCAGCTCGCGGGAGCTGGCGGGGAGGTCCCCCTGGATATGCTGCTGCGGGAATTGCTGCCGCTGATTGAACACTTGATCCCCATCGCGGAGAGGTTGTTGGCTGCATCCGAGATTAGGCTGGCAGGATTACCGGGCAGTTCCTGCTCGCGAGGAGGCTGCAAGGAGCCCTGTGGGCGTCTGGAGGTATACCTGGACGGTTCGTATCGGTGCAAAGTCCCTGGTGAGACGACGATAGGCATGGGCTTCTGCGACAGCACGGGTCAACAGGACGGACCGGAGCACATTGATGACCGTGGGCCGTTGAACGCAGACTCGGTGTCTGCTGTGCCATCTGATCTCTATATGACCAACGAGAATGGGCAAAGACGGATTGTCACGGCAGAAGAGGCCGAGGAAATCCGTCAACAATGGTCAGGCCACTTTCTGCTGGATCTTCCGCGTCAGAACTTACTCATCCGGACCGGCAAGGCCGTGAAGGGGGTGAAGCTTGGGTCGAGGGATCTCCACTGGGGTGTAGAGAAGGTCCTGATCGTAGGGATGTCACAGCCTGGCGTTGGCTTTGGATATGCCAAATTCAGCAAAGTGAGGCCCGGTGGCAGCGGAATCGGCGACGTGACTGCCCTGACTCGGTATGTCTATGAGGCGAGACGGGCAATAGGCGATACCGGGCAAAGAAGTCGGTACATCCACAAGACGAGGGTGGAGCCCAGCGAATCGCCAACGCGATGGGGATACGTCTTCGATGACCGGTATCGCTACCTGGTCATCGCGAAGTACTCGCCCACAAACTACGGACCAGGCACCAAGTCCGGAGAGAGATCCAGAGTCGATCAAGAGAGGGGTCAATAGTTCACCTGTAGGATGGGTTGCAGTTGACGGCGCCGGTCTCGCCGTAGCGGAACAGGTAATCAGTCGTTGTCGGGTCGGTAGGTGCAGTGAGAGAGCAATGAAAATGGCATGGGAAAGACTCGCACGCACGCCGGAAACATAGGACGGCACTGGGTGGTTTCTTTCGAATGGAGCACTTACGATGGTGAAGACCAAGTCAGTGTACGATCCTGTCGAACCCTCGGACGGGCAGCGGATACTCGTTTCTCGGTATCGGCCTCGCGGAATCCCCAAGGAACGCCTATGTCTCACTGAATGGCGCAGGGAACTGGCCCCGAGCAAAGAGCTCCTACGAGAGTGGAAGAGCAAGAGGATTTCGTGGAGTGAATACAAGGCCCGGTACGACCGGGAGATGGTGCCGCAACGGCCAATGATCAATGCACTCGCGCAGAGAGCCAATACTCACGTGATCTGCCTCCTCTGTTTCGAGCCGGAGGGAGATCCCCACTGCCACCGCCATCTGCTTAAGAAGATGATCGTGGCTGCTGGCGTCGGACCTGAGTTAATGCTGCAATCACCGTAGGAGATCAGATAATGAAGAAAACAGGCCGGCGGTGATTGGAACCCAGCGCCGGCCCTAACCAGAGCATCGCAATGCGCCGGTCGGTCTTCATTATCGTCGACCTCCGCCTGAAATCAATTGTGTCCGTCAACCAATTTGGAACCGCGCGCGATTCGCGCGCCATGTGGAGGTACCTACCTATGAAGAATCAGAAACCTGTCAGTTCGAACCGCAAACAGCGCGACGCCTTTGTGGAGCCAGCGATGACCATCGCGTGCACCCGGAAGGTACGGAAGATCATCTTGGCGAACCTGCGAAAAGCGGCTTACTCCCGCTTGGACCCGGTGCGTGCCGGGCGGTCCCGGCAACTGCTCGAGCAGGTCGAAACCAGACCGGCTGCTGTGGTCGTCGCGAACGCCTCGAACCGGTAGCGGCCGTCGCGCCTGCTCTGACGCCGGTGTCAGTGACGCAGGCTGAACATGGAGCACCGCATAGTGAGCGGCAGGATCGCTGGCCGACCCGTGCGGCCGTGAAACGCTGTCTCACTGCGGTCACGGGCTGGGCCAAGAGGGTTTGGACTGGGGGTTTGGCGCGGGGCTAAGCGTGGAACGTAATACCTTGCCGGCCGGTCTGTCGGGGAATTGCGGAAAGCGACGGTTCGTCAGGACCCCAGGACGGCAAACCTTCCGGAACCAAACGACAATCGAAGAGCACCGACATCAAAGAGGTGAAAGCCATGACAGATGCAATGCCACAGCAGAGAAACGACGGAGCCCGACAAGTTGGCCCGACCGGTGGAGAGGAAAGAAGAGCCCTGTGGGCGAAAAGACTGGACCGATTCTTGGCCATCGCGTGCGAAGCCGAGGGCGGGGGCGATCATTGCCGGGCAGCACGTGCGTTTGTGCTCGCGTTGCTTTGTGACGGCCGACTACGGCCGGGACGGGGCAACTGCTGGAAATACGTCTTCGAGGCCATGCCGGTCTATTAGCGGCGGTAGGAAGATACATGAGAGCATATGTCTCGACAGAAAAGGGCGTCGCCGGTGGAAGCCCGTGTCTGCCCTGAGGCTATCCAGGACGTCTCGGAGCGGAGGGCCGGCCCGACCTGGTGGGACACGTCCCCGGTTCCGCGACATGGCTCGGCAGATCCGTCCGAATGCTGCCCGTTGACAACCGAACCGGGCCGTTGGTGCGTCTTCCGGCGGGAAAATTGGACAGTTCGATTCCTACGAATGAAAGGATCAACCATGAAAAGCCTGGCAAGGGCAGTCGAGAATCTCCTCCAACAGGAACAGGGCCACTATGAGCGGACCGACAAGGTCGGTGTATTCCGGTCGGGCTTCCGCAGTGAAAACGGCTTCTTTCCGAGCTACGTGGAGACCTGTGATGCGGAGAGAATCGTTCGCGTGTACACCGTGGCCCCGTTAACAGTACCCAGGTCTCCAAGATCTGCCGCTGCCGCGTTCTTGATGCGGATCAACGAGCACCTCCCGGTCGGTCAGCTCGCGTTGGGGATGGAGCACGGCGAGGTCATCTGCGAAACGGGCGTCATGCTCGGCCGCAGTGAACTCCACCCGGATATCATGCGGCATTTGCTCTTTGCCAATTGGTGGGCCATGGATCTGTATTTCCCGGCGGTGCGCATGGTGGTCCTTCGCAAGATGACGCCCCAGCAAGCGATTGACGTGGTTGAGCGGCGACCAGAAATCCCCGACGAGACAGGCCCCCGCGAGCTTCTGGGCGGGCGGTTGAGTGACATCCTGCGCGGCTCGATGAATTGACGGCAGAGGACCCACCATGAGTCATTGTGCAGGAATCGTTGAGACTTGCATGTCAAAAGGGCTGAATGTGCTGCTGGTCGGCGACCATGGCGTCGGCAAGACCGCGATGGTAGTGGACGAAGCCAAACGCCAGGGCCTGACGCTGAAATACTACAGTAGCCCGACACTCGATCCGTGGGCAGATCTGGTGGGAATCCCTGTTCCCGCCCCCGATGAAAGGAGCCCGGGGGACGCGAAGAGACACTTGACCTTCCTTCGTCCGGCCGATGTGGAGCGAGCCGAGATTCTCTTCTTCGATGAGCTCAACCGCGCACATCCCAAGGTGCTGAACGCGGTTCTGGAGGCCATTCAATTTCGCACCATCAACGGCGTCGCATTGCCGAAGCTCAAGATGGTCTGGGCGGCCATCAACCCGCCCGGCGGCGTATATCAAGTGGCCGAGCTTGACCCCGTCCTCGTGGACCGGTTCCACGTGCATCTCGAAGTGCCCGCGGACCCGTCCGTCGATTACTACATCCACCAGGCTGGTATTCCTCCTCACATCGCCAAAGCGCTGGTGATGTGGTGGCATCGGGACCTGGATGACAACCTCCGAACGATGATCTCGCCGCGTCGTCTCGAGTATATGGGCAAGAATTACCAAGACGGCATAGAGCTCCGCTATTCCCTGCCTTCGACCATTAGAGCCCCGTTGCAGCACCTTCTGCGTCGGATCGACGGGCAGAATCTGCTGCCCTTTGAGCTGACACGCAAGACCATCATCGACCATCAGGAAGAGATCGTCGCCGAGATGGCGGAGAGCGCCGACGTGATGTTGGCGGTGAGCGGACGACTGCTGGAGTGGCCGGACCTCATGCCCCAATGCATCCCACTGTTTCTGGCCATGACCTCAGAGTTGCAGGCCCGACTGCTGGCCAACCACACCATCAAGACGGCGCTGGTCAATCTGGCTCGGGAGGGGCGCAAGGGCAACCAAGACCTACGGCCCTTGGCCGATAGGCTGGTGGCCATGGGCATGGCGTTCACATGAGGACCCCCGATGAGCACCAAAGAGACATATAGAAGCCGCCCCCCGAGCCCCACGGACGCCCAACGGGCGGACCGGCTCTACGCGGCGGTCGATCAATTCGAATACGGCGCGGAGCTGGCGAAGCAGGTCTATCACCTGGGAATGCCACGCTTTGTCGACTCGTGCCCTACAGCTTCCCTATTTGTGGGCGAGGAGGGACAGCCGGTGTTCACGTTCAATCGCGCCTACTTCGACCGTCTCGGTCACGACGAGATGGTCTTTGTCGTTTTGCACGAGGCCCTGCATTACGCTTTTTGCCACCCACTGCGACGCCACGACCGGTTACCGGCTCTTTGGAATGTGGCGTGTGATCTCGTCGTCAATGCGTTTCTCCTGCAGAAGGTGGGTTTCGCCGGAATTACCGCCGGTAGCTTCCGCGAGTTTCTGGCGTCGGCCATCACCTTTGAGACTTTGCCGATCACCCCGGCTGACCGCCGGCTCAGTCTGACGGCTGAACAGGCCTATGATTTGTTGGCCGGCGGCACGCGAATTGTCCCAGGAAAGAACTCCAATACCGGAGCCGGGGACGGGAGCAACCCCCGCGCGGTCCGGGGCAAAGATCCCTGCATCAGCGCCTGTGACGAACACGAATGGTCAGAACTGGATTGCGATGCGGCACCTGGGCCACGGGAGTCGATTCGTAGGCTCGTGGAGCAAGCACAACAGGCCCTCAGAGAGATCGGAAGAGCGTCGTGTAGGGAAAGAGTGTAGATCTCGGTGGT
>CALEZT010000021.1 GCA_937927975.1 uncultured Phycisphaerales bacterium
CAATGGGCAGCGTCATCATCTATCAACACATCTGCAACATTCTCAGGGACAAGGTGTTTACCGCACGCACACTCGGCAAAACCTTGATCCACAAAATACACGGGCTCGCCACAATCTGGGCATTCGATAGTGAGGTGCCTTTGAGAGAGTCCGCACACCAGACAGACTGATCCGTAGATTTCCTCGGTGATCTGCTCATGTCGTTGTGACACGAATCTACAGGAAGGGCATTCCCTGAAGATAAACCCTTCCTGCGTGAGTTTCTGGATTTCTGGTTTCAGTTGATCAAAGACCACCTGAAGAAACGAACGATGGTTTCGTAACTTCGTATCGATTTCGGCAATCTGGGCCAGCCACGGTTCGAATACATCTCGCCACCGGTCGGTTAGGACGCGATTCAGCAGATACCATGCAGTAAGCTGCTCCTTGGCGATTGCCTCATGCAGATCGGCGTCGGTGGCATAATGAGCCTCGTGAAAGAAATGCACCATCTTGTTTCGATGTTTCCCAACACATCGAAATGCCTTCAGTTCCTGATCCGAGACCCCGCTGCGCACGACTTTTTCCAGGCGTTTGGCAGCCTCATCAAGTGTAACCGATTGAAAATCTCCTGCGATGAAGTCCCTCCAGTCTGGCTCTTCCCGTTTCGAAACTACAAGGGACCAATGTTCCGACATCAGTCGGGCTTTCAAGAAGAGTTCTACAGCCGTGTAGAAGTGAATCACAGAGTACTTGGGGAAGCGTTCAAGCTCATCTATTGAGCGAGCCAGGAAGTCGACGCCATTGCTCACGAGACGAGCTAACATATCTTTCTTGTCCATCCACCACCTGCGCGTGCAGGGAAGCTGCCTGTCCTTAAGGTCATCCGGCCTGCAACGCCTGATAGACTCTGCCGTGCTGCTGTAACCACGCGATATCTCCCCGTTCTGCGTGCTGCGCAATGTCACGGAGGAACTGCACCGTCTCGGCCTCATAGCACGGTTCGCTCGGATCATCCTTCGGAATGACCGCCTCGACTTCCACGGCTACCACCAGGTTGTGGGTCCGCACCAGCCGTGTGCGGCGCACTCGCTTTCCGGGAATTCTCATTGTTCAACCTCATCGAAAAAATGAACCGTGACCAACTTGGCTACCCCGCTGCGCAATAGATGGGACCAAACCGCCTTGAATTCCGTTCCATCCGGAAGCCTCTCCTGCACCTCGACGGCCGGATTCGGTTTGTCATCGGGACGCTCGATCAGAAGCTTCCCGTCATCCAGACCAAAGACCACCTGCCATTCGAGGATTCCGCGTTCTTCAAGACGTTGAACCGCGTGTTCTCCAACGACATACTTTTCTTCCGCGACGAGTCGGCGGATCGCGTCATACAACTTCCCCATTGGAAGCTTTCTCCCTTTTCTGCCGATACTGGGTACTGGCCCTGGGTACCAGTATAACACCAGGTGATGCTGTGTTTCAAGGACAAGCTCCCTGGGAGTACCTATGGCAACGAGCCGTGGCCCGAGCGCGAAGGCAGGTACAGACTCTTTCACTTTGGAGAACCGGGGACACTGAGCTCAAGCCCAGGGCAAGAAGGCGGGGTATGAGTGAAGAAGTGGGATCGCCCCGATCGGTTCGCGTCAGAGAAAGCGAATTCACGTCAACACCTGCGATTCACAGAAGAAAACCTCAGTCGGTACAGAGCTTCTTTGGGTGTCTTCAGGGTCCGAGAACGCACCGGCCACTGGGGTGATCGGGATTTGGCGGTTTTGGGACGCATTCCCGCTGGAAGGTGCAATCAAGCGGACGTGCAACCGATTGGAGAGGCTGGATCCGAGGGAGACCGCAGTCAACAGCGTGAGGCCCCACTGCAAAGCAGGCGTGAAGGGTTGCGGCAATCCCCTCTTGAGCATCGCACACCATTCGACTTGCAGACAGATCGAAAACCACGCGGATAGCTCTCGTTCCCGCGAACGAGCAGATCCTATCGGACCTTGAATAATGCGGCGGGTTCCAGGGCAAGCGACGCACAAGCGTGCAAACCGCGGCAAACCCTATGTGTCCTATACGTCCTATTCGTCCTACGACAGGCACAGGACAAACCAAACCCATGAACCTCGCAACCGCTCCACACGAGGAGGCCCAGCCTGCGGCCCCTTTCCGAGGGCCGCCAGGCCGACCGGCGAACGGCCAGATGCCAATGATCGCCCACGGGAATGACGATAAGAGAGGAGATTTGGGACGAGATGACCGATTGCGCCTGGGGAATCCGGGGGTTTGTCCTTGAATTGCCCGTCGAATAATGTACAATAGAAGGAGCCGGCTGGGCGTGATGAGCCCGCTGAGGTTCCAGTGTGGAGGCTGGTGTTAAGAGCCGTTGTCAGAGAGTGTTACCTTCATGAGGACAGACGCGCGAATTCATGAAGTTCCGGCCGCGTGGGCGGGACGACTGATCGTCTTGGCGTTGCTCATGGCCGCCCCGGCCGTGTGCCATGCCCAGCCGGGACAGGTGTTCGCCTGGGGTGAAAGCCTCGGCGGCCGTTCGAACGCTGTGCCGAGCCGGGAGTGCATGGCCGTCAGTGCCGGCGGCTACCACAGCTTGGCCCTGCTCGCAGACGGCTCGCTCATGGCCTGGGGCGAGAACTCCTCCGGCCAGTGCAACATTCCTTACGGCAACAACTTCGTCGCAGTCGCGGCGGGGATGTATCACAGTCTGGCGTTGAGGGCCGACGGCACGGTCATCGCCTGGGGCGACAACTCGCGAGGACAGTGTTCGGTGCCTCGGAGCACCAAGTTCCGAGCGATCGGGGCGGGCACCTGGCACAGTCTGGCAATCCGCATGGACGGCTCGATCGCCGCCTGGGGTTGGAACGAAGCCCGACAGTGCGATCCGCCCGGGGGCAAGGACTACGTCGAGGTCGCCGGCGGCTACTATCACAGCCTGGCTCTCAGAGCCGATGGCACGCTCGTCGCCTGGGGCAGCAACGGCGACGGCCAATCCAGTGTCCCCGAAGGCAGCAATTTCGTCCGTATCGCCGCAGGCACCATGCACAGCCTCGCGGTCAGAGCCGACGGCACGCTCGTCGCCTGGGGGCGGAATTCCGAAGGCCAGTGCCGAACCCCGTCTGGAAACGATTTCGTCGCGGTGGCCGCCGGTTCGCTCCACAACCTCGCCCTTCGACGCGACGGTCGAATCGAAGCCTGGGGCCAGGACAATTACGGCCAATGCGTGATCCCCGAAGGCGGCCGGTACGCCGTGATTTCCGCAGGGAACTTCCACAGCCTGGCCATCCGCGACCTGCGGAAGCAGTTCGCGCCGACCGAGGCCGTGCCAGTGGGCAAACCCGTTGAGACACCGACTCAGGCGGTCAAGCCGCAATCCGAGCCGGCCACCAGGCCGGCCCCGATCGACGGCGTCGGTCTGCTGACGGGCGAAGACACCCGCGTCCGGATTCCCGATTCGGGCCTAACGGAGCAAACGAACTCCGGCATCACCGATCTCGTGCTGATCAATCAGATCCCCGACGCCGATTCGGCTCGAACGGAGAACCTGCTGCACCGCCTGGAACAGAGACAACCGATTCCCATCAAGCCCGTGGAACCTGTCCCTGCAGAGTCGCCCTCCCAGGCCCAGCCGACGCAGGCCAAAGATCCGAACGTTGCGTCTGCGATCGCCAAGAAGGCCGATCCGACCCCGACAGTAACGCCTCCAACCACCTCGGCCCAGAAACCGATCGAGACGCAAGTCAAAGATCCGAACGCCGCCCAGGCCGCGACGCAGAAAACACCCCCGCCGGCCGAACCGGCCAAACCTGCCGCAGCGGTCGCGGAGCCGAACAAGCCGAAGATCAACTTCGAAGACCCCGCCAATCAGGGCTACGCCCCGAGCATCTACATGGGGGTCATCGAGAACGCCGCCCCGGTCTACCACTTCGTCTCGACCACCTCGAAGCGGCACTTCTGCACCATCAGCGAGGATGAGAAGTACAAACTCCTCGACACGCAGCCGGCCGCCTGGAAGTACCAGGGCATCGCGTTCTTCGCGTATCCCGAGGGCCAACAGCCCGCGGACGCCCGGCCGGTCTACCGCTTCTGGTCCGAGGGTCTCCAGCAGCATTTCTACACCATGGACGAAGCCACGAAGAACATGATGGTCGCAGAATTGTCCAAGTCCTGGAAGTTCGAAGGCGTCGCCTGGTACGCCCCCGCCCCCAGACAGCTCCCGCAAAAGAAGTGAGCGCCGACGAGGAAGCGGAAAGGACCTGAACGATCACCGATTTCGGCGGCTTCTGGCCGTTTCGAGGGCCGTCAGGACCGGCTCGACCTTCAGGACGGTCCTGTAAACGACGACGTTGTCGGTGACCTTGGCATCTTCTCGCAGGGAGCTTGCCGGCACGGCCAGGAGAATCCTGTGACGCCGGAATCGAAGGAGCGTACGACGTTTCTCCTCCAGGTACTCGGGCGTCCAGAATCCGACGATCTCCAGGAAGATTTCCGTTCCGTCCTCGTGTCGAAACGTGAAATCGGGGACGAAGGTCGCCTGGTGCTCGCAGAGGATATCGCCCTCGCGGATCAGCCGCCATCCGTCGCGGGTCGGGCCGAACTTGCTCGCGAAAGACTCCTCGATACCGGAATCGAAATCCTCCGGCTCGGGTAAGTGGCTGGTAAAGCGATCGGCGTCGCAGATCAGGAGCTTGGCCATCGCCTTCCAGGGCGTCTGCACCGTCGCGGCCAGCTCCCAGCCCTTGCAGGCCAGCAGCGCCGGGAGGAAGCGAGCGAAGTTCACGCCGTAGCGTCGGGTCTCGCGAAGCACCGAGGCCGGACCCGAAAACGTGATACGATACGTAGCATGGGCATCCCGTTCCGACTCTTCCGTGGCGAGAGCATCCTGCCCTTGCCTCTTCCGTGCGGGCAAGATGCCCGCAGGACGCAAGGGCGGGACGCCCTCGCCACGCTCGATCTCGTGCAGCAGTCGGGCCAGCTTGGCGTAGCGGACGATGGTCTTGAGATCCCGCGTCGCCGTGATGACGACTCGCTCGGCGCGGTAGAGCGCCGCCTGGAGCTGCGCGACGTTGTAGCGGGAGAGAAACGCGGCGGCGTCGGGATAGCCGGGAAAGGACTCGAGTTCCTGAAACGGGATGACGTCGCCATAGAGGGCGGTCTCGATCTGGTCCCACGGCGTCCCCAATTCCTGAGCCAGTTTCGCCTTGGCCTGGGCCTCCTGGTGCTCGAACAGGCGGTCGGGCTCCTGCACGAGCGGGTGCAGACGTGCGGCGAGAGAGAAGACTTCCAGCCGGAGCTTGGAGGCCTTGCCCGCGGGGTCGGCGCGGTACACGGCGGCATCGTCGAGCAACTTGCAGAACGCTTGAATCCGCCGGACCGGACAATCCGGCTCGTCCGCGAAGATCGCTTCGATCTCCTTGTGCAAGTCGCGTCGCCGACGGCCCGCGCCGTCGCGATAGACCGCCAGCATCCGCTCGGCGTAGTCGCGATAGTGCCGATGCGCCGCCTGCGTGAGCCGGTCGGGGATGGCCCGGCCGTCCTTATACTCGACGATGGACTGTTCGCTCGTAAGCATCGGTTCTTCGCCTCTTGCGAGACCGCTCGACATCCTTGGTGTCTTCGCAGACCACTTCGTACAGAGTCGCTCTCGCGTCGCCTGTGCGGCGCAGGACCCGCCCGAGTCTCTGCGTGGCCTGGCGCGTCGAGGCCTGCCCTCCGATCACGACGGCGACCTTGGCCTCGGGGACATCCACGCCTTCATCGAGCACGCGATTGGCCACCAGGACGGTGAACTGCCCTTTCGCGAACCCGTCGAGCACCGCCAGCCGCTCGCGCTTGGGCGTGTGCGAGAGAATGGTGGGCACCAGGAACCGCTTGGAGACCTCGACCGCCATCGCGTTGGAGCCCGCGAAGACGATCGTCTGCTGGCCGACGTGCAGGCGGAAAAGATCCTCCAGGACGCGGAGCTTCTCGGCAGCCCGGTCCTCGATGGATTGCTTGAGGTAGTAGGCCTTCTGCGCGTGGCGGGCCTGCGGGTCCTTGCCCATTTCCTTGCACAGGTCCTGCCACGAATAGCCCGGTTGCTCCTTCCGTCGCGAAGTGATGAAGTGCCGAACGACCCGGCTGCACTGGTCGTACGTCGCCTGCTCGACCTCGGTCAGCGCCACCGGGATGCGGACCACGTCGAAGTCCGCCAGCGTGGAGCCCCGCACGTGCTTGAACGACAGGTTGTACGCCACCGGGCCGACGAGCCAGTCGAGGTCCGCATGGAGGCCGTCCGACCGCTCGGGCGTCGCGGTCAGTCCCAGGCGCATCGGCGCGGCGCTGAGAATCGCGGCCTCCCGCCGGCATCGGCCGGGCAGGTGGTGCTCCTCGTCAAAGATCAGCAGACCGAAGCCGGCGCCCATCTTGTCCATGTGAATGTATGCGCTGTCGTACGTCGTCACCGTCACCGGGCGGATGTCGAACGTGGTGTCGCCGACGATGCCGGCGTCGTAACCGAACGTCTTGAGGATGCGGCGGTGCCACTGGTACATCAGGTCCCGCACGGGCGCCACGACCAGCGTCGCCACCTGCGCCTCGGCCATCGCGGCAAAGGCCACCTCCGTCTTGCCGGTCCCTGTGGGCATGACGATCTGTCCTCGTCGGCCCGTCCGAATCCAGGCAGCCAGCGCCTCGGCCTGCTCGGTCCGAGGCTCTGGCAGGTCCCTCTTCGGCCACAAAACCCGGACCGGCGCCGGCAATTCATCGTGAAAACCCGCTCCGAACCGACGGCTCAGCGTCGCCCGCACGGTCGCATAGTGAATCGCATCGCACCGCCAGGCCCCGACGCGGGCGTCCCATTTCCACATCGACCCCTCGGGCAAAGCAGAGAGCTCCCGCGGCTGCGGTCCGTTCAACAGGAGCGTGCCGCGATCGAAGGAAAGAACGACCCGTGTTTGCGTTCTGGTTTCAGCCATCGGGACCGATCATAGCAGAACCCCAGCTCCATTTCCACGCCTGTCGCGAACGAAACCAGGAGGCGTTCGAGGCTGAATGCGGGCCGGGGTTTGGAGACGGCGTTCGCTGGGAACGAAGCGAGGATCCCCAGCCAACAACCTGACGAAGACCGTCTTACGATGCGGTCCTTGATGGATGTTTTTCCTATTGGCGCAGCGGCCGGTTGTTGATATACTAAGTAGGTAGTTCTGGATTGGAACGACACAGAACGTGAGTCGTGCTTCGACGACGACCGTTCCTCCGGGCGAAGATCCAAGGCAGGATCGCAGAACCTCCCTGGAGAGGAAGGGGTGGGGACCGGTCGGGTCCCCGAAACCCACGTCTGTGGTTATACATGGCGGTTCAGTCAGGCATCACCATGCCGGGAGGCGGGTGGGGATTGTCGTGTGTTCGGTGCGCCCCGCCGAGACTTCGATCTCGACGACGTTCCGACCACGGAGGTGACCCTTTCCACGCATCCGGCGGACTGTCTTGCGGACCTTCGTCGCATTGTCGGGAGTCTTCCCATGACACGATTGCTGCTGTCGTCGATTCTTCTGTTGGGGTTGGCGGGACTTGGGCAGGCGGAAACGCCCGTCACGTTCGGAGACGCCCGTCTGAAGGAACTCGTAGAGGAGGAGCTGTGGGTCCACGACCCGACGCCCTCGGATATGCTGGGCTTGACCGGTCTGACCGCCAATTCTCAGAACATCACGAGCCTGACGGGCCTGGAGCACGCCAAGAACCTGGTCGCCCTGGAGATGACGCACAATCGCGTGAGCAGCCTGAGCCCGTTGGCGGGACTGCCCAACCTGTCGGTGATCGTCTTCAACACCAATGAGATCAGCGACCTGAGCCCGCTGAGCGGATTGACGAGTCTGACCATCGCGAATCTGCACGCCAATCGAATCAGCGACGTTTCGCCGCTGGCGGGACTGCCCAATCTCCACACGCTGATCCTGCGGGTCAACCAGATCAGCGACATCACGTCGCTGAGCGGCCTGCCCAGCCTCAGAATGCTGCACGTCGAGGACAATCAGATTTCCAGCCTCTCGGCGGTCAGCGGGCTGCAAAGCCTCCGCGGACTGCAGGCGGGATTCAATCGCATCAGCGACCTGAGTCCCGCGTGCGCCCTGGAGAATCTGTCGTATCTGGACGTCCACAACAACCAGGTGCGAGACATCTCGTGCCTGACCAGCCTGACGTCCCTCCGCCGGCTGGACCTGCGCAACAACCCGCTGAATCAGAGCGCCTACGACGAGTACCTCCCGCAGATCCAGGCCAACAACCCCGGCATCTACATCGAACGAGACTCGCACGCCGGACACGTCCTTCGAGTCACCTCCACCGCCGGCGGGTCCGTGATCGATCCGGGCGAAGGCGAATTCGGATACGACTACAACGCCACCGTCCGCCTGGAGGCCAAGGCCGATCCCGGCTTCAAGTTCACGGGCTGGTCCGGGAGTTTCTCCAGCACGCAGAGCCCGATGTCCATCACCCTCACCTCCGACGCCCACATCCATGCGACCTTCGTCAGCATGCTGACCGAGATCTATGTGGACGACGACGCGCCGGGCGACGCCAAACCGTTCGACCACCGCGTGAGCAATCCCCTGGAGGACGGGACCTTCACGCGTCCCTTCGACCGAATGCAGGAGGCGCTGGACGTCGCGGCCGACGGCGCTTCGATCATCGTCGCCCCTGGGATCTACCGCGAGAACATCGATCTGCTGGGCAAGAAGGTCTACTTGACCGCGATCGATCTCAAGAATCCCCACGGAGGTCCCTGCGCCGTGATCGAGGGCCAGGGCAACGGTCCGGTCGTACGCATCCGCCCCGGCAGCGGCGACAAATGCAGCCTGGTCGGATTCGTCATCACCAAGGGCACAGGCCACCCCGCCGGGGCGATCGACTGCGCCGGCGCCAGCCCCACGCTGGCCCACTGCCTGATCGTGGGCAATCGATGTCTGGATTCCGGCGGAGCCGCCTTGCGTTTCGAGAACAGCCAGGCCGTGCTGATCCATTGCACGATCGCCGACAACGACGCGGGGTTCGAGGGGGCGGCCCTGACGCTGATCGACAGCAGCATCACCATGACCAACTCCATCCTCTGGGGCAACAGCCCCCAGGAAATCGCCAAGAGCGCCGCCAGCAAGCCTCTCATCCGCTACTGCGCGGTTCGAGGCTGGTGGCCCGACCTCGGCAACCTCCATGCGGACCCCCTCTTCGCCGCTCGCGGGGCCTGGGTGAACCGGGACAAGCCGGAAGAAGCGTTGGATCCGCAGGATGCCAGAGCCACCTGGACAGAGGGCGACTACCACCTGAAATCCGTGGCAGGCCGTTGGGACCCGATAGCCGGGATCTGGATTTCAGACGCGGCGACCAGCCCCTGCATCGACGCCGGAGATCGCGAAAGCCCGCTCGGCCACGAGCCCCTTCCGCACGGCCAGATCGTCAATCTGGGCGCCTACGGCGGCACCACCGAAGCCAGCAAGAGCCCGTAGCACCCCCATTTGTAGCGATTCTGCGGTCACGGATGGCCATATCTTGTAGGTCGAGTGTCCAAGCCTCCCACGATCCCCTCGGATGGCGGCCATGAAGGCTGCCGAGGGGCTCCCTCGTCGTGGGCCTCCGCGTATTCACAGAATCCTCGCGTCAGCCCACTCCACGCATTTCCGGACCCGGATTTATCTTGGATCTCGACGGGGCCAACGGTATAATGACGCGTCACGAGATAAACTTTGGAAATCCGCCTCCTCACGGGGCGGCGCGGTGCTGGAGGACGAAATGAAAGGCGTACGATCTGCCCTGATTCCGCTGTTGCTGTTGTTCTGCGCCCGGGCCTGGGGGCAATCGCAGGTTCACATTCCCGACGCGGGGCTCAAGGCCGCCATCGAGGACGCCTTGTGGGTCTCCGACCCGACGTCGGAGGACATGCTGTCGCTGACCCATCTCGACGGACAGGCGAGGAACATCCGCGTTTTGACCGGACTGGAAACCGCCCTCAATTTACAGAGTCTCGTACTCCGTTTTAACCACATTCACGACGTGACGCCGCTGGCAGGCCTGACCAACCTGACCTCGCTGCAACTCAACGACAACGAGATCCACGACGTCTCCCCGCTCGGCGCCATGGTCAACCTGCGTCATCTGGACCTTCACGACAACGACATCAGCGATATCTCCGCCCTGTCAGGCCTGGTCAACGTGACGTTCCTGGCCCTTCGCCAGAACCCGCTGAGCGACATCTCCGCTTTGTCCGGCCTGACTCATCTCGCGGAACTGTCGCTGCTGAACACGCACGTCAGCGACATCTCCCCGCTGACGAATCTCAAGTCGCTGCGATACGTCGATCTTCGGGATTGCCCTCTCGACGACGAAGCCTATGACGTCCATATCCCCAAGATCCAGGCGAACAACCCAGGCATAGAGATCGAGACCGATCCCCTTCGTGGACGGCTGCTGACGCTGTCTTCGACCTTTGGCGGATCGGTGGTCGAGCCGGGAGAGGGAGAATTCCTGTACCCGTTCGATACGCTGGTCCACCTCAAGGCGGTAGCCGATCCCGGATTCGCATTCGTCGGCTGGACGGGCCCCTTCCCCATCGCCACCGCTTCGGCCGACATCTTCACGGAGCGGAACTACCAGTTCCGAGCGCACTTTCAGAGTCTTCGGGACACGCTTCACGTGAACAACAGCGTGCCTGCCGATCCAAACGCGGACGGATCCCCCGAACGCCCGATTCCAAGCATTCAGGATGCCATCGACGTCGCGCGCGACGGGGCGAGCATCACCGTGTCGCCCGGCGTGTACCGCGAGAACATCAGCTTCCTGGGCAAGAAGATCCATCTGAAGGCGTTCGATCCCCGCAATCCCGACGGAGGGCCCTGTGCGACGATCGAAGGCGTCGGCGGCGCACCGGTCGTCACCATCGGTCCCGGCGGCGGCACCCAGTGCAGCCTGGCCGGCTTCGTCATCACAAAGGGAAGGAGCGACGTCGTCGGCGCGATCGATTGTTCCGGATCGGACCCGAAAATCAGCCATTGCCTGATCGTCGGCAATCGCTGCAGCGACCCCAACGGCGCCGCGCTGCGATTCCAGTGGAGCCGCGCGGTGCTCACCCAGTGCACCATCGCGGACAACTACGCAGGCGAACACGGCGCCGGCCTGGTCCACGACGAGAGCAGCATCGCGGTGACCAACTCGATCTTCTGGAACAACCGGCCCGCCGAGATCCTTCATCGGGGTTCGACCCGCCCGTTCATTCGCTATTGCTGCGTCCGCGGGTGGTGGCCCGATTTCGGCAACATCCACGCCGATCCGTTGCTTATCCGTCCCGGCGCATGGGTCGATCCGACCGACTCGGCCAAGAACTTGACGTATGACAATCCGCGCGCCGTCTGGCGGGACGGGGATTACCACGTACAGTCCCAGACCGGACGGTGGGACCCTGTCTCGTCGTCATGGGTGCGAGATCTCATGACCAGTCCTGCGATCGACGCAGGCGATCCGGACGGCCCGGTCGGGCAGGAGCCGCTGCCCCATGGAGGGATCGCCAACATGGGCGTCTACGGCGGGACCGCAGAGGCCAGCAAGAGCCGTTAAACCCAGGCTGCCATTATCACGATAGAAGAGTACGACTATGAATCAAAACCGAAAGAACATCGCTCTGTCGAAGTGGGCTGTCGTGCTTCTGCTGGCCGCGAGCCTTCGAACGCTTCACGCCCAACCGCCGATAATCAGCCCGTCGCCATACTGGAAAAACGAACTCGTTTATCCCTATGACACCTTCTGCAACAGCCGATTCGCGGACGGCAAGAGCAAGTGGATCAAGTTCACGATCCTGCTGGAGCCGTACGATCCGAACGTGGTCTACTTCCAGGACAGCAGCAAGTACGTATTCCATTACACCTTCGCCAGCGAATGGCTTGACCCGTTCCACGGGATGACCGCGGCGCAGTACAACGCCGCGACGCTGTTCGAGAAGAACCAGAAGGCCGTCCTGGGCGCGGTGATCCTGCCTCCGGTCGTGGTCTGGCCGACTCAGCCGACGGTCCGCGAGTACGGTATCCAGCTCATACGCCAGGACGCGTTCACGCGCGAGCAGATCCGCGATCTGTTTCATCTGGTCAAGTCCCGGATCGGCGCCCCGGACGACGTGCAGGTGTTCTATTTCCCGACGTACGAGCAACAGGCGACCGCGACGACCAATCGCGACTGGTTCGAAGCGCAGGGCATCCCTCTGAGTTCGACCGCGCGATGGGCCAAAGGCAACACGTGCTATTCCCAGGGATGGGCCTTCGGCAAAGTCAACTACATCCCGGCCGGCGAGATCGCCTCCGCCTACCACCGCGGTCAATTGCAGCCGACGGACATCCTGCTCACCGACGGCGTGCCCGCCGAGGTCCCCTTCGTGGCAGGCATCATTTCGCTGGCTCCGTCCACGCCCAATTCGCACGTGGCGATCCTCGCCAGGACGTACATGGTTCCGTTCGTCCATCTGGCGCTGGCAGCGGATGCCGAACGCATCCAGACGCTCATCGGACGTCGAATCGCGTTCACCGCCTACGAGAACGATTTCGGAGTCGATGTGTGGATCGCGGACACCGAGGGCCTCCTCGATGACGCTGCCGCCGAGGAGATCCTTGAACTCAAGCGGCCTGCTCCGTTGAACATCGCGCCAATCGCGTCTCTCGGAGCGTTCGGCGTGTCCACAGAAGGGCTGCACGCCGAGGATATGCGATATGTGGGAGGCAAGGCCGCCAACTTCAGCCTGTTGCGAGCGGCGGTGCCTGCGAACTCCCCCTACGCGGTCGCGTTGACGTTCGACCTGTGGAAGGCGTTTCTGGATCAGCCGCTGGCCCCGGTCCCGGCCCTCGCCCTGATGCCTCGTGAACACATGCTGTTCTGGGCCGACGGCCAGACTGAGCAGGGTCCC
The DNA here is from genome assembly GCA_937927975.1 of uncultured Phycisphaerales bacterium. Classification (GTDB taxonomy): domain Bacteria; phylum Planctomycetota; class Phycisphaerae; order Sedimentisphaerales; family Anaerobacaceae; genus PLanc-01. The sequence goes on from CALEZT010000021.1 coordinate 12,899, forward strand.
ACGCATGCAAGCTTCAAACTGAGCAAAGACGGCGAAACCCTCTGCCTGTTCGACGCCGACGGCGCGACGCTCCTGGACTCGATCGAGTATGGGCCGCAGACCCGAGACGTCTCCTACGCCCGATCCATCGATGGCGGCGACACCTGGGCAGCGTCCCCCACCCCCACTCCCGGAGGAGCCAACTCTCCCCTGCCCGGCCCCCCCGCAGGGGGCCTGGTCATCAATGAGTTCATGGCCGACAACGAGCGGACTGTCCAGGACCCCCATGACCCAGGCGACTACCCCGACTGGATCGAACTGTACAATGCGTCGGATGAGACGATCGTCCTGAACGGCCTGTACCTGACCGACGACATCACCAAACCGACCCAGTGGCAGGTCCCCTCCGAGATCGCGGCGCCGACCCTGCGGGAGGAGATCGCCCGACGGCTCTCGGACTACACGAGCTATCCGCCTGCGGACATGCAGAAGTTGTCGCGCGACCTGGCCTCGATCCGCAGCCTGTTCACGGACGCCGGGACCACGGAATTCGACGACGCGCTGCGAGAAGGCGTGATCGACGTGCTGACCGACCCTGTGCACGGATTCGATCCCGGCGTTCCGCTGCGATTCCGCAGCTCGACCAACGTCGAGGACAGCGTCGATTTCATCGGCGCCGGACTGTACGACAGCTTCAGCGGCTGTCTGGCCGACGCGCTCGATGGAGACGATGACGGCCCGTGCGCCTGCGATCCCAACCGCAAGTCGGAGAAGGACATCTTCCAGGCGATCCGCCAGGTCTTCGCCAGCTTCTACAACGACAACGCCTATCTGGAGCGTCTGCGTCACGGCCTGGACGAATCCGACGTCGGCATGGCGGTCGTGGTCCACCACTCGTTCCCCGACGAGATCGAGCTCGCCAACGGCGTCGCCACCGTGCAGCGGAACGGCCCTTCAGCCAACACGATCGTCTCGCTGGTCACCCAGCAGGGCGCGGTCTCCGTGACCAACCCCGAAGACGGCTCGATTCCCGAAGAGGTCTCCGTGACGATCCTCCCCTCAGGCAGCGTCGCATGGCCGGAGTTCAAGCAGGCGTCGAGCCTTGTCCGTTTGGGCGAGACGGTCATGGCCGGCACCCTGCGCGGCAAGTCCATCCAGGGCGCCAGCGACTACATGGACCTGACGAATCTGCTGCTGAAGGTCGGCGGTGAATTCGAACGCCTCACCGGCAGACAGGAGTACATCCTCGATCTGGAGTACAAGAAGGTCGCGCCGGGCGGGCGTGTCCTGCCGGCGGGAGGCCTGGTCGTCAAACAGGTCCGCCAGGTCCCGTCGTCCGATCGCATGCAGACACCCTACCTCGTCAATCAGCCCACGCAATTCGAGGTCTACGCAGGCGAGGTCGAACTGATGGACGCGGTGGACGTGTTCGCCGATCATCGTCTGAAATCCCGCTGGACGATCCAGACCCGCAACACGGTCCTGGACAGCAATGCCCTGAGCGAGAGCCTCTACAGCGAGGTGCAGATCGAGTATCTCGACGGAGACACAATCCGCACAATCTCGGGCTCGTTGGCCTCTCTGCCGGAAGCGCGACACAGCGCGTACGGCGACGACACCGTCGACACGTGGGAGTTGCGCGATCTGGCGAATCCGCGAGCCTACCGTCTGCGAACCACCGATGTGCCGCTGGAGATCCCGCCGTCACAGCGTCCGATCCTCGCATCGGCGGACCTGGGTTGCTCGGGCTATCGCGTCCCCTACCGGTTCCTGACCCTCAACGTGGACTACGCCAATCCGGTCATGTCGTGGCATCCGCTGGCCATGCGGTACGCGACGACCAACCGGGTGTACCTGTGGGCCACCACCCCCGCCGGCGAAGGCGATCTGCCTCAGGAGCGGACCTTGACCTACGACGGCGTGACGATCAAATCGCACTTCTATTACCCGCCCCTGCCGGCGGGATTGACCGAGTGGGAACTGGGCGGCGGCAACACCGCGCCTCTGAAGCGATGGGACCATACCCGAATCGAGGGGCTCACCACCCAACCGATCGTTCTGAGGGGCTATTACTCGCAGACGTTCCGCCCGGAGCACCACAACCTCGTTGAGCACTTCCTGTTCGAGCCCCGAGTCGAACCGGGGATTTCCGCCGAGATCCTCGACCAATTACAGGCCAAAGGCATCCGGTTCCTCCATATGATCCTGGACAAGGACGGCGTCGGCGCCAACGAATCGCGGATCATCGCATACAACTTCAGCGAGGTCCCGACCACTCTGGCGGCCGTCGGCGCCGGCCCCTGACCTGCAAGATCCGATGCCCTATCGCGAGCGGCTTCGCGTGCGAGGACGCGGGCCGGAAGGCTTGGACGCCGGACGCTCCAGGTGGAACGCCTCGATCAGATCGTCGATGATCTTCTGCGACATGGCCACGTGGCCCCCGATCGGCTGGGCGTCGAGCACCGCCTCGGCCGAGTGCTCCAAAACCTCGAGCTTGTCGAAGGCCGAGAGCACGTCTTGCCCGACAACCATCACGCCGTTGTTGCACAGCACCGCGGCCGGGCTCTGGACAGTCAGCGTCGAGGCCAGCGCGTCGAAGTCGTTGAACACGGTCTCGAACGGCAGCAGGCTCACTTCGCGAACGAAGACATAGCTCTCGGGGATCGTATACGTGTCGATCGACCGGTGGCAGACGCTGAACGCCATCGCGTTGACGGGACAGGCGTTGATGATCGCGCCGACCTCCGGATGGGCGTCGTAGAGGGCCTTATGGGAGAAGACCGCCCGGCTCGGTTGCTTTCCGAACTCCTTCTTTCCCTTGCGGATCATGACCAGATCCTCAGGCAGCACCGAATGGCGGTCGAGCGGGTACGGCGTGATGAGGAACTTCTCGCTGTCGATCCGAGCGGAAAACGTGCCGGTCGTCGTGGTCAGGAGGCCCTGGCGGTAGCCCCGCTCGACGAACTTGCAGATCTGATTGCGCAGGTCCTTCTCGCGGATCGTCATCATGGTCGGGTCGTATTCGAACGAGTCGATCAGGACGTCGCTCTTGCTCTGGAGCTGGAGCTGCTGATCGGTCAGGAACTTCGGTTCGCCCAGGCCATGGGCCTTGATCAGGATCTTGCAGCAGACCTCCAGCGTCTCGAACTTCTGGAACGCCTCCTGGAGGGTCTTGCCGCCGCAGCAGACGCCGTGGTTCTCCAGAATCACGCTGTCGAAGCCCTCCTCGAACTTCTGGGCGATCTTGTCGCCCAGGTCCTCGCTGCCTGGCGTGCCATAGGGCGCGAACGCAACTGCGCCGTTGGACCGCCATGCCTGATGGAACAGTCGCGTGTCGGGCACTTTGTGCGCGATGCTGAACGCCACCAGGGCCATCGGATGGGCGTGCACCACCGCCCTCAGGTCCCGTCGGGCCGCATAGATCGCCTTGTGGAAGGGATACTCGGAGGACGGTTTGTGCAGTCCCTCGATCCGTCCGTCCGCGCGGACGCAGACGATGTCGTTGGGCGTCAGCGTCCCCTTATCGACGCCGGTCGGGGTGATCCACATGTCTCCGTTCTCGTCGAGGATCGACAGGTTGCCGCCGGAGGTCGTGGTCATCTTGTATCGGTAGATCCGCTGCATGGTGAGCACCAGCTCATCCCGCGGATGCAAATACTCATATCGCATGGTCGGTCCAATCCAGAAACAAACGGTCATTGCTCCCCCTGCCGATGTTTCGACCCGACAGAGAGACTCGTCCACCTCATGAAACAGCTGGCGTCAGGCAGCCCGCTCTCCCCTATGCGTTCTCGCCTGCCTGGCCCGCACGGACGAGCGTCAGCGTGACAAGCCGTACGTCCATGACCTGCCTGCCTGCCACGGTCAGGGCCCGCAGCGTCAGCAGGCCGCGACCTCGCTCCAGACGCATCGTGCCGAGATTCAGCGGGCGGAACTCCTTCATGATGGACTCGCCCTTGCGAGGGACGCGGTCCTGGTCGTCGATCAGCGGCGCATCCCAGGCGGGAGCGACCCGGCCCTGCAGCCGGCTGCCGTCGAAGCTCAGCTCGATGGTCGAGCCGATATCAACCGGCGGACAGGTGTAGTGAATCGCCACCTGGTAGTCGCCCGTCGTATTGACCTCGATGTCCCACGTCATCCGGTCGTCCAGACTGACCCAATTCACGAAGTAGGAGCAATTCGGCGCGCCGGCGCTGCGGCGGACATTGCCGTGCGGCACGCCGTCCCGCGCAGGCAGCGGCGTCAGCGGGAATTGCGGGTATCCGACAGGGTACGGCCTGTCGTCCAACCCCTTGGGCAGCGCCTCCTGACGCCAGGCCGTGACGGCCTGCCGCAGCTTGGCGGCGACCTCGGGCTCTTGCCTGGAAACGTCGGTGGTCTGACAAGGATCGGCCGCCATATCGAACAGCGCCCCGCGGTCGTCGAGGCGGTACCGCTGGGTGCGAACGCTGACTTGAGCGTTCTGCTGGGAGAAGATCATCCGGTCGGGCCAGTCGGCCGCGTCGCCCAACAGCAGAGGCGAAATGTCCCTTCCGTCCAGCGGCTTGTCGCCGGCCCGCGGGATTCCCGCCAGGTTCGTGAGCGTGGGCAGCAGGTCGATCGCACCGGCGATCTGGTGAACCGTCAGACCCGCCTTGATCCGGCCCGGCCAGCGAATCAGGAACGGCACACGCACGCCGCCCTCGTCGGTCGAACCCTTGCGGCCCTTCATGCCGTCGTTCCAACGCCAACTGTTCGGCCCGTTGTCGGAGAAGTAGATCACGATCGTGTTGTCGTGAAGGCGCAGCTCGTCCAGCTTGCGCAGCAGGCGGCCCACGTTCCAGTCGATGTTCTCGCACATGGCCAGCGCGCACCGTGTGACGGCCAGGTCCTCGTTCGCGCCGTCCCGACCGCGGAGCGAGATCGGCTTGTCCTTGAACCGATCCCAGAACTCGTCCGGCACGCAGAACGGCGAGTGCGGCGTGTTCAGGGGCAGGTAACAGAAGAAGGGGCGGCTCCGATTGTGCTCGATGAACGCCATCGCGCGGTCCGTCAGGTCGTCGGCGATGAAGCCCTTGCCCCGGACGAACCTGCCGTTGTGCTCCAGCGGCGGGTCGAAGTACTCGCCCCAGTGGCCGGAGGTGAAGCCATAGTACTCGTCGAAGCCGCGTGCGTTCGGATGGTAGGGCCATTGGCTGCCGTTGTGCCACTTGCCGAACGCCCCCGTGGCGTAGCCGGCCGCCTGGAAGGCGTCCGCCACGGTCTTCTCGTCAAGATTCATACGTTCCTGGCCGGTGGAGACGCCGCGCACGCCCGCCCGGGCATGGTAGCGACCGGTAAGGAACTCGGCACGCGTTGGGGCGCACACGGCACAAACGAAGAACCGGTCGAGCACGGCCCCGTCGCGCGCGAGGGAATCGATGTGGGGGGTGCGGAGATTGGCGTTGCGGTGGACGCTCAGGTCACCCCAGCCTTGGTCGTCGGCCAGGACGATCAAAACGTTCGGCCGCAACGCCTTCTCCATCGCGTGGGCAACTCGCGCCAGAGCGGACCCCGCCAGGGCCGAGCCAATCGCGGCCTGTCCCATGCGGGAAAGAAACCCTCTTCGCGTCAGGTCACCCATTGCCTTGCTCTTCACAATCGCGTGTTCAATACTCCCGATCCTTGACGATGCCCGGCTGCGGGACGGGGTATCGACCGTTGGCGTCCGGCTGCAGCGGCGCGGGCGAATTCCACGTCAGCTTGTCCAGACCCGGCGCCATCTCGTGCGGACAGTTGAGCATGGCTTCATAGGTGATCTCCTGACCTGTGTGCGCCGCCATACGGCCCATGCTCGTCACGAGACTGCACTCGACGCCGTACTTGACCTCGTTGTACGGCTTGTCGGCGCGGATCGCGTCGACGAGATCGTTCCACTCGTTCTGATACGGGTCCTGCTGGTCGCGCGGGATCCTCGACTGCCAGACCATGGTCTCGCGCGTCGGGTCCTGCCCCTTGTGAATGCTCGAGGGCGCGCCGCAGTCGCCGCTGCGGGAGGCCACCGCCATGCCCTTGCTGCCGTGCAGGTAGCTCGAATAGATGTCGTTGCAGCCATTCATGCAGCGACCGTCGAAGTAGAACTTGCTGCCGTCGGCGTAGGTGTACTCGACGGAGTAGATGTCGAAGTTCTGGTCCACGTAGGTGATGCCTTCGGGACTCTGGCGATAGTGCCGTCCGCCCAGGCCCTGAGCCTTGACCGGCCAGGAACCCTTGATCCAGCCCAGGTGGTCGATGATGTGGATGTAGAAGTCGCTGTAGTTGCCGCCACTGGCCCAGATGAAGCTGTGGAACCGCTGGATCTGGTATCGCAGGTCGCTGACGTCGGCGGGCTTGGGCAGGGAATTGAAGAACCCCGCCGGACCGTGCATGCGGTAACCGCGCTGCAGGATGACATCGCCGATCTCTCCGTCCTGGACGCGTTTGACGAGTTCCTCCAGGGCCCGGCTGTGCCGGGACATCAGGCCGACGCCGACCTTGAGGTTCTTGGCCGAGGCCTGTTCGCCCAGTTCGAACATCCGCTTGCTGGTGGGACCATCCACCGTGACGGGTTTCTCCATGAACACGTGGAGACCCTTCTGGATCGCGTAACCGAAATGGACCCAGCGGAAGGCCGGAGGCGTCGCGAGGATCACGATGTCGCCGGGCTTGAGGCAATCCATCGCTTTGCGGTAGCCGTCGAAGCCGAGGAACTTGCGGTCTTCGGGCACGTCCACCTTGTCTCCGAACTGTCCTTTGAGGTTCGCATAACTGTCCTTGAGACGGTTCTCGAAGGCGTCGGCCATGGCGACCACCTTGACCGGGCCCTGCTTGACGTTCAGGGCGTTCGCCGCCGCGCCGGTTCCGCGCCCGCCGCAGCCGACGAGGGCCACCTGGAGGGTGTTGTTCTCGCCGGCGTACGCGCGGGTACCTAGTCCCATCGCCAGCGACGATACCGCCGCGAGTTTCCCCGTGTCTTTCAGGAATTCGCGACGCGACGTGCCCTTGCCGATGATTTCACTCATAGTGATCTCCTGCACCGTTTGGATTTGCCTTGGCCGATAGCTGTCTGTCCGCGATCCTGGCCATCGGATCGCGACGGAATATCTTCTGACCGCTCATGACGGGCCATTATCCGCGATCCGGCGGATCGGGACAAGTCTTTTTCGCCCGAGACAGGAGTCGTCTGGCGACTAGGCTGGGGAAGAGATTTCGCCCACATCCTGTCATGCTGGTCGCAGCGAGGCATCTGGTCCACGGACGCCGTTGACGCACCGCTCCTTCTGAGGCCGGATTCTCCGCTCCCCTCACGATGCCAGAACAAGCCGCCCCCTGGAGCACCTCACGGCAGAGGAACCACCTGCCAGCCCTCGGTGCCGAAGCGAATGTCGCGCTCGACGAATTCCCAGACGACCACCTTTTTGCCCTTCAGCAGCGAGGGTTTTCGAGCGAGTTGCTGGCGGACGAGAGTCGAGGCCCCGCCGTCGCTGATGACGCTGGTAAGACCGAAGCCAAGCTCGCGCGCCAGATGGGCGACGAATCCTCCGCTGGTGGGCTCGTCCCGCTCGTAGATCCGCAGGAAGCTGTCGCCCAGCACCAGGACAGGCGAGTTCGGATCGTCGGCATAGGGCTTGCCCGTCCCCGAATCGATCACCTGCACGCAGTCCATCCTCTGCGGCTCAAAGAGCCTCTCCACCTGCGGCACGCGCATCATCTTGAGCACGTCGCCGTACCGCTCGACAGGGACGGGCTTCGTCTCGTAGCGGATGGCCCCCTTCTGAACCCAGCCCGCATCGAGAAGCTTGTAGGCCGCCGCCTCGGCCGCCAGTCTCATGCCCTCCGGCGACCAATGGCTGTCCTGGGCGAGGTAGCACGGTGGACTTCCCGCCTTCTCGACAGCCTGATCGTAGAGTTCGAAGAGATCGAGCACCTCCACCCCGGCGGCCTTCAGTTCCGCCAGCACGCCACGCGTGCCGGCATTGACGGACTCGACGCGAGCGGCCCGGACCGCCAGCATCTCAGGATAGACGCTGGCCTTGTTCGGCGCAGGCATCACCAGCAGCTTGATGCCGCGGTTCGCCAGGTCGTCGCGGAAAGCCAGCACGGCCGCGACGACTTCCTGGGTCCGCGGCGCGGGCTCGATGAGGTACTGGACCGCAGGTCTGTAGAAGAACCAGCCGTCGCGGCCCAACAGCGCCTTGTCCCCTGTGTCTCGAAGAAGAACGAATCGGGCGGTCTGCATCCAGGGACGAACCCCCTGCGCCAGCGTGCATCCGTTCTCCAAGCTGTTCTCGAAACGCCGGAGGTTTGCTCGCGTGGGCTTCTGGCGGAACAGATCGAGAATCTGCGGCGAATCGCCCTTGCGCAGGTCGCAGACCACCTGGCTGGGACCAACGACGCCCACCATCAGGAGGAAGGCCGCGATCAGGAGAATCCGTTGCATGCGATTTGCCGACACCGAGACACTCCTAGAACTGAAAGTACAGGAACGAACGGAACGACTGGGCGAACATCGTCATCAGCGACAGGGCAAACAAAACGATCAGCGTCAGGACCTTGAGCCAACTGAGTCGCCGGACCCAGTCGAAGCCCTGCACAGGCTGGAATACCAGAACCGTACACAGGGCCATGAGGAACAGACCGCCTCGCGTGTAGATCACCGCACTCAAGAGGGACGAACCGCCCTGGGCACGCTGAGGCCAGGACATGATCGACAACAGCCGCCAGGCATCGGAGAGGTCGGCGGCCCGGAAGATCACCCAGCCGATCACGACCAGGAAGAACGCGTTGCACCGACCCAAGAGTCCCGTGGGCGCACCGGCCCCCATGTTCTTCTGAAAACGCTCGGCAATCAGCCAGAACCCGTGCCACGCCCCCCAGACGATGAACGTCCAGCCGGCGCCGTGCCACAGGCCGCACAACAGGAAGACGATCAGCAGGTTCAGATACGTCCGTCTGCTCCCGGTCCGGCTGCCGCCCAGCGGGATGTACAGATAGTCGCGCAGCCAGCTCGACAGCGAGATGTGCCACCGCCGCCAGAAGTCGCTGAAGCTCTCGGCCCGGTATGGAGCGGCGAAGTTGCGTGGACATTCGAACCCGAACATCAGGCCGATGCCGATGGCCATCTCCGAATAGGCGGAGAAGTCGAAGTACAACTGAAACGAGTAGGCCAGGGCCCCGTACCAGGCGTCGATCGTCCCAGGCGCTGCCGCGGCGAACACCGCGTCCGCGATTTGTCCCACCGCGTTGGCCAAGAGGACCTTTTTCGCGAATCCCAGCATGAACAGGGCCGCGCCTCGCGAGAACTGATCGAGCGTCTGCGAACGGGCCGTAAGCTGCTCGGCGAACGTCGGCGCCAGATCCGACTTGGAATCGATCGTCCCGAATCGCTGGATCGGGCCCGACAGAAGCTGGGGAAAGAACGAGACGTAGCAGGCGAAATCCAGTAGCGATCGGGCGGGCGGCGACTGCCCTCGATGGACGTCCACGACGTAGCCGATCACTCTGAACGTGTAGAACGAGATGCCCACCGGCAAAGCGACCCGAAGCACAGGCAGAGCATCGCGGCCGACGAGCAGAAGGACGCTGTTGAGGGTCTCCTGGACGAATCCCGCGTACTTGAAGAACGCCAGCGCCCCCAGATCCGCCGCGATTGCAAGAGCCGTCCACAGGATGCGCGTCCGCTTCGCCTCGGCCGCCGCGACCGCGAGGGACAACCCATAGTTGACCACAGTCACCGCCAGCAGCAGCCCCGCGAACCAGGGACTCGCCCAGGCATAGAACACGTAGCCGGCGGCGAGCAGAATCGCGTTGCGGACCTTAGGCCAGCGCTGCGGAATCGTGTGATAGAGCAGTAGAGCCGCCGGCAGAAAGTAGAACAGGAAGATGTGGGATGTGAACGCCATCGGTCACTTCTCGCCCCTGTCGGTCCAGATCGCCCAGTAGACCGGGTCGTTTACCTCGCCGAAGTACTTGTTGATGATGCCGCCCATGTAGTGGTCGTCGATCGGGACTTCCATCGCCATGCGGTGGACATCGCCCACGCGGAACTGCTTGACATTGCCGCCGATCTCCTGGACGCGGGCGTCGGCCACGCTGCCGCGAGGCTCGGCGGGGTTGTAGTGCCCGACGTAGATCACGTCCTTGTCCACCGTGCCGCGATGGACCTGCAGGACCTTGTACTTCATCACGTGGGCGTAGTCGTACATCGGGTCGTCGATCAGGTCGCCACGAATCTCCGCCAGTTGCGCGGTGACCTCGATGCTGCCGCGGGTCGTGACATTCGGGTCCACCGCCGCCGGCTGCGACTTCGGGGCGCAGGAGGCCCCCAGGCACGCCAGCGACAACATCACCACGATCGAGACTGCTTTCACTTGCGAACTCCTATCTCAGCATAGGTCCAACAGGGCTCCCAGCCCTCCACAAGCTGGAGCACCACGGCTTCCCTGGCCTCCGGATGCACTTTCCGAAGAGCCTCGCTTGGCCCGGCGACCGCGGGGGCGTTGGCCATCCGCATCACGCAGATCGGCGCCCCGGATTTCTCCGAACCGCCGCCATCGTCGGCGCATCGCGTGAACAGCACGTACTTGCCGTCGGGCGAGAGGGCCCCACCGTAGATGTGATAGCCATCCTCACCAAAGATCATTCGGGCTTCTTTGCCGTCGCCGTCGCTCATCCAGAGCTGCGTGAAACCGTAGCCGTTCTGGCCTGCGGGCCGTGACGGATAGATGATGTGCAGAGAGTCGGGGAACCAGTCGGGCGTGCAACTCTGGAACTCCTGTACGATGTTCAGATCGCCCGTCTGGGCGTTCATCCGCACGACCGTCCACATGATGCGTGCGTTGGCCACGCCGCAGAACCACCGCCCGTCCGGCGACCAGAAAAGCTGCTGGTAGATGCCTTTGCGAGGCAGTTCCCGCACGATCTTCTTCGTTTCAAGGTCCACGATCTGGATGCCCTTCTGCGTCAGGCAGGCGATCTGCTTGCCGTCGGGCGACCAGGACGCCCAGGGGAACTCGCGGTCGCCGCCGACCTGAACGGCATTCGAGCCATCCGGATCGGAAATCATCAGGTTCCCCTGAAAACCCCAGAGATCGTGATTGATGACGGTTCCCCTGGCGAATCGACGGTACAGCAGCCGCTTGCCGTCCGGGGAGAATCGTGGGCCGCCTTCTTCGAAGTCCGGGGTGTTCGTGATGTTGCGCCGCTCGGAGCCGTCGGGCCGCATGAGGAAAAGGTCCCACGTCCCGTTCTCCGCTCGGGCCGCGAACGCGATCCACCCTGTGCCGCCCACCTCCTTGGCAAGCTGGGCCACTCGATCCTCCGAGCTGCCCGCCGCGACAGAAGCCAACACCGCACAGACAACGGAAGACAAAAGTCCCATTCTCATACGGAGACTCCTCACGCCGGCCGGTTGAACTGGGAAATCTTGAGCAGTTCGCCCCCTCGCAGGGCGGACTCATGCGCGACGATCCCAGGCACCGTGTACGCCAGGGCCTCGTAGATATCGACCGTCGGCCGGCGACTGTGCGTCAGCGCGTCGATGAATTCGTGCGTCAGGAAGGTGTGCGAGCCGTGGTGCCCACTGTTGTGACGCAGGGGCTCAGGCAGCATCTCGGTCTTCCACCATTGCGGCTGCTCGTACCTCTCCATCTCGGGCAAATCGCGAACGAAGCCCGCATCGTCCTTCTCCTTTCGCCCCTCGGCCGAGCGGACGATCACCGGCGGCAGCCCGTTTGGCTCGTCGCAGTAGAAGCTCATCCGGTCGCCGATCCATTGGGCCCGCTCGGTCCCGCGATGGGCCCCCTTCCACCACACGTTGCAGCGGAAGGCGTGGCCGCGGTCGGTCTTGAACATGGCCGATTCGTTCCAGAACGGATTCTTATAGACGTTGTACTTGCAGATCGGGTCGTCGTCGCCCCAGCCGTGACAGGCGACTTCGGTCAGCCGCTCGCCGGTGACGCCGGTGAGGAAGGCGGTGCAATGGGTCGGATAGTGCATGGGAGCCAGGCCGTGACGCCAGGTGCGTTTGCCGTTCTCGAAATACAGCACCTCCAGTCCGGCGTGCTGGTACTCGGCCTCGCAGTAGAAGATCTGGCCGAACTTGCCCTGCTGGTGGAACTGGCGGACGGAGATCGTGGGCTGCTGGTAGTAGCTGGTCTCGGCCATCATGTAGGTCAGGCCGGACGTCTTGACCGCGTCGAGCAACTGCTCGGCCTCCTCGACGCCGCCGCCCAGCGACGCCGGCACTGCGGAGATCGCATGCTTGCCGTGCTTCATCACTTCCGCGACGTGCTTGACGTGGTTGGGCCCCTCAGTGAAGACCGCCACCGCGTCGATGTTGCGATCCAGCACCAGCTCTTCGAGCGAATTGTACGACTTGGCGCATTTGTAGACCTTCATCAGCCGGTCCCGGCGTTCGGGCCTCAGGTCGCTGACCGCCTCGACGACGCAGTCGGGGTGTTCGTGCCACTGGAAATCCGTGCCGAACCCGCCGCCGACGACGCCGATGCGGACCTTCTTCGGCGCCGCGTTGACCGCCAGCGTCGAGTACAGGGGCAGTGCCGCCCCGGCCATCGCGCTGTGCGCGAGGAACCGACGTCGGGAACAACCTCTGGATTCGACCATGCCGACTTCTCGCGAAGACAGAAGGCCGGAAGGGTCGTTGGACACGATGAGTTCTGAACCTGCCATAGCGAATCTCCTGTGATAGCGGCTTCTGAGAAGCCCATACCTATCACATCCCGCGGGCAAACACAAGTCTCTTGGTGACAATCCGCTGAGAGCAGCCGGGGACGATTTCGCTTGGCAGAGACCTCCCGCTCCGTTAGCCTGTGTGGATACAGAGTGCCCGAACGGAGTCGGCTCACGGCGGTCGTGCCCGAATCGCCAGGCGGTCGATTCCCAGTGCGTCCCAGAATTCGAGGGGTTGCAGGTATGGATTCACTCACTCGCTCTCCACTGGCTCGAACCGTATTGGTCCTGCTGTCGTCCACGGCGTTTTCCTCAACTCTCCCGGCCCAGATGATTCCTGGGCCTCTGGCGGTTCAGGTGCGTTCAGCCGGCGATGCCAAGCCTGTCCCCGGCGTCCTGGTCCATGTCGGAGGACGAATGGCGGTCTCCGATCCCGCGGGCAAAGTCGTCTTCGACGGGATGCCCGCCGGGACGTACGATCTGTGGTGCCGCCAGCCTGGACACCAGGAATTCCGCGAGACGATCGAACTGCAAAATGGCGAGCGGGTCGAGCAGGTCGTGTCGCTCGTGCCTGAGGTGTTGTCGCCTCTGAGACTGCGGTTCATCGAGGAAACCAGCGAGGAGCCTGTCGGGGGCGCGAGAATCCGCCTGGTCCCGCGCGGGGTCGCCCCCGCCCTGCAAGGGCCGATGGTGTTCTCGGCAGACAGCGCCGGGAATGTCGCCACAATTGCGGTTCCCGAAGGCGTCTACCATCTGACTGTCGAGACGCCGGGGTACGCGCTGCTGTCGCAGGATATCGAGCACAAGGGCATAACCCAGCCCATGGAGTTCAAACTTCAGGCTGTGAGCCGGAACGTCTCCTGCACGGTTGTCGTAACCGACGACCGGGACCGGCCAATCTCCGGTGCCGACGTGGAGCTCTGGGAGGTCTACCCGTTGGCCCGAATCGCAGCCGGGAAGACCGCGGGCACAGGGACCGTTGTGTTCTCCGACCTCCGCGTCGGAACGGTCAATCCGACCGTCAAGGACAAGACCCTTGCCGCCACCTGCCGCAACGAGGCGGTCGTCCGCGTACAGGCGCAGGGGCATGCCATGACGCTCCAATCCGTCCGCCTGACCGAGACGAATCCCATACGCGTGACAACCGCCGCGATGAAGACCATTCCGGAGCGACAGCCCAATGAATCCAAGGCGGACGCCCAGTGGCTGCTCGCGGGGCAGACCGTCTCGCTCAAGATCGACCGGCGCGACGATCAGGACTGGTTCGCCTTCGATCTGCGCGAGGCTTCGCGAGTCCACCTGTCCTTCAACAACGTCCCGCTGGCGCTGTTCGCGACCGCCTTCGATTCCGCGGGCAAGTCCGTCGCCACTCTGGGCAAGTACGGCGGGCAGCCGGCCACCAGCGACTGGGACCTGCCGACCGGTCGCTACTGGGTTCAGGTGACCGCATGGGGGATGAACGCCTCCGACGCGGAAATCGTCATGGCCTTCACCACGGAAACCGCGGCCGATCCCCTGGAGTCCAACAACACCGCTCCCGAAGCCAAACCGATTCAAATCGGCCAGCACATGCGAGGGATCATCTTCCCTGTCGGCGACGCGGACCATTTCTCGCTGCGTCTGGACCGGGCGGGAACGCTGCGGGTGGAGTCCGCCAACGCGCCGCGCATCGAACGCACGGTGACGGTCGTGGACGACAAGGGAAAGCCGTATCCCGTTCTGAACTGCTACTCCGGCGTCGGCGGCGCAGGAGAATGGCCATTGCCGTCGGGCGACTATCGCGTCGTCGTGACCAAGTGGGGCAACAACGGTTGCTCGCTCGATCCATACGATTTTCGCGTTCTGTTCATGGCCGACGACGGCGTGGATGACCCCGTCCAGCGGCCGGGCGGACGCCTGTCCGCCGTCCGCGAGTTGTCGCTCCACGGACACAACTACGCCACCATCAATCCGACCGGCGACCGCGACCTCTACACCCTTTCCATCCCCTCCAAAGGGACCTTGCGCGTATTGCAGCAGGGGTCCATCGAGCTGACGACCCGTGTCCTGGACAGTCGAGGCGAGATGCTCAGAACCGTCAACTCCTACGCGGGCAGCTCGAACCTCACCGGCCATCCCTTTTCCGCAGCCACCACCGCGTATCTCGAAGTGACCAAGTGGGGAAACAACGGATGGTCTCCATTTCCGTATGTATTGCGGACCTGGTTCGATCCCGCCGGGGAATTCGAGCGGCTCCAGGACAACGACAGCCCCAAGACCGCGACGCCGATCGACCTGGGAACCATGGTTCGGGACAACATCTGCCCGACGGGCGACCAGGACTGGTACCAGCTGGTGATCGACCAGCCCGGCATTCTCAACGTCTGGTTCGAGGCCAGGCCGCAGCTTACGGTCAGGCTCCACGACGCCGCAGGCAAGACCCTCGAAACTGTGAACGCCTACCTCAACACGCAAAACCAGGTGAACTGGGATGTTGTGCCGGGCGTGTACGGTCTCCAGGTCACCGCCTGGGGCAATAACGTCGAGAGCGCATGGGATTATGCCCTCAAGCCCACGCTGCACAGGGCCGTGCCGGGCGAGACCGCCGATCCCACGAAGAGCCCTGCGATAACACTGAAGATCGGAGAAGCCCGACCTTGCGGCATCGAGCTGATCGGAGATGTGGAACGCTTCCGCGTGAGCATACCATCCAAAGGCGAATACACCTACTTCATCGGCGGCCCGATCGAGACCTCGACCACCGCCACGAACTCAAGGACCGCAGCCCCCTTCTTCCAACGCCTGGCGTATGCCTCGACCACGACGAGGCATGATTTCGTGGCCGACGGGCCCATGGAGTTGGATCTCGTCGTCACCGCATGGGGCAACAACAAACGCAACGCCCAGCCCAACTGGGTCATGGTTGGCCCCAAAGGATCGTCCCTTCGGTCCCCTGCCGTGAGCTGGACGGTGAACGCCTTCGAGCCCACGAAGGTCACATTCGCCCTCGCGGCCGTCCCCGGCGTGCCTTCCCTGCCGTCGGTGTCGCTGGACCTCAACGGGGACGGTCGTCCCGACGCGACGGTGACGTCGGGCCAGTCGCAAACGCTTGAGTTTCCGACGCAAGGTCTGTACCGAGCGGCCTCCTGGGGCACGGACAATTCGATCTGGGCCCGTGGGGAGTTCTGGGTCCAGGCCACGGGTCAACCGGTTCGGGAGGGCATGCGGGTCCTGATCGCCACCCCGAGCGAGGGAGAATGGATCGATCGAATGGCTCC
This sequence comes from uncultured Phycisphaerales bacterium, assembly GCA_937927975.1. Lineage (GTDB taxonomy): Bacteria > Planctomycetota > Phycisphaerae > Sedimentisphaerales > Anaerobacaceae > PLanc-01. Next base: position 28,822 of record CALEZT010000021.1, read on the forward strand.
CGTCCACGTGACCGCGATCAGCTACGAAGGAAAGCCGATCCGACAGGTGGACCTGCAAATCAACGGCCGGCACGTCGGCTCCGACTACACTCTGCCTTACGAATTCGAGGTCCCCTGGCAGACGGCGGCCGGCGGCGCCTGCACCCTCGTCGCCACCGCCACCGATGCCGCCGGCAGACGCGAGGCGTCCACCCGCAAGCTCCAGGTCTCCGATTACTTCAACCTGCTGCCGACCGATGGTTCGGTGGTCACAGGCAATGAGGTCACCATCTCCTGGGAGGGCGGCACGTTCGGGCCCGCCAGGGTTCGTTACCGCCCCAGGCAGGACGACAAGACGGAAACCGATTGGAAGGAAGTCGTGGGCCAGAATGCCCGCGCGCGCCGCGTGCAGATCGCCGATCTCGAAGCGGAGAAGGTCTACGAGGTTCAGCCGCTGGGCGGGTCGGAGCCCGGTCCCGTTCGCGAAGTCACGCGAGTCAAGGGCCTGGCCTTCACGCAGTCCCGTTACGGCGGGACCATCCAGCGCGACTACGACCAGAAGATCCCCGTTGCGGTGCGCAATCATGCCACCGAGAAACGGGTCGTGCGACTCCGGTGCGACCAGCCGCGGGACGGCAATCTGCTGGTGGCTTTCATCGGAGAAGGCGAGAAGAACCGACCGGTGGAATTGGGACCGGACGAGCAACGCGCCTTCACGCTCGGCTTCAGCGCCCAGGACGTGGTCCAGGAACGCCACGAACTGCCCATCTACATCGAGTCGGAAGACGGGTATTCCGACCAGGCCCAGGTCGAAATCCTGGTCAAGCTGCCGAAGGTGGATCTGCAATGGGTCGATCGGACGCCCCAGGGACAGGAGGGATTGAGCCGGACGTACGAACTGGTCAACCAGGGCGACACCCTCACCGATGTGAATGTCGGCGCCGCCAACGACAGCGTTCGCATCTCTCCCGAAGTCAAGCACGGCCTGATTCAGGCGGGACAGCGCCTGCGGTTCGACGTGTATCCGAAGATCGGCGAGGGATTCACCGGCTGCCAGGACGAGATCCAGGCGACCTCCATCGGCAAGACGGCCTCCAGTCGTTATGAAGGCAAACTCAAGCCCGGCGAACAGGTCTTCCACCTCGACATGACAGCGGGTCTCGACCCTGTCACCCGCGAGTCCGAGAGCGTGGAAACCGCGGTGCGCGCCGCCCGCCGCCTGGTGGGACAGTACCTCAGTCCCGCCACCGTGGACTGGACCGATCGGACCGATCCGCAGGACACCAACCACGATGGAAAGCCGGACCGCTGGACCGTGACGGATGTGCTGAATCAGACGCGCTGGTTCGGCCAGGACACCGATGGCGACGGAGAGGTGGATTTCGCCCAGGCCGACGTGGGACTCGACGGCGAAATCGATCATTCTTCCGTCTTAGACCAGGGCCGCTGGCAGGCCACGAACCTGCTCGACGCATGGCTGGAGATGAACTTCACCATCCCGCAACACCGCTCGGCCTACGAGCCCCACGATCTGGACGTGGTCGTCAACGGCAACGTTGTCGGCCAACTGAAAGAGACCATCCCCGAAGGCAATTATCGCTTTCCGCTGGCGCCTGCGGCCCTGAACTGGGGCGGAGCCGACAATGCGCTCGAGATCAACTCCCACTTCCGCAACTTCGCGCATTACGCCATCTCCAGCGACTTCCAGCTCAAGACCCGTCTGTTGGCGGCAAAGGCCTATGCGATCGGCGCATCGCGTCAGGACGCGGTCCGTCGCCTTCTCGACAGCGACAAGGGGTTCTCCACCGACGGTCCCGACTTCAGCGTCTCCTCCGAAGATCTGGACCTGACGCCCAAAGACAAGCTCGCGCCGGGCATGCCGATCCGCATTGCCGGAACCGTGCGAAATCTGGGCGCCGGTGCGGGCGACCGGCTCGAAATCGCTCTCTTTCTGGCCGTTCCCGGGACCCAGGGCAAGGAACTGATTCGCCAGAGCATGGCCGCGCCGGGCCTGATGACCGATGCGCCCTTCGAATTCATCTGGCCTGCTGCGCCGGGCAACCACAGCCTTCGCGTGATGGTCGATCCGGACAATCTGATCGGGGAATCCAACCGCAAAAACAACACCGCGATCCTCGGCGTCGTCGTTCCCGGCGACGAGGTCCCGCCCACATTGACGGTGGTCCAACCCGAGCGCGACTTGACGACCTCCAACGGGTCCGTGAACCTGCTGGCCACCGCGACAGACGAAGCGGGCATCATCGCAGTGACCGTCTCCATCGACGGCGGCATGGTCCGTCCCCTGTACCGCACTTCGAACGGATTCGAAGGGATCGCGCGATTGCAGCCGGGCACGCACTCCCTGCGATTCCGCGTCACCGACTCCGGCGGTCTTCACGTGGAGGACACCCGCGTTGTGAAGGTCGAGGCTGCGCGACCCGCGTGCAAGATCGTCAGTCCGACCGAAGGCGCCACGGTGGACGTTGCGGAAACCCGCGTGCTCGTATCGGCATCCGAAGCGGCGCAGAGTTGCGTGCGCATCAATCGCGGACCGTGGCTTGCACTGAAGCCCGCAGGCGACCTGTGGGCCGGACGCGTGGACCTGCCCTTCGGACGCTGCCAGATCGACGTGGTGGTCATCGACGCATCGGGCGTCCGCCAGACTCAGTCGGTGACCGTGCACTGCACGGCGCAGCCCGAACAGGAAACGCAACGCGATCGCGAAGAATCGGTCACCCGCCACGATGGGCAGGAATCTCCCGAGGCCGGCAGCGCGCGGTATGCCCGGTCCGCGCCGGATCGAGAAAGGGAGATGGAGATTTCTGCGGACCCGGACGCCCGGATGTTCTCGCGGGTCCCGACGGGCCGCGGTCCCTGGCAGAGTCCTTTCACCCCCGAGGGGATCGAGCCGACCTTCGTTGCGATGTCCGACTCGCGACCGAACCGGTTGCCCGAGTCCTCGTCCGATGCCTCGGACCGAGCGGGTCCGGCGGACCTCCCCGAGGAAAACGACGTCGTTCCGCCTCCGGGAGTCGCCGCGCCGGCGCCGCGTCCCTTTGCGCCGTCCGCCGGGTCGCCGGCGCCAGGCGACCGGCGCCAGGCTCCGACGGGATTCGTCGTCGATCGCCAGCGGAACGATTGGTACTGTCCCAACCGGCCGAAGATCGGCATCAACTTCAAACTGCCCGACTGGCTGACCAAAGAGGAGTTCCAGGAGATCCTGAAGAAAGGTCCCAACAGCGCCGAGTTTCGGGCTCTGGAGGGCAGACTCCTGGCAGAGTATTGGCGACGGAACTTCGGACGGACCATCAAGGGGCAGACCATCGACGAGTTGCTCCTGAAGTACAAGGAACTGCTCTTGCGACGTTGCGATCGCCTGGAACCGGTGGATGGCAAGATGCCCAGCTTCCTGCAATCCCTCGGTCTGGCTGCCGACGATCCGCCGACCGATCCGAGGCAGTTGGAGGCCTGGCGCGAGAAGATGAAGGAACTCACCGAGGTCTATTGGCTCCGCCTGCTGGCCACGCAAGACGCTGCCACGGTCATCGAGGGCATGCGCATGCGGGCCGAGGCCCTGAGCAAGTACGACCAGGCCTCCCAGTTGCAGGCGGAAGCCATCATCATCGAGATCCAAGCCAATCAGAAGATCACGCAGGACGTCCTCGAAGCCCTGCCCTACACCGGTGAAGCCCTCGATCTGATCGCGGCAGTCACCGGCGAATCTCTCTCCGGCGAGCAGCTCTCCGGCTGGGAACGGTTCTTCCGCACCGCCTGCGCCGCCGGGCCGGCGGCCCTGGAAGAAGCCTTGAAACGGTCGCCCCGCGCCCAGGAGGCGGTCGCCCAGTTCCTCGCTGCCGCCGGGGAAATGGGCGGCGACATGAAGAACGCCCTGCTCCGTCGCATCGGCGCCGACATCGACAAGTTCGACCAGTTCACCGACGACGCCATCAGGTTCCTCACGAAGGAACGCCACATTTTCGGGCGCAACGCCGACGACGTGGTCGATGCCGCCAGGACCGGCTACCGACAGACCGCAGCCGGGATGGAGGACCTGCGACAGCTCGAAAGAGCCAAAGACGCCTCTCGACAAACCCTCAACGATCTCGACGATCTGGTGAGAAAGGGTCGTCAGGCCGGAGACGCCGACATCGAGGAGGTCATTCTGCGATTGCAGCGGGACAAGACCGCTCAATCGCTCATGAACAGCTCCGAAGTGTCCGACGAGGTCCGCAAGAGGGCCAACGAGACCATCAAGAGAATCTACAGGGACACCGATGCGCCGACCATGGCGCGAATCCAGAATTCGCCGGAGGTGCAGAAGTTCGCCCGAGACCGCGGTCTGGACCCGGACAGCCTCGAAGTCTCGGTCTGGAGCCCCACGAACACAAGAGGCGCATCCACAGTCGATCCGGACTTCAAGAAGTTCGGCCGGGATCGCGACGTCACCTACCAGATCACCGGCAGAACCAAGGACGGACGCACCGTCACCCTGGACGTGAATCACGACATCTCGGGACCCATCTACAAAGAAGAACTCTACAGACGCTGTCACGGCGGCAACCTCCCGCCGGGCGATGCCGCCCAGCGGGCCAGGGCCATCACCCAGTTTGCCGACGACACGGACCAGATGGTCACCTCCAGGTGGCATCGCGAGGCCTACAACACCGGACCGGACGTGCAGATCAGCGACTGGCTCAACAACGACATCACCCCCCCGGTGGCGAGGGTGGAGGACATTCGCGACACCATGATGATCAAGAGCCAGCACTGGTTCGACCAGGCGGCCGAGGCCGGACGCGACACCGTCAAGTACTCGCGGGACACCGCTGAGGGGATGCGCCAGGCCACCAAGCAGTGGGACAATATCGTCGCCAGGCGAGCGGCCCTCTATGGCGCGAACGTGCCGCCTCAACTCGACAGAGCGATCGACATCTTCAAGCAAGTGGACAGGGGCGTCATCTCGCCCAAGCAGGCCGAGCACATGCTCGAACAGTTGGGCAATCTGTCTGGCGGCGCCAAGCTGACGCCGCAGAGAGTGGTCGAGAACATGGCCCACTACTTCGAGGCGATCGAAAAAGGTCCCGGCAAGGCGTTCCGCAGCATCAAGACCGCGGAACTGGCCAGGACGCTGCACGGCGTCAACGATCTGACCCGGCGCACGGACCTGATCAACGACGCCTATCGCGGCGGCCAGATCTCCGGCGAGACGTTCCGCCAGATGCGTGAAGGCAGCTTCCGCCTGCCGCCCAATTCGACGCCGCAGCAGAGGCAGCAGCTCAAGAACTGGGCCCTCGGCGCATGGGATCGCCGCGCCATCAGCCTTACGGAAAGGAGACTCATCGAGGGACAAGTGGGCTCTCTGGAAGAGTGACCGCGTTGCGCGGGGACCGCTCGATGCGATTGAAGGGTCCGCCCGAAACGCGGAGATTGCGGACCCTTTCCCGTTGAGGATCTACGTCTTCATCGAGTCGATCTCGATGATGGCGATGGGCAGGAAGATGAAGATGGGCAGCCAGGCCCAGAGCTCCGGCATGACGCGGGTGCCAAAGACGACTTCGGTGGCGAGCATCTTGCAGACGAAGGTCGTCACGAAACAGCCGGCGGTCAGGATGAAGCTGACCAGGATGGCGGATTTCATCGTCCGCGGGTCGCGACAGATCAGCACCGGCAGGCTCACCATGAGCATCGTCAGATTGATCAGCGGGTCGGTGATGCGGAAGTGTCTCTGGCTCAGGAGCTGGGCGATGTCCTTGACCTTGGTCTTCTGGGCGGCCAGGGCCGCCAGTTGGCGGGAGCTCAGGAGCGAATCGTAGCCCGCGTTGCGGCGCAGCGCGATGTCCTTGGGGAGCAGGTCGTCGGCCTGATAGAAGGACCACGACTGCGGGGCCAGGTTGGGGTCCGTGCTGATGTACAGGCCGTTGAGCAGGTCCCAGCGGTTCGCGGAGGGGTTGAAGACCGCCGAGTCGGCCGAGAGCCGCCCGGTCACTTCCCAGACGCCGGGCTGGGACGGGAGGGCCCGTCGGGTCAGGATCGTGGGCCGATCGAGAGTCGCGTTCGCGGCGTCGTACTTCGGCGAGCACAGCAGCGAGCCCTTGCCGTCGGTGAAGAACCACACCGCATAGGCCTCTTTCCCCTCGATGTCGTCCTCGTCCTGGACGAGCTTGTCGCTGATCGCCGGGATGAGAAGCTCCTGGTCGGCCACCGCCAGCGCCGTGAAGAAGATCACCAGCGCCAGGATCGGCCCGACGATCCGCTTGGCGCTGACGCCGGAGGCGATCATCGCGACCAGCTCGTTGTTGCGCACCATCCGACCCAGCGAAAACGCCGCGGCCACCACGGTGATGACGCCCGCGGTGTCTCGGAAGTACAGCGTCATGCGGAAGGCGTAGAACAGCGCGATGTGCTTCATCAGCTCCACGGTCCCCAGCTTGTCCGCATTCTCCGCGAACTCGTCGAGGTTCACGAACAGCTCGATGATCACCCGCAATCCGATCAGCACGCAAAACGCGATGACGTATCCGATCAGGAAGTTCTTGGCGATGTATCGATCGAGGATCTTCATACGCCTCAGCCCCGCTGCAGCTTTCTGTAGATCCCGGCCGCCAGGAGGACCAGAAACGCCAGCCCGCCCCACATGATCCAGATGCCGGTGGAATCCCCCACCGCGCTGTTCTGCGTGAGCTGCTTGCCGCTGACGATCGAGATGATCAGCACCGCGGCCGGCACGCAACTGGCGCCGAAGGCGCTGAGCAGGTGCCCGCCTTTCTGCAGAACGCCCAGGCCGATCCCGATCAGGATCATCGGAACGCAGCCGATCCCGAACACCAGACGCGAGTTCACCTCGGCCTGGATGTCCCTCATCGTGCCGCGAATCTTCCTGAGAAGGTCCGCCTGCCCTTTGGCCAGGATTTCGCTCGGCGGCCTCTTCAATCCCGACGCCAGGTCCCCGGTCACCAGGTCCAGCAGAGGCGTCCGACTCAGCCTCCTCGCCACCGCCTCGGGCAGCGACAGGTCGCTCACCCCGTACGGCACGAGGGACTGCCCCGTCTCCTGGACGCTCGGATTGTGGAGGTACAGAGTCAGTTTCGGCTCGAAGGTCCCCGTCTGCACCTGGATCTCGGCCTTCGTGCATTCGAGCCGACGCCGACGCCCGCTGCCGTCGCACTCCTCGACCACCACCGGCGGCGCCAGCACAATGGCCGCAGGGTCCCGCAGTTCGCAGCGCCGGGCCGAGAACCGCACGGAATGCGAAGCCCCCTTGAACTCGTACGATCCGCCCGACACGATCGCCTCGTTGACGTCTTGCGCCAGCAGTTCCGTCACGTATTGCGTGTAGGTCTCGCGGGCCAGCCGGGCCACCGGATCGAACCGCATCAGGTCGGCCTCGATCCGCTTCATCTGGTCGATCTTCTTGAATTTGATGTCGTCCGGCATGAGCGACTCGAACTCCATCGTCACCGGAAGCAGGCCGACCGTCCCCTCCCACGGCTCGTTGCCCGACCCCATCTGGCGGCAATTGCGCACGGTCAGTCGCACTTCGTTGAATCGCCCCTGCGAATCGAACTTCACCAACGCTTCGTCCGCGGTGGTCGTCTTGCGGACGCCCTGCGTCTTGGACGTCTGGACGATGACGATGCCGTACAACGCATCCTGCTCCAGATCCGCGTGATCGGCATAGATCAGAAACGAACCGGACCCGCTGCGAATCGAGTAATACCCTCGCCGCTGGAGGTTGCGGAACAGGATCTGCTTGGCGTCGGATTTCAGCGATGTCTCCGCCATGCGCACGAAGTACGGCATGACGTGGAAGCTCAGCAGCAGATTGGCGATCGCCACGAGGACCGCCAGGACCAGGCCGGGATAGATCAGCGTCATCGCGCCGATTCCGCTGGCTCGACAGGCGTCGATCTCATTGTCGCCGGCGAACCGGCCGTACGCCAGCGCCGAGGCGAACAGAGCCGCCATCGGCAGCACGAACGTCAGCGTCACCGGCATGAAGATGAACAGAATGGTGACCGCCTGGCGGGGACCGACGCCGAACTTCTGCACCGGTTGCAGAAGCATGCCCAAACTCAGGATCAACGTCAGCGCGACCGTCGCCAGGACGAAGATCCGCAGCACCTCGCGGAACATGTACCGGTGCAGGGTGAAGACCATCGGTCACGGGTCCTGCTGCTTCAGCGCGATCTCCACGGGGTCCAGGTCCCGAATCCGATCGCTGAAGATCTCGTGCGGATACTTCTCGAGCAGCTTCTTCTCCATGTCGCCCAGCACGCCTCGTCGCTGCTGGCCGAAGAGCATCCATTTCGCGGACCCGGCCAGTTCCTCGGAGTAGTCCTGCGTCCGGACCGGCGTGACTTCGAGGACCTTGACCAGCCGCCACTTGGCGCCGCCCTCGTAGAAGCCGGGAATCGGGCCGAGCACCTGGTTAGGCTCCGCTTTCGCCAGGAGGGTCCAGAACATCCCTTCGCTGCCCGGCGAGAGATGGTAAGGGCTCACTTCCTTCTGCAGGGAGTGATCCTGTCGAAGCGCCTGGAAGTCCGCGCCCTGATCGAGCATCGCCTTGACCTTCAGCGCGGTCTCCTTGTCCGAGCACCAGATCTGATCGGCCTTCAGCGACGGGTTCGCCGCGAACTGGCGGGGGTCTTCATCGAAGCGTGCCTTGACCTGTTCGGGCGTGGGCTCCGGGATGTGCTTGATCCATTCCTCCTGCGTCTTGTACAGGAGCCGGTCGTCCTCAAGCTTGCGCAGCTCGCTCCTCAACGCGGGGTCCTGATCGTAGCCGCGGGACTTGGCCTCGGCGGCCAGCACCGGACCGCGGAGCCCCATGTCCAGAAGCCTCTCGACGCCCTCGGGTTTGCCCAGATCCTGGGGCCTTCGCGGCGGCGGAAAGTCGCAGAGCAACTGGAACCAGTCCTTCAGGGTGAACCGTCCGCCCTCGAACGTGGCCAGAACCAAGCCCCGCTCTTCGTCGGACAGGTCCGTGTTGACCTGGCTGTTCAGAATCCAGTATTGGGTCGGCCCTCGCGGCTCGCGCGGCTGGGTCAGGAGCCGTTGATGGATCCCGGCGGTCTTCGCCACGTTCTCAGCCACCTTGACGATTTTGCGTTTGGCGGCCACCTGGGCGTAGTACTGGTCCCGAAGCTGGTTGGCCTGCGCCTGCATCGCCATCATCCTCGCCTGGTCGCGGGTCACGTTGGGCCGGCTCTGCATCGCCCGGTCCACGTCCGCGTCCTCGACCTTGAGCTTGGGGGCCAGCTCGGTCTCCAGCAGCCTGCTGACGAGCCTGGCCGTCTCGAGCTGCGACACCGCCCGACGGATCTGCTCGTCCCGATCCAGGCCCAGCCTGCGGCCCTCCATGCTGGTGGCCTTCTCCGCCAGCATCTTGCGCAGCACGGACTCGGCCGTCGGCGACGGAGGCTCCTGATAGAACTGCTCCTCGTGAGGCCGCATCTCCTGAAGGAGACGCCGGGCCAGCTCGTCCTGGTAGATCAAAACGTCGCCGATGCCGGCGACGACCACGCGGTCCGCGGCCTTTTCGTCCGCCGCCACCGGGCTCGCGAGGCACAGTACACAGATCCCCAGGAACGCACACAATCCGAACATGCAGGTACGAACGCTGTCCATCAGTGAATCACCTTGTTCAACGGGTACGTGATGATGCCCGAGGCCCCGGCGCGCTTGAGAGCTGGCACCAGCAACCTCTCCACGGAATCGTCAACGATCACTTCGATCGCGACATACTCGGAATCGGCCAGGCCGGAAACGGTCGGACTTTTCTCCGCAGGCAGCACTCGCAGCACGGAGTCCAGATCGACCTTGCGGACGTTCATCTTGAGGCCCACCTTGCCGCGGGCGGCGATCGCCGCCTGGAGAAGGATCGCGATGTTCTCGATCTTCTCCCGCTTGAAGGAGTCCTGCCAGGCGCTCTTGTTGGCGATCAGTCGGGTCGTCGAGACGATCACGGTGTCCAGGATCCGCAGGTTGTTCGCCCGCAGGGAGGTGCCGGTCTCGGTCAGCTCGACGATCGCGTCGACCAGGCGCGCCTTGACCTCCGTCGCGCCCCAACTGAACTCGACGCGCACGTCGATGCCCCGGTCCTGGAAGAACCGCTTGGTGACGCCCAGCAGCTCGGTGGCGACGATCCCGCCCTTGAGGTCCTCGGGCTTCTGGACCTTCGACTCGTTCGGCACCGCGAGCACCCATCGCGCGGGATTGCTCGTGGCCTTGCTGTACGGCAGCTCGCAGATCTCGACGACGTCGCAGTCGTTCTCCTGGATCCAGTCGAATCCGGTGATGCCCACGTCCAGGACGCCCTCGCCGACGTAGCGGCCGATCTCCTGGGCCCGCAGGTACACGGGCTGGATCTCCTCGTCGTCCATCGAGGGGAAATAGCTTCGTTTGGAGTCCAAAATGCGCAGACCCGCCTTTTCGAACAGGTCCGCCGTCGCCTTTTGCAGGCTCCCGGCGGGAAGGCCGAGTTTCAGAATTCGTTCACCAGCCACAGTCACTCCATCTTCAGTCGGTTGTCATTCGGGCAAGCGAAGCCGACCCCGACGTCACTTGCGGGTCGCCTTGCCGTTCTTCCGGCGGGCGGCGGGCTTCTTCCTGGCCAGCTTCGGCGACTCGCTCTCTTTCCGCAACAGCGCGTAGAACTCATACGCGTCCTTGGCCGGAACTTGTCGAGTCAAGAAACCTTCAATATCTTCTTCATCGGCGTCCGGGGCGATGGCCCCGTGGGTCCGGAGGTATTCGATCATGTCCCGCGTCAGCGGCACGGCGTGCGCCTGCATCGACGTGAGCATGCAGTAGTTGACCACGAAGCGGCTGACGCCGTCGAGCTTTTCGAGGCCCTCTTTGGCGGGACGCTTGCCCAGCTTCTTGAGAACGGCCAGGCTGATCTTGTGGTGTTCGTTGAAGATGTCGCGCAAAGCGGTCGTCAGGGACAAGGCCGCCGCCCGGCAGGGCGTGCTCTTGCCGCCCATCGCCTCGGCGATCTCCTCGATCCGCGAGACCCGCAGATCGTTCCAGTCCACGAACGACGAACGGATCTCCCGCAGAGCGCGAGACGCGGCGGTTTCGCTCAGCCTCTCGCTGATGATGCCGCAAATCAAGGCTTCCGCCGGGTCTTCGTAGGTCGTCTTCTCGACCTTCGGATGCGCGCGCTTCAACTCTCGGTACAGCTTCTGAAGCCGCTGAGCATATTCCTTACTGTTCTTCATGGCCCTTCCAGATACCGCAGCAGGTCGGCAGCGTCACAATCCCCGGACGGGCGGGGTCGCCGAACGTCGGTCGGAACGGCGTCGGGAGCGGCAGGTCATGACTCTTCCTCCTGCGGCGGCTCCTCGGCCTGTTCCTTCCTGCGACGTTCGCCGGACACCTCATCGATCAACCTCATCACATCCAGGGTCTTGCGAAACTGCTCATCCACATGAAAACGCAGCACGGGACAGAACTTGCTCTCCAACGCCTCCGCCAGGAACGATTGAATTCTCGTCCGGGCGTGCGTGATCGCGGCAAAGGTCTTGTCCTTGCCCGCCTCGTTCGAGGCGAAGATGCTCAGATACACATCCGCACTGCGCATATCTGCCATTACTTCCACCCGCGTGACGCTCACGAAGCCGGTGATCCGCGGATCGTTCAAATGATTGGCGACCGCGTCGCTCACCACCTCCCGAATCACTCGGGCCACTTTCTCCTGCCTTCGGGTCGGCATAGGGTTTCTTTCCGGGGGGCCGGGGCCCCCGCCAGCCTTACGATCCCAGCGTTCTGGCGACCTTGATGATCTCGTAAAATTCCAGGACGTCGTCCATCTTGATGTCGTCAAACCCGGCCAGCTTCACACCACATTCCAACCCTGCCTTGACCTCGCGGGCATCGTCCTTGAAGTGCTTGAGGGACTCGATGGAGACGCTGTCCCTGACCACGATGTTGTTGCGGATCAGCCGCACCTTGGCGGCCTTGGCGGCCACGCCGTTGGTGACGTAGCAGCCGGCGACCGTGCCGATCCGGGAGACCTTGAACGTGGCCCGGACCATGGCCCGACCCAGCGTCTTTTCCTGCTCTTCCGGCTCCAGCAGACCGGCCATCGACTTCCTCAGGTCGTCCGTGATGCGGTAGATGATGTTGTACAACCGAATGTCCACGCCCTCGGCCTCGGCCGTCCGCTGCGCCCGTTCGTCGGCCACCACGTTGAAACCGATGATGATCGCGTTGGACGCCTCGGCCAGCAGCACGTCGCCTTCGGTGATGCCGCCGGGCATCGCCTGGAGAATGTTCAGACGCACCTCTTCGGTGCTCAGTTCGGACAGGTACTTCTTCAGCACGTCCACCGAGCCCTGCACGTCGGCGCGGATGATCAGGTTCAGCTCCTTGACGTTGCCGGCCGCGATCTGGCTGAACAGGTTCTCCATCGTGACCTGCGTCCGCTCGGCCAGCGATTTCTCACGGGCCCGCAGCGTGTTCTCCTCGGCCGCGGCCTTGGCCTTGTTGATGTCGTCCACGACATAGAACCGGTCGCCCGCCAGCGGGACGCCGTTGAGGCCCGCCACCGCCACCGGCATGGAGCTGGTGGCGGACTTCACCTTCTTGCCTGCGCTGTCGGTCATCTGACGGACGCGGCCGTAGGTCTTGCCCGCCAGCAGGATGTCGCCCTTCTCCAGGCGTCCTTCCTTGATCAGGACGGTCGCCACAGGGCCTTCCTGCGCCGACATCCGCGCCTCGACCACCCAGCCTGTGGCGGGAATCGTATCGTCGGCCTTGAGTTCCAGCAGGTCGGCCACATAGTCCAGGGCCTCCAGCAGATCGTCCACGCCCAGGCCGGTCGTGGCGCTGGTCTTGACCACTTCGGTCTGGCCGCCCCACTCGGTCGGGGTCAGGCCGTGCTCGGAGAGCTGCGCGTAGATGCGATTGAGGTCGATGCCCGGCAGGTCGATCTTGTTCAGCGCCACGACGATGGCGACGCCCGCGGCCTTGCTGTGGGCGATCGCTTCGATCGTCTGGGGCATGACCCCGTCGTCGGCCGCGACCACCAGGACCACGATGTCCGTCATGTTGGCGCCGCGAGCGCGCATGGCGGTGAACGCCTCGTGACCGGGCGTATCCAGGAACGCCACGGTCTTGTTGTCCCAGCTCACCTGGTAGGCGCCCGTGTGCTGCGTGATGCCGCCGGCCTCGCCTGCGGCCACGTGGGTCTTGCGGATGCGGTCCAGCAGGCTCGTCTTGCCGTGATCGACGTGGCCCAGCATGGCCGCGACGATGGGGCGTCTCTTGAGGTTCGCCCGCTCCCGCTGGTCGAACTCCTTCTGGATCTCTTCCTCCAGGGTGGCCTTGCGCTCGACGATCAGCTCGGTGTCGAACTCCAGGGCGACCAGTTCGGCCACTTCGTTGCTGATTGACTGATTGGCGGTGGCCATGGTCCCCTGCTTCATCAGCCTGCCGATGATGTCGGTGACCTTGAGCGCCAGGGCCGCCGCCAGGTCCTTCACCAGGATCGGCTCGCTCAGAACGACGCTCTTGGGACGCGTCGGAACGCCGCCGCCTTCGCCCTTGGCGCCCTTGGCGGCGATTCGCCGGGTCGGACGAAGGCGCAGGCCCTCTCCGCCGGCGGCCGTCAAACGGGCCTGCCGCTCTTCAATGTCTCTCTGCCGCCAGTTTTTCTGCAGCTTGTTCCGCTTGGCCTCCTCTTCCGTTTCCTCCTTGCGGCGACCATGGGTGCGATCCTTGGTGGGTCGCGGCTTGCTGCCCTTCTTGTCCGCAGCTTCGGAGGTTGCCGGCGGTCGGGGCCCCGTTCCCGCCTCCTTGTTCCTGAACATCAGAGGCTGGGTCACCGGCGCGTCGTGGCGGGGTCTGAACCGGGATCGCGGACGATCCGGCGGCTCGGGCGCCTCGACGCGAACCACCTGCGGACCGCTGAGCTTCGCAGGTCTGGGCTTTTCCAGCATGGGGCCGGCGGGCACCACGACGATGGGCTCTCTGGTCCTCACCACGGGCCTGGGCGACTCCGCGGGCTTCTCTTGCACCGGGGCAGGCGTCGGTTCCGGGACCTGCGTCGCGACGTCCGGCGTGGCGGAAACGACCGCAACGGACGGGGCGGCCGGCTCGGACGGAGCCTCCATCACCTCGACCGACAGCGTCTCCTCCACCGGCTCGGCGGACTCTTCCATCAGAGCGGATTCGAGCTCTTCCTCGACCTGGGTCTCGACGGGAAACTCGTCCAGGTCCGCGGCCTCGTCCTCGGCCTCTTCCCCGTCCAATTCGACGCCGACGCCGACACCCTCGGCCCTTGGCTTTCTCCTGACGCGAACCTCGGCCAGGTCCACCTTCTCGGCCGTCTCCACGGTGGTGACGTTCTCCCCCTCGCTGAACCATTCTCGAATCGTGGCGGCCAACCCCGCGGAGATCGTGGCCATGTGGTTGCGGACGTCCAAGCCCTCATCCTGGCACTTCTTCACAATCGAGGAACTCTTGACCCCGAGTTCTCGCGCTAGTATGTACACTCTTGTAGTAGCCAAAAAGCCTCCACGAATTACTCTAAGTCCTCGGGCAGCGTCGTCGTCTCCAACGCCCTCGCCTGTTGGGCCATCTGTTTTTGAGAACGCTTTTGATCCGCTTCCGCGGTCAATGCCTTGGCCTCGCGATCCGCCGCCTCAACCAGCTTCTGGGCGAGCGATCGGTCCAGCTTCAACTCGGCCACCAGCGGGTCCGCTCCGACGTCGTCCAGATCGAGCACCGAGATGATGCCCAGCGCGATCAGCTTGTCCACGATGACGTCGTCGGCCCCTTCGACACTCTTGATGGTGCCCGCGAGCCGCTCGATCCCCTGGTTGTATTCGTCCGGGGTCAGGATATCGATGTCCCACCCGGTGAGCCTGGCGGCCAGACGGACGTTCTGACCGTGCTTGCCGATGGCCAGGCTCAATTGATCCTCGTCCACCACGACCGTGGCCCGACCCAGCTCGAAGCACAGCGCGATCTCGCTGACTTTGGCCGGCATCAGGGCGTTGGCCACGAGGGTCTGCGAGGACTCGTTCCATCGCACGATGTCGATCTTCTCTCCCCCGAGCTCGTCGACGATGTTCTTGATCCGACTGCCCCGCACGCCGACGCACGCGCCGACCGGGTCCACCTTGTCGTCGAACGACGTGACGGCGACCTTGCTGCGGTATCCCGCCTCGCGAGCCAGGGCGCGGACTTCGATGATCCCCTCGGCGATCTCGGGCACCTCCGACTCGAACAGCCGTCGGATGAAGTCCGGATGCGTCCGCGAGAGGATGATCTTGACCTGGCTGGCGGTCTCCTTCACGTCCAGGATCAGGCAGCGGATTCGCTCGCCCGGGCGGTGCGTCTGCCCCATGATCTGCTCGCCCTTGGGCATGAACCCCTCCGTCCAGTGGTCCAGGTTCACGATCAGCGTGCCGCCCTCGTACCGAACGACCGCCCCGCTGATGAGATGGCCCTTCCGCTGGGCGAATTCGCTGAAGATGCTCTCGCGTTCGTCGGCCCGGATTTTCTGGATCATGACCTGCTTGGCCGTCTGCGCGGGGATTCGGCCGAGCCGTTTGATGTCGATCGGCTGGCCGTCCTTGAACGCCAGCACCCGGCCGCTGCTGCGGTCGATCTGCACGAGGATCTCGCTCTCCGCTTCGCCGAAGTGTTTGCGAACTGCCGAGACCATGGCCTCCTCCAGATCGGCGAAGATCGACTCCTTGTCGATATTCTTGTCCCTCGCTATGTTATCGACGATTCGCAGTAGTTCCTGGTTCATGACCCAATTTCCGTAAGACCAAAAAAAAAGAGAAACCTTTCGGTTCCTACTTCGATTCTCTGCCGACTGAGGTTGTCATCTGCCCTTCGCCTACATCAGGTGCCTCCGAGAGCGGTTTGACCCTTCAACCACCCCAACAAGCCAAACCTCATCTTCAACCTCACTGGCGCCGAGACATCGAAATAGAAACATCGATTCCACAGCCGGCGTCTGTGCAAGAATGCAGCGGATTCCATACCTCATATGATCACGCCGCCGCCCTGTTCACACATCCGCAGAACACCATTTCTTGCACCTCTAACCTTGGCACATTGCTGTGGGAGCCATAAGTTCATTCATCGAACAGGCCATGATAATCGCCGAATCCTTTACTGGCAATAACTTTTTCGTACATTTTACCCTTTTCGGCACGATCTTCGCCATTACCCGTCCACCAACCCGTCAACACTCCCGGCGGCCCGGCCATAAAACACCGCCCGACCAGTCAATGCCCAGTACACCCCCTACCCAATGGGCTCAAGGCCGAACTGTAACCCCATATGTAGTAAACGAAGCCCAAGATCGCCCGACAACCGAGCCAATCCTGGCACTATACGATTTCCCCCAGATCCTCGTTCGGGGGCTTGCCAACCGCCCTGCCGATCGCTATATTCCTCCCGTGAATCAGGCTGCAACACAGATCAAGGAGAAACAGATGGGACCGAAACTGGTCGTCGTGGGAGCAGGTGGACGGATGGGCCGTCGGATCGTCGCGTTGGCCGCCGAGTCGAAGCGGTTCGAGATCGTCGGCGCGGTGGATAAGGCCGACCACCCCGACCTAGGCAAAGACGCCGGAGTACTGGCCGGCGCCGAGCGCCTGAACGTGCCCCTGACCAGCTCCTGGCCCGCCGGGGCGCAGGTCGCCATCGACTTCTCCATGCCTGAGGCCGCCGAGGAAACGGTCAAGGCCTGCGCCGCCCACAAAATCTCCTTAGTCATTGGAACAACAGGACTTACACCCGACCAGCAGGAGTCGCTCAAGTCCGCGGCCCGCACGATCCCCATCGTCTACAGCACCAATATGAGCGTCGGCATGAACGTCCTGTTCAACCTCGTGGGCAAGGCCGCCGCCATGCTCGGCCAGGACTTCGACATCGAAATCGTCGAAAAGCACCACCGCTTCAAGAAGGACGCCCCCAGCGGCAGCGCCCTGACCCTCGCCCAGAACATATGCAAAGCCACCGACCGCCCCTGCCCCGACAGCCTCATCCACGGCCGACACGGCAAAGAGGCCCTCCGCAAAAAGGGCGAAATCGGCATGCACGCCGTCCGAGCCGGCGACATCACCGGCGTCCACGACGTCATCTACGGCGCCCTGGGCGAAACGATCACCTTCAACCACACCGCCCACAGTCGCGACACCTTCGTCTGGGGCGCCCTGCGAGCCGCCCAATGGCTCCAAGGCAAACCCGCCGCCCTGTACTCCATGGCCGACGTCCTGGGAATCAAGTAGCCCAGCCCCGGAGGCAATCAGCCGGCTCGGGCCGACGAACGCTCCAACTCATACGGATTCGGAATGATTCGTGCGCGGTGCGGATTTGTCGTCCTGAGGCGCAGCCGAAGAGCCTGTCCTGAGCAACGCGAAGGAACCTGAGCACAGGACGAGAGGTTTCTCTCGTTCGCGAGCGAGATCCTTCACTTCGCTGCGCTGCGTTCAGGATGACAAGACCCGCGTATGAATTGATCCGAATCCGTATCACGTGCCGCCTGAATGCTGTGCATGGCGTCATCGTCGAAGAAACGCGAGCCGCAGGAGCCGCACTTGCAGTGCGCGAGCTTTTTGACCGTCAGCCCGTCGGCGAGCTGGACGGTCTCCACGACCCGAACCATCTGAACCTCCCCGCACTCCGGGCAAGGCAAGGCCTCAGATGTCGGCGTTTGTCGGCTTTGTTCATTCCTCGTTCGAGACATCGAGTTCAGGACTCTCGCAGCAGACGACGTTCCAAGACCTCGTGCACAGCCCGCCGCCCGTCGAGAACACAATGGACGAAAACCTTCCGTCCCGTGATTTCGTAGACAATCCTGTAAGGCTTGAAATGAACCTCTCAGTGACCCCGCACACCGACGCGTTCCAGTTCAGGCGGGCTGTGGCCCCGCCGGGGCATTTCGGCCAGGCTCTGACAGGTCTCCTGCAACTTCCGCAGAACGGAGTCGGCCCGACCCCGACCGTCGGCCCTCAGGATATAACGGTAGATGTCGAATAGGTCCTCCTCGGCCTCCGCAACTACGAGCACCTGGTATTTCATGGCAGCTTCTTCGTCCGTCCGGTGAGGTCTGCAAATGCCTTCTTGATGGGCTTATGCCTGCCGCCCTCGATGCTCTGCTGGCTTTGGGCCAGCAGCTTGAGCATGGCAAGACTCTCGTGCGTCTGCTCATAGCTGTCGATATCCTGGACGACCGCCTTGGCCTGGCCATCCTGCGTAATCACCAGGGTCCCGGGCTGTGTGCTCAACTCGCGTATGATCCTGGCCGTGTGGGCCTTCAGATAGCTGACCGGCTTGATTCGTTCGCTGAACTTCATGAACCTGGCTCCTTTCCTTTCGCAGTATAGCCCAAGTCCGGACTATACGCAATAGGCATAGGTGGCACAGGCATCTTGCCCGTGATTCGGATTGCCTCTTCCCGGCATTCCAGTATTCCATCTCTTTCTCCGCCGCTCCCCTGGTCGCTTGTCACGGCGGCCCCCGCCCGCCTCCCCCAGCGCAATAATTCCTAAAACAAGACGCGACCCCACGCCCCCCTTCCCAGCGGATTTCACCACAGAGGCACAGAGCCCACAGAGAAACCGCGGGAGAACGCCCGGACTGCCTAAAGCGTAAACGAGTGCCTGACCCTCGAAGCCCCCTTAGGGTCAGCCCCTCGATTACGCTTTAGCGGATATTCGGCATGCGGGCAGGCACGTCCGAAACGGTCGTGCGGGGGGAGTTTTTCGCATTAGGGCCTCCGGCTTGGAACGCGAGCGGGGCGCTAGCTTGCGAGTGTTCCGATCGTGCGTCCGGCGTGCGGAGCACCCGTTTCGCTGGTGGCCGCAAAGCGATACACTCCAGCCGCTTCGGCGGAATCCGGATCGGTCCGCTCCTTCCGCGTCTTTCGCGATCAGAGAAGATGGTGGGCGGAGCCCACCCTACCGCTGTCGCCGTATCCGTGTGCCCTCTGCGCCGGGATGACGGGACGGCGCCAGGGACTTGCTCCCGTGGAAGCGTGGAAGCGTTTGGGGACGGGGACCGGCTTCGTCGGGGCGGCCGAGCGGGCCGAGGGACGGGCCGAGGGACAGTCCCCATTTATGCCATGGGAGCCTCTCACAACGCCTCGCCTTCCTCGTGGGGTCGCTGCGGGCTAGCCTGCGGCCGGGGGCTGCGTATTTCGTCGCCCGTCGCTTGCAGCGGGTGGGCGATGGTGTGATTATGGAGCAGCAGGGGCGGGGTGTCAAGAACGAAGGGCGGCTTCGGCGCTTGGAAACGTGGATGCGTATGAGCGTGTAAGCGTGGGAGGGAACTCGTCAATAGGGACATTCCCTACTCCCCCCCAACAGTAATGCCCGAGGGCCCCATGAAGGGGCCCTCGCTCATAGGCCTGTATCTCCCTTGCCTGTCGCCGCTACCGATGGAGCCCTTCAGCGGCGAGGACGAATCGCCGGCGTGGCGGCGCTGCCCGGGGAAGCGCCCTCGGCCGCCGTGGTGAAGCAATAGACCTTGCCCCGCCAAAGGCTGTCGGGCTCATCCGGATTGATCTCATCAATGCGCCAGTAGTAGGTCCGGCTCCATTCGAGCGACCCCGGCGTCCATGTGGTTTCTTCCCGGGAGAGACTGCCCTGGTAGACCTCCGTATCGGCCGGCGTGGCCGCCGCGACGGTCTGGGCATCCGGGCCGAAGTAAATGTCGTGCGTCATGGCCCGTTCGCCGGGCAACCACCTGAGCACGATCTCCCGAGGGACGTTCACATCGCCATTGGCGGGATGGAGCAGGCAAGCCCGCAGCGGCGGCTGGAGGGGACCGGCCGGGAGGACCTGCCGCCCCATGGCCGCCGTCTGCCACGAGAGTTGAAGCGTCGCACCCTGCCACAAATCGTACCATTCCAGCCGCAGACTGTAGACGCCGGGGGACAGGCTTATGGGCCGGCTGTAGTCGTCCATGGGACCGTGGTCTGTCCAGTTGTCGATCAGCAACTCGCCGTCGAGCCAGAGTCGAACGCCGTCGTCGCTGGTCGTGATGAATGTGTACGTGTCGGCCAGGGCGATCTCCAGGTCGGCGGTCCAGCGTCCGGAGACGGCGTCGGCAAGCAAGCCGACGATTGGCCCGGTGCCCCAGAAGTGGCGGATCTGATCCTCGATGTCTTTGACGGCCGGCAGACCCGAGACGGTCATATTGGGGAAATACTCCGCCCTCACGCCGCCGCCGCCAAACGTGGTGAAACTCCAGACGAGGCCTTCGTACCGGTGGTCTTCGTCCAACTCGTCGACCGCCCAGTAGTAGGTGACCCCGGCCTGCAGGCGATCCGGATGGACGATCTGCGTGTTGAGGCTTCCCTCGAACGTACTTGCATCCCGGTTGGTTACGGCCTGCCTGTCGAGGCCCAAATACACCTCGTGCGTCGTGGCAGTCCTCCCGGGGAGCCAGGTCAGAGCGGTGTCGATATCGATCCACTTATCCCCATCGCGCGGGCTGGGCGAGTACGCCGTATTGGGGGTGGCGACGAAGCTCCACACGTCGCCAACGTAGACTTTTCCCTCGCCGTCGATGTGGTCCACGCGCCAGTAGTACGTCGCCCCGGGTACCAGATCCGTTTGCACCAGATGTATCGCAGGAAAGGCCGGTTGCCGCACGACGATCCGATTTGCCTCTATCAGTTCAGGCGCTGTGCCGAGATAGACGTCATGCCATGCGGCTGTTTCGCCCGCTGTCCACTGCAGCGTAAACGGACTTCGAACCATGGCCCCGTCGGCCGGCTGCGGCGATGTCGCCTTATAGGTGAACGCCAGAAGTTCCACCTCGGCGATCTGCATGCTGTTGGCACAGCCGTCGAAGGGATCTCGGATGGCCGGGAACACGACCTGGTAATGGTTGTAGGCCGTGTTGTTCGAGAACATGATGGGCGTCGCGGTCTTGGTGTTGCGGGGCCAAGGCCATTTCTGTCTGAAATCGGAGATCTCGCCGCGAATGATCAGTCGGTACGGTCCGTTGATGCCCTCATTGGAGCCCGACAACTCGAACTCAATCGGATCCCGAGCCGCGCAGTCGTTGGCGGTGGCGAAGGTCATCCCCGAGACCACCGTGGGTCCGGCCGCCGGTGTGACCCTGAAGCCCGTGGGGCCGGCATCCGGAACGCGATCCCCCTTGAAATGGAGGTACTTCGTATTCACGTGATCATCGATGGCCAGGGCCGGTCTTTCCTGACTGGGCCAGTCCCCATCGTTAGGCACGCCGATAATCGCGTCCCGCGGGCTCGTGACATCGTGTGCCCCCTGCACGGATGGTCCCAGCAGCAGAACCGCCACAATCGCTCTTGTACATCTCGCATTCCACATGGTCGTTTTCCTTATGCATGAAACCGGTTCAATCGTCGTCGGCTGTTGCCGACCCTGTCTTACCGGTACTCACGCGGTCTCGCGCCGAGCGTTACAGGAATTCTCGGAGAATTCACGGAGCGGGCCGAGGGGGGGGCCGAGGGACAGTCCCTATTTATGCCCAAGCGTGAAGCGTCGGAGGTTGAAGAACCGGCTTCCCTCCGCGTCCTTGGCGTCCTCTGCGGTTGGTGATTCGTGGCCCGGTGCGGCGGGACGCCGCGTTGGAGCGTTCGTGAGAGCCGCTCGCGACCTGCATATTAGAATTCCCACATCTACGCTTGGTGTTATGCGCGAAATCTACTGAACCCAACTAGGAATAGCAAAATTCGTGCAACAGTTGAAAACCGAAAACACCCCTTGGGCACAATTTTTTTTATTCCTTTTGCGGCCTGGAGTTGCGCTGGTTTCGGGCCCCTCGCCAATGCGGATTTTTCGACAGATTCGTGCAACATCGGGCAAGGGTAGAGAGGCGCGGTAGTCACGCCGCGACCCTTCGGCCGCCTTGTTGGCGACCTGACACGTCTGCTATCGGGCGTGCCGAAGACCCATGAAACCGCAGATGGAAAGGACAGGAACATGAGAGCGAGAAAGCGGGATCGCAAGACGGAGAATCAGGCCCAAGCTCGTCGGGCGGCGGTCACCCAGGCACTGGCCGACGCGCAGGGTCGTTGCCCCGCGAGCGACGAGGGACGAACAACGAGCGACGCGGGCTCCGCCCGCTCCCCCTGCTGCGCCAATTGCGGGTACGCGACGAGGCTGCAGGATGGGTCGCGGGAACTGCTGGTCTGCACCAACTGCCCCGCGCTGCCCGGTCAGATGCGCGTCACGAAGGAGACGGAGTGCTGCCGGCTCTTTCAGAAGAGAGGGCCGCGGGTGCTCAGGACGGCGCCGCCGGAGCCGCAGGACAGCAGTATCCGGCACATTCCACTGACGCAGGGCAAGTACACCATCATCGACGCAACGGATTACGAGCGGGTGGCGGCATTCAACTGGTGCGTGTCGGCCTCGGGCAATCGGGTCTACGCCCAGTCCTACATGAACGGCAAGACCATGGTGCTGCACCGGTTTCTCACGAACGCGCCCGCGGGCATGGTCGTCGATCACATCGACCACAACGGCCTCAACAACCGGCGATGCAACCTGCGGATCTGCACCAGCCAGCAGAACCTGTACAACAGTCGGCCCCACGGGAAGACCTCGCGGTTCAAAGGCGTCAGTTGGAACACGCGGCTGAAACGGTGGATCGCAAGCATCCATCACGGCGGGAGGACTCACTTCATCGGGCAGTTCACGGACGAGATCGAGGCGGCCAAGGCGTACGACCGCGCGGCGGCCGCGATGTTTGGAGAGTATGCGTATCTGAATTTCCCGGCGGGGACACAGAGCACGGGCGGAGGCTCACGCAGCGACGCGGCGACGCACAGGGGAGATGACGGACCGCGACGCGCAGCCCCGGCCGGCGGGTCCTACGCCAACCGGCCGGCGTCGGAGCAGTCCAGCGAGAGAGAAGACAGGTGCTCGCTGACTTGTCCCTTCACCCATACCGGCCCGCCACAGGAGCAGAGGGTCCTGTAGAGCGAGAGCTTGTCGGGGAAGAAGCTCACCTCGATCAGTCCCGTGGCGTCCTCCAGCGTGACGAAACCCATGACGCGGTTGTCGCTGGTCCTGGCGCGTCGGGCGGTGGCGACAAAGCCGGCCGCGAGGATTCGTCTGTCGAGGAACTCGCGCAGTCGATTGGCCGGGACGTGGCGCATCGGGAGCAGCGAGGCCGGATGCAGGCCAAACGGGATTCCCGTGACCTCGATCTCCGCTTGGAGCCTCGCGATCCTGTCGTAATCGGGCAGGGTCGCGACGGAACGATCCGGGCAGATCTCGAACAGCATCGATTGTTCGTGCGAGGGCAAGGCGTATCGCAGTCCGCTGAGCATGGCCGGTCGCGTGGGACCCAGGCCGTCGCAGGCTCCCGTGTGAACGAGGTTCTCCAGTTCGGACCTGCGGAATCGCACGCGCCTTCGCAGATCGTCCAGGTCGTGGAACCTGCGGATCCGTCGTTGTTCGAGGATCGCCCGCGCGGTGGCGCCGCCGAGCTCCTTCACCCGATTCAATCCCGCTCGAATGGCGCCGGACTGGAGACTCCATTCCATCTCGCTGTGATTCACATGAGGCCCCCGGACCGGGACCCCATGTCGTTTCGCGTCCCAGACGTACACCCGCAGCGGATACATCCCTTGATGATTGTTCAACAGGGAGCAGTAGAACTCCGCGGGGTAGTGAGCCTTGAGCCATGCGGTCTCCCAGGCAATGTTGGCATAGACGGTCGCGTGGGCCTTACAGTACGAATAGGCGGCGAACCGCAAGACCTCGTCCCAGATGGCCTCCGCGGTCTGGCGATCGATCCCCGCCTGCTGGGCCCTTCGATGGACGAAGTCCACGTACTGGGCCTGCACGCGCGAAGACGAGACCTTCTTGGAGACTTCGGACCGGAAGCGATCCGCGTCGGCGACGGTATAGCCGGCGACCTCGACCGCGATCCGCATCACATCCTCCTGGAAGAGCATGATGCCATAGGTGTCGCCCAGCAGGCCGGCGATCCGCGGATGCAGGCACTGAAAAGGCTTGCGGTGGACGTGCCGCTCGATGAACTCGTTCTTCATGCCGCCTGAGGCGGGTCCCGGCCGAATCAGGGACAGAGCGATCGCAAGGTCTCTCTTGCTGCGGACCTTCAGTCCGCGAAGAAGCTGCCGCATGCCGGGCGACTCGCTCTGGAATACCCCGAGACTGTCCCCGGCGCTGAGCATGTCCGCGGTCTTGGAGTCATTCGGATCGAAACGCAAAACGCCGTTGCCGTTGCGGCGGGGGTCGATGACCTGTATCGCTTCGTTGACCGTCGAGAGGGCGCGGTTGCCCAGCAGATCGATCTTCACCAGGCCGACCGCCTCTGCGGCATCCTTGTCATATTGCATGATAACGACGCCTTTGTGGGCTCGTTCCAGGGGGGCGATCTCGCACACAGGTCCCGGCGTGACGACGATCCCGCCGCAATGAACGCCAAGGTGCCGGGGGATGTCCACCAGCTTTTCCGCCAGCCTGTACAGAGGCGAGGTCCTTTTGATCTTGCCCTCGCGCGACAATTGGTTGATCTGCACGGGTTCCAGGCCGAGCGCCCGGCCGACGTCGCGAATCGCGCTGCGAAGTCGGTAGCGGTTGACGTTGCAGACCATGGCGACCCGCTCGAAACCCCAGTGCTCGTAGCAGAACCGGATCACTTCATCGCGCCTCCGCCAGCACAAGTCGATGTCGATATCGGGACAATCCGTCCGGCCCGGATTCATGAATCGCTCGAAATAGAGCCGATTCTCGATGGGACAGACCCGCGTGAAGCCCAGCACGTAAGCGATCAGCGAGCCGGCGGCGGAACCGCGAACCTCCACGGGAATCCGGCTGCGCCGGGCGAAATCGATGATCTGGTGGACAACCAGAAAGTAGTCGCTGAACCCGTTCTTTTGCACGGTCGCCAGCTCATGCTCCAGCCGCTGGATGACGGCATGGCGGACCGGGCTGTACTTCCCGGCAAGGCCGAGATGGCAGAGTTTGGACAGCTCCCGGTCTCCGTTGGTCCCCTGGCTCAGCACGATCCGGGGAAGAATCGGCTTGCCGCCCAGCAGCGCCAGGCTGCATCGTTCGACGAGTCGGTCCGCGTTCGCCAGCGCGCGGGGACAGGACCGAAACCGCTTCTCGATCTCCTCCACGCGGCACAACGTGTAAAGGCCCCCCTCTTCCCCAAGCCCCGGACCGGCGACGCTCAATTGCCGTATCCTCGTCAGGACCTTCGCGGTCTCGATATCCTCGTTCACCAGCCAGGTCATGTTGGCCCAGACAATCGGCTCGACACCCTGCGTCAAGGCGGATTCCGCTTCCCCTGGATCACGGCAACCCATGAACAGATGGCTCCGAGGGAGCAGATCTGCCAACTCCTTCAACAAGGCCGGGTCGGAACCGATACAAATCACCCCTCGATGATCGATGCGCAGTTGCTCGATCAGGTCGAAGTCCGCCGTCAGGTTTCGTGCCGTGGTGATCCGGCACAGATTCCCGTAGCCTCTGCCGTCTTCGGCCAGCAGGATGGCCCTGTGCCTGTCGGTCGAGATCTCCACGCCGACGAGGGGCCGAATGCCCGCCTGCTCCGCCGCCCGGCACAAATCCACCGTCCCGGCCATGGAGTTGACATCGGCCAGGGCCGCCGCTCCATAGCCATACTCCGCGGCCCGCTGCACCCACCGAAGCACCGAGACGGAGCCCCTCAAAAGGCTGTAGAAGCTGCGGCAACTCAATGCGGCAATGCGCATAGCATCCCCATCGGAATCCACGATCCCCTGTCGAATGTCTATTCCGCCCCATGGGGCGCGACCGCCGGCCGGACCCTCTACGGCGGCAACGCGATCTCGGCCAAACGCGGATACGTCTTCAAGAGTCCCGCCGGGACGGGTTGTTTGCAGCCGCGGACCAGCGCCTTGAGTTCGATGGCATTGGCCAGTTCGGCCCCCCGATAATGATTGTTCGCAATCACCGTCAGCGACTCAAGGGCCTTGCCCAGACCGGCAAGTCGCCCTTGGATGGCGGTGAGTTCTCTCTCGCTGTACAGGTAGTTGTACACCTCGTCCCGGCCGGCCTTGCTGAACCATTTCTCCGCATTTCGCCCATGCATGCGAAAGTAGCCCGCCTTGCCGACCGTGCAGTGCTGCAAGTTGAAAGACTGGCTCGATGTCGGATAGTCCAGATTGCACACGGTGACGCCAAGGTCTTGCAGGAACCCCAGGGACTCGGGGCTTTCCCACGATCGATGACGGACCTCCACGACCAGATGGAAGGCATCCTGGAAGTGATGAACGACTTTCGCCAAGTGCTCCCGGCTTGCCGGAGTGTCCGTGAAATCGTATCGGAACTGCACCAGCAGGTGTTTCAACTTCCCGCTGTCCAGCAAGGGGCGAAATCCATCATGGAACTGCTTCACAATCGTCGGATCGATCTTGCGTTCGTGTGTGAAGCTCTGGTGCAGCTTGGCCGTGAAGAAGAACTCCGGCCATTTCGCCGTCCTCTGGAGCCACGACATCGTGGTTCTCTCGACCGGCGGGCGGTAGAACGAGTTGTTGATCTCGATACAATCCACGAACCCGCTGACGTATTCCAGTTGATCCGCCTTCGAATCCGTGTAGACGATCCCCTCCCAGTCCGGATACGACCACCCCGCGATGCCGATGTACACAGGACACACCATACCATGCCTATCCATTGTCAACACCCAAAGTATCTATCCCCCAAGTATATGGTTCTTCGTCCATACCGTCAATGAAGATTTTTCCATTTTTGAAATTCCATGGATTCTGCCCCTGTTGCGGAATGTTGCGAACACAGTATCCCTGCAGGGCGCCTGCCTGGCGGTCAGCCGGCAAGCACCGCGATGCAGCGGGTCCGCGTCTGAGGGCAGATCGCAACCCTCTTCCGAACACACATGCTCGAGATCGCCTACAGCCCAGGCTCAGCCACGGCGTGGAGCTCCAGTTCCCTTTGCACCTGCGTGATCGTGGCCGCCACTTCGGTCGCGTAGTCGCCCTTCACAAGGTCGACCGCCGCGGTCAGGATCTGCTTCATCAGGTCCACCGGGACATCGACGACAAGCCCCTGTGCGCCCGCCAGCATCTGCTTGGACAGTTCCGCACCCTGTTGCGCCAACGCTTCGATCGGATCCTCCTGGCAGAACGCGGCGCCGTACACCCCCATTTGCGCTCGGAACTCGCTCTCAGCAGCGACGATGAGCGCCGAGGCCGCGGACTCGGCGATCCCCGCGGTCGCGGCGACGTCGGCCGCGTAGGCCTTGCACAGCAAGATGGGAGCGGACCAGCCGCGGGTCTGAGCCGACAATACCAGACGCTGACCAAGGTCGGCGTCCTCGTTCCAGCACAGGAGCAGGTCAACGGCCGTCTCGATAGCGGTGTGCGTCACGGTGGGCAGCGTCGAGTCGAGGACCGCGTCGGGGTTGGACACGCCGTTGACGAGCAGAAACAGACGTACCGAAGGTCTCAGAACCGCCGCCAGTTCCTCGCTCTTGCGAGTGACGTAACCGCTTGGCGGGAGGCCTGCCGAACTGATATGGGCCGTCTTGTCGGCGCCCCAGGATTCGTTATGGCTTGCGAATCCATAGGCGAGGGCCTTGTCGTTCTGCGATTGGGCCTGGTCGACGAGTTTCTGGAAGTCGTAATGGGTCAGCGTCCACAACGGGTCCCGGTAGGGATCGCCGACCATCGTGTTGAACACGTCCGCCAGGACGGAGCCGTAGATCGCCTGCATGTCGGCCGAGCCCTGCCCGACGGTCCGATGTATGACGTGGGCATGGGTCGCAGAGCCCCATCCGTACACCGGCGTCGGAACGCTCCACGCGAAGACCAGGATAGTGATGACCAGAAGAGCGAGTCGTTTCATGTTCCACCTCCATTAGGCAAATCCCCTGCCCCGCCGCATCCACATTGATACTATCTGAAAACCAGAGGCAGAGGAAGAGAATCTCCGGAATTCCGTTGACATTTGCCGATGGCGGGATACCCTGGTTGGCATTGAGTGCGGAGAAGGACCGTGGAGAGCGGTTCCTCTCGTGTCCTTCCCCCAGCAAACCAAGGAGGTGTTGCCGTGAGAAGCTCGTCAATTCGCGTCCTGATCGTGGTAGGCTTGTTCTCGCTGGTGGCGGCGCCGACGCAGGCCGGTCTCTCTCTGTTCAATTCCGAAAATCCGAGCCAGAACGCCGTCACGCGGTCCGCCTGGCTGACGGCCATCGGAATTGAGTCTCCCCAGTATCTCGTGGACTTCGAAAGCGGTTTCACGAACGGCCAGAACATCTCGGGCGTCCCAGGTCTGTTTCCCGCGGGCCTGGTGATCACCGACACGAGCCCGAGCCATCAGGCCATCGTTCGCTCGGGCAGCGGGAGTTTCGGCGGCTCCAACCCGGTCGGGACCTTTGCCCTCTGGCACAACGAAGCCGCCTATCTGTCGCTGGATTTCTCGGCCAACCCGGTTGACTACGTGGCGTTCCAGGACATCGATCAGGCCGCCACGAACGGATTCGTGACGTTCGTGGGAGGCGGGACGGCCAACATCTCGTTCGAAACGACCGCGGTTTCGGGCGACAGCGCCGAGTTCTACGGCATCTTTCGCAACGATATGCCGCGGATCGCGGTCGTCTGGCTCGACGCCAGTGGCGACGCAAGCTGGGGGATCGACATGATCGAATACGGCGTCGTTCCCGCAGACGCGACCATTCCGGCGCCCGGCGCGGTCCTCCTGGGCGCGGTCGGCATGGGCATCACAGGCTGGCTTCGCAGACGACGGACGCTCTGATCTGAGAGTCGAACAATTCGTTTGTTGTCGCCTCTTGTGTGCGTTGGAACAGCGCATTCCATCCAGGATGTATCGACAAGGGACTGCCATGAATGCACTTGGGATCGTTGCGGCAGTGACGTTTGCTGTCTGGCCGTTGACTGCCGGGATCGAACGGGTGGATATGGTCAGGAGAGTTGAGGAGCTCAAATCGCTCCGCTGGGGCATGTTCATCTGCTGGTCGTTCAGCACCTTCTCCGGCAAGGAATGGACGCCGGGAGTGACCGACGTGAGCTTCTTCAGGGCCACCGGTTGCGATACCGACCAGTGGGCCCGCACCGCCAAAGAGGCCGGCATGGGCTACATCCTGTTCCTCACCAAGCACCACGACGGATTCTGCCTCTGGGACACCGCGACCACCGACCGCAAGGTGACCCGATCGCCGCTGGGCCTGGACGTGCTCGCGAGACTGCGACAAAGCTGCGACGCGCACGGCATCCGATTGGCCCTCTATTTCTCCGAGGGCGACTGGACCTGGCCCGGCGCGGTCGACGGCCAAGGGGGGCGCGCGGGAGGGGGCCGGAACCCCGAGATGAAGAAGGCCCAGCTCAAAGAGCTGCTCACGCAGTATGGGCCGATCGAGTACATCTGGTTCGACCATGCCGTCGGCGACGGGGGCCTCGCCCACAGCGAGACCGTCGCCTTCTGCAAATCGCTTCAGCCCGGCTGCTTCATCGGCTTCAATCACGGCGATCAGCAAGGGGCGGACATCCGCCTCGGCGAGTTGGGTCGTCCGGGTCCGTTGAACGACGCGACGGCCGCGGGGCCCTACATGAAGGACGCGCCGAGCCCGCAGTATCTGCTTGCGGAGTTCACGTATCCGATCCTGCCGCCGCACGAGGGCGGCGCGATGTGGTTCTATTCGCTGCCCAAGCACGACGGTCTGTGCCACCCTGCGGAAAAACTCTACGAGGACTATCGAGGCGCGGTCCGGTTCGGCAACCTGTTCTCGCTCGACGTCGGTCCCGATTACGCAGGCCGGCTCCGCGAAATCGACGTGCAGACTCTGCGAAAGGTCGGCGAGATGATTCGGGAACAAGTCCCGCGGCCCGGCGATTCATAGAGACGCCCCCAGCATCGGCCTCTAGTACGACAGCGCTATGAGGAGTCCCCAGGGTCAGAGTTGCGGCGCTGGGT